>JAJYVS010000077.1 GCA_021791895.1 Actinomycetes bacterium | reverse complement strand
GCTCCTGCGGGCCCCTGTAGCTCAACTGGATAGAGCGGGTGGCTTCTACCCACCAGGTTGCGGGTTCGACTCCTGCCGGGGGCGCCGCAGCTCGCCAGTGCCGACGCCCGTGTCAGCGCCTACGCTCTGGCCCTCATGAGGCTCGATCGGGTTCGCGGCGGTGCACACCGCATGGACCGGCCGCGTCCCGGCCGCGTCCCGGCCACTCTCTTCTTCCTGGGCCTCGGGGTCGCCGCTGCCTCGCTCCCGGCGTCGCCGCTGCTGACGGGCGGACCGGCAGAGGCGAGCACCGTCCCGTCCGCTGCGCAACCCACGGTGCAGTCCGGCGGCACTCCACTGGTCTTCGACGAGACGTGGTCCACCACCCTCCCTGACGCAGGGCAGCCGATCGCGCTCTCGTCTCCCACGGTCGCCGACCTGGGCGGGTCCCCCTCAGTGGTGGTGGCGGACCGGCGGGGCTACGTGTACGCATACCACCTGGGTGGGAATGCTGCGGTCGCGGTGCCGGGTTGGCCGGCGACGGACGGCAGCGGACCCGTCGACTCGGCCCCCTCTGTGGCGCCGGGGCCTCTGCCCGCAGGCGCTCCGGCGGTGTTCGTCGGCTCCGGGAACGATGCCGACCCCGATGTCGGTGGCTACCAGGCCTTCACCGCGTCGGGCACCCTGGCCTGGTTCACCCCCGTCACCGATCCCGCCTCGGATACGCAGCCGGCCACCGGGGTGGAGGCGGGGATGAGCGTCGGTGTCCTCCAGGGGGGCGCCACCGACGTGATGGCCGGTTCGCTGGGACAGCAGGCGTTCGCCCTGGCTGCCGCGAACGGCTCCGTGCTCACCGGTTGGCCGTTCTTCGACTCCGACAGTACCCACTCGACCGCCGCGCTGGCCGACCTCTTCGGCAACGGGGTCACCGAGGCGATCGTGGGTGGCGACCAGACCGCCGGGGCGGGCCGTGGCCAGCAGTACACCCAGGGGGGTCACCTCCGGATCCTGAGTCCCCAGGGCAACCTGATCTGCCGGGCGGACACCGACCAGGTGGTGGACTCCTCGCCGGCCGTCGGCGGCTTCCTCGCCGGAGGGCAGACCGGGATCGTGACCGGGACGGGTAGCTACTTCGCCGGCGCGCCCGACAGCGACAAGGTCATCGCCTACGACACCCACTGTGATCCGGTCTGGTCAACGACGCTCGACGGAGACACCTACTCGTCCCCGGCACTCGCCGACATCGCCGGGAACGGGTCCTTTGAGGTGGCCGAGACCACTGATCAGGTGACCGCTACCGGCCCGAGCGGGTCGATCTGGGTGCTCGCCGCCGCCACCGGCCGTCCCCTCTGGCACCAAAGCGGCCTTCCCGAGATCATCGGTTCGCCGGTGACCGCCGACCTCACCGGGCTCGGCTACCAGGATGTGCTGGTGCCGACCATCAACGGGACGTTCGTCTACGACGGGAGGACCGGGGGACTGGTGGCGACCCTCGATCCGGTGCTCGGGCTGCAGAGCTCACCCTTGGTCACTGCCGACCCGAACGGGACGATCGGGATCACCCTGGCCGGGTACGCCGAGATCGCCCCCGGGAAGCTCGTCGGAAAGATCGAGCACTACGAGATACCGGGTTCGGACGGTGCCCTCGCCGTCGGCGCCGGATCGTGGCCCGAGTTCCACCACGATCCTCAGCTGACCGGGGACGCCGGGGGCACTCCCGCGCCCAGTTCCGTACCTCCCTGTGCCGTTCCCGCTGCCGCCACGCCGCTCGGCTACGACCTCTTCGCCGGGGACGGGGGGGTGTTCTCGTTCGGTGGATCCCCCTTCTGCGGATCCACGGGAGCCCTGCGCCTCGACGCGCCGGTGGTCGGGGTGGCGATGGCCCCCGCCACCGGGGGCTACTGGGAAGTGGCCTCCGACGGGGGGGTCTTCGCCTTCGGGGGCGCCGGCTTCTATGGGTCCATGGGTGGCCACCACCTCGACGCGCCGATCGTCGGGATGGCCGCCACCCCCGACGGGAAGGGGTACTGGCTGGTCGCAGCCGACGGCGGGGTCTTCGCCTTCGGTGACGCTTCCTTCGACGGGTCGATGGGTGGGACCCGCCTCGATGCTCCAATCGTCGGGATGTCTGCCACGGCGGACGGGAAGGGGTACCGCCTCGTCGCCTCCGACGGGGGAATCTTCGCCTTCGGCGACGCCCCCTTCCTCGGTTCGATGGGCGGGATGCCATTGAACCGGCCGATCGTGGCGACCGCGACCGACCCGGACACCGGGGGCTACTGGGAGGTGGCCTCCGACGGGGGGGTCTTCGCCTTCGGTGCCCCCTTCCTCGGCTCGATGGGTGGGCGAGCCCTGGTTGCGCCGATCGTGGGCATGACCGGAACCGCCAATGGGAGCGGGTACCGTCTTGTCGCCTCCGACGGCGGCCTCTTCTCCTTCGGAGCCCCGTTCTACGGTTCGATGGGTGGACGCCCGCTCCACCGACCGATCGTCGCCGTCGCCGGCTTCTGAGGTGAGAATGACCTGAGTTGTCCGCGGACGTGGGCGCGCCAGTCGGGGTGCGGGGCGGAGCCCCGTTCGGGGCGTGAGCCCCGGTGGTGTGCACGAGGTCAGGCGGCGGCGACTTCGACGGTGACCTTGTAGCCGAGTCGCTCGATCTGGTGGGCGAGACGGCGGGCGTGCTGTTCGTTGTCGCTGCGGCGGTCGAACCAGTCGGCACCGAGGTCGGCGTAGTCGGACTCGTTGGCGAGCATGTGCCAGATGGTGACGAGCATCGAGTGGGCGACGACGAAGATGGCCTTGGACTCGCTCTTCTTGCCGAACCGACGGCAGAAGCGCCGGTAGAGGGCGGCGTAGTAGCTGTCCTTCGAGTGCGACGCCGACCAGGCCGCTTCGATGAGCGCCGTGCGCAGAGCGGCGTTGCCCTTCCTCGCCTTCCCCGAACGGCGCTTGCCCGCCGACTCGTGGTTGCCCGGGCACATCCCAGCCCAGCTGGCGAGGTGGGCCGCGGTCGGGAAGCGGCCCATGTCCACCCCGATCTCGGCGATGATCGCCTGGGCGGTGACCTTGCCGATGCCGATCACCGTGCACATGCGCTCAACCTGGCGAGCGAAAGGGGCGATCTCCACCTCCAGGCGCTCGTCGAGCTTGGTGATCTGGACGCTGAGGTGGTCGACGGTGTCGAGGTGGGTCCGCAGCATGAAGGCGTGGTGCTCGCTGAAGCCGCCCTCGAGGGCCAGTCGTAGCTCGGGGATCCTCGACCGAGAGCGCGTCAGGGCCATCTCGGCCAGCACCTTCGGGTCCCGCTCGCCGGCGATGAGCGCCTCGATCATGTGGCGCGGCCCCTTGCCGAGCACGTCGGAGACCACGGAGTCGAGCTTGATGCCGGCGTCCTCGAGCACCTTTTGGATCCGTTGGGTCTCTCGGCCACGCTCTTCGGCGAGCTTCTTGCGGTGCCGGGTCAGGTCCCGCAGCCGGCTCATCACCGGATCGGGGACGAAGCTGCCACGGAGCAGTCCGCACTCGAGGAGAGATGCCAACCACTGGGCGTCGGCGACATCGGTCTTGCGGCCGGGGAGGTTCTTGACGTGCTGGGCGTTGACCAACAGCAGCTCGAAGCTCGGCTCGGGGCAGAGCACGTGCCAGGGCGGCTTCCAGTAGACCCCGGTCGCCTCCATCGCCACCTGGGTGACGCCGTGGTTGACGAGCCAGCTGCGCAGCTCGCGTAGCGACGAGGTCCACGTGCGGAACTCCCGCACCTCGGTGCGGCGCTTGCCCTTGTCCCCGGGCAGACGCACCGCCGCCATGATCGTGTCCTTGTGGACGTCGAGCGCTGCGCAGCGCTCCACGATAACTTCCATCGGCTCCTCCTTCGGGTTGGTCCTCGTTGGTGGTCGCCCCTGGGGCCTGTGTGGTGTTGGAGAATCTGAGGTACGTCCTCGAAGGAACAGTCCGTGGTGCCTGCAGGCCCCGGCACCAGTCTGACCCGCGGGCTCTGTGGCACCAATGAGAGTCCGGGCTCGGCGGGCGACCGAGCACCATTCTCATCCGCCGTGGCGGCCTCTACCAGAGGCCATGTGGGTCTGACCCTGATATTGCAGCCGGCCATCGAAGTGCGGTTGTGACGGCTCCAGAGCGCCATCCGACGGCCATGCCGAGCCGAGTCGCCCGGCAGTAGGGCCTCTGGTGCTGCCGATCGGCGCGCTGGGGTCGTTTCGTGGTGGTCGAAAGTGGCCAGGGACATGGCTCCGCAGCCTCTGGGGCGATTCTGTGAGGAGCCCGGTTCGCTCAGGCGAACATCGGGAGAGCCCGCAGGCGCTTCAGTGCCGCGATGAACGAGTCGGCGTGACGAGAGGCGCGTGCCAGTCGAAGGTAGGTCCGGCGGCCGGTCCGCACCACGCGTGCGGGGACGTTGAAGAAGCTGGCCCGGAGGCGTTTGCCCCGACAGGTCGAGAACGACTCGGGGAGAGCGAGGACCCGCACCCAGCGGGCCACGTTGTAGGCGAGCGCTGACGCCTGCCACC
>JAJYVS010000076.1 GCA_021791895.1 Actinomycetes bacterium | reverse complement strand
TCATGCCGCGCCTCTCGGCCGGGCGGGTCCAGAGCGTGGCCACCCGCATGATCGTCGAGCGCGAGCGGGCCCGCATGCGGTTCCGCTCGGCCACCTGGTGGGGCCTCGAGGGCACCTTCGTCTCCCCCGGCCGGACCGAGGCGGCCGACCCCGCTGTCCCGCCGAGCTTCGCCGCCACCCTGGTCACCCTGGGCGGGACCCCGGTCGCCACCGGGCGGGACTTCAACGCCGAGGGCGCGGTGGAGGACCCGGGCCGGGTCCGGGTGCTCGACGAGCCGGTCGCCCGGGCCCTGGCTGATGGGCTCGCCGACGCGACGTTCACCGTGACCTCGGTCACCGACCGGCCCTTTCGTCGCTCTCCGGCCCCGCCCTTCATGACCTCCACCCTCCAGCAGGAGGCCGGGCGCAAGCTCCGCTTCAGCGCCCAGCGGGCCATGCAGGTGGCCCAACGCCTCTACGAGCAGGGCTGGATCACCTACATGCGGACCGACTCGACCACGCTGTCGGACGAGGCGCTGTCGGCCGCCCGGTCCCAGGCCGTCTCGCTCTACGGCCCCGAGTACGTGCCCGAACGTCCCCGCCGCTACGAGCGCAAGGTCAAGAACGCCCAGGAGGCCCACGAGGCCATCCGCCCGGCGGGCGAGCGCTTCCGGACCCCCGAGCAGGCGGCCGGCCGGCTCGGGGGCGACGAGCTCCGGCTCTACGAGCTGATCTGGAAGCGGACGGTCGCCTCCCAGATGCTGGATGCCAGCGGGCGCAGCGCCCACGTGCGCCTGGCCGCCCCGGTCCCCGATGCCCTCGAGGGCCTTGCCGGGAGCGAGGCCGAGTTCTCGGCCAACGGCCGGGTGATCACTTTCCCCGGGTTTCTCCGGGCCTATGTCGAGGGCGACGACGACCCCGAGGCCGAGCTGGCCGACCGGGAGGTCACCCTCCCGCCGCTAGCCGAGGGCCAGCAGGTCGAAGCGAGCGCCTTCGAGCCCGGGGCCCATGCGACCCAGCCCCCGGCCCGCTACACCGAGGCCTCACTGGTGAAGGCGATGGAGGAGCTCGGGGTGGGCCGGCCGTCCACCTACGCCACCGTGATCTCGACCATCGTCGACCGGGGGTACGTGTGGAAGAAGGGCTCGGCCCTGGTGCCGAGCTTCACCGCCTTCGCGGTGGTCTCCCTCCTCGAGCGCCACTTCGGCGAGCTGGTCGACTACGGGTTCACCGCTTCCATGGAGAACGACCTCGACGAGATCGCCGACGGCCGCGAGGAGGCGCTCCCCTGGCTCACCCGCTTCTACTTCGGCTCGCCCACCGACGGGGCGGGGCACAAGGCCGGGGACGGTTCGTTGGCCCCCGCCGCCGACGGGCACGCCGCCGAGCCCGGTGAGCTCGGCGGGGACACCCTGCGGCTCGGGCTGAAGGCCGCCGTCGCCGTCCACCTCGGCGAGATCGACGCCCGGGAGATCAACTCGATCCCGATCGGCGCCGGCGCCGACGGTGAGCCCATCGTGGTCCGGGTCGGCCGCTACGGCCCCTACCTCCAGCGGGGCGAGGCCCGGGCCTCGCTGGCCGAGGACCTGACCCCCGACGAGCTGACCGTCGGATTGGCCGAGGAGCTGCTGGCCGCCCCCTCTGGGGACCGGGTGCTCGGCACCGACCCGGAAACCGGGCTCGAGGTGTGGGTCAAGGCCGGCCGGTTCGGTCCCTACGTCCAGCTGGGCGAGGTGGCCGAGGGTGGGCCCAAGCCCCGGACCGCCTCGTTGTTCGCCTCGATGAGCCCCGAGACCGTGACCCGCGACCAGGCGCTCGAGCTCCTCTCCATCCCCCGCAGTGTCGGGGTGGACCCCGACACCGGCGAGGAGATCGTGGCCCACAACGGCCGGTTCGGCCCCTACCTCAAGCGGGGCACCGACACCCGCAGTCTGAGCGCCGAGGAGCAGCTCCTCACGATCGGCCTGGACGAGGCGAGGGCAGTCTTCGCCCAGCCAAAGACGAGGCGGGGCCGGACGCCGGCGGGCCCCCTGCGGGAGCTCGGGACCGATCCCGACACCAACCTGGCCGTGGTGGTTCGCGACGGCCGCTTCGGCCCGTATGTGACCGACGGGACGGTCAACGCGTCGCTTCGCCGGGGGGACAACGTCGAGTCGATTACCCTGGCGCGGGCCTCGGAGCTCTTGGCCGAGCGTCGTGCCGCCGGGCCGACGACTCGGCGGGCCCGCAAGGCCACGAAGGCGACGGCCAAGACGGCCACCAAGAAGGCGGCCAAGAGGGCAACCAAGAAGGCGGCACCGGCCAAGAAGGCGGCCAAGAAGCGGGCACCGGCGAAGAAGGCCGCCGGCACCGGCGACGACGCGCCGGCCTGAGCGGCGCGGGCGCCGCACAATAGAGCGGTGGCGGAACGGACCGGGGCGAGGGGTCGCCTCGTCGCCTTCGAGGGCGTCGACGGGTGCGGCAAGTCCACCCAGGCGCGGCTCCTGGCCGGGCGACTGGGCGCGCGCTACACGTTCGAGCCCGGGGACACCGAGCTCGGCGCGGCCGTCCGGGCGCTATTGCTCGGCCCGGGTCCGGCCCCGTCGGCCCGCACCGAGGCACTGCTCATGGCGGCCGACCGGGCCCAGCACGTCGACGAGTTGATCGAGCCGGCGCTCGCCGCCGGCCAGTGGGTCGTCACCGACCGCTACAGCGGCTCCACCCTCGCCTACCAGGCGTGGGGGCGACGGCTCGGGGCGGCCGCGCTCGCCCCGGTCCTCGAGTTCGCCACGGGGGGCCTCGCCGCCGACCTCTCGGTCCTCCTGGAGGTGCCGGCGGCCCTGGCCCGGGAACGGTTGGGCGGCTCGGACCCCGACCGCCTGGAGGGCCAGGGCCCCGACTTCCACGCCCGGGTGGCCGAGGGCTACCGGGAGCTGGCGCGCTTGGACCCCAACCACTGGGCCGTGGTCGACGGATCCGGCGACGTCGACGCCGTGGCCGAGGCGGTGGCCGCCGCGGTCGAGCTTCGCCTGGGCCCACCGGGATGACCATCACCGACGAGCACCCGGTGGCCGCCCTGTTCGCCGAGGTGGTGGGCCAGGGTCCGGCGGTGAGCGCCCTGCGGAGTGCCGCCCGGCACCCGGTCCACGCGTACCTGTTCCTCGGCGCCGAGGGATCGGGGACCCGGCCCGCAGCCCGGGCGTTCGCCGCCGCGCTCCTGTGCCCGGCCGGGGGCTGCGGCGCCTGCGACATCTGTCGTCGGGCCCTGGCCGGCACCCACCCGGACCTGGTGGTGGTGGAACGGACCGGGGCCGCCCTCGGGGTCGACGACGCCCGACGCCTGGCTCTCTTGGCCCAGCGCCGGCCGTTCGAGGCCGACCGTCAGGTGCTGGTGGTCACGGACGTGCACCTCGCCGTCCGCTCGGCCCCGGCCCTCTTGAAGACGGTGGAGGAGCCACCGCCGGGCACGGTGTTCGTCCTGCTCTGCGAGTCCGTGCCGCCGGAGCTGGTCACCATCGCCAGCCGCTGCGTCGAGGTCCGGTTCCCCCCCATCGCGCCGGGAGTGGTCGAAGCCTGGCTGGTGGCACGAGGCGTCGACCCCGATCGGGCCGCAGTGCTCGCCGAGGGCAGCAGCGGCGACCTGGACCGCGCCCGCCTGCTTGCCGAGGACGAGAGCTTCGTGGCCCGCCACGACCTCTGGCGCTCGGTGCCGGGACGGCTGAGCGGCGAGGGTTCGGTGGCGGCCGCTTTGGCCCGCGATCTGTTGGCGGCGGCCGAGGCCGCGGTCGCCCCGCTGCGCGAGCAGCACGCCGAGGCACTCGCCGGGCTGGCAGCCGAGTCGGAGAGCCTCGGCGAGCGGACGATCCCCGGCCGGCGCGAGCTGCTCGAGCGCCAGCACCGCGAGGAGCGGCGGTGGCGGACCGACGAGATCCGCTCGGGCCTCGGGGTCCTCGCCCGCGCCTACCGGGACCGGCTGGCCCACCTTCTCGGGACCGGCGCGGGTGGGGAGGAGATCGAGCGCTGCCGGGCCGCCTGCGACGCCATTACCCAGACCGCCGCGTCGCTCGAGCGCAACCCCAACGAGTCGCTCATGCTCGAGTCCCTGCTCGTGCGGCTCTCCGGGGCTCCGCAGGGGCGGGCGTAGGATACGGCTTTCGGTCCGGCGCTCGACCCGCCGGCGACCCGCCTGGGTAGCTCAGCCGGCAGAGCAGCGCACTCGTAATGCGCAGGTCCGGGGTTCGATTCCCCGCCCAGGCTCCCGACAAAATAGCAGTTCAGAGGCCATGAATGGGCATCATTGGCCCCGTCACACCCGTCAAGTATCGTCTTGTCCCAACAGCGGTCCCAACAATTGTTGGGACGGCGACCAGCCGAGGCGGTGACGACGGTGGCCGGCAGCATCCGGGAGCGGCCCGACAAGGGTCCTGATGCCTACGAGATCCGGGTCTTCTTGGGCCGTGATGCCCACGGCCGGGTCCGGCACCGAAGCACCCTCATCCGGGGCTCCAAGAGGTCTGAGCTTCCCCCGAAACCGTGAAGGCGTGTCCGATAGTCGGTTGAGCTTGTCATCGCGCTGCACCCTGGTGCCAGCCGACGGATTTGCGGGCCCCTGA
>JAJYVS010000007.1 GCA_021791895.1 Actinomycetes bacterium | reverse complement strand
CAGATCAACGCAAAGGCACTCAGCGGCCTGTCGTAACAAGAGTCAGACCCGTTCGGACGACCCTTGAATTCTTCTCACAGTCGAAGCACGACCCGACCCGACCCATCGACTGGGTCACCCCGAGGCGCTCGCAGACCTCCTCGAAGAACGAAGCGGTGTACTCCGAACCCTTGTCGGAATGAAAAATGACGCCGCGTACGTCTCCACCTCGGATAGCGGCGGCCATCTTGAGCGCCCCGGCGGCCAGCTCGGCGTCGTGGTGCTCGCCCAAGGCGAACCCCGGGATCCGGCGAGCCGCCAGGTCGATCACGCTCGCCAGGTAGAGCTTGCCTTCGTCGGTCGGGATCTCGGTCAGATCCCCGCACCACTTCTCGTCGACCCGTTCGGCGCTGAAGTCCCGCTTCACCAGGTCAGGGAGCGGATCGGCGGCCTTGTCCGGGCGGGTCAGGGACCGAAAGCGGCGCTTGGGCCTGGCCACCAGGCCCTGGCGGGCCATGGAGTCGGCCACGGTGTTCTCCGAGACCTGCCAGCCGGCGTCGAGGAGCTCGGCATGGATCCGGGGAGAGCCGTAGGTGCGCGGTGTGCCACCGGAGTGCTCGAAGATCCTCTTCACCTCGATATCGAGGGCCTCCCGGCGACGCTGGCGCCTGGTCGGCGGTCGGTCCCGCCACTTGTAGAACCAGGACACCGAGACCCCGAGGAACCGACAGCACTTGGCGTGGGGCACGCCGTACTCGGCCCTCTGGGAGACGATGAACGACACCACGCTCATCGGTTCGTCGCCTCCTTCACCCAGAGGACCACGGATCGCTTGAGCACATCACGCTCCATCTTGAGCTCTTCGATCTCGCGCTCGAGCTCCTTCACCCGCTCGGGGTCGACGTGCCTGGGATCCAGCCGCTCCCCTCGGGCGATCTTGTCCTTCAGGACCCAGTTGGCCAGGGTCTGGTGGCTGACCCCGAGGTCCTGAGCGACCTCCCGGATCGTCTTGCCCGTTTCCCGCACGACACGGACCGCGCCGTCCCGGAACTCGGGGTCGTACTTCCTCCTGCGTTTCTCTGGCATCGCCTGTCCTTACGCGATGCCTCCACGGAACGGGGGGATGCCCACGCACGCTCTGACCGGGTAGCGAACGCGGGGCGAGCGGGAGGGTCTTTCGGGGCCCTCCCGTTTCGTGTCCGCTGTCGCCCCGCGCGCCGTTCATTCACTACGTCAGCGACGAGGTGGCTGGCTGGAACGCGAAGGTCGCGGTTCGCCGAGAAGATCGGGCCAGCGTCCGCCCAGACGGTGCATTGCACGATGAGAGCCCACGCTCACTGCGTTGTGACGAAGACGTTGGGCCCGAGAAGCGGCGGGAGTGGCTCCAACTCCCCGGTTGCCGGAGAGATGAGTTGGACGCGATTCTCGGGCGCCCACCTGACTGCCTCGAGATAGCGATCGAGCGCGTTGGGATCACGCCACAGCACTGGGGGGGACTGGCACCGTCTGGGCGAGCTGCTCGATAGTCGCCGCGTTGCACAACTTCTCGGCGATGCGCTCGCCGGTCGGCTTGAAGTACAGGGTGGTGCTTGAGCTTTCGGCCTGTCGGGGGTTGGCCATGCTGGCCCGCTGTGACGCGCCCGTATACCGAATACGCCCTTTGCCTGTTCGGTGAGTTGTCTCCATTGTGGGTCGGGCATTGGACTCCTTTCAGCGAGACAGCCAGCCGGCCGCCACGTAGTTCACCAAGGGGTCTGGACGGTGCGGACGGGACACGTGGGTCATGCGAGCCCTGCGGATCGGGACCAACGTGAGCAGCTTCTCAGCCGCCAACGCCAGGGCGATGGCCCGGTCGTCGTGACGGTCGGGATCGTGGTCCATGCGGTAGACATTCGGCGACGTCTCACGTAGGCGCACGTTCGCCAGCTCGTCGAGGAGCTCGGCGTCATCGGGAAGGCCGAGACGGTGGTCGCGCACCGAGGTGTGAAGGGTGACGGCCAGGCGCCCGATCGACGACTGGTTGAAGTTGAACTCCTCGGCCACCACTCCACGCCGGCGGAGCTCCTGGATCATCCCGATCGCCTGGTAGGGGTCGACCACGAGCGGGGCGCGGTAACGCTTGGCGCTGAACTCGAGCCAGTCTCGGACCTCTGGGAGGTCGACCGGGCGACGAGGTGTTCCGGCCCACACTTCCATGCGGTCGAGGACCACCTTGCGCTCGCCGTCTCCCTCAGCGTGGCAGACAGCTGCGACAGAGCGGTCGTGTTTCAGCCCGAGGTCGACCCCGATGACGTAGTGGTGGCCTTCCACCGGCTCGAGTGGGCCCTCGTGGTCGACACAGGCTCGGAGGTCGTCAAGGCTCGTGAGCCGGTCCTCGGGGGCTGCCCACTCGTTCAGGTGGAGACGGCGGTAGACCGAGTCGGGCAGGAGTCCCCGCTGCTCGGCCAGGAAGTCAGGGTCGGCCCAAGGCAGCGGCCCGGGGACCTCCTGGACGCGCCAGCGCCTCGAGCGCTTCGCCTGCTCGAAGATCCGGTGCGTCCAGTGGGCCGGATCGCCCGAGGTGGTGAGGCAGACGAGCTTTGCCCGCTTCACCTTGCCGAGCGAGGAGACGACCGCCTGCCAGAGGGCCCGGGCGTTGGTCGCATTCGGCCACTGGCACACCTCGTCCGCAATGGCGACGGTGGGCTTGCGACCCCAGGCGGACGCCGCGTCGGCGGCCAGCACCTCGAGGACGCACCCGGTGTTCGACCTCACCTTGTAGGCGTCAACGTCGAGGACGCCGGCCAGCGACGGGGTGCGGGCGACGAAGCCTCGGATGGCGTCGATGATCAACCGGGCCTGATCCCGGTCGGCGGCGAAGGCGTCGATTCCCGAACCCGGCGGGAGCGCCGAGGCCAGTAGCACGATGCAGACGGCGCCGATGTCGGTGGTCTTGCTGCCGCCACGCGGCCTGCTGTCCCAGAGGTTCGGGGGCGACCCCGGGTCGAGGACGTGGCGCGCTGTCGTCCACTGCCAGGACTCGGCAGCATCGCCCCACCGGCGCCCGTCTTCGAGCACTAGCGCGGCCAGAAGGTCGAGGGATTCCATCACGGCGAACCTCGACGAGCTGCGTCGTCCGCCCGAGCCATGACGTCGCGCGCATCGAAACGGCGCAGGTCCGCCCGATCTTCAGGCGATATCCCCAACGCGTCGCCGAGGACGTCGGCGCGCTCGTTCAGTGCCGCGGCGACCCCTTCGCACAGCGCGGTTGCCCAGCTGGCAGCCAGAGTCGCCAAAGTTGCGACCCGCCTGCGCAGGTCCTCGGGGCCTGAGGCGTCGTCGACGACCAAGTTCATGACGCGGCCAAGCGGGTCGCTCAGCAGGGCGTCGACCCCGGTGAGGTCAGCGTTGACGCGCACCGTCCCGGACGCGCCCTTGGTGTCGGCGTCCACGCCGGCGACCAGTTCGCTCTCGAAGCCCGAGAAGTCGGGGCGGATGGCCACCCACGCGGTGGCCAGGTCATCAGACATCGGTCCTCCCAGCTGGCCGAAGCCGCGAAGCGGATCTCGACCACGTGATCGGGGTCATCAAACAACCTCCTCGAGGACACTCGAGGCGCCGGGGGGCGGCGTGGGCGCAGCCTGCGCCATGACTCGCGACCGGGCGATCTGGGGCAACCGGCCAGGGAGCGCCATTGCGGGGCTAATCGACGGGGAACAGGCCCTAGAGAGCGGCTTTGCGAGGCACCAGACACTGACGCGGAACTCGATGGCGCCGACCTCGGCCGCGTGGCCGTGGCGAGGAGCCCACGGGCGGCCGTGGTGGTGGTCGCACCAGGACGCGTGCTTCGAGCTGCGGCCGTCGCACCAGTGGAGCTCGGCAGCGCTGACCGAGGCGAAGTGCTGGCAGCACTCGGCGCAATGGGCCTCGCGTCGAGAGGTCCAGGACCGGTGGCAGCGGCGACAGTGGGTGCCACGGTGGTCCCGTGGCCACGAGCCGTGCTCGCTCCGTAGGCGCAGATTGAGCAGCTCATGGGGGCTCGACCTCCTCGGCGTCCAGTTGGCCGGCGGCGATCCGGGCCTTCCGGCCACGCTCGAGGAGCTCGGCCAGGCCCTCCGCGCCGATCTCGCCGGCAGCCGTCATCGCCTTCAACTTCGCCTTGCCGAGCGGCGACAGTCCGAGGTCATCGCCGAGCTTCGCTGCGAGACGGTCGCACGCGGTGGCCGCCTCGAGCATGCGGGAGCCGACCGACAGGATGCCCTGGGCGTCGGTCTTGGAGGCGATGGCTTCGGCGAGGAGCTGGGATCGCGCCTCGACGCGCACGAACCGGGCGACGGGGATCACGTAGACCGGCTCGTCGGCGAGCCACGGAGCCAGGTCGAAGAGCTGATGGCGCACTTGTAGGGCGCGCTTGTCGATCTCGGCGCCCGAGTAGGCACCATGCACGGGCTCGAACGGCTTCCACGAATAGCCCCGAGCGGGAAGTGTGGGCGAGCCGTCTTTGCGCGTGGTCGGCTCGAGGGCGTGGTCAGTGGTCATCGTGGCCTACCTGCGCGCTGACAAGGTGCTGACACAGAGCGTTGACTAGGGACTTTGGGGCGTCTACTTGACCGAAAGTCAACTGATCCGCGGGAGCTTCGACGATGGCGTCGCTCGGCGCTAGAAGCAAACTGAGCACTACGCACTACGCACTGCGGACAGAGCTTGATGATCAGGAGGCCATGGGACGAGACGCTCAAAGTGTGTATGCCTGTGCCCGTTGCCTTGGGCATCGCCTCCACCAGCTGCCCGATGCAGCGCTCCCCTATGTGCGCATCACTGTGGGCAGTGCAGCAGACGTGGACGTGGACGATGCCACTTGTGAACTTGTGAAGAACCAAGGAAGGCGGGCTATGAGGCTTCCGCCCGCCCGCCTTGGTTGGCGGGGCGGCGGAGAGTAAACCCAGCCGAACAACACGGGCGGTTGACCACCTTGGTTGTTGGCGCAGGTAGGAGACCACTAAGAGTCCTCCTCCTGCCAACTCGGGCGGTCCGCTTGCGCCCGAGTAGGCGTGAGACCCCAAAGCGGGCGCTTTTTGGTGATCCCGGCCTCGATTCGGCCGACCAGGTCATGGGCGATGACGCCCTTCCTGACGAGTTCGTCCATGGCGTCGGCGAAGAGTCGCCGACTGCCGCCGACGAGCATCTTCAACTCGGTCTTCGTGAGTGACCAGGGGCGGTCGGAGAGTGCCTCGCGGATGGCCATCTGAGTCTCGACGCACTTAGACGTCGCGACCTTGGTGGTCGCGCTTGCTCGGCGTAGTCCCCACGTGATCTCGCCATCGTGGGTGCCGGTCTCCTCATCGAACCGGCCGATGTCGAAGTCGAGCTCCCAGGTGGTCCCTCCCCACTGGCGCGACCCGATCTCCAAGCTGAGTCCGAACGAACCCGCCTCGACCTGCTTGGTGCCCTCTCGATGAGCCAGGAGCAGCCACGAGTCGGCCCACTCGCCGGAGCCCGCCATCGTGATGCGCTTCAAGCCGATCCCGGCACCGGACTGGTTGAAGTGGTTCACGACGAGCAAGCTGACGCCTTCGGCCATACAGGGCGCTGAAAGCTGGTTGAGCAGGGCCCCCTCCTGGTGAAGATCCGCGGCTCGCGTAGTGGTGCCGTGGAAGGTGTACAGAGGGTCGAGCAAGACCAGCGCGGGCCTCACCTCTTCGAGGTCCCGGCGCAGCGAGTCCTGGAACCGCAGGCTCGTGATCGGCGCCACGTCGAAGGTTGGATGGAGATCGAGGGCGCCGGGGTCGACGCCCATCGCTGCCGAGATACGCCGGATTCGCCGCGTCCAGAGCGCCCGACCTCCCTCGCCGATGTAAGCCACGACGGGCCCGGGACTGGGCGGGGTGAACTGCCCGAAGATCGGCTTTCCGCTGGCGATGCCCACCGCGACGAAGCCGGCGACGTAACTCTTGAGCGTCTTCATCTCGCCGGCGATCTGCCCATAGGTGGGCCGGGCGAGAAGGCCGCGGACGAGCCAGTCGAAGTCCGTCGGCTCGGCAAGGAGATCGCGCATCGTCCAACGCCTGAAGAGATCGACCTCAGCGTCGAGTCGTTCGACTACGTCGAGTACCGGACCAGCGAGTTCAAGCGGCGGCATGGCTGCGCCACCCCCTAGCTGCCCGGATACCACGCGCCGTCGCCTGGATCGCGACCCGCCGGTCGAGCCCCCAGTCGATCCCGAGTTGGGCGACCGCCTGCGCGACGACCTCTTCGCGGAACCCGTCTTCAACGAGCATGGCCGTGGCGACCCTCGACAAAATCTCGGGACGCGGCGGGGGTGCACCCTCGACCAGAAGCGCGAAGCTCCGGTCGCGGCCCTGCTGCTCAAAGAGCGCCGTGGTCGCTGGGTCTGCGGCCTGCTCGAGCGAGACCCGGAGGTCGGCCCAGAAGTGAACGCCCGGATCCATGAGGACCACCCGCCGGTGACGCTCGGCCCAAACCCGGTCAACCATCCGCCTGCCATCGGCCTCCAGCTCGTCGAGTTCGGCGTCGGTCATCGCCGAGAATTCGACGCTCACGACACAGTCCCCTCGGGCCCAAGAGGGGGGTCACCCTGCTCGAGCAACCGGTCGACGGCGGCCCGGGCGAAGACGACGCGGCGGCCGACGCGGATGGGAGGGACGGGCGAGGTGCCGGCGTGGACGGCTTGGCGCAAGGTCCACTCCGAGACTCCGAAGCGCTCGGCGACTTCGGCGACGGTCTGGGTGGCGCGCTCTTGGCTCACGACAACCCCAACTGGTGTAAGGCGCGTGCCCAGCGAGCGGCAGCGTCGCCTCGAGGACGATGCAGACCTCGTTCCCAGCGGCTCAGGGTCGCGGGCGCGACCCCCACCTCCCGCGCCATCTCGCTCAGCCCAATATCCGCCTGGCGCCGTCGCTCTCGAGCGAGCCCCGAGCGTGCATCGGCCCGAAGCTGTGCGAGCAGAGCGATGGAGGAGGGTGCGCTTCTCATGCCAACGGATGGTGGCACGACCGTTACCGAGAGGGGAAGGCCCCAGTTCCATGACAGAGTCAGGTAACGGCTATTGACTGCAACCGTTACTTTTCAGTAGACTGAGGCTTGGCATGGCGTCGGGATTCTTCAACTTCACGTCCGTCAAGGCGGAATTTGCCCAACTGGTCATCTGGCCAGACGAGGGAGTGGCAATCCCTGCCGCCTTCACGGCCACGATCGACGATTCACGCTTGCCGTGTCTGCTCATGATCGATGTCGCGATGGAGGGTTTGCGCCCGGTCTGCGTTCGCGTGGAAGCGACACGTCGGGCGGCTGGTCCCCCTCTCACTAATGCGAACATGCGTCTCCCACTGGCTCAGCTTGCCCGCCAGGCAGCTCTGCTCATCATGAGTAAGGCGACACCCGGCAAGCCCGGAAGTTACGGCCTGGACCCGTTCGCGATCTTCGAAGAGAACAGTGAAGTCGGAAAGCGGCTGCGGGAGTCAAGCAAGAGAGCAGCCGACCATCAAGAACGCCTCCGCCACGTCGCCGATGCCTATCGGACGTTCCTCGCCGCAGGGGACCCCGCGCCGCGCCGGGCAACCGCAAATCTCTTGGGCTACAAGGAGTCCTACATCGGGCGCCTGCTGCATGAAGCGCGGCGCACGACACCCCCGCTGCTGGGACAGGCGGACCCCGGCCGCGCCATTGAGCATCCCCTCCGGAAGACGAGGAAGGCCAAGAGATGACCGAGCGCACCCGCAATGCGACTCAGTGGATCAGGGCAATGAGAGAGAGGTTCCCGGAGTTGTGTGAAGGGAGCCCCAAGAGGGAGACCCAATGAAGGGCATGATCCGCCAGCGCGGGAGCACCTACACCGCGATCTGGCATCTGACCGACCCGTCGACTGGCAAGCGCCGCCAGCATTCGAAGGGCGGCTTCCGTACGCGGGGCGATGCTCAGAAGCACCTGAACGTCGTCTTGGGGAAGGTGGTCGAGGGGTCCTACCGCAAGGACACTCCCCTCACGGTGAGGACCCTCCTCGAGAAGCACTGGCTCCCAGCGATGGAGTCACGAGAACTGCGCGCGGCAACCATCGCTCAGTACCGACGTGTCGTCGACGCGTGGATCGTTCCTCAGATCGGCGCGATCAGGGTCGCTGCGCTGACACCGGCTCACGTCTCGGAGATGGTCGAGAAGCTCCGCACCTCGGAGTCGTCGAGAGGCCGGCAGGGGCTTTCAGCGCGCTCGCGCCAATTGGCCGTCGGCGTCCTCAAGTCGGCCACCGCCTGGGCGACCCGAAACGGCATGTTCGGCCGCGATCCCCTCTTGGGCGTTGACCGGCCAGCCGCGAAGTCCAAGGCGATGACCGCGTGGACCACCGACGAGGCCCGGGCCTTCCTCGCGTCGGTCGCTGAGGACCGGGAAGCCGTGATCTGGGCGCTGGCGCTCACCCGAGGCTTGCGCCGAGGTGAACTGGCTGGCCTGCGCTGGGATGCGATCGACCTCGATGGCGGCACCCTCGAGGTGCGTCGTACCCGCGTGGTAGTCGATGGCAAGCCGGTCGACTCGGAGCCGAAAACGGCAGCAGGGTTCCGGTCGGTGCCGCTCGACGACTCGCTCGTGGCGATGCTGCGTTCGCACCGGGTCCAGCAGGCCACGGAGAAGATGGGGGCCGGCCCCGCGTATGACGGGGATCTGACCTACGTGGCCGTGGACGAGCGCGGCCACCCGTACCACCCCGAACATTTCTCGACCCGGTTCGAGTCTCTGGCCAAAAGGGCAGAGCTCCGGGTGGTGCGGCTCCACGACCTTCGCCACACGGCGGCATCGCTCATGTTGGGCGCTGGCGTCCCGGTGAAGGTCGTCTCCGAGATGCTCGGCCACTCCTCGCCGACGATCACCTTGTCGATCTACCAGCACACGATCCCGTCAATGGCGCGGGACGCGGGTGCGGCACTATCGGCGAGCTTGCTCAGCTAAACCTTCTCGACGACCGCTTCATGGCAACGGCGTGAGAACTGACTGAGCATGGCGAGGGCTTCGAGCGCTTCCTCTTCTGGTGGCTCGTTAACGGTATGTGTAGTTAGATTCCGCACGGCCTTCACACATGCCAGCCCGAGGAACTGCGCACCCTGGTGCGCGTTGGTCCAGTCGTCGCGTGCAGTCTCCCTGTCATAACCGGGAAGGCGAAGACGTGGTTGTCCCGGCAGCGGATCTTCGAGCTTGAACGCTGCACAGAGAGCCTCGTCACCCGTGTCCTTCGGAAGGCCCAGCTTGGCCGGAAGGTGAATGTCAAAGACAGCTGTGGCTGCGGCCTGCACAGCGTCACGTCGTTGTCCATTGTCCCATCGCTCAGCCACATTCTTGTGAACCCACGCGTGCATTTCACCAAGTGCAAGTCTTGGACCGGTGACAGCGAGGATTTCCTCAATCTGTTTCTCGTGCTGAAGAGTTCCCAGGAGGATGTCGCACGCGTCGACCAGGGCCGAATTTCTGTTCGCTTGTAGGTGGCCTCTCAGGTCGCTGGCAATGCTTGCATCAAGCTCTCTTGCGATCGCCTCAATTATCGGCAGCTGGTTGAACATCTGGGCGGTGAGGGCGTCATAGGGATGAGTGCCCGCGGCACCTTGGTTCATACGCGCCCCAAGGCTTGAATACCAATTCGGGTATAGCTGCTCTGCTTGTTGTGCGGAGTTCCGAAATCCGCTGATGACGATGATGGCCTTCTGTGGATCTCCGATCGGCACTTCCCCTCCCGCTGACAACGCGCTGACAAGTTGGCCTCGATGGAGCGAGCTTGTAGTTCGCCGTAGAGCACTCACCAGGTACTTCTGAGTCGGGCTGGCCGGATTTGAACCGGCGACCTCTTGACCCCCAGTCAAGCGCGCTAACCAAGCTGCGCCACAGCCCGTCGTGAAGAGAGCCTATTGCGCTCCCGAGCACTGCACGGTCCGCAGACCCGAGTCCGCTCGTGACTCCGAGAATGGATCACAGATGATGGACGAGCCAGGTGATGCCCTGATAGCTGCGGTAGCCGAGGTAGACGACGAAAGCGACGAGCATCCCCTTAAAGGTCCAGGGGATATGGCGATGCTCGGCCTCGGTGAGCACGGTGCCGCAGGTCGGGCAGGCGCCCTCCTCGTCGAGCTGGTCGTCCTCGACCAGGCGGTCGCACTCGTCACACCAGGCCATCGCGCCCCTCAGCGCCCACCGAGACGGACCCGCAGCTTGATCGGGGTCGCGCCGAGGTCGAACCGCTCCCGCAGCTGATTCTCGACGTATCGCAGGTAGTCGGCCGGCATCCGGCTGGTGGCGAACAGCGTGAACGTGGGCGGGTCCGAGGCCCCCTGGACGGCATACCGGATGCGGGCCCGCGGGGCCGAGTGTCGCGCCTGGATGTCCCGAATGGCACGGTTGAGCACGCCGGTTGGGATCCGAGAGTGGTACGCCTCGGCCGAGGTCAACAGGGCCGGGAGGATCCGGTTGACCCCCCGACCCGTCTTGGCCGAGATCCGCAGGACCGGTGCCGCGCCGAGGAAGGCCAGCCGGTCGCCTACCCCGGCCAGGACTTCCTCGCGCTCGTCCGGTGCCACCAGGTCCCACTTGTTGAGGACCACCACCGACGGACACCCGGCGGCGCCGACCCGCTCGGCGAGCCGTTGGTCCTGGTGGGTCACGCCGACCGTGGCGTCGATCACCAGCAGCGCGAGGTCGGCGCGGTCGAGGGCATCGAGGGCCCGGAGGACCGCATGGTGCTCGGTGCCGGCATCGGTCCGGCCCGGGCGCCGCATGCCGGCGGTGTCGACGAAGCAGAAGGCGCCGTCGTCGGTCTCGATGACGGTGTCGATCGCATCTCGGGTCGTGCCTGGTTGGTCGTGGACGACGGAGCGCTCCTCCCCCACCAGGCGGTTGAAGAGGGTCGACTTGCCGGCGTTCGGCCGGCCCACGAGCGCCACCCGGGGGGTGCGGTCGTCGGCCAAGTCGTCCTGGTCCTCCGGCGCCGGGTCCAGCCCGGAGGACCCGAGCAGCCGGACCACCTCGTCGAGCAGGTCGCCGGTCCCCCGCCCGTGCAGGGCCGAGACCGGCCACGGGTCGCCGAGGCCCAGGCTGACCAACTCCCAGGCCGCGGCCTCGCGGTTGGCATCGTCGACCTTGTTCGCCACGAGGAGCGTGGGGACGCCCAGCCGGGTCACCATCCGGGCGGTCTCGACGTCCTCTTCGGTCGCCCCGACGGTCACGTCAGCCACCACGAGCACGAGGTCGGCATCGCCGACCGCCCGTTCGGCCTGTTGGGAGACCTTGGCCTCCAGCTCATCGCCTCGTCCGAGCCAACCGCCGGTGTCGACCAGGATGAAGCGCACCCCGGCCCAGTCGGTTTCGAGGGCCTTGCGGTCCCTGGTCACGCCGGGTTCGGGTTCGACGACCGCGGTCCGACGGCCGACGATCCGGTTCACCAGCGTCGACTTGCCGACGTTCGGACGACCGGCCACGACGACGAGCGGCAACCGGGTCGGGCTTAGCTCGGCCTGGCCACGGTCGGCCCGGGTCGGGGCGGCCGATCCGCCGGCGCTCACGCCGTCTCCGAGCCGGCCAGGGCCCGTCGAAGCGACCAGCCGTCGCTGGCCACGACCTCCACAGATCGGGGCAGGTCCTCGAGGCAGCGGCCGTCGAGGAACCGACCGTCCGAGAGGCAGGCGTCGGGCAGGAGGTAGCGGTGATCCTCGGGTTGCGCGTCGAGCGCCTGGGCCACGTCGGCACCGGTGAGCAGGCCAGCCACCCCGATGGTGCCGCCGAAGAAGCGGTTCTCGACCCCGAGCACCCGGACCCCGGGGCGGTCGGCCAAGAGTGGCCCGAGCACCGACGCCCCGAAGGTGCCGGTCACCACGGTCACCGGCGCCGCCCGGCTCGGCCCGTCGGCCAGCGTGGCCCGAGGGGCTCGGTAGCCGGCCGGCGGCGCGCCGTCGACCCAGGCGAAGAACCCCGGGCGGACCCCGAGGGCCTGGTCGGGGTCCCCCCCAAAGGCCTCGAGGAACGCCCGGACCATGCCGACACCGTTCTCGTGCTGGGGGTAGCCCTCGTAGGCCTCGGGGCCGGGGATGGGCGCGCCGGCCATGAGGTAGTACTCGTCGGAGGCGAACACAAGGCGCCGCCCGAGCACCTCCAGGCAGACCTTTTGGTGGGCGGTCACCGTCTCGAGCACCGCCCGGGCCTCCTCGGTGGTGTGGGGCCGCATGTCCGGTTCGCGGGAGAACCGGCTGAGACCCAGTGGGACCACCCCGACGGTGGCCAGCTCGGGGTACTGGTCGAGGACGCCGATCATGGTGTCCTCCAGCACCGCCCCGTCGTTGACCCCCGGGCACACCACCACCTGGCCGTGGACCTCGATCCCGGCGTCGAGGAGGACCCGCAGCCACCGCAGGCTGGTCGCGCCGCGGGGGTTGCGCAGCATGGCGGCCCGGACCGAGGGGTCGGTGGCGTGGATCGAGACGAACAACGGGCCGAGCCGCTCGGTGATGACCCGCTCGGCGTCGAGCTCGGTGAAGCGGGTGAGGGTGGTGAAGTTGCCGTAGAGGAAGGAGAGCCGGTAGTCGTCGTCCTTCACGTACAGGCTCCGTCGCATGCCCTTGGGTAGCTGGTAGATGAAACAGAAGGCGCAGTGGTTGTCGCAGGTCCGTACCCGGTCGAAGATCGGGGTGGAGACCTCGACGCCGAGCGGCTCGCCCGCCTCCTTGGCCACCAAGACCCGGCGGCCGAGCTCGGCGCCGGATCGGCGGACCACCACCTCAAGGTGCGCCGCGTCGACCAGCTGGTGGTACTCGATGACGTCACGGGGCTGCGCGCCGTTGAGCGAGAGCAGCTCGTCGCCCACCTGCAGCCCGGCGGCCGCCGCCGGCGACCCCGGCGCGAGAGCGGTCACCCTGGGGGCCGGCATCTTCCCAGGGTAGCGGGGGTGGCGGGGCCGGCTGACAACGCCCCTCGGCCCCAAAGCGCCCGGGTGCGTGCGCTCATTGGGGGCGCGGCGGCCCCGGTAGCCTGGACCGGGTGGGCGTGGACAAGGTGCTCCTGGCCGAACCGCGGGGGTTCTGTGCCGGGGTCGAGAAGGCCATCAAGGCCCTCGGCTGGATGGTCCGGGTCTTCGAGCCCCCCGTGTACTGCTACCACGAGATCGTCCACAACCAGTTGGTGGTCGAGGAATTCCGCTCGCTCGGGGTGGTCTTCGTCGACGACGTCGCCGAGGTCCCGGCTGGGGCGCCGCTCATGCTGAGCGCCCACGGCACGGCCCCGGCGGTGGTCGAGACGGCACGCCGACGGGCCGGGGTGGTCGTCGACGCGGTCTGCCCCCTCGTGACCAAGGTGCACCACGAGCTCAAGATGCGGAGCCGCAAGGGCTATCAGATCATCTACGTCGGCCACGCTGGTCACGAGGAGGCCGTCGGGACCATGGCCGTCGCCCCCGACGCCGTCCACCTGGTCGAGCGGGAGGAGGACTTGGAGGACCTGGAGCCCCCGGCCGGGACCCCGGTGGCCCTGTTGGCCCAGACCACCCTGAGCCACGACGAGTGGCGGGGCCTGCTCGATGCGGCCCTGGTTCGCTTCCCCGACCTGTGGCTCCCGGGCCGCAGCGATCTGTGCTTCGCGACCACCAACCGCCAGGGCGCGCTCCGGGCGCTCGCCGGTCGAGTGGACGCGATGGTGGTCATCGGCTCGGCCAACTCCTCCAACACCGTGGCCCTCGAGAAGGTGGCCCTGGCCAGCGGCTGTCCCCGGGTGGTCCGGGTGGACGGCCCCGAGGAGCTCCCGGGCGATCTGTCCGGGACGGTCGGCGTCACCGCCGGGGCGTCGGCCCCCGAGCTGCTAGTCGACCAGGTGGTGTCGGCCCTCGACCCGACGACGGGCACCGAGACGGTCCCGGTGACGACCGAGGACGAGTACTTCCCGCCCCCGCCCGAGCTCCGCGAGCTCCTCCGGGCGCTCGCCACCGCGCTCGAGCTGTTCGCGGGACGCTCCGAGGTCCCGACCGAGCGCGACCCCACCGGAGACCGCACCGTCTCGGCCGCCCAGGTCCTGGCCGCCCTGGCCCCTTGAGCGCCACGACCGAGTCCCCGGTGGGAGAATGCCCGTCGTGAGGGTCGCCCAGATGACCGGCCCGGCGCGCGGCACTCACCGACGGCCGGGCGGGGCGAGTGGGGGTAGACGTCCGAGATGACGCGACGGGTGGACCGGGAGCAGCGCCGGGTCGAGGGCCTGGAGCGGTTCGCGATCGACGAAGCGCGCCGCGACTTCCACGCCCGCTATGGGGTCCTGAACCTAGCGCCGGTGGTCGCCCTAATTTGCGCCTACGAGGAGGCCGACAACATCGGCGACGTCTTGAAGGCAGTGCCTGACGAGGCCTGCGGGCTGCCGGTCTCCCCACTCGTGATCGTCGACGGGGGCGAGGACGCGACGGCCGAGATCGCCCTCGGGCTCGGCGCGATGACCTGCGTCTTCCCCGCCAACCTGGGACACGGGGTGGCGCTCAAAGTCGGCTACCGCCTGTGCATCGAAGGCGGGGCCCGCTACGTGGTGACCCTCGACGCCGACGGCCAGAACGACCCGGCCGAGCTGGCCGACCTGTTGGCCCCGGTGGTCGAGGGGACCGCCGATTTCGTCGTGGCCTCGCGCCGCCTCGGGGTCGACCAGACCAAGGACCAGGTCCGGCGGACCGGCGTCGTGGTGTTCGCCTGGCTCATGAACCGGCTGACCGGCTCGCAGCTGACCGACACCTCCAATGGCTACCGCGCGCTGCGGGTCGAGCTGCTGGCCGATGTCGTCGACCGCCTGGAGCAGCGCCAGTACCAGACCGCCGAGCTCCTGATCACCGCGATCTCGCGGGGGTGGCGGGTGACCGAGGCGCCGACCGTGTGGCGGCCCCGGGCCTCGGGGGTCTCCAAGAAGGGCTCGAACCTGTTCTTCGGGTTCCGTTACGCGAGCGTGGTGCTCGCGACCTGGCGGCGGGAACGCCGCGGCCGCGCTCAGCGCCCGGCGGCGGCGTCGTAGCCGGCCTGGAGCCGCTCGCGCAGCTGCTCGCTCAGCCGGTGGATCTGGCTCCGGGCGACCCGGCGGCCGTCGGGGCGTTCGGTCGGGATCGGCTCCCCCACGACCACCGTGATGCCGACGGGCTTCGGCACCTTGGCCCCCTTGGGCATGGCCCGCTCGCTGCCGGCGATGCCCACCGGCACGATCGGGGTCCCAGTGCGCGCCGCGAGGAAGGCCACCCCCTCTTGCAGCTCGTCGACCCGGTCACCGAAGCGTCGGGAGCCCTCGGGGAACATGACCAGGAGCTCACCGGACCGGAGGACCTCCTCGGCCCGCCGCACCGACTCTCGGTCGGTACCCGAGCGGTGCACCGGGAACGCCCCGAGGGACTCCAAGAGCCGGCCGAACCACGCCCACCTCCACAGCTCCTCCTTGGCCATGAAGAAGAGCTTGCGCCGGGTGAGGAGAGCGGCGAAGGCGAAGTCGACATTGGAACGGTGCACCGGGGCGATGATCGCGGCCCCCAACGGTGGCACCTGGGCCAGCCCCCGGATCCGGGGCCGGAACCACACCCGCAAAAGGCCCACGACCACCTGGCGGGCGAAGCGGTAGAAGAGGGACCGGCCGGGGTGGACCGTGAAGCCCGAGGCCCTGGTGACCGGTCGTTCGACGGCCTCGGGCTCGCTCCCCGCCGGGTCGGCGGCACCCGCGGCGCTCACAGCCATGACAACACCTCCTTCACCACATCCTCGACGCTGCGTCCGGTCGTGTCGAGCACGTGGGCGTCGGGGGCTTTGGTGAGCGGCGAGGCCGATCGGGTCGAGTCCAGCCGGTCCCGGCGGGCGACCCCGTCGGCCGGCTCGTCCCCGCCTCGTCGGCGGGCCCGTTCCTCGGGCGAGGCGGTCAAGAAGACCTTGACCGTGGCTCCCGGGAAGACCACCGAACCGATGTCCCGGCCCTCGACGACCCCCCCGCGGCGGCGGGCAGCCCACGCCCGCTGTCGCTTCACGAGCGCCCGCCGCACGGCGGGGTTCGCCGCCACCACCGAGACCGCCCGGGACACCTCCGGGGTCCGGATCTGGCTTGTCACGTCCTGTCCGTTGATCACCACTGCCTGGCCGACCTCGATCGTGGCCCCGGCGGCCAGCTCGGCCACCGCTCGGGCGTCGTCGGGGGCGATGCCACGGGCCAGTGCTTCCCAGGCGACGGCGCGGTACATGGCCCCGGTGTCGAGCCGGTCCAACCCGAGCGCTTCGGCCACCGCCCGCGACACCGTCGACTTGCCGGCACCGGCCGGACCGTCGATCGCGATGAGCGGCGCGCCCGGGGGCGGCCCGCTCAGCGGACCGGCGTGACCGCTTCCCATGCCCCCGACCCGGCCAGCCGCTCGAGGTCCGAGAGGAAGGCCGGGTAGCTCGTCTCGACACAGCGCATCCCGTCGATCACGCCCCCCCGTGGACAGCCGAGGGCGCCCACCACGGCGGCCATGGCCATGCGGTGGTCCCCCCCGCTGTCGAAGCGGACCGGGCCCGGACCGATGGCGCCGCGTCCCTCGACCACCAGGTCGTCGCCGGCGGCCCGGGCGCTCGCCCCGAGCGCCTCGACCAGCCGGATCGTGGCGGCCAGGCGGTCGGTCTCTTTCACCCGGAGCTCGCCCACGTCGGAGAAGGTCGTCGTGCCGGTGGCCGCCGCGGCCGCCACCGCCAACGCCGGGACCTCGTCGAGGGAGGGGATCTCGGCCGCCGCCACGTGAGTCGCCCGGAGCGCCGAGTGCTCGGCCACCAGGTCGCCGGCGCCGTCGAGGGTGTCGAGCACGACAACCGAGGCCCCCATCCGCTCGAGCACCCCGAGGAACCCGGTCCGGTCGGCCCCGGCGTAGACCCGCTCGACCTGCACCCGGCTCCCGGGCACCACGCACCCGGCGACCAGCCAGAACGCCGCCTGGGACGGGTCGCCGGGGACGTCGAGGTCGAGCGGGCGGAGCGAGGAGCGGCGCAGACGCACCCGCCGGCCGCCCCCGAGCGGCTCGACGGTGATGGCGGCCCCCGCCGCGGCCAGCAGCTCCTCGGTGTGGGCCCGGGTCGCGACCGCCTCATCCACCACCGTCTCCCCGCTGGCGTCGAGACCGGCCAACAGGACGGCCGACTTCACCTGGGCGCTGGCCATCGGCGGTGCCCAGGTGACCCCGTGCAGCCCTCCCCCGCGGACCGACAGCGGGGGCAGGTGCCGGGGCCCGCGACCGTGCACCCGGGCCCCCATGGCCGACAGGGGTTCGACGATCCGGTCCATCGGTCGGGCCGAGAGAGAGGCGTCGCCGGTGAGCACGCTCTCGGCGTCGAGGCCGGCCACCACCCCGGCCAACAGCCGCATGGAGGTGCCCGAGTTGGCGCACTCGAGCGTCCCGGCGGCGTGCAGTCGGTCGCGCCCGCCCTCGACCGCCACGTCGGCTCCGGTGCGGGTCACCGCGGCCCCGAGCTGGAGTACGGCGGCCGCCGTCCGGGCGACGTCGTCGCCGTCGGAGAGGCCGCGCACCCTGGTCGTGCCCTCGGCTAGGGCCCCGATCAAAAGGGCCCGATGGGAGATCGACTTGTCGCCCGGGGTCCGCAGGACGCCGCGCAACGGCCCCAGAGGGGTGACGGCGACCGTGTCGGGCAGCGCGGCCTCGGTCATGCCAGCTCGATCACGGTGCAGAAGTGTCCCCGGTCCTCGATCGCCTTGCGCAATCGGTCGGCCTCGTCCTGGCCGACGAGCAGGGTGAGCACGCCCCGGGGACCCTCGGTCGAGTGGGCGATCGTGAGGTCGTAGATGTTGATGTCGAGACCGCTCGCGAGGCCGGTGAACTCGGCCAGCACCCCCTGGCGGTCCGGAATCGGCACGCGCAGCTCGGCCAGGTGGTCCGGCCGGGTCCCGCTCGAGGGCAGGGCGCGGCGGGCGGTACTGGCCGACTCGAGGAGGTGGAGCAGACCGGCCCGGTCGGCGCGGGCCACCTTGTCCCGGAGCGCCCCCAGATCCGAGAGCAGCCGGTCCAGGCCGGCCACGATGGCCCGGGCGTTCTCGGCACAGATGTCCGGCCAGATGTTGGGTTGCCCGGCCGCGACCCGGGTCATGTCCCGGAACCCCCCGGCGGCCAGGCGCAGGAGGGCGCCGTCGGCCTTGGCCCCCTCGGCCGCCGCGTTCATGAGGGTGGCCGCGACGAGATGGGGAACGTGGGAGACCACCGCCACCAGCCGGTCGTGGTCGGCCGGCGAGAGGGCGACGACGTCGGCTCCGAGCGAGACCACCACCTCGGCCACGGCGGCGTAGGCGGCGGGATCGGTCTCGAGGGTCGGGGTGAGGACCCAGGTCGCCCCGACGAAGAGCTCGGGGTCGGCCCCCTCGGTTCCCGACTGTTCGGACCCGGCCATCGGGTGGCCCCCGACGAAACGGGGGTGCCGGACCGCCTCGACGACCGGGGATTTCACGCCGCTCACGTCCGTCACCACCAGGTCGTCGGGCCGTCCGGGCTCGCCGAGCAGCGTCCCGACGATGCCCGGGGCGTCGCCGGCCGGGACGGCGACGAAGGCGATCGTGGCGTCGAGGCCGGGGCCGAGCTCGTCGACGACCCCGAGCTCGAGCGCCCGAGCGGCGCGGGCCGGATCGGCGTCGAGGCCGGTGACGTGCCAACCCCGGGTCCGCAAAGCCCCGCCGAGCGAACCCCCGATCAGGCCGGTGCCCACCACGAGGGCCCGTCGGGCACCGGTGGTGGTCACGACCGATCCGCAGGTGCTTGGGCCGTCCCCTCAGACCGGGAGGTCATCGCGCAGGCCCTTGGCCCCGTGCAAATAGACGTGTCGCAGCTCGTCGCGCGGGCGGGTGGTGTGGATGTGCAGCAGCACCCGCAGGCACCTCGGCGTGCCGCCGGCCACGGCGATCTCCGAGGCGCACAGCAACGGCACCGCCCCGAACCCGATGTCCCGAGCCCCGGTAGCGGGGAAGGCCGAGGTGACGTCGGGGGTGGTGGTGAAGATGATGCTGACGATGTCGTCCTCGACCAGCTCGTTGCGGGCCATGATCTCGCCCAGCAGCTCCTGGATGCGGGCCGCGATCTGTTCGGGGGTGTCCTCGTCGACCGTCGTGGCGCCGCGGAGGGCTCTCGTCAGAGGTGCACTGGGCATCGCCCGAGATGCTAATCGGAGGCGGGCTCCTCGCTCCGGGTCCCGCGGTGGGCGGCCTCGGCCAGCGAGCGCAGCTCGGCGGCGCTCAGCCGCCGCCAGCGCCCGGGCCCGAGTGCGGGGTCGGACAACGGGCCGATCCTCGTGCGCACCAGGCGCTGCACCTCCAGCCCCACGGCCTCGCACATCCGGCGGACCTGCCGCTTGCGCCCCTCGTGGATCACGATGCGCAGCACGCCGGGAGCCACCGTGCCGACCCGGGCCGGAGCGGTGACCCCGTCGTCGAGCGTGACCCCCCGCCGGAGCCTCGCCAGCGCGCTCGGCGCCGGGGGCCGGTCCACCTCGACGAGGTACTCCTTCTCCACGCCGAAGGACGGGTGGCTGAGGGCGTAGGCCAGGTCTCCGTCGTTGGTCATGAGCACCAGGCCCTCGCTGTCAAGATCGAGCCGTCCGACCGAGAACACCCTCGGCTCCTTCGGCACGAGGTCGGTGAGCGTCGGCCGGCCCCGGCGGTCCACCGACGCCGAGAGCACCCCCTTGGGTTTGTTCACCAGGTAGGTGACGAGCCCCGGCGCCGTCGGGACGCCGACCCCGTCGACCGCCACCCGATCGCGTCCGGGGACGACCCGCTGGCCGAGTACCGCCCGGCGCCCGGCGACCGTCACCCGCCCGGCGGCGATGAGCTCGTCGCAGACCCGCCTGCTCCCGAGGCCGGCGCGGGCGAGGACCCTTTGGAGTCGCTCCCCTGCCCGCTCTCCCGGCTCGGCCGGCACCCCCGGATCCGGCCGGTCAGTCACCAACGGAGGGGCGGAGCCGTTCCTCCAGCTCGACCACCGCGTCGGGACCGGGCAAGAAGTCCTCGATCGGGGGCAGGTCCCCGATCGAGTCGAGCCCGAGACGCTCCAAGAACATCTCGGTGGTGCCGAAGAGCACCGGCTGGCCGGGCCCCTCGGCCCGTCCGACCGCCCGGATGTAGCCCCGCTGCTCCAACAGGCGCACCACACCGTCGACGTTCACGCCGCGCAAGGCGGAGATCTGCGAACGCGAGACGGGCTGGCGGTAGGCGACGATCGCCAGCGTCTCCAAGGCCGCCGTGGACAGCCGGTGCGAGACGTCCCGGTTGGCGAAGCGCTCGACGTAGAGGGCCTGGTCGGGGTGGCTCTGGAACCGCCAGCCCCCGGCCACCCGGGCCAGCACGAACCCCCGTTCGTCGCGCTCATAGCGGCGGGCCAGCTCGACCGCGACGGCGTCGACCCGCTCGACCGGCTCCTCGAACAGCTCGGCCATGAGTCCCGGGGCTACCGGCTCCAGGGCGACCAGGACCACCGCCTCGATCGCCCGTCGCAGCTCCTCGTCGCGCATGCTCAGCCCCGGTATTCGTCGACCACGATCGCGCCGACCCCGACCCCGACCGGCTCGTCACCCCCGACCCACTCGATCTCGAGCGCACCGAAGGTGCGACCCTGGCCGAGGGTGACCCGGCCCAGCTTGCACAGCTCGAGCAGGGCCAGGAACCGCACGATGACCTCGATCTTGGCGCCGAGGTGCCCGGTCAGTTCGGCGAAGGTGACCCGCCGGCGGACCGGCAGCTCGGCGGCCAGCTCCTCGACCGCCTCCGAGACGGTGAGGGTGTCGACCACGGTGACATGAGACAGGTCGATCCGGGCCCCCGGGCGCTCGGCGGTGGCGGCGACGAAGGCCTGGGCCAGCGCGCCGGGGGTCACGCCTTCGAGCAGGTCGGGTGCGTGGACGACGAAGTCGTCCTCGAGGCCCGCCAGCCTGGGCACCGACCGGTCGGCCGCCTCGGTCATCTTGACCAGGGTGTCGGCCACCGCGGCGTACGCCCGGCACTCGAGCAGCCGGGAGAGGAGCAGATCCCGCTCGTCCCAGCCCACCAGCTCGTCCTCGGGGTCGACGTCGTCGGGGCCCGGGAGGAGGCGCTGGGACTTGAGCTCGAGGAGGATGGCCGCCACGAGGACGAACTCGGAAAGCGCCTCCATGCCGTAGGCATCCTTGCCCTCGGCCAGGGCGGCCACAAAGGCGTCGACCACCGGCGCGAGCGGCACGTCGAGCACGTCGACCTCGTGGCTCGTCACCAGGTGCAACAACAGGTCGATCGGCCCCTCGAAGACCGGCGTGGAGACGGAAACGCCCACCGCGACGACCCTACCGAACCGGCCCGCCTGAACCGTGCATCCACCCGGGGGATCCGGGCCGGTGGGCCCGCGGCGGGTCGTACCATGGCGCATGGCCACGGTCTTCTCGGGCGTCCAGCCCTCGGGCGATTTCCATCTCGGCAACTACCTCGGGGCCTTCCGGAACTGGGTGACCGCCCAGCACGACAACGACGCCTACTTCTGCGTGGTGGACCTCCACGCCCTCACCCTCGAGATCGACCCGGCCGACCTGCGCCGGCGCACGCTCGACGCCGCCGTGGTGCTCTTGGCCGTGGGCCTCGACCCCGAGGTGGTGACCCTCTTCGTCCAGAGCCAGGTGCCCGAGCACTCTCGACTGGCGTGGCTTCTCGAGTGCACGGCCACCATGGGGGAGCTGGGCCGGATGACCCAGTTCAAGGAGAAGAGCACGGGGAGCGAATCGGTCAGGGCCGGGCTGTTCACCTACCCGGTCCTCATGGCCGCCGACATCTTGCTCTACGACGTCGACGAGGTCCCGGTCGGCGACGACCAGCGTCAGCACCTCGAGCTCACCCGGGATCTGGCCATCCGGTTCAACAACCGCTACGGCGAGACCTTCAAGGTCCCCCGGGCGACGATCCCCAAGGTGGGGGCCCGGGTGATGGACCTCCAGCACCCCGAGGCCAAGATGTCCAAGTCGGTCGAGTCGCCGCTCGGCACGGTGCGCATCCTCGACGACCCCGACGACATCGTGCGCAAGGTACGGCGCGCGGTGACCGATGCCGGCACCACGGTCGAGCACGACCCGGCGGGCAAACCCGGGGTGTCGAACCTCCTCGAGCTCCTGGCCGCCTCGACCGGGGTCGGCGTGGCCGAGGCGGCCGACCGCTACGACGCCTACGGCCCCCTCAAACAGGACGTGGCCGACGCGGTGGTCGCCCTCCTGTCACCGGTGCGCGAACGGGCGCTCGAGCTGCGCTCGGACCTGGGCGAGGTCGAACGGATCCTGGGCGCCGGCGCCACGAGGGCCCACGAGGTCGCCCAGCGCACCTACGCCCGGGCCGCGACGGCCATGGGTCTCGTCCTCTGAGAAGCCCTCCGGCTCACACCCCGAGCAGCGAGCCCCACCAGTTGATGGTCGAGCTCGAGAAGTGCCCGATCAAGGTGGTGTTGCCGTCGGGGATGAGCGTGGCCAGCACCACCACCCCGAGCACGAGAGGCAGCGTGTAGCGCCGCATCTGGAGGTATCGGGGCCACCACGAGCCGGGCAGCAACCGCTCCACCAGAACCGAGCCGTCGAGCGGGGGGATCGGGATCATGTTGAAGACGGTCAACCACAGATTGACCAGCCCCAGGTAGAAGAGGATCAGCACCCACAGCGGGACCACCTGGTTGACCTCGATGGCGTGCACCGCCCCGAAGAGATGGAACAGCACCGCCGAGAGGACGCAGAGCACCACGTTGACGGCCGGGCCGGCCAGCGACACCAAGACGCCGTGGTTCCTCGGGCTGCGCAGCTTGGAGACGTTGACCGGCACCGGCTTGGCCCAGCCGAAAAAGCCGTACCCTCCCCAGATCATGAGCAAGGGGACGAGGATCGTCCCCACCAGATCGACGTGGGCCAGCGGGTTGAGGGTGAGGCGCCCGGCCCGCTTGGCGGTGTCGTCCCCGAACGCCAGGGCCACCCAGCCGTGGGCCACCTCGTGGAGGATGATCGAGGGGATGATCGTGCAGAACAAGACGACGTCGACCCGGTTGATGCTGTGCGCGTGGGCCAGGAGCACCGCCACGAGGACCGCGATGCCGACCCACAGCCAGGTCCGGGCGCCGCCCCGGCCGCGGGGGCCCCGCGGGGCCGGCGGTTCGGTCCGCCGGCCGCCGGGGGTGGTCCCGGGCGGGTAGTAGTAGCCGCCCCCGCCGAGCGGGCCGGCCCCGTTGGTACCGTCGCCCTGCGATCCGCCGGTCCGCTCTCGGGGTCCTGGCCACCAGTGGTTGGGGTCGCTCATCGAGTCACGAGCGCGACGCGCAGGTGATGCAGAGCTGCGCCGCCGGCATGGCCTCGAGGCGGGCCGGACCGATGGCCTGCCCGCAGCGGGCGCACCGGCCGTAGGTGCCGTTGTCCACCCGGGCCAGCGCCGCCTCGACCTCGGCCAACGCGTCCTTCAGCTCACCGGCCAACGCCTCGGCCTCCCCCCGTTCCGCCGTCACCTGGGAGGTGTCGGCGAAGTTGGAGTCGTAGTTGAGGCCGCCCGAGTCGCCGTGGCCCAGCTCGGCCAGCTGGTGCGCCAGGCCGGCCCGCTCGCGCTCGAGGATGGCGCGGTAGTCGGCCGTGACCGGTTCGGAGGTGGAGGCGTCACTCGCCATGAAGACCAAGCCTAGAGGTTCCGCTCGCCGGAGATGGCCCCCGCCCGCCGGGCCGAAACCCGACGGCAACGGACCGAAGCCACCGAGGAAAACCCCTGGGCAATCGCCCCAACCCCCCCGCCACCGACCGCTCGAGGGACCTTGGGCCCTAGTCTCGGCGTAAGCGCTCGACCACGATGGCCCGCAGGCACCCGCACGTCGAGGAGATGAGGGGGGCGAACTGTGCTCCACACCATGATGGGAGCGGCCGTAAACCTGGACCAGCCCGGCCGGTACCTCCACTGGTCGATCTTCATGGTCTCGGTGTCCAATCTGGTGCTGATCGCCGTAATGGTGGTGATCTTCGCCCTGGCCCTCCTGGTGCCGTTCCCGAACCGTCACCGGGCCGAACCGGACCTCCCGCCGCCCGCCGCCCCCGAATCCCCCGAGCCGCCGGTTGACCCGACGGAGGGGACAGCCACCATGTGGACGGCGAGGATCCGGCGCCGGGCCCTCCGGCTGCTGCCGCCGGGCAAGCTCCTGCCCGACCGCCAGCCGGCCTACGTCTCCTCCTGGGTCTACGTCTTCGGCGTGGCCAGCCTGGCCGCGCTGGCGATGGCCATTATCTCGGGGGCGGTCATCGCGTTGGGCGGCGTCGACTGGTGGCACACCAACCCGGTCGGCCACTTCTTCAACAGCCTGCACCTCTGGAGCGTCGAGCTGTTCATGGCGTTCCTCGTCATCCACCTGTGGGGCAAGTTCTGGATGGCGGCATGGCGGGGCCGTCGGACCGCCACCTGGATCACCGGCATCGTCGCCTTCATGGCCTCGATCGTCGAGTGCTTCACCGGGTACCTGTCCCAGCAGAACTTCGACTCCCAGTGGATCTCCACCAACGGCAAGGACGCCCTCAACTCGGTCGGGCTGGGCGCCTTCTTCAACCTCATGAACTTCGGCCAGATGCTGCTGTGGCACGTGGTCCTGATCCCAATCATCCTCGTGGCCATCGTCGGGGCCCACATCCTCTTGGTGCGGGTCCGCGGGGTCTCCCACCCGCTCCCGGCCGTCCCGGCCCGGGGACGGGCGGCCCGCCGCGCCGCCCAGACGGCCGACGCCGCCGAGTGGCGGGGCCCCACCCGCCGCTACGACATCGTGAAGGAGGCGACCATCGCCGGTGGCGTCGCCCTCGTGCTTGTGGTGCTCTTGGCCACCCTGCTCTCCTCCCCCGACGAGCCCCCGGTGACCGTGTCCACCTGGGCGAAGATCGCCCCGGCCGACTTCGTGGCCACCGCCGCGAGCGAGCTGGCCGGGACCAGTGAGACCGCGACCTACGGGCCGCCCTACAACCACCAAGACGGCAACGTGCAGCGGCTCGGCTGGTCCTGGCAAACCCTGGCCGGGGTCCGCCAGCCGATCGACGCCGCCACCAGCTTCGTCGTCGACCCACTGAAGACGCTGACCCCAGACTCCCCCACCCTGCGGGCGGCCCTGGACGAGTACGTCTCGGCCCCGGCCTCGACCCAGAAGGCATGGGCCCAGTCCTATCTGAACGCGGTGGGCAAGGTCCGCTTCGTCAACGGGAGTCCGGTCGTGCCGAGGACCAATGACGGGCCGGTCCCCACCATGATCGCGAGCGAGCTGACCCTGGCCCGCTCGGGCGCCCTCGACGCCGACCTGTTGGCCCAGCACCCCTTCTACGGGACCGACTTCACCAAGCCCTTGTTGTTCTTGGAGGACGGCAGCTACTTCTCCAACAAGGCCCAGGCCCAGCACCTGACCGGCTCGCAGTGGGGCGTGATGAACGAGACCGGCAGCTACCCCGGGCAGCCCTGGCTGTGGCTGTACACGCTCTGGTACCAGATCCCCGGGTTCGACCACTCCTCCAACATCGACCTCATCGCCATCTACCTGACCGGCCTGGCGACGATCCTCTTGCTGCTCGTGCCGTTCATCCCCGGCCTCCGGGACATCCCGAAATGGATCCCGCTGCACCGGCTGATCTGGCGTGACTGGCACCGCTCGGCGGCGGCGAAGGCCCACGACCTCACTCCGCCGGCGGCGAGCGCTGGCTCCGGCCCGTCAGCGGCGTCGGGCTGAGCTTGCGGCTCCCGGCGGCCGCCGAATGCTGGAGCGGGCGGCCGAGGGAGCCCGAGCTCGGGGTGCCGGTCACCACCGGGGCAGCCGACATGGTGATGAAGTCCCGGGCCCACCAGGACTGGAAGTAGCGGCTGGGGCCCCCGGCCATGGCCGAGAGCAGCTCGGTCCCGTTGGTGCCGCTGGCCGCCCCGAAGGTGCTCGACGGCGTGTAGTAGCTGTAGTTGACCCAGTCGGTGTTGATGTCGAGCTCCATCGCCCGCACCGCCCCCGCCCGCACCAAGAGGTTGGCCAGGTCGGTGATGTTGAGCCCGGGACCCCCCACGTAGACGAGCGCCCCGTCGGCGGTGATCCCGAGCCCCGAACGCCACACGTAGACGGCGTTGCCGAGGGTGGCGCCCCACTGGGTGGTGTCGTTGGCGTTGAGGCCGGGCACCGCTTGCCCCCCCTCGACCAACAGGTCGAGGTTCTGGCGGACCGACACCACCTGGGGGGTCATGGTGACGTCCTGGCCCCATGCCCCCACGGTGGCCGAGCCGTTGCGGTAGACGACGAAGGACGCCGCCCCGTTGCGCAATGGGATCTCGGTCTGCCCGTCGGTGTAGTACCCGCCGTTGGCCGCCGACATCAAGAAGCCGGCGTTGAACGCGGCCACGAGGGTGTCCGAGGCGGTCGGGGAGATCGGCGCGGTGTTCGGATAGGGACCGCCGCCGGGGATCTGACTGCCCGAGTACAGCGTGGCCCGCAAGAGCTTGGTGTCCATCCAGGCCACCCCGACCACGTAGCTCGTGTGGACGGGGTCCGGTCGCACCGTGGTCACGTAGATGGCCGGCAGCCCTCCGACCGTGCGCCCGACTGGGGTCCACTGGCCCTCACCCGGCAACGGAGGCGAGGCCGGCGGCACGATGGCCGGCGGCGGGGCGAGATGGGGCGGGCCCGAGGTGGTGTGCACCTCGTGGCGGTGGACGGTCTTGATGGCGCCGGCCGGCGGCTTGCCCCCCACCGGCGGCGGGTGGTGGCTGTACCAGAGGTTCTCGGCCCAGTTCACGATGGCGCTCGCCCCGTGCGCGCGGGCCCACTCAGCGAAGCGGCCCGGGAGCGAGGAGCCGAGCATCGGGTTGGTGAGGGCGGAGCCGATCGAGATGCCGAGCCAGCCGACCACCCCGACCGTCAGGGCCAAGAGGGCGACGCGGATGCGGCGCCGGCGGAAGGTCGCCTTGGTGGGACGCTCGCCGCGTCGGCGGTTCGGTGGCGCCGGACGGCGCTCGGTCACCCGAGTCTGAACGCGTGCCACCACGCCCCCACGTACGGGACCACCAGCACTCCGAGACCGATGCCGATCACCAGGCTGAGCGCGAGCAGCCATTGACGGATCGCCGCGCCCCGGACCTGGCGCCGGGTGCGGGCGATGAAGTCGAGCGGGGCCAGCCGGGCGGTGTCGAGGAGGTGCCCGAGCACGTGCAGCCCCATCGCGCCCAACCACAGAACGAAGCTTCCCTTGTGCACCGCCAGCAGGTCGTGCTGCCACGAGGGCGGACCGAGGAGCAGAGCGATCCCCGAGGCGAACAGGACCACGGTGAGCACGACGACAATCGGGCCGAGCGCCCGCAGGAGGTTGGGCGGCGGGCCCTTGCGCCGGTACTCGGGCGCGCCCAGGTAGTAGCGGGCGAACCGCCACATCGTGGCCGACATCTTCACCAGGACCGGGGGGACCAGCAGCATGCCGACGAAGACGTGCAGGGTGAGCAGCGAGCCGATGCGCAGGATTGTGAGCCCTTCGACGAAGAGGAGGACCAAGAGCAACGCCGCGGTGGTGCCGGTGAGCCGGGCGTTGGCCTCCACCCCCTCGCGGGCGCGGCGGGTGACCCGGGCGAGCCCGGGGTTCGCGTCGGGCGGTCGCGTCCGACGCCGCGAGTCCTCGAGGGGCATCATCGCCGGTGGCCCCCGGTGCGCTCGGGCTCCCGGTCCACCAGATGCAGGGCCAGCTGCGGGCACATCTGGACGGCCCGGCGGGCGTGGGAGACCAGCTCGGGCCCGACCTCGTCGTCGAGCACGATCGGGTAGCCGAACGGGTCGAGGTCGATACGCTCGGGCAACAGCTCGGCGCACAGTCCCCGACCCTCGCAGGCCGTGGGGTCGACCACGATGCGCAACCGGCGCCTCACCGGGCCCACCTCGGGCGTTCCCGCCCCGCGGCGGACCCCCGTGTGCCCGGCACCGGCAGGACGCCGGGTGCCGACGCGGACCGGCAGGGCCCCGAACCCAGGTGGGCGGCGACCTCGGCCGAGAAGACCCGACAGGCGCTGGTCACGAACCGGGCCACCCCGTCGGGATGGCGGCAGGCCCCGCGCCCTTCGGCCAGCGCGCAGGCGTCGAGGACGGGCTCGAGGCGCCCTCCGAGCGCCCGGGGTCCGAAGGCCAGGGCGTCGACGGCCCGTTCCAAGTCGAAGAGCCCGTGGACGCACGGCCCGCACTGGCCGGCCGACTGGGCGTGCAGGTACCGGACCACCCGGGCCACCTCGGCCAGCGGGCAGGCCCGGCGGGCCAGCAGGACCACCACGCCGGGACCGAGGGTCGCAGCGCGGGCCTGGGCGGCCGGCTCGGAGAACCTGAGGCCGCCCAGGGTGTCGAGGGACACCCAGGTCCCCCCGTAGCCGCCGAGGAGGGCTCCCTGGTAGCGGTCGGCGGCATCAGGACCGAGCCCGAGGAGGCGGTCGAGGGGGGTGCCGAGCGGTGCCTCGAGCACGACCGGGGACTCGAAGCGGCCGGTCACGGTCAGAAGGGCGGTGCCCGGGGCGTCCTCGGTACCCACGCCCCGGAACCACCGGGCTCCGAACCGGGCGACCAGCGCCACGTGGGCGAGGGTCTCGACGTTCTGGACGAGCGTCGGGCGCCCACCCACCCCCCGGTGGCGGATCGGGGTCAGCCCCTGGAACGCCGGGACGGCACCCCGGCCGGCGACGGCGTTCACGACCGCGCTCTCCTGGCCGGCGATGAACGCGTCGGGGGCCACCACGATCTCGACCGGGACCGGGTCGAGCCCGATGCGCTCCCGGCCCTCGACCGCTCGCTCGAGGCCCGGGGCGAGGTGGGCCGGGACGTAGGCCAGCACCCGGGAGGCACCGAGGGCCGTGGCGGCGGCGCTCGCCCCGTCGAGGACCAGGTGGGGGGTGCGGGCGAGCAGCGTGGCGTCCTTGGCGCTGGCCGGCTCGCCCTCGGCGCCGTTCGCGACCACCACCGGTCGGCCCCGCGTCCCAACCGACCGCCACTTGGCCCCGACCGGGAAGGCGGCGCCGCCCCGGCCGCTGAGCCCGCTCGCCTCGAGTTCGGCGACCAGGCGGGTCCGGGCCGGGCCTAGATCCAACGCTCCCCACCGGGCCAGGTGCTCGGACAACTCGACCGTGGCCCCGTCGGGGTGGAGGCCGCCGAGCAGGCGCGCCGGCTCGTCGTGGGCCGGCCGCTCGGCGGCGAGGGGCAGGGTGCCGACGGTCACGGGGAGGACCCTTTGCCGCCGGCGCTCCGGGCAGCGGACACCGACCCCGAGACGAGGTTCGAATGGTCGTCGATCACGAGCTGGATGGACAGGCTCTCGGTGCGCCCGGATCCCGACACCGAGGCGCTCACCACCGATCCATCAAGCGAGGTTACCGGCCCCTGCAGGGATCCGAGGGTCACCGTCCCCGAGCTGAGGCTGACCCCGTCGTCGAGGGCGCTCCCGCTCAACGAGATGCTGAGCGCGCTGCCCGACGGCTCGAGGTGGGCGGAGAAGACCACCTGCTCGTGACCGGTCGGGTCGGGGCCGACCACCGAGTAGGTCCCGCTGAAGGCACTGGTGAACGGCGCGGCCAGCCCGGCGGTCCCCGGCGTGCTCGTGGTCGGGCTCTGCCCGGTCGATGGGCTCCCGGTCGCCGTGCCGCCGGCGCCCCTCGAGGCCGCGGCGCCGCTCAGGGCGGCCAACAACGCGCTCGAGGTGCCGGCCCGACGGGACCAGCCGGGACGCAACGGACCGAGGAAGGCGAACGTGGCCAAAAGGACCACGACCACGACCCCCGTGACGGCCGCCCCGGTCCGCATGACCGGCGAGGCCGCCCGGGCCGCGGCGATCCGCCACCCGAGCGCCCCCACCACCGCGGCCACGCAGACTAGGTAGACGAGCTGGGCCCCGCCGAGCCGGGCGTCGGAACCCGACCCGAGCGCGTGGAACAGGGCGACGGGCCAGCAGGCGTAGGCGAGCCAGTGGACCGCCCGCCAGAGGCGGGCACCGAGGTGCCGGCGCAAGGCGCTCGTGATGGCCACCGCCAGCAGCAGGTCGAAGGCGCAGGCGCCGAGCCCGACCCAGATCGGGCGGTAGGGGGACCGGAACGGGATGACCGCGTCGACGACCGAGATGGGCACGTAGCCGTCGCCCACCGTGGTGAGCACGTGGACCACGATGAGCCCCAGGCTGAGGAGCGACAGGTTCCGGTGCAGCGCCTGGGAGAGGAACCGGGGCCAGCGTTCGCTGACCCACCCGACCGAGCAGACGATCCCGACCACCACCGTCGCCGAGAGGAGGACGAGGGCCACCAGGCCGGTGGCCCGGGTGAGGTACCACAGCGCGGTGCTGCCGTGGCCGACGGCGGCGAGGAGGGGCGTGCTCATCGTCCCGGCGCCTCCTCGTCGTGATCCCGGGGCCAGCGCCCGGTTGTGACCACCACCCCGGCGTGGTCGACCAGCCGGGCCGGGAGCTCGAGGGACCGCAGCCAGTCGGGGGCGTCGTCGCCTTTCACGATCGAGGCGGTCGCGGCGGCGTTGGCCTGGAGGCAGCTGGCCGCGGCGACCGAAACGGTGCGCCACCGGCCCCCCGCCGGTCGGCCGGTCGAAGGGTCGACGATGTGGTGGAGCACCTCCCCGCCGACCCGCCAGCGCCGCTTGGCCGTTCCCGAGGTCGCGAGGCCTCCGGACCGGACCCTCACCGACTCGGTGCTCCGGCCCCCCCCGTCGTCGCAGCGGTCGCCCACGGCCACCGCGAACCCTTCGTGCTCGGACGGGGCACAGACGGCGACGTCACCACCGAGGGCCACGAGCACCGCGCAGCCGATCGCCTCGTGGGTCCGCCGGGCGGCGCGGTCGGCCGCCCACGCCTTGGCCGTCGCCCCGAGGTCGAGCCACACCCCCGGAGGGCACACGACCTCGCAGCGTCCGGTGTCGAGCACGACGCTGCGCCAGCCCGGGGCGGGGCGGGGCGGGGCCAGCGCGTCGCGGTCGTCGGGGAGGGCGGCGAAGTCCCGGTCGTAGCCGAGCCGGCACATGGCGTCGCCCACCGTGGGGTCGACGGCGCCCCCGGTCGCCGCCGACATGGAGAGGGTTGCGGCGAGGAGCTCGCCGAGCTCGGCGCTGATCGGCACCGGCCCTGGGGGGGCCGCCCGGAGCCGGGTGATCTCCGAGTCGTCCCGGAAGCGGCTGGCCAACCGGTCCACCAGGACGATCTCGTCCTCCAGGATCCGGCCGGCCTCGACGACGACGGCGCGATCGGCCACGACCACCTCGGCTTGGGTGCCGAGGCCAATGGTCGAGTAGCGCGCCGGGCCGCGGCGCGTTGGTGCCGCCACGCTCAGCTGGCCCCGCTGGCCACGACCGGCGGGGCCGTGGTGCGCACCGGCGGGCTCGTCGGGGGGGTGATGGTGCTCGGGGCGCCGCTCGTGCCGCTCGTCGTGGGGGTCGACGGGGTGTCGGCCACCCCGGTGGTCGTCGAGGGGGTCGATCCGGTGCTCTGGTGCCCCGGGAAGGCCCTGGCCACGTAGAGCCCGAGCGCGCCGACCGCGAGCAGGCTCGAGGCGCCGATGGCCCGGGTGATCCTGCCCACCCGGGCCAGGGACTCGTCCCTCCGGCGTCGGGCGACCCACTCGAACGCCGCACGGGCGTGCTTCGGTGCACCGGGCACGGATCCAAGGTAGGGATCGAGCCTGAAGCCAGCATGAAAACAGGGGCCGGGGCGCTAAGAAGCCGCTAAATCATTCCTGCTCAGGGGCGTACCGGCGTGTCGTCGGCGGCCCGGGTCCACCCCGGTTGGCGCTCGGGGCGCTCGGCCGCCCGCCCCTCGGGTGGCGACGCCCCGGCGCGCCATGAGACCCCACGGCGCCACGACACCGCCATGTGGGCGCCGCCGAGCCGGGAGCGACCAACGGTCCACGAGCCCCGGCTGGAGCGGACGACGGTGTCGGCGATGGCGAGCCCGAGCCCGGTGCCCCCTGGCGACTCGTTGGCCCGGTGGAACCGGTCGAAGATGTAGGGAATCTCGTCCTCGGGGATCCCGGTCCCCGAGTCGTCCACCTCCAGGCTGACCCGGTTCGCGAGGGCCCGCACCCGGACCTCGACCCGGCCCCCGGGACCGGCGTAGCGGCAGGCGTTGTCGACCAGCACCCCGGTCAACCGGTCGATGTCCTCAGCCGCCGCCGGGACGAGGAACGGGCCCCGACCGCTCATCCCCACGTCCAAGGTGAGGCCCCGGGCCTCGCTCACCGCCAGAAAGCGCGCCGCGCAGTCGGTCGCCACCGTGCCGAGGTCGCAGGCCGCGCCGGGGTCGCGATCGGGTGCCGAACCGTCGTTGCGGGCCAGCCACAACAGGTCGTCGACCACCTGGCGAAGGCGGCGGCCCTCGCCCGCGATGCGCTGGAGCACGGCCGCGTCGTTGGCCGGGTCCCGCTCGGCCCGAAGGGCGAGGCCGACCTCGGCCTCGATGACGCTCAAGGGGGTGCGCAGCTCGTGGGAGGCGTCGGCGGTGAACTCGACCTGGCGTCGGCGGATCAACTCGAGCGGCGCGGAGGCCCGCAGCCCGATGACGAACGCACCGGCGAACACCGCCACGAGGAGCACGACGCCGAAGACGATCTCGGGAACGAGGAACGCCGAGTGGACCCGACTGATCTCCGAGACGCTCTGGCCGACGACGACCCACCGGCCGTCGAGCCGGCGGGCGATGAAGCGGAACGGGACGCTCCCCACGTCGACTGTCACCGGCACGCTGCTCCACTGCTGGGTGGGGAGCGCCGGTGCGCCGGCCGTGAGCGGGGTGACGACCCCGGCGTCGGTCACGGCCCAAAGAAAACTGGGGGCGTCGTCGATGTCGGCGGCGCTCGGTTGGGGAAGGGTGGGCGACGGGCCCGACACCGGGGCCGGGACGGCCCGCAGGTGCTCCAGCCGGTCGACCAGCCGGACGTCGACCTCATTGGTCAGTCGGTGGGCGACCAGCACGTTGATGACCTCGGCCCCGACGACGTAAAGGGCCACGACCACCAGGGTGGCGACCACGGCCACCCGGGCGGCGTGGGAGCGGTCTCGCCGCCGACGTTCGCGCCGCGGGCTCATCCCTCGGCGATCCGATACCCGGTGCCCCGCACCGTCTCGATCCGGGCGGTCGACCGATCGATCTTGGCCCGGAGGCGGCCGATGTGGACGTCGATGGTGTTGGACCCGACGGCGTCGGCCTCCTCGTCCCAGACCTGCAGGGCGATGCTCCGTCTTGTGACCACGGCCGGGGACCGGCGCAGGAGCAGCTCGACGATGCCGGTCTCGGTGGCGGTGAGCGGCACCGGCTGGCCCGAGACGGTAAGGACCCGGGTGGCCGGGTCGAAGCACAGGTCCCCGCAGGTGATCTCGGGGTCCAGTCGGAGGGCCGGGCGCCGCTGCAGCGCCCGCAGCCGGGCGAGCAGTTCTTCGAAGTCGAACGGCTTCACCAGGTAGTCGTCGGAGCCGGTGTTGAGTCCTTGGATCCGGTCGGCCGCGGTGTCCCGGGCGGTGAGCATGAGGATGGGGGTGCGGACCCCGGCGGCGCGGGCCTCGGCCACCGTCTCGACCCCGCTCTTCACCGGCATCCGCCAGTCGACGATGGCGACCTCGTACTCGTAGGTCCGCAGGTGGGTGAGGGCCGCGGCGCCCTCCCCCACGGCGTCGACGGTGTAGCCGTTGTCCTGCAGCCCACGAACGAGGACGGCACGGAGCGCCGAGTCGTCCTCGGCGACGAGCACTCTCATCGGATCCCCGATCGTATTGGGGCGCCGCGGCGGGCGAGCGCCCAGCTGCTCAGGCGCTGCGCGTCCGGGCCGGCGTCGCCCGGGGGTGGGCCGCCTCGTAGGCGGACCGCAGGTGGTCGGCGGAGATCTTCGTGTACAGCTGGGTGGTCCCGATCGAGGCGTGGCCAAGCAGCTCCTGGACCACCCGGATGTCGGCCCCGTGGGCCAGCATGTGGGTCGCACAGGAGTGCCGCAGCACGTGTGGGCTCACCGGGCGCTCGATCCCGGCCTGGGCGGCCCGGGAGGCCACCACGCCGAAGGCACCCTGGCGGCTCAGGCGACCGCCCCGGAGGTTCAAGAAGACCGCCTCGGCGTCCTGGCGCCGCCGCCAGCGGGCCGGGGCCAACGCGGCGCGACCGGCCTCGCACAGCCAGGCGGCGAGCGCCTCTTCGCACTTGGCGCCGATCGGGACGATCCGCTCCTTCGCGCCCTTGCCGAACAGCCGCAGCAACCCCTCCCCCCCGGCCAGATCGGCGAGGTCCAACCCCACCGCCTCGGAGATCCGGGCCCCGGTCCCGTAGAGCAGCTCGAGCAGAGCCCGGTCCCGCCGGGAACGGGGGTCGTCGCCGAGCACCGTGGCGAGCAGCCGACCGACCTCGGCCTCGCTCAGGGCCTTCGGGAGGCGGCTCCCCAGCCGGACGCCGTCGACCTCGGCCGTCGGGTCGAGCGACGATCCGCCCTCGTCGACCAAGAACCGGTGCAGCCCGCGCAGGACCGACTGGGCCCGGGCCACCGACGCCGGCGAGTGCCCGCTCGAGCGCAGCGAGGCCAGGTGGGCCTCGACGTCGGCCAGGGTCGCTGAGGTGGGGATCCGGCCCCGGGCGGCCAGGCCGGCCTCGTAGGCCACGAGGTCCCGCCGGTACGCCGCCACGGTCAGCTCGGCCCGGCCCCGCTCGACCGTCAACCACGACAGGTACTCCTCGGCCCCGGCGCTGAGGATGGTCCCCGCCACCTCATCGACCTCGCTTCGGATCCCCATCGGCGAGGGCCGCCAGGGCGAGCGCCACCCCGGCCAGGGTCGGGGCGTCGATCAGCTCCCCGCCCGCCGCCAGTGCCACCACCGCATCGAGGGGGACCCGTTCCAAGGTCATGGCCCGCTCCTCGGGACCCTCGCGTTCGGTGGCACAGGTGCCGAGCCCGGTGGCCAGGTACACCGTGGTCACCTGGTCGCTCACCCCGGGCGAGACCGGGAGCGGGGCCAGCCTGCGCCAGGTCGACGCGACCAGCCCGGCCTCCTCGGCCAGCTCCCGGCGGGCGGTCTCGAGCGGGTCCTCCCCCGCCACGTCGCAGGTCCCCGCAGGCATCTCGAGCATGCTCCTCCCCATCGGGGCGCGGAACTGGCGCACCAGAGTGACCGTGCCGTCGTCGTCGACGGCGATGATCCCGACCGCGCCGGGGTGCCGGGTGAACTCGCGCGAGAAGGTCTCGCCGTCGGGACTGGTGTAGGTGGCCCGCTCCATCGCCAGGCGGCGGCCCTGCCAGACGACGTCGGCGCTCGAGCGGACGAATCCGGACCCGGGGTCGGGCGGACGGGCCATCGCCGCGCCCCTCAGCGCAGGTCGAGCTCGAGGAGGTGGGGCTCCCGGCCCTCGGCCCGCTCCCGGGCCGCCGAGACGAGCTCGCGGAAGAGCGGATGGGCCCGGTCGGGCCGGCTCTTGAACTCCGGGTGGGCCTGGGTGCCCACCCAGAAGGGGTGGCCCGGCAGCTCGACGAACTCGACCAGCCGGCCGTCGGGGGAATTCCCCGAGCACGACAGCCCGGCCCCCTCGAGCCGGGTGCGGTACTTCGCGTTCACCTCGTAGCGGTGACGATGGCGCTCCGAGACCACCTCGGTCCCGTACATCGAGGCCACCTGGGACCCGGGCGTGAGCATCGCCGGGTAGGCACCGAGACGCATGGTGCCGCCGAGGTCGACCACCTGGTACTGCTCGTCCATCAGCGCGATCACCTGATGGGGGGTGGTGGAGTCGAACTCCCCCGAGTTGGCGCGCTCCAGGCCGGCCAGGTCCCGGGCGACCTCGATCACCATCACCTGGAGGCCGAGGCACAGCCCGAGGCACGGGATCCCGTGGGTCCGGGAATAGCCGGCCGCGGCGATCATCCCCTCGATGCCCCGTTCCCCGAACCCGCCGGGGATCACGATCCCGTCGAGGTCCCGTAGGCGGTCGGTGTCCAACAGGTCCGGCACGAGCTCGGCGTCGATCCAGTCGATGTCGACCGAGGCGCCGTGGTGGAAGCCGGCGTGGCGGAGCGACTCGACCACCGAGAGATAGGCGTCGGGGAGGTTGACGTACTTGCCGATGATCCCGATCCGGACCCGGTGGTCGGCGGCGGCGGCCCGGTCCACCATCGACTCCCACTGACCGAGCTCGATCGGGTGCCGGTCGACCTCGATGCCGAGGGTGGTGCAGACGTAGGCGTCGAGCCCCTCCTCGTGCAGGACGAGCGGGATCTCATAGATGCTCGGGGCGTCGACCGCCGAGATCACCGCCTCCACCGGCACGTCACAGAGCAACGAGATCTTGCGCTTCAAGGCATCGGAGATCGGATGGTCGCTCCGGCACACGATGGCGTCGGGCTGGATCCCTCGGCTTCGCAGCTCGGTCACCGAGTGCTGGGTCGGTTTGGTCTTCTGCTCCCCCGACGGGGCCAGGTACGGCACCAAGGTGAGGTGGAGGTAGCACACGTTCTGCCGGCCGACGTCGCTGCGCAGCTGGCGGATGGCCTCGAGGAACGGGACGATCTCGATGTCCCCGACGGTGCCCCCGATCTCGACGATCACCACGTCGACGTCCTCGTCGGCCAGGCGCTTCACCCGGCCCTTGATCTCGTCGGTCACGTGCGGGATCACCTGGACCGTCTTGCCCAGGTAGTCCCCCCGCCGCTCCTTGGCGATCACCGTCGAATAGATGGAGCCGGTGGTGGCGTTGGAGTTCCGATTGAGGTTGACGTCGATGAACCGCTCGTAGTGGCCGAGGTCGAGGTCGGTCTCGCCACCGTCCTCGGTGACGAAGACCTCGCCGTGCTCGCCGGGGTTCATGGTCCCGGGGTCGACGTTGATGTAGGGGTCGAGCTTGGCCATGGTCACCGCCAGGCCACGGAGCTTGAGGAGCCGGCCGAGCGACGATGCGGTGAGCCCCTTGCCGAGCGAGCTGGACACCCCCCCGGTGACGAAGACGAACTTGGTCACCGGGAGGCTGACGCCTCGTTCCTGCCGTCGGTGGCGGCATTTCGGCGGTGCACCGTCCCACCCTAATGGAAGGCCGGCGTCCCGATGGTGGACGTGACCGCTAACCCCGAGCGCCGGTGCCCTCGTCCGCGGCGAGCTCGAGGAGCTCGCGGGCGTGGGCCCGGGCGCGCACCGAGTCGGGCTGCCCCGAGAGCATGCGGGAGATCTCGACGACCCGGTCCTCGCCCCCGACCCGCTCGGCGACGGTGCTGACCCGTTCCGCCGCCTCGAGCTTGCGCACCGAGACGTGGTGGGTGGCGAACGCCGCCACCTGGGCCAGGTGGGTCACGACCAGCACCTGACGCATGCGGGCCACCTCGCGCAGGGCGCGGGCCAGTGCCAGCGCCGCGGTCCCACCGACCCCGGCGTCGACCTCGTCGAACACCATCGTCGGGGGACCACCCGGGGCGACCAGGCGCAGCGCCAGCATGGTGCGGGCGAGCTCACCGCCCGAGGCCGCCTTGGCCAGGGGCCGGAGCGCCTCGCCGGCATTGGCGGCCAAGAGGAAGGAGACCGACTCCCCCGCGCCGGAGGGGACCACCTCGGCCTCGAACCGAGCGCCGGCCATGGCCAGGTCGGCCAGCCGGTCCTGGACCGCGCCCGCCAGCCCCGGGGCTGCACGCCGACGGGCCGAGAGCACGTCGGCTTCGGCGGCCGCCAGTGCTTCCTCGGCGATAGCGAGGTCGGCCTCGAGCCCGGCCGCTTCCTCTTCGGCCCGCCCGAGCCGGACCAGGCGCTCGCGCGCCGAGCGGGCGTAGCCACGCGCGGCCTCCCGGTCGCCGCCGTACTTGCGGAACACGTCGGCCAGCTGCCGGCGTCGGGCCTGGACGGCCTCGAGCGCGCCCGGGTCGTCCTCCCAGGTCTCGATCGCGCCCCGCAGCTCGCGGGCGATGTCGGACCCCTCGACCTGGGCTGAGCGCAGGCGGTCGGCCAACGCGGCGAAGGCCTCGCGCCCGTCGAGCGTGCTCGCCGCCGCGCCGAGCAGGTCGACCGCCCCGAGTCCCTCCCCCCTGCCGTCGAGGGCGCCCAGGGCTTCGGCGGCCCGCTCCCGGTGGGCGGCGAGGTCACCCAGCCGTTCCTCCTCGGCCGCCAGCCACCGGTCCTCGTCGGGGTCGTCCAGCCTCGCCTGGTCGAGCTCGCGGACCTGGTGCGCGAGGACGTCGAGGTCCCGGGCCCGGGTGGACTCGTCCCCGCCGAGCTCGCGCAGGCGTCGGGCCAGGTCCCCCAGCCGTGCCCGTTCCCGCTCGAGGCGGGAGGTGTCGATGCGACCGAACGCGTCGAGCGCCCGGCGTTGCGCCGAAGTGTGCATGAGGTCCTGGTGGTCGCCCTGGCCGTGGATGTCGGCGAGCCGACCGGCCCGTTCGGCCATGGCGGCGAGCGGCGCCATGCGGGCGTCGATCCAGCAGCGCGACCGACCTTCGAGGGGCACCGAGCGGGCGAGGACGATCTCGGACCCCGAGGGATCGAGGAACCGGGCCTCGACCGTCGCCTCGGTCGCCCCGGTGCGCACCAGCCCAGCCTCGGCCCGCTGACCCAGGACCAGCTGGAGCGCCTCGACCAAGAGGGTCTTGCCGGCACCGGTCTCCCCGGTGAGCACCGTCATGCCCGGGCCGAACTCGAGGGTCAAATCCTCGATCACCCCGAGTTGGCGGACCCGCAGCTCGGTCAGCACGTGGCGCTACCGGTCGCGCTCGGCGGCGAGGGTGTCTCGAAGAAGGGCGCCGAACCCTTGGCGGGCGAGCGAGACGAAGCGGATCGGTTCGGGGGCGGCACGGCAGGTGATCGCCGAGCCGGGTGGGATCCGGGAGACGGCGCGCCCGTCGATCACCACCAGAGCCGGTCGGATGCCCCTGATGGTGATGGTGACAGCCTGGCCGACATCGAGGACCACGCTCCGATCGAACCCGAGATGGGGGGCGATCGGCGTGACGACGAGGGATCGCAGCGTCGGCGAGAGGACTGGACCGCCGGCCGAGAGGTTGTACGCGGTCGAGCCGGTCGGGGTGGCCACCAGCACGCCGTCGGCGACGTAGCTAAGGAACGGCTGGCCGTCGATCTCGGTGCCGAAGCGAACCGTGTGCCCGGGGTAGGTGCGTTCCACCACGACCTCGTTGAGCGCCAACCAGTGTCGGACGACGTCCTCGGGCCCCTCGGCTAGGACCGCCGACGGGTTGCGTTCGTCCACCGGGATCTGGCCACCGTCGCTCGTGATCGTGAGCACCGCACGCTCTTCGACGACCGCGTCGCCAGCGAGCGCCCGCTCGATGGCCCGTTGGAGGTCCCCCGGCGCGACCTGGAGGAGGTAGCCGAGATGCCCGAAGTTGACCCCGAGGATGGGAACCCCAGCCGCGTGGGCCAGCGGGATCATGCGCAGGAAGGTGCCGTCCCCGCCCAGGCTGACGGCGAGGTCGACCCCTTCGAGGTGCACCTCGGTCAACTCCTTGGTGCGCTGATCCTCCCGCACCCGGTCGGGGACCTCGAGGAGCAGGGTTCGCACCCGATGGCCCCTCGGCCCCAGCCAGTCGGCCGTCTCGGCGGCGAGCCGCGTGGCGGCCTGGTTGGCGGGATTGGCCAGGATCGCGACGGTCGCCATGGCTCAGCCGATCGTGGCGCCCGACACCACCGCGTCGTCCAACCACGCCGCGACGGTCGCGCCCGCGGGGTGGGGCGCCCCCACGCGGGCGTGCAACAGGAACTCGACGTTCCCGGCTGCTCCTCGGATCGGCGAGGCCATCACCCCCATGATGCCGGTTCCGGCGGCGGCCATCGCTGAAGCGACCCCCGAGACGGCCCGGCGCCACAGCTCGGGGTCGACGATCACCCCCTTGGCGCGGGAGGCCTCCACCCTTCCCACCTCGAACTGGGGCTTGACCAAGAGGAGCAGGTCGCCTCCGGCGACCGTGAGCCGCACCAACCGGTCGGCGACTGTCCGCAGCGAGATGAACGACAGGTCGGCCGTCAGCACGTCGACCGCTCCTGCGGCACCGAGATCGGCCGGCTCGAGCGAGCGCACGTTCCTCCCTTCGAGCACGACCACCCGGCGATCGCCCCGGATCCTCGGATCGAGCTGACCCCGGCCCACGTCGACCGCCACGACGCTCGACGCACCCCGCTGGAGGAGACAGTCGACGAAGCCGCCGGTGGAGGCCCCGGCGTCGAGGGCCCGCCTCTCCGACACCACTACCGCGAAGCGGTCGATCGCGGCGTCCAGCTTCTCCCCGGCCCGGGAGACGAAGCGGGGTGGCGGGCCGGTGACGCCGATCGGCTCGGACGAGGCGACGAGGCGCGAGGGTTTGTCGGCATGGGCCCCGGCCACCAACACCCGGCCGGAGGCGACGGCGAGGGAGGCCTGCTCCCGGGAGGCGAACAGACCCCGACGAACCAGCTCGACGTCGAGCCGTCGCCGGGTGGCGCTCAGAGAGGCTCCGTCGGGTGGGTGAGCCTGGTCAGGGTCAGCACCCGGTCGACATCGGCGTCACGGGAGCCCTCGTGCCGCTGCTTGCCCTTCTTGGAGCCCTGACGCTCGGCGGTTCCCTTCGGCTTCTTGGCGCGGCCCTCCTTCGAGGTGGTCCGGACCGCCTGGTCCTGCCCACGGGCCTTCTTCTTGCCCTTCCCTTTCTTCTTGTCCTTCTTGTTCATCTTGTTCTTGATCTCGATCGCCGTCGTTTCGCCGCTCGGCTCGGGCCTGTCGGGCGCGGGTACCGGTTCGACCCGCAGCCCCCCGCCGGGGTGCAGCACCTCGGGGCCGGCTGCCTCCTCGGGCGACTCCTCCCCTCTTGACGACGACGAGAAGAGCCCGCCGACCAGGTCGATGAGCTGGTCCAGGGCATCGAGGTCGCGCAGGCGCCCCCGCACCTGGGACCGGGCCAGATCGGCCAGCTGCTCGCCCATCTTGAACCCGAACCGGCCCAGGTCGTCGAGGTCGCGCCATGCCTGATCACGTGCCGTCGGCTCCTCGGCCATCAGACCCTTGGCGATCTCGTTGGCCTTCGTGAGCGTGATCTCGCCCACCGCTGCCCCGGCGTCGAGGAGGCGACGCCAGCTCTCGCTGTTAGTCACGCCTGCAACCGTAGTGTCCGGAGGCCGGCGGACCGACTCACGCCCCTTTGGCGTCGGTGAGCTGTGCCACCAGCTCGAAGAGGTCGCCCGCGACGACGTCGGGCGCCGGGTCCGGTCGATCGCCGGGCGCCGTGACCCCCGAGAGCACGAGGGCGAAGGGGGCCCCCAGCCGGCCGGCCAGCAGGCCGTCGGTCGACGGCCGGTCACCGACCACCGCGGCCACTTCCCCGCAGCGGGCGGTGACGAGCTCGATCATCGGACGGTGGGGCTTGCCGGCGACCTCGGCCTGTTGGCCCGACGCCGCCTCGACCGACACCAGCAAGGCCCCGGCCCCCGGGAGCAGGCCCCGGGGCGTGGGGTGGGTCGGGTCCTCGTTGGTCCCGATGAGCCGGGCCCCCTCGCGCACGGCCGTCGCCGCCTGGGCCAGGCGATCGAAGGTGAACTCGTGGGTCCACCCGACGACCACCGCGTCGACCGGGCCGTTTTCGACCAACTCGGCCCCCCGCTCGACGAGCGCTTCGCGGGCGCCCCCGTCGGCGAGCGCGAGGACCCGGTCACCCCTCGACACCAACGACGCCGCCGCCTGGGCCGAGGTGAGGAGATCCGCGGGCGTGACGGCGATCTCGGCGCGGCGCATCCGCGCCACCAGCTCGTCGACGGTCGGCGCCGAGTTGTTGGTGGCGAAGACGACCCGGACCCCGCGCTCGCGCAGGCGAGCCACTGCCTCCCCGACCCGGTCGATGGGCTCGCCAGCCAACCAGACCACGCCGTCCAGGTCGACCAGCCAGGTGCCCGCCAGCTCGGGGTTCCGGCCCGCTCGGCGCTCGTCATTCACCGGTGCTCCTTCATCGTCTTGACCAGGCTCGTCCAGCCCGGATCCACGTCGTCGAAGACTACGATCCGGCCCCGGTGGCGAGGTTCGAGATCGGCCGGTGCGGGCGTCGGATCGGCCCCGGCGGATCCGATGAGCTCGAGGAACCCCGCGTCGACGTCCCGGGCGCCCCCCCCGACCGGGGTCGATCGGGCTCTTCACCTCGGGACCTCTACCGGTCGGCGGGGCTGACTCGGCGCGACGGCTCCAGGTGAGCCGGCCCCTCGGACCGGCGCACCCGGGGAGCTGACGTGGCCCGTCTCTTGTTCGAGGCCGTCTCGAAGCACTTCGACCAGGCGGTGGCGGTCGAGGACCTCAACTTGGAGGTGGAGGACGGCGAGCTCCTGGTGCTCCTCGGGCCCTCGGGGTGCGGCAAGACCACGGCGCTGCGCATGGTGGCCGGTCTGGAGGACGCGACGAGCGGGTCGATCTGGATCGGGGACCGCATCGTCAACGACGTCGAACCGAAGGACCGCGACGTCGCGATGGTCTTCCAGTCCTACGCCCTCTATCCGCACATGACGGTGGCGAAGAACATCGAGTTCCCGCTCCGTCAGCGCGGCGTCGAGCGCCCGGAGCGAGAGCGCATGGTGCGCGAGACCGCCGAGACGCTCGGCCTCAGCTCGTTCCTCGACCGCCGACCCGGACAACTCTCGGGCGGCCAGCGCCAACGGGTCGCGCTGGCCCGGGCCATCGTGCGGTCGCCGCAGGCCTTCTTGATGGACGAACCGCTCTCGAACCTCGACGCCACGCTGCGCACCCAGACCCGGGCCGACATCGTCACCCTCCAGCAGCGTCTCGGCACGACCACGCTGTACGTGACCCACGACCAGGTCGAGGCAATGACCATGGGGCATCGGATCGCGGTGATGAACGCCGGCGTGCTCCAGCAGGTCGCCCGGCCCCAGGAGATCTACGAGTGGCCGGCCAACGTCTTCGTCGCCGGGTTCATCGGCAACCCCGGCATGAACCTGCTGGCCGGGGAGGTCAGCGGCGACGGCGCGCGCGCCCTGCGCATGGAGGCTGGCGCGCTGGCGATCCCCGAGCAGATGCCCCTGTCCCCGGGGGGCCGGGTGGTCGCCGGGTTCCGGCCCGAGGCCGTGGCCATCGACCCCGACGGCGGCGGCGTCGCCGCCTCGGTCAGCATCGTCGAGCTGCTCGGCTCCGAGGTCCACGTGGTCGCCACGGTCGGCTCGTCCCGGGTGGTGGTGCGCCAGGAGCTGAGCCAACCGAGACCGGCGATCGGTGCGGCCATCCGTCTGCGGATCGACGAGCGAGCGGTCCACTTTTTCGACGCCGTGACCGGGGAGCGGATCGCCGGACCCGGGAACGCGGCGGCCGATGGGCCCCGGTGGTGACCCCAAGCAACGGGCCCAACGCCGAGCAGCGGCGTCGCTGGAACGACCCAGGATGGCTCTCGGTCTGGTTGGCACGGGAGCAGCTCACCTCGGCCACCGCCGGTCCGCTGCTCGACCACCTGGCCCTCGCCCCCGGCGAACGGGTGCTCGACGTCGGCTGCGGGGGGGCTCTCTCTCGCCGCCGCGACCGTGGTCGGGCCGACCGGCCGGGTGGTCGGGCTGGACTTCTCCGATGCGCTGGTCGTCCTGGCCAAGCGCCGGAGCGAAACCTCCTCGGTCACCTTCTCGCTCGGTGACGCCCAGGTTGACCGGGCTCCGGGAGCGCCCTTCGACGTGGCCGCCAGCCAGTTCGGGGTCATGTTCTTCGAGGACCCGGTGGCGGCGTTCGCCAACATCGCCTCCCAGCTGGCGCCGGGGGGACGGCTGGGCTTCTCGTGCTGGCAGCGGGTCGAAGACAACCCGTGGTGGCTGACCGGGGTGCTGGCCGGGTTCCTCACCGAACCGCCGCGAACCCCGCCGACGGCCGGCCCCTTCTCCCTCTGCGATCCCGAGCGGGTCGCCACCCTCCTCGGCGCGGCCGGGTAAACCGGCGTCGAGGGCACCCCCTACCGCGCTGAGGTCCTCGTCCCCCGGGAGGCGGTCATCAGCGACGACGACCGAGCGCTCGCCGGCGTCCCCGAGGCGCGCCGAGCCGAGGTGGTCCGGACGATGGAGGCTCACGTCGAGCCGCACCGGACCGAGGGCGGGTACCTGGCGCCGCTCGCCTTCTCGGTGTTCACGGCCCGTCGACCCTGAGGCCCGGGCCGCCCGATCCCCCAGTCGGGCGACCTCGGCCGGATAGGCTCGCCTCACCAGGGGAAACGGACGTCGTCAGATCGATCGTTTGGCGTCGCTGAGTCGGGGCCGGGCGCGGCCGCCGCCCTTCCCTGCGACCTGACCATGAGACGAGGTGTGGGAAGCACGGAGCTCCCCTCGGACGCGGAGCGGCAGTCACAGCGGTCGCCCGAGGGCGAACGCCCCGAAGCGGCGCGCCCGCAAACCCGTCCCGATCCCGGCTCCCTCTCCTACGGCCGGGATCACCTCGAACCCCGCGTCGAGCTTGCCGCCGGCCTGGTGGCCCGGAACCGTGAGCTCGCCCACCTGGACCACATCTTGTGGAAGGCCCGGGCCGGCACCTCGAGCGCCGTCGTGCTGCGCGGCGAGCCCGGGGTCGGCAAGAGCGCGCTGATCGAGGCGGGGGTTGCCCGGGCCAGCGACTTCTACGTGGTCCGGCTGCGGGGCACGGCCATCCAGGACCGCGACACCCCGCCCAAGGAGTGGCCGCAGCCGGTGGTCGAACTGTTCAGCCAGGCACCGGTGCCGCTCCGCTCCCCGGGCGACGCACCGGCGCCCGACCTCAGTCCGGCCCAGGTCGCGTCGGGGGTCGAAGCCGCCGCCAGGGCGGTGCGGATCCTCTTCAACGACGCCCAGCTCCCTCTCCTCATCGCCGTCGACGACTGCCACCTGCTCCCCGGCTGGTTCCCCAACGTGATCAGCCAGGCCGTCCTGGGCGAGCTCGGTGAGCTCCCCGTGGCCCTCCTGTTGGCCTGGCGGGACACCCCCCACATGGCGTCGCCCGAGCTGACCGTCCCGGTGCCCCAGCACCGTCTGGAGGGGCTCAACCTGACCCAGGCCAACACCCTTCTCTTCCAGCAATTCGGCGAGCTGCCGGTCGAGAGCGTGATGTCGGCCCTCCTCGGCGCGACCGGCGGCAACCCGAGCGCCCTCATCGACGCGTGCAACCGGCTGGGCGAGGAACAGCTCCAGGGGTGGCGGCCCCTGCCCGAGCCCCTGCCGCTCGGCCAGGCACTCGTGCACGCGTTCGGACAACGGGTCGCCTCGCTGGCCGAGGACATCCGGTTCGCACTGGCCGCCGCCTCCGCCGGGCGGTTGCCGGTGAGCGTGCTCGAGAGGGCACTGGAGGACATCGGGCTCAGCATGGAGGCGCTGCGCCCGGCCCAGAAGGCCGGCATCGTGGCGCTGCGGGGCGAGCGCCTCGACTTCGCCCATCCGCTCGTCCGGGCCAGCTCCTTCTGGGCGGTCCCAAAGGAGCTGCGCCTCCGGGCCCAGGCCGCCATCTCCCGGGCTTTTTCGGCCCGGGGCCAGATCGAGCGGAGCGCCTTCCACGCCGCCCAGCACACCGTCCGTCGCGACGAGGCGGTGGCCCGCCTGTTCACCCAGAGCGCGCGGATCGCCCTCGACCGCGGGGACTCGGTGGCCGCCGCCCACCACGAGGAGATGGCCGCCGACTACGGGCCGACCGACGACGCCAGCGCCCGTCACCTGTGCCGGGCGGCGTCGCTGTGGATGAGCGTCGGCGAGGTCGGCCGGGCCCAGGTCTGCGTCCAACGGGCCTCGGACTTCTCGGTCTCCGAGAAGGTCGCGTGCGAGATCGTCTACCAACGGGCCCGGACCCGGCTGGCCGGCGAGGTCTCCTTCGCGCTGTCCTCGGAGCTGCGCGCCGCGGCCGCCCGCTGCGAGAGCAGCTCGCCCCACCGGGCCGTCCTCATGCTGGTCGACGCGGTCGCCTGCCAGATCCTCCTTGGCACGAGCGACGACTCGGCCGAGGTCGCCGAACGGGCGGTGCGGGTGGCCCGGTCGGTGAGCAGCCACGCCGAGGCGCTGGCGTCGGCCGCCCTCGGCGCGGCCGACGTCTTCGAGGGCCGCCCCGGCACCCACCAGTCGATCGACCTGGTCACGATGGTCTCGCTCCTGATCGGCCAGACCCAGGAGTTCGCGGCGTCGCCCCAGCTGGCCCTCGTGATCGGCAGCAGCCTGATCCACCAGGGTCACCTCGAACCGGCCCTGCGGTGGGCCCAGTGGATCGAAGACTGCGCCGACACCGTCGGCGACCGGGCCCTCGTGGCCGTCCCGGCCCTCCTCCGGGCCTGTGTCTCCCTCGAGCGAGGCGAGCTGAGCGAGGCCGGACGCGACGCCGGGGCGGCGGCCGACCTGGCCGAGCGCTGTGACCAGCCCACCTTGGCGGCCCAGGCCCTCGGCGTGCAGGCGGAGGCGGACGCCGGGCACGGCTCCTATGACGCCGCGTTCGAGATCGCGGCCAGGTTGTTCGGGATGACCGGGGAGATGGGGCGGGGCCCGAGGGTCCGGACCCTCACCATGCTGGCCAACCTCGAACTGCAGCGCGGGCGACCCTCCTCGGCGTTCGCCTGGCTGGGTGCGGCCGACGACGACGCCGTCCCCCGGGTCGGCATGCAGGCGGCCACCCCGCACCACGACACCGTCCGGGCCACCCTGGCCCCTGCCGCCGCCGAGATCATGCTGCTCGGCAGGCGCCGCCAGCACTCGGCCCCCTTCGTCGACGTCGTCACCAAGGCTCGCTCGGCCGGGGCGGTCCCGACCGGTTGGGTCGAGTGGGTCGGAGGAATCGCCGCCGACGACCTCACCGATGCGGTGGAGCTCCTGGCGAACGCCCGCGACGCCCTCGCGTCCCGTCCGCTCCTCGCGGCCCGGGTGGAGATGGCCTGGGGCGTCCGGCTCGGGGAGGCGGGGCAACCCGAGGAGGCCGAGGGGCACCTCCACGCCGCCCTCTCGATCTTCGAGCCCCTCGGTGCCCAGGGCTGGGCGGCGCTGGCCCGTCGGGAGCTGGCCCTCGTCCCGGTGGCCGGACAGCTGCTCGAGGAGAGCCAGCGCGCCGAGCCCGCCAGCGCGGGCGCGCCGGCCATGGTGGTGGCCAGCCCCGCCTCCCGGGTCGAGCACCCCCCCTGGGAGATCACGCTGCTCGGATCGTTCTCGGTCCGCCGCTTCGGCGAGACGGTCTCGCTCCCCCTCTCCCTGGCCGCCCAAGGGCTCAAGATCGTGGCGCTGCACGAGAAGATCCCGGTGGAGGAGCTCGTCGAGCTGCTCTGGCCCGACGCGGCACCCGGCGTGGGCACGAGGCGCCTCCGCAACGTGCTGTGGCGGGTGCGAGCGGCGAGCGGCGAGCTCTTGGAACGGGACGACAACTTCATCCGGCTCGCCCCCGACGCCCTGACCGACGTGGGGCAGTTCCGTCAGCTGGCCGAGCGGGCCATCCGTCGTGACACCCCCTCCGAGGAGGCGGCCCGGCTGGCTAGGGAGGCGCTCCTCCTCTACCGAGGTGAGCTCTTGCCCGGCGACCGCTACGCCGACTGGGCGGCCGGGTACCGCGAGTCCTTCGCCCGGCTCCACATCCAGCTCCTCGACCTCCTCCTCGACGAGGCGATCGCCCACGAGCACCTCCAAGAGGCCCTCGCCCTCTTGGACCGGCTCATCGAGGCCGACCCCTACGAGGAGCACCACTACCTGCGGGCGACCGAGCTGCTGGCCCGCTCGGGCAACCGGCGTCGGGCGCTCTTGATGCTGGACCGGGCCGAGCGGATGCTGGCCGATCTCGGGGTGGCACCGTCGCGCTCGGTGCTCCGGGCCCGGGCGGCCCTCAGCCCCGAGGAGGAGCCCCCCTCGCCGGCCTGAGCTCGTCCGGTCCCACCGGTTGGATCAGCCGATCGCCTCGATGACCGCCTGGGCGAAGAGGGCCTGCCCGGCGGCGGTGAGGTGGACCCCGTCGCTCCGACGGACCTGGATCCTCTTCCCGTCGGGTTCGCTCAACGATCCGGTGTAGCGCCCGGTCCCCCCGGTCAACGCCGGGGTGACGTCGATCAGCGGGGGACGGCCCGACTGGGTCCTCGGCGCATGCAGGTTCTCGTAGATCCGGTCGAGCACCTCGATCCCGCGCTCGGGCACCCGGGGGGCGACCGGCGGCCCGATCACCCAGTAGACGGTGGTCCCGCCGGAGGACAGGACGTCCTCGAGCCGCTGGGCGGCGGCCTCCCAGCGTCGGTAGAAGGGGCGGGTGTAGACCCTGACGCCAGAGATGCCCCCGTAGATCCCGTAGTTGCCGACGTACTCGACGACGGCGATCGTCGGATGGTCCTCGGCCTTCAGGCGTCTCGCCTTGGCCAGCCAGTTGATCTGGGTGTCAAGGAGCCCGGCCCCCGGGTAGGCGGCCGACGAGTCCACGCTGAACCCCAACTTGGCCAGGCCGGTCGTGATGTCCGCCGACGCCTGCGCCAGCAGGGAGTCCCCCATCAAGACGACGGTGCCCCCTTCGGCGGCCGAGGGTCCGAGCGGCACCACGGCCGCCGCCGCAGCGAACAGAACGACCAGCGCCACGGCGAGCAGCGTGAGCCGCTTCACGGCCTCACCCCGGCGGCCGCGTCCGGTTCGGCGGGCCCGTCGGGCATCGGGGCTCGCCCGCCACCCTCGACGTGCCACCCCCGGCCCCGCGCCCGGGGGGACGGCGACAAGGCACTCCGCCGCCGGCGTCCCGTTCACCGAAGAGGTTCGCCGCCATTGCCCCGCAACAGGCGGCCAGGGGTGCGGGCCAGGATCCGCACGTCGCCGGCGAAGGTCCAGCTGGCCACGTACTGGCAATCCAGACGGCACAGCTCGTCGAACCGCAGGTTGTGCTGCCCGCAGACCTGCCACAGTCCGGTCAGCCCGGGCCGGATCTCGAACCGCCGGTCGACCCACTCGGGCAGGACCGAGCACTCCTCGGGGACGAACGGGCGCGGTCCGACGAGCGACATCTCGCCCCGCACCACGTTGATGAGCTGGGGCAGCTCGTCGATGCCCAGGCGCCGCAGCAGCGCGCCGACCGGGGTCACCCGTCGACAGGTCTCGGGCCGCTCGGCGAGCGGCCCCGGTGCCCGGTGTTCGACCCGCTCGTCGGAGGGATCGGGCTCGCGCATGGTCCGGAGCTTCAAGATGTCGAACCGCTGCCGGTGCCGCCCGAGCCGGCTCTGGCGGAAGAGCACCGGACCCGGTGAGCTGAGCTTGATCGCCACCACCGCCCCGAGCAGGACCGGGGAGAGGACGAGCAGGCCGAAAGACGCCCCGAGGAGGTCGAAGGCCCGCTTGGCCAGCGCGCCGAGCCGCCCGGGGCCACCGCCGTCGAGGCTGATCACGGCGAGCCCGTCGAGGTCCTGGACACTCGCCGCCCACCCGGTCAGCTCGAAATACCGGGGGACCACGTCGATGGCCACCTTCCCGACCAAGGAGCGCAGGATGTCGGTGGTCCGGGCGGGGTGAGAGCGGCTGAAGGCCACGACCACCCGGTCGACCGAGGTGCGCGCACAGATGGTCGGCAGGTCACCGAGCCCACCGAGGACCGGGTGGCCGGCGACCGGCTCGTCGTCGACGAACCCCACGAGCTCCACGTGCGGCGACCGGGTCAGGCGCCCGGCGACGTCGGTGGCGATGGTCCCGGTCCCGACCACCACGATCCGTGTCGGCCGGGTGGCCGTCCGGGCCCGAGTGGCGACCACCGCCGCCCGGGCGAGCGGCAGCACCACGGCGCAGCCGCCGAAGGCCACCGCCACCGCGCCCGGCGCGAGCGGCCCATGGAGCAACGGTGGCGCCACCGCCCCGAGAGCCAGCGTCAAGAGGCCGGCGGTGGCAATCGACGCCTCCAGGCCGACGAGGTCGTCGGCCGGCTCGGGGGCGATGCGACGGGTGGCGCGGGGGTAGATCCGCTTCGCGCCCGCCACCACCGCCAGGGCGACCCACGAGATCGCGACGAACTGGACGATGTCGGCGACCGAGGTCGACGAGGCGGCCAGGACCGGGATCAGATTGCTCGCCACGAGCAGGACCACGAGCGCGCTCAGCCCGTCACCGAGGGCCAGCCAGCGCCAGCTCGGCGGGGGCGCCGCCCGATGGGCAACGAACGCGGCCCCAGCGGCCCGGTGGGTCCGAGCGACGGCCAGGGCGGCCGGGGCCCCGGCGGGACGGCTGCTCACGACCCCCCCGCCCACGATCCGCCCAACCAGCCCTCGGTCATGGTCTCGACCACGAAAGCCAGCAGCTCGTCCAAGGAGCGGACGGCGAAGCGCTGGCCGGTCGCCACCGCCTCGACCTCCCCACTGAACCGCCCGTCCTGCAGCCCCTCGGGCCGCACCCTCAGCACATAGGACACGAACACAATGAGGAACGGTACGGAACCGCTGTCCACCGACCGTCCCTGGCCAGAACTGTTTCGGGCCCGAAAATCGGGACACTCGAAAGACGCTCGTGGGACCGGCCCCTCGTAGTCTGCGCCCATGGGTAATGCCGAGGACCTGACGATCGAGGCCGTCCGTCTCGCTCGTGACCTGTGCATGGGCATGGGCGCCTTTGTGGTCTCGACCAGGGGCGACGTGCGATTCGAGCTGGCGGAGGCCGGCTCGGCCGGCGTCGGGGAGCGGGTGCTCGCCCTCGCGCGGTCGTGCCTCGAGCGTCCCGGTGCCCAGGGAAACGAGCCGTTCTGGAACGCCGAGATCCTCGGCGAGGACGAGTCGGCGGACGAGTCGCTCGCCTGTGTCGCCGTGCCGGTCCGGGCGGGGGCCGAGCTGGTCGGGCTCCTCGGGGTCGTCGACACCTGGCTGCCCGAGCTCGACGAGGAGCAGCGGCTCGGCCTCCTGCGTCTGACCCAGGCGCTCGGCGATCAGGTCGCCAGGGGCCAGCTCGCCTTGGGCGGCCCGAGCTCCTACGGGCCCGACGACCGCGTCGAGGTCGAGGAGCAACCGACCGAGTCCCTCGGGTTCGCCGTCTTCGACGAGTCGGCCGAGACCGACGGGGGGCCCGAGGGCGGCCCGGGCGCCTCAACCGACGAGACCGCCGGTGGAACCGTCCACCCCGAGGGCGTCGAGCTCCTCGACGAGGTGATCGAGAACCTGCCCGACGGCCTGGTCGTGACCCGCGACGACGGGGCGATCGTGTTCGCCAACGCCGCGGTCAGTGACATGAGCGGCTTGCTGCCCGAGGAGATCCTGGCCAAGGACATCGCCGAGATCCTCCACTCCTCCGACCCCGACGCCGACAGCGCGGCCTCGCTCCTCGACGTCCCGTTCCCCGGCCAGCGGCTCGACCTCGAGCACGTCGACGGCGAGTCCCTGGCCGTCCAGGTGAGCGGCACCCGGTTCCAGAGCCGGGCCATCGGTGACTGCCACGTCGCCATCCTGCGGGAGGCCCTGGCGGTCGCCGGCGTCTCGTCCAGCACCACCTTGTCGGTGCTCCTCGACGCGCTGGACGAGGGCATCGTGGTCTGCGACGCCGAGGGCATCGTGCGGATCGCCAACCGGGGGGCCCTCGCCCTCCAGGGGCTCCCCACCGACGAGGACCTGGTCGGCCGGTCCTTCCCCTACTCCCCCGCCCTGTGCAGCTCGGACGGCTCACCGCTCACCGAGTCCCACCACCCGATGAGCCGGGCCCTGAACGGCACGGTGGTCCGCTCCGAGCAGCTCCAGCTGGCCGGCGAGGACCGTCGGCACCTGGTGGCCTCGGCCAAGCCCTTCGAGCTCGAGGACGGATCGGTCGGTGCTTTGCTCGTGCTGCGCGACGTCACCACCCAGCTCGAGGAGGAGGCTTGGCTCATGCACCTGGCCCTCCACGACCCGTTGACCGGGCTGGCCAACCGGTACCTGCTGCTCGACTACCTGCGCCGGGTCCTCCTGCAGTTCCGGACCCGTGGCGGGTCCATCGCCCTCGTGTTCTTGGACCTCGACGACTTCAAGATGATCAACGACCGTTTCGGCCACGACGTCGGCGACGAGGTCCTCGTCGCCGTGGGCCGCCGAATCCAGGGCGCGGTGCGCTCCAGCGACATCGTCGCCCGCCTCGGAGGAGACGAGTTCGTGGTGGCCCACGCCGCCTCCGACGACCCCGGCGAGATCGAGATGGTGATCTCGCGCATCCGCAAGACCCTGACCGCCCCGTACCAGGTGCGTGGTCAGACCCTGGCGGTGAGCGCGTCGATCGGATGGGTGGCGGCCGACCCCCGCCACGAGGACCCGACCACGCTCTTGGTCCGGGCCGACCGTGAGATGTACCGGCGCAAGAGCGCGCGGCGCCGGGCGGCGGAGGCACAGCAATGATGTTCCCGACCGTTCCCCCCGACGGCGAGTTCTCGGTCGAGCAGGCTCGACTGGTCGGCCGTCAGCTGGCGGAGCACCCCCTCCTCGCGACCCGTCCGGGCGACGCCCGGCCGACCGTGGCCGAGGTGCTCGGTGACACCCGAGCGCTGCTCGGTACCTACGGCATCAACTTCGAGATCGTCCGGAGCCGCCCGGGCTGCGTCGTGGTCCGCTCGCACGCCGAGGGCCCGGTCAGCTCCCGCTCGGCCTGCGAGCTGGTGAAGGCGCTCCTCGGTGAGCTGGCCGACCAGGTCTGCGACGTGCGCGCCGCCCTCGTCGAGAACGGTTGCGCCCAGCGGGGAGCGCCGGCCTGCGTGTACTCGATCGTCTGGGCGAACGCCGAGGCGGGCGACCCGGCGGGGCACCGAGCCCCTCCGGGTCCTGAGACCCTCATCGACCCCGAGCCGGCCTTCGGCGAGTTCGACCCGCCCATCCCGCCCCTTCCGGACTGGAACCGGCCGGTCGGCGACCTCATGGCCTACGCCGCACCCGAGCCGGTCGGGCCCCCGGTGGATCCCGGGATCCGTCCGGCGGCGGGCGAGGGCCCGCGGACCCTCGAAGGGACGCCGGTTGTGACCGCGGCCACCTCCACCACGCACCACTACCAGCCGGCCACGGCGAGCGCCGTCGTCACCCCCAACCCGGTCCGGGCCCCGCGGGCCGCGGCCGCCGGCACGTCACCGCACGCCCCGGCGGCCGAGGCGATCGGGGCCGCCACCAGGCGCCGATTCCCCCGCGGCCTCTTGCGCCGGGGCTGGCTGCTCGCCATCGCCCTGCTCGCCGGGTCGGCCGGAGGCTGGTTCGCCGGCAAGCACGCCGGGATCTCCTACGCCGCCCAGGCGACGGTCGTCGTGCGGTCTGGCTCCGGGCTCAACGGCCCGGGGAACGCGAACGACGCCATGGCCCTCGCCACCACCTACGCCGCCCTGATCCCCAAGGACCAGGCGATCCTGTCGGTCGCGGCCCGGTCGCTCAAGAGCACGCCGAGCTCGGTGAGCCACAGCCTCGGGGTCTCGGTCGAGAACGGGACGTCGATCGTGGTCATCGACTTCTCGGCCCCGTCGCCCTCCCGGGCCATCGCCGGCGCCGACGCCGTGGCCGGGGCGGTCGCCTCGACCAGGCCCGTGAGCCTGGCCATCGGCCCCGGATCGGTCGCGGTGGTAAGCGAGCCGACCTCGGCCCACCGGCAGGGGACCCTGCACAAGTACGGCATCGTCATCGGCGGCTTTCTCGGCCTGGCCCTCGGGCTGGTGCTCGTGTTCGCGGCCGAGCGCGCCGACCCGAGGGTGGACGACGCGGGCACCATGGCCACCGCGAGCGGCTGTCGGGCCGCCTCGGTGCCGACCGGCCTCTCCTACGCCGAGCTCGCCCGGGTCCTCGCCGACTCCGGTCGTGACTCAGGCCGCCTCACGGTGGTCCCCTTGGCCATCGGCGACACCAACCCCACGATGGAGCTGGCTCGCCAGCTGCGCCCGTGGTGGCCGGCGGACGGCCCGGCCGTCCAGATCAGTCCGGCGTTCGCCTCGGGGGTGGTCGAGCTGGCGCGGGGATCGGGACCGACCGTGCTCGTCTCGCATCCCGGGAGCCGTCAGCGCGACGTCGTGACGGCGGCCCAGCGGCTCCGCATGATCGGTCGGACCCCGGCCTGGGCCGTGCTCGCGAACCGACGCAAGATCGGAGCCGGGCGCCGTGTGGGCTGAGCCCGGCGGGACGGCGCTCCTGCGCCGTCCGAGCACACTTCGGCTCGACGGGCACGACGCCGGGTGGTTCGCGGCGCGCCAGCGCCCGATCCTCCTCGGCCTCGCGGCGCCGGTCGTCGCCTTTGCACTCGGCGTGATGGCCATGCACAAGCTCGACCTGGCGGTGGCCGGGCTGGTCGGGGTGGGCCTGGTGGTCGCGGTCCTCGTGCGCCCGGTGATCGGTGGGATCATCTTGGTCGGCGCGGTGCCGATCCTCTCGGGGATGGCCACCGGCATCCCGGTCCCCCACGTCCGAGCCTCCGAGCTGATCGTGGGCCTGGTGGGGATGACCGTCATCGCCACCACCCGCCGGGCCGACGCCGTCGCGTGGTCGATGCTCGACTGGCTCCTCCTCGCCTACGGCCTGGCCTGGGCGTTCTTCGGGGTGCTGGACGCGCTGAACCTCCACCAGCACCTGAGCCTCGACGCGTGGGGAACGACCATCGGCCAGCTCCAGTTCTTCCTCATCTACCGCGGGGTGCGCCTCTCGCTTCGAAGCGCCGCCGAGCGCCGCCTGGCGACCAAGGTGCTCCTCGCCGCGGCCGTCCCGGTGTCGCTCCTGGCTCTGCTCCAGGAGCTGCACGTAGGGGTGGTCTCCCGGTTCCTCAACACCATCACCGGCGGCCTGGCGGCCGAGATCACGGCCTCGATGGAGACCGGCCACAGCCTTCGGGCCACCGGGCCCTTCAACAACTGGGCCGCCCTCGCCGGGTACCTGCTGCCGGTCCTGCTCGTGCTGTGCGCCCTCAGCTTCTCCGGCCAAATCCGGCGGCACCGCCGGGCGACGGTCGCCGTCGGGCTGTGCGTGCTGATCGGGTTGCTGGTCACCATCGAGATCTCGGCCATGGCCCTCTTGGTCCTCGGCGCGGTGCTCCTCGCCCGCCAGTACGGGCTGGGCCGTCGCGTCATCCGCTATGCCGGTGCCGTCCTCTTGGTCGGGGTGCTGGTGGCCGCCCCCTTCATCGCCCCCCGCTTCGCCGCCGAGTTCTCGGCGTCACCGGGCTCGTCGCGGCCCGCCGGCGTCCCCCAGACCCTCGCGTTCCGCTGGAACGTGTGGACCGGCCAGTACCTGCCGGCCATCGGCAACCGGCCCCTGACCGGCTACGGCTCCGAGCTCCCCTCCTCGATCACCTGGGTGTACCCCGAATCCCAGTACATCTCGTACCTGATCGAGGGCGGCCTGCCCATGCTGTTGCTGTTCGGCGCCCTGGCATGGGCGATGGTGGAGGAGAGCCGGAGGGCCGGCCGGTCAAAGGACCCCTTCGAGCAGGCCCTGGGTCGGGCCGTCGCGGTCTCGGTCGGCGCCATGCTCGTGATGAACCTGATCTGGCCGTTCCTGAGCAACGGCGGGATGCCCCAGGTGCTCTGGTGTCTCCTGGCCATCACCGTGCCCAGGCGTCCCTCACCCGCCGTACCAGCGGTGGCGGCCGAGGCCGCTCTCGTGCCCACGGGAGGTGCGTCATGAGCCTGCGCGCCCGAGCACGGTCCGCGAGGAGGCGGATGGCCCGGTCCATGCGACCGGGGCGACTCGTCGCCACCTTGTTCCTGCTCGCAGCGACCGGGACCGCGGTCTGGGTCCTGGTGCGGGTGGTCTCCGAGAGCACCCTCAACACGGCGGCGCCCGCCGTCAGCTCGACGACTTCCGCCCCGACGACCACCCCAGCGCCGCCCACGATGAGCCCCGCCCACAAGGCACCGAAGCCGGCCGTCATCGGCACCACCGTCCCCCTCGGCGTCTACGCCGGCCCTGGTGCAGTGGCCAGCGCCAGCACCTTCAGCGCCGTCGCCGGTGCCCCGGTCCCCTATGCCTTCGACTATCTCGACGGCACCTCGTGGTCGACGATCGAGAACCCCGCGTGGTTCCTGCAACGGTGGAACGGCACCGGCTTCCGGATGATGTGGGGCGTCCCGATGCTCCCGAGCACCGGCGGCGCCACGCTGGCCGCCGGGGCGGCCGGTGCCTACAACTCGTACTTCACCGAGCTCGCCCAGGTGCTCGTCGACGGCGGTCAGGGCAGCTCGCTGATCGTGCTCGGCTGGGACCCCGGCGACCCGACGGTGCCGTGGGCGGCGACCACGCCGGGCGCCGCGCAGCAGTACGTGGCCTACTGGCGGGCGGTGGTTACGGCCATGCGCTCGGTGCCCAACCAGCAGTTCCTCTTCGTGTGGGACGCCGCCGCCGGCTACGGGGTCCTGCCGAGCGCGCTCTACCCGGGCAACGCCTACGTCGACGTCGTCGCCACCGACGCCTTCGACGTCGGGCTCGGGCTGGTCGGCCCCAGCTGGAACGAGCTGGCCTCCGCCGCCTACGGCCCCGACTGGTTCGCGACCTTCGCCGACCAGCACAAGAAGCTCTTCATGATCGCCAAGTGGGGCGTGGTCCCGGCCGCGGCCTCGGGGGGCGGCGACGACCCCACGTTCGTCAGCCAGTTCCTCCGCTGGGCAGACCGACAGAACCTGGTCGCCGCGGTGGTCTGGGACGACGGCTCGTGGGCGCTCACCAACGGCTCCTTCCCCCGCTCGGCGGCGATGCTCCACACGGTCGCCGCCGCAGGGGCGGTGACGCCCATGGCCAAGGCGGTCGGGGCCTAGCGATCCGGGCGCTCGACCGGCGGCGGAACGAGCTCGAGGCTGCCGTCTCGGCGCCACCTGGCCCGGAACCCGGTCGCGACGGCCCGACCGTCACCACCGGGCTCGAGCACAGCCCTCTCGACAGCCGCAAAGTCCGGAGGGTGGGGTGTGGCCACGCCGTCGCCCGCGAACAGCAACTCGCCCACGGTGCCGACCGGGAGCGGGTTCTTCCGCTCGTCGACCACGTAGGCACGGTTGTTGACCCTCGGCCGACCGATGGTGAGCGGAGTCGTGCGATCGACCGGGCCCCAGGCGGCATAACCGGTGACCTCGGGTCCCCCGAACCCGACGAACAGGGCACGGGAGCGCTCGCAGATCGCGTCAGCCAACTCCTCGGTCAACCCGACGGCGCCCGACAGGGCGCCGAGGCCCCGAGCCGCCCGCAAACCGGTGTCGACGAGCCGTTGCCATCGCGTGGCCGATGCGTGGAGGAACGAGACGCGCTCGGCCGAGATCAGCTCGCTCAGGGCGGCCCCATCGTCGGCGAGCGCCGCCGGTGCCAGGACCACCCGCGCCCCGGCCGACAAGGGCATCCACAGCTCGATGGCCGAGGCGCACCGGAGCGTCTCTGCGAGCACGAGCACCGTGTCGGCCGGTCCGATGCCCAAGTCGGCGGTGAGCCCGGTGCACAGCCCCACGACCGCTCGCTGGGAGAGCGAGTATCCCGACCTCTCGCCGCTGGTCGGATCCGGGTACTGGATGCAGCACGGGGCAGCCGGCGGTTCGACCGGCGCCGTAACGCCCGGCTCGTCGCCACCGTCGTGGATGGGTGCCGCGGTACCGGTGAGGCGGCTGGCGAGCACCGGATCGGCGTAGACCAGAGCCACCGCAGCCTCCTCGACCACCCGCTCCAGGCACTCGGGCCCGAGATCGGGATCCAAGAGCAGGTACGCCGCTCCGGCCTGCAAAACCCCGAGCGCGCTCGCCACCAGCTCGACACTCGGGCGGGCGCAGAGCGCGACGACCTCACCGCACCCCAACCCGGCGTCTTGGAGCCGACGGGCCGTGCGCGCCGCCTGCTCCACCAACTGGCCGTAGCTGAGCTGGTGCTCCCCGTCCCACACCGCCGGGGCGTCGGGCCGGCGGCGGGCCTGGGCGGCGATCAGCTCGGGAACCGACGTGGCAACGAGCGGGGTGGTCGTGGCATTCCAGTCGGCGATCCGGCGCCGGTCGGTCTGATCGGCGCGCATCAGCGCCGAGATGGCCACGGTGGGGTCGGCCAAGGCGGCCGAGATGACGCCGAGCCAGTCGCCGACCAGGTCGTCGGCGGTCTCTTTGTCGAACAGGTCCCGGTCGTAGATGAGCCGACCCTCAATCGAACCGTCCCAACGCTCGTCCAAGCCGAGCTCGAGGTCGAGCTTGGTCACGCCGACGGCATCGACGACGGTCGACTCCATCAGGTGGACGGCCCAGTCGGGGTGCGGCGTGGCGATCGGGGGCTCAAGGACCACCATCGTCTGGTAGATCGGGTTCGCCCCCGACGGCCTCGGCGCTTCGAGGTCCCGAACGATCCGCTCGAACGGCACCAGGTGGTCCAGGCCGTCGAGCACCTCGTTGCGCGTCCGAACCACGAGGTCGAAGAAGCTCGGGTCCCCCGAGAGATCGACCCGGAGGACGAGCGGCGAGATCGAGCACCCGACGACCGACTCGAATTCGGGTCGTTGGCGCAGGTCCGCCGCGGTGGCAAACACGACGTCGTCCTGTCCCGACGATCGGGCGAGGACGAGCGCCCAGGCCGCCGCCAGCGTCTGGAAGAGCGTGGCGCCAGCTCCCTGGCCGAGAGCACGCAGCCCACTCACCGTCTTCGCATCGACGCGCAACGACGTCGTCGCGCCGGCGAGGCGCGGGGTCGCCGCCCGCCGACGGTCGAGCGGCAGGGACAGCGACGGCGCCGACTCGAGACGCGTCCGCCAGTGCTCGAGCCGCTGGGTCGCGCGCGCTCCGGCAATCCACTCCTGCTCCCAGGCGGCGTAGTCGGCGTAGGTCGTCTCGAGCTCGGGCAGCGGCGAGCTGCGACCCTCGCAGAACGCGTCGTAGATCGCCACGAGCTCGGGGAGCACCACCCGGTGCACGCTCACGACGTCGAAGATCAGGTGGTGCATCGCCAGATAGAGGCGGTGGTGGTCGGCAAACTTCATGAGCCTCGGACGGAGAAGCGGACCGCGTCGCAGGTCGTAAGGGACCGAGGAGGCTTCGGCGACCAGCCGCACGGCGTGGTGCTCGGCGTCCTCGCCGAGCCCGCTCAGGTCCACGAGTGGGAGGTGGAGCCAGGCGGGCTCGTGCGCCACCTGGACCGGTTGCCCGTGAGACACCTCGAAGGTGCTCCGCCACGAGGCGTGCCGACGGAGGATCTCATTGAAAGCGGCCTCGAAGCAGGCCAGATCGAGTTCGCCGTTCTTCCGTATCGAGATCGTCTCGTGGTAGCTGCGGGCGTTGGGATTGAGGAGGCACTGGTAGAACATGGCCTCCTGCGCCACCGAAATCGGTCCCGCCTCGGAGAGGGGGCCCGCCTCCTCGGTCACGAGGCCAAGACGTTCAGCTCGCTCAGGCCTCGGAGTCCGAGGTTCGGCCGCCAGGTCACCTCCTCGTCGGCCAAGGCGAGGGAGCCGAATCGTTGGAGCAGCTTGGAGAACGCGATCTGGCCCTCCATCCGGGCCAGCGGAGCACCGAAGCAGAAGTGCGCCGCCCAGCCGAAGGCCAGGTGCCGATTGTCCTGCCGGCCGAGGTCGAGGCGGTCGGGGTCCTCGAAGCGGTACGGGTCCCGGTTGGCCGAGCCCATCACCGCCATCACGGCGTCGCCCTCGGGGATGGGCACCCCCCTCAGCTCGGCCCCCGCCGGGGCGATCCTCGCGGTGTGCTGGCTAGGGCTCTCGTAGCGGAGCAGCTCTTCGACCGCGCTCTGGATGAGACCGGGGTCCGCCCGCAGCCGGTCGAGCTGCTCGGGCTCGCGCAGCAGGGTCAACAGGCCGTTGCCGATCAGGTTGGTGGTGGTCTCCTGGCCCCCGACCATGGTCACGATGACGTTGGCCACGACCTCGGACTCGCTCAGGCGGTCGCCGTCGACCTCGGCCGTGCTCAGGGCGTGGATGAGACCGTCGGTCGGATGGACGGCGTCCCGTTTGACCGCGGCGTGAAAGTAGTGGGTCATCTCCTCGACCGCCTTCAGGGTCTTGCGAGCCCGCCCCGGGTTGTGCTGGAAGTTGCCCAGCATCTCGGCGAAGTCCTGCGACCACCCCTTGAGCAGCAGGTGGTCGGAGGTCGGCACCCCCAGCATCTCCGCGGTCACGATGGCTGGGAGGGGGTTGGCGATCGTGGTCATCACGTCGAACCCTCCGCTCCCGGCGAGCTCGTCGAAGAGCCGGTCGCAGATGCCGCCGATGTGCTCGCGCAGGACGGCGATCCGGCCGGGCGAGAAGGCGACCGAGGCCAGGCGTCGGACCCGCCCGTGCTGGGGGGGGTCGAGGAACAGCATCTGCTCCACCATGACCTGGGCGATGGGGGTGATCTCCCCCATCCCGAGCTGGTCGAGCCGTTCGGGGGTCGGGGTGCGGTCGGCGTGGAAGTGATGGAGGACCTCGACGACATCGGGGTACCGGGTCACGACCCAGGCGTGCAGGTAGGGGTCCCAGTACACCGGGCTCTCCTCGCGCAGCCGCCGGTAGAGCGGGTAGGGATTGGCGAGCACCTCGGGGTCGAGGAGCTGGTACAGGCTCAGCGCCGGCGCCCCCTGGCGCGTCGCCGGGCCGCTCACCGGACCGGGGCCCCGAGCGTCTGCTCGGCGACCTGGCGGTCGACGGCGGCGGCGATCTCGCCGAGGGTCGGGTGGTCGAACAGGTACCGGAGGCTGAGCTCGACGTCGAACAGCGTCTCGAGCCGCACGATCAACTGGGCCCCGAGCATCGAGTGGCCCCCAAGCAAGAAGAAGTTCTCCTCCGGCCCCACCTCGGGCACGTCGAGCAATTCCGTCAACACGGCCTCGATTTTCGCCTCCGTAGGGGTCCGGAGTGGTCGATCCCCCTCGGAGCCGGAGCTCGGCTCGTCGACCAGCGCCGGCAGGGCGGCCCGATCCACCTTGCCGTGGGGGGTGAGGGGCAGGGCCTCGAGCCACACGTAGCGTCCCGGGACCAGGTACTCGGGGAGCGAGCCCCGCAGATACTCGATGATCTCGAAGTGGTCCGGCTGGACCTCGCCGTTGCCGACGACATAGGCGACGAGTTGGCGCTGCGCGCTAGTCGCGCCGACACCGACCACGATGCTGGCGGCGATGGCCGGGTGGGCGTTCAAGACCGCGGTGACCTCGCCGGGCTCCACCCGGTACCCGCGGATGCTCAGCTGGTCGTCGAGACGGCCGAGGAAGTCGAAGGCCCCGTCGGGACGCTGACGCACCAGGTCCCCGGTGCGGTAGCGGCGGTCGACGCCCTCGCCGAGGAATCGCTCGGCCGTGAGCTCGGGGCGTCCGAGATAGCCGCTGGCCACGGCCACCCCGCCGATGACGAGTTCGCCGGCCATCCCGGGCGCGACCGGTTGCAGTCGTTCGTCGACGACCTCGGCGACCACTCCTTCGATCGCCCGGCCGATCGAGGGGGGTCCGTCGCCCTTCGGGTCGACGACGCCCGAGGTGGCCACCACCGTGGTCTCACTCAGGCCGTAGTTGTTCACCACCGCGAACGGCAGCTCGATGGGCGGCCGACGACCGAGGGCGTCGCCCCCGGTCAGCAGGTAGCGGAGCGGGGCGTTCTGCGGCCAGCTCAGGCCGATCAGGCCCTCGGCCACCGCGGTCGGGATGAACGACACCGTGACCCCCTTCGCGACCAGCCAGTCGCGCAGGCCGATCGGGTCGGTGCGCAGCTCTTCGGGCACTACGTGCAGCGAGGCGCCGACGGCCAGGGCCGGCCAGATCTCCCAGATGACGGCGTCGAAACCGGGGCTGGCGATCTGGGTGCATCGGTCGGCGAAGTCGAGGTCGAAGGCGCCGACGTGCCAGGCGACCAGGTTGCCGAGGCTGGCGTGATCGACGAGGACCCCCTTGGGTTGCCCGGTCGAGCCCGACGTGTAGACCACTTAGGCGGGGTCGCTCGGTGCTGGGTGGACCGGAAGGCGGTCCGGGCGCCCAAGACGCCCACACCGGCCGCCGCGCCCGAGCACCAGGGTTGGCCGTCGGTCGCCGAGCCGGTCCTTGGTGCCCTCGTCGCAGACGACGGTTTTGGCCCCGGAGTCCTCCACCATCCAGGCGATCCGGTCGTCGGGGTAGCTGGGGTCGATGGCCACGTAGGCGGCGCCGGCCCGTAGCACGCCGAGCGCGCCCGCAACGAGGGCGGACGAACGGGCCACGCAGAGGCCGACCAGGTCGCCGGGTTGGACGCCCAGCTCGCCGAGCTCGGCGGCGACGGCGTCGGCCCGCTCGAGGAGCTCGGCATAGGTCAAGGTGCCGTCCGAGCTGTGCACGGCCAGCCGTTTGGGTCGGGACGCGGCGACGGCGTCGACCAGGTCGATCACCGTGGTGCCGAGGGCCACAGCTGCTGCCATTCGCTCTTCCTCCCTCACGGAGCCCTGTAAACACGGAGAGTGGTGACGGAAGGACCCCGTCAGCGGGCCGGTTCAGTGGCGGGCCGGTTCAGTGCTCCTGGCAGGGTACGAAGCGGGCGTCCCACCACCGTCCGTGTCGTGTCCCAGCCTCAGGCACGGATCAGCGGTGGGCGCTAAGTCAGAGTCGTTGCGGGGGGCTCGGTCGCCACCGGGCCGGGGAGCGCCCGGCGACGGCGGCGGCGTACCCGCCGCCCAGGTCGACCGGGTGGATTCTCCAATCACCCAAAGTGGTGGGATCCCCCTCGGGGTTCCAGACCACCAGGTCGCCCAGCGCGCCGGTCAACCCCTCGCCGGTGCCTTTCCCGTAGGCCTCCTTGCAGCTCCAGCACTGGTAGGCGGCTCGCACGCGCAGCGCGGGGTCCAGGACGGCAAGGGCCCGGTTCTCCTCGGGGGCGAAGAACCGGGCCGCGATGGCGTCCATGTCGGCGTCCGCACGGACCGCCTCGACGTCCACCCCCACCTCCATCGTCCAGCTGGTGGCGAAGAGGGCCACCTCGGCACTGCGAGAGGTGCTGAAGCGGAGCGGCGAGCCGGGCACGACCGGCTTCCCCCCCGGGGCGACCTCCAATCGCACCTGCTCGGGGGGCTGTCCGATCATCCGGCCGAGCAATCGGCGCAGCGTCGCGCGAGCCACGACGAAGCGTGCTTGATCGCTCGACGCCCGGTACTGGGTCGCCCGAACCGCCTCGTCGGAGGACAGCGTCAGGGCGCTCGCCTCCACCGAGCGCGCCGACAGATCGAGGGTCGTCCACCACAGCTCCACCTCGTAGGTCACGCCAGCGGCTCCCATCGCTCCTCCGCTCGGCAATGTAGGGACTCTTAGATCGCGAGGACGCAAGGGGTTCAATCGTGCCTGGGACAAGGGGTAGACGGTTCCGGGACGCGGATTTCGTACGCTATTGGCGACGAGCGGCCTCGGAGGCGACCGAACTCCCCCCGAGGATCGACCGTCCAAACGGCTCTTTCAACGCTGACCAGGAGGACAAGGCGTGTCGACGATGATGACCGACGACCAGGGAAGCGCCAACGGAGCTCATGGAGGTGTCGGTCACCTGCTCCGGATGGCCAAGACCCAATGCGGCGGCTCGCTGGCCTTCGCCGCGCTGCGCAAGGCCGACGGCGGGTTCGCCATCGCCACCTTCCCCACGCTGACGGCCGATCCGACCTGGACGGTCGAGTCGATCGACGAGCTCGTCCGGCAGACCTGGGAGGACCCACACCTGACCGGCGGAACGGTGCTCGTCCGCAGCGGCCGGGTCCTGAGGAGCATGTGGACCGGACAAGGCCACCACATCAAGCTGGCGGTCGCACCGCTCAGCGACACCGACGCCCCCGAGCACCCCTGGGGCCTGCTCTGCGTGGCCGAGCCTCCGGCCGGCCACTTCGAGCAGGACCAGCTGAACCTCCTCGCGAACCTGGCCACCCGGCTGACCTCCTACCTGCGGGCGCGCCAGCGGGTGCTCGAGGGCTCGCTCTCCTTCGATCCGCGGCCGAGCGCCGAGCCAGAGCCGGCACCGGTCGAGCCGACCGAGTCGGCCTGGACCCTCAGCCCTTCGGAGCCGCTCGTCGAAGGATGGGCCACGGCAGATGTACCTCCATCGCAGCCCGACGTCGACCTCGAAGCCTTCTTCGAGCAGGTCGACGACGAGCACCCGCTCGACCAAGCCGCCGACGCGCTCGACGACGGCATCGCCTGGGGTCAGCCCGTGCAGGGCGCCAGCCGAGTCGACGACTGGGAGTTCCTCGGCCTCGACCAGATCGAATGGGTCGAGGCGGTGACCCCGGCGACGGTCCCTCAGCCCGAGGTCGTCATGCCGGCGCCAGAGCCGGCGGTCGCTCCGCCGACCGACATGGATACCGAGGCCGGACCTCCGGCCGAGGAAACGTGGTCGACGGAGGCACGGACCGAACCCTCGGTTGCCGAACCCTCGGTTGCCGAACCCTCGGTTGCCGAACCCTCGGTTGCCGAACCTTCGGTTGCCGAGCCCCAGCCGAGCACCATCGCCTCGGGCGCGAGCGGACTCGACGCCCTCTTGGCGCCGGATCCTGACACCGGGCTGGCCAGTCTGACCACGCTGGTCGGTCGGCTCAGCAGCTCGCTCACTCACGTGGCGAACAACGAGGGGACGGTGGGGCTGATCCTCATCGAGGTCTCGCCGACTGACCCGGTGCACGAGCTCGGACCCTCGGCCCTTATGACGGTCTCAGGGCGGCTTACCAACCATCTCCGCGACCGAGACCTCGTGGCCCGCATCGGGCCGAACCTGTTCGCGATCATGGCCGACCTGCGGCCCGGCTCCATCGAACTCGAGGTGATCCGGACGCGCACCGTCGACGCCCTGACGGCGGGCGTCGACTCGTCGACCGGTGGCCTGCGAGCGCGCTCGGCCATGGCGACGGCCGAGGCCGGGAGCACCGAGACCGCGGAGTCGCTTCTGCGCCGAGCAGCAGACGAGCTGCCCGGACAATGACCTCGGGCTCGCGCCAGGGAAGCGAGCGATGAGATGGACACTGCTTCCGGGCCGCTAGCGGTTGAAAGCGCCCCAGACAGGCGGACCACGGGTCCCTCACTCGGTCAGCTGGCCATCCGCGGTGGCGGGTATCTGATCGGTCGCGAGGCCGTCGGCATGCTGCTGCGCCTGATTGGCGTGGTCGTGGTGATCAGGCTGATCGGCCCTAGTGCGTTCGGGATCTACACGGCGGCCTCGGCCTTCGCGCTCTTCATGGCGTCCTTCGCCCAGATGGGCCTCGAGGTCTATCTGATCCGGCTCGGCACGGCCATCGAGGCGCGGCACTACGACCAGGCCTTCAGCCTGCTGTTGGTGACGTCTGTGGTGGTCACCGCCGTCGGCGAAGCGCTCACCTTGGCGGTCGGCGGCCTGCTCCGACCGATCGGCGTGCTGGAGCCCCTGCGCGTGCTGCTCCTGTGCATCCCCCTCAACGTGCTGTGGGCCCCGGCCCAGGCGGCGATCGAGCGACGCTTCGACTACCGGACCATGGGGATGATCGAGCTCGTCGGCGACGTCATCCTGTACGCGACCGCCATCCCGCTGGCGCTGACCCACCATCGGGAGTGGTCCCTGGTCGCCGGGTTCTTCGCCTGGCAGGGCTGGTTGTTCGTGGCGACCTGGATCGCCTCGAGGCTGCGCTACCGATGGGACTGGTCCTGGGAGGCGGTTCGGGAGTTCTTCCGGCACGGACTCGGGTTCTCGAGCTCGGACTGGCTCCGGCGGGCCGGCGACCTGGTCAACCCCCTCGTCGTCGGCACGTTCCTGGGCGCCGCCGGGGTCGGCTACGTGGCCTTTGCCCAGAGGCTGGTCGACACGCTCGGCTTCGCCAAGCGCAGCGCCTTTCGCCTCGGGCTCGTGGCCATGTCGAGGGTCCCGAACCGAGACGAGAAGCGGTTGCGCTACTCGATCGAGGAAGGGTCGCTGCTCCAGCTGCTCTCGCTTGGGATCCCCTTCGCCTGCTTCAGCGTGTGCGCGCGCTGGATCGTGCCGGTCGTCTTCGGTCCGCAGTGGGTCCGGGGGCTCCCGGTCTACGGTCTGCTGGCGTTGGCCGCCACGGTCGGCGCCTCGGGCCTCGTCCAGTCGACGTTCCTCTACAGCCGGGGCCGCAACCTCGTCGTCGCGACCACCGTCGCCCTCCGCGTCCTCGTGCTCGGCGTGAGCGCGACGGCCCTCGTTCGGCTGACCGGCCTCGACGGGTTCGGCTGGGCGTCGCTCGGCGCGCTGGGCGCCCTTGGGTACCTGCACGTCGTGATGCGCCAGATGTTCGCCTTCAGCTACCGAAAGGTGATCCCGTGGTTGGTGGTCTTGGGGCCGGTGATCGCGTTCCCGGTCGCCCCGATGCCGTGGGCCCTGCTCCTCTTGGCGGGACTGCCGCTCGTGGCACTGCCACCCATGCGCCGAGAGATCGTCCGGCTCGTCAACCTGTTCCGTTGGGCGGCGGCGCGCCAGGACCGTCAGACGAGCTCGCCGGCAATCGAGTGGACGGGCGACGCAGCAGGCAACGGTGCCGGGGTTTTCGGAGGGACGGCTGCGCCGTCGGCGCCCGACCCGGTACTCGGGACGATCCGGCTCAGCGAGCTGTTCGCACCCGACCCGCTCACCGGGATCGCCAATCTGGGAGGGTTCACCGACCGTCTCGGGCGGTCCCTCGCCACGCTGCGCTCCGCGACCGGGACGGTCGGCGTCATCCTCGTCGAGGTTCCCGAGCCGGAGGCTCCCGGGCCACGCGGATTCCCTCGGATCCAGCAGGTCGCGGCCTGGCTGTCCGAGTACGTCCGGGACGACGACGTCGTCGCCCGCCTCGGCCCCGCACTGCTCGGACTCCTCGTCCACCTCCCCTACGAAGTCGAGCTGGAGACGCTGCGGTCTCGGGTGGCCGAGATGCTGGGGGCGCTCCCTCTGGGCGACGGGGTTGCGGTTCGCACTTCGGCGACCAGCGTGGCGAGCGGCGAGGCCATCGACACCGAGGTGTTCTTGCTGCACGCCCTCGACGCCCTGACCGGTCGGGCCGAACCCCCTGCCGGCACCCCCCGGCGGCACTGGCTGGCGGGCTTCGATGCCGTGCTCGCCCGGGGCGGGAATCCCTTCGCCGGCAAGGAGGCGCTCTCGCGCGTCAACGGTTCGGTCTTCCGTCGATTCCCGAGTCTGGAGACCCACCCGTGACCAGCGCCGAGATCGCCGTCGGGGTGGACTTCGTGGACATTGCCGGGGTGGTCCGGTCCGTCCAGCGCTTCGGCGACCGCTACTTGCATCGGGTGTTCACCGAGCACGAGATCTCGAGCTGCCAGGGGCCGCTCCCGGTGGCGGCCGCCTCGCTGGCGGCCCGGTTCGCGGCCAAGGAGGCGACCCTCAAGCTGCTCGGTCGGACCCGAAGACGTCCCGAGTGGCGGTCCATCGAGGTGGTCCGGCTCCCCACCGGCGTCTGTCGGCTCCGGCTCCGCGGTGCCGCCGCCCGACTCGCGCTCGAGCAGGGCCTCGGTCCGTTCTCCCTAAGCATGGCCCATGAAGCGGGCATGGCGGCCGCAGTCGTGGTGAGCGGGTCCGCGTACGGATGGCACCGACCAATGACAATGGAGTCCCGCGACTCGTGAACCAGGAGCTGATCGTGAAGGAACAGATTCGAACGGTGGTGTCCGAGCACGCCCGCCTCTCGGTGCCGATCGAGGAGCTGGGCGACGATAGCGATCTGTTCCAGGCCGGCATGACTTCGCACGCCAGCGTCAGCCTCATGCTCGCTCTCGAGGAGACCTTTGAGGTCGAGTTCCCCGAGGCCCTCATCCGCAAGTCGACCTTCCAATCGGTGACATCCATCGAGCACGCCCTGCTCGAGCTCGGCGGGGTCGCGGCATGAGCCGGACCCGGGCCGACTTCTTCGCCGTGAGCCGGCAACGGCCAGGTTCGCCGTGAACGCCATCGACCTCCGCCAGGACCTGCGAAAGCGGCTGTTCGACGAGGGCCTTTTGTTCCCGACCGGGGTCGACGGCGTCTACGGCCGCTCCGAGACCTACGAGCGGATCGTGCGCGCCTTTGACGCCAAGGTTCGCCGATGGGGAGAGCGCCTCGGCGCCACCGCGCTCCATCTCCCTCCGGTCATGGCCCGGCGCACCTTCGACTCGACTGGCTACCTGCGCGCCTTCCCCGATCTCATGGGGTCCATTCACGTCTTCGAGGGATCCGACCGGGAGCACGCCGAGCTGATCCGCCGGCTCGAGCACGACGTGGACTACTCGACGTTGCTCCAACCAGCAGAAGTGATGCTGGTGCCGGCGCTCTGCCACCACCTCTACCCCATGTGCACCGGTCGTCTGCCCGAGGGTGGCGTGCGCTTCGAGGTCACTGGGTCCTGCTACCGGCACGAGCCGAGCTTGGACCCGGTCCGTCAGCAGACGTTCCGCATGCACGAGATCGTCTACATCGGGGAACCCAAGACGGCCCAACGTCATCGCGACCAGGCACTCAAGATCGGGTTGGGACTCCTGACCGAGCTCGGGCTCGAGGTCAGCGCGGTCCCGGCCAACGACCCGTTCTTCGGGAGGCTCGGCGCCGCGATGGCAGCGGAGCAGAAGGACGAGGGCCTGAAGTACGAGGGGGTGGCCCCGATCGTGCCCGGTGCCGATCCGACGGCCCTCCTGTCGGCCAATTACCACCGCGATCACTTCGGCCTGCCGTTCCACATCGAGACCGCCGACGGCGACGTCGCCCACAGCGCCTGCCTCGGGTTCGGCACCGACCGGGTCGCCATCGCGCTGTTGGCCGCGCACGGGTTCGACCCCGACCAATGGCCCGAGCGCGTCGGCAGGGAGCTGTTCGGGTGAGCCTCGTGCACGCGCCCGAGCGCGCCGCTGGGCATCGGGACGACCTGAAGACGCCGACGACCGAGAGCACGCTGTGGTTCGGCCCCACCGACCGGCCCCTCTTCGGCTGGGTCCATCGCCCGGCTGACGGCCGGGCGATCGGGGCGGTGGTCCTCTGTCCGCCACTCGCCCGAGAGTGGACCAACGCCCATTACGCCTACCGACTGCTGGCCGAGCACCTCGCGGCGGCCGGCATGCTGGCGGTGCGGTTCGACTACGACGGCACCGGGGACTCAGCCGGTGAGGACGGCGACCCTGCTCGGGTGGCGGCCTGGCTCGCCAGCATCTCCGCTGCCGTCGAGCTGGCCCGGGGATCGGGCTGTCCTTCGGTGTCGCTCGTTGGGATGCGGATGGGAGCCCTCCTGGCCGCGGTAGCGACCGCCGGGACAGGATCGATCGACGGGGTGGTGCTGTGGGATCCTTGCTCCTCGCCCCGGGCCTTCCTCCGTGAGCAGTCGGCGCTCCACAGGCTGGCGCTCGACGACCACCCGGTCGCGGAGGGCATCGTCGAACTCCCCGGCATGGTGCTCGACGCCCCGACGGCGGCGGAGCTCAGTTCGCTCGAGATCCCCGAGGTCCGACACCCGCCGGCCCGGGTCCTGCTCCTGACCAGGCCTGGCCGGCAGCCCCAGGTCGACCTGGCCGGCGCGCTCGGGGCCGAGATCACCGAGGGGCCGGCTCTGGGCCAGGAGCGGCTCTTGGACGTGGACCTGGCGGAACGGGAGATCCCGATGGAAACCATGGGGCACATCGTCTCGTGGCTGGCGACGCCCAACCCCGGGCCGGTGGGCCCGGTCGTGGTGCCCCGGCGCGAGTCGGCCCGGATCGGTGCGGCCGGGACGAGCGTCACCGAGCAGACGGTGCGGATCGGCCCGGCGGGCCTGTTCGGGATCGTCACCGACCCCGACGATCCCAGGGTCTCGACCACCGTCCTCATGCTCAACAGTGGGAATAACAGCCACGTCGGACCGAGCCGGCTGTGGGTCGACCTGGCCCGACGTTGGGCGTCGATGGGGGTCCGTTGTGTCCGCTTCGACGAGAGCGGCCTGGGCGACAGCCCCACCCGCCCGGGCCAGGCTCCCCAGGTGATCCGGGCACCGGAGAACTTCGACGACGTCGAGGACGCCCGCCGGGCCCTCTGCGCCGACCCAGCCGACGTCGCCGTGGTCGGCCTGTGCTCGGGGGGCTACCAGGCCCTCGAGGCGGCGCTGGCTCGACCCCTGCGCGCGGTCTGCGCGATCAACCCGATCCTGCACTTCACCCCCCCCGAACTCGCCCACGGACCGATGGACCCGAGACGGCGGATCTGCTGGCCGGTGGGCTCCTTCGTCGGCGCCTACCGCCTGCTCGCGGTCGAACCGGTCCGTCGGCAGCTGAGCAAGGCCGTCTGGCGGGTAGCCCACCTGCTCCACCGTCGGCGCAATCCCGCCGAGTGGCTCGACCGGCTCCGTGCCGAGGCGGTCGACGTCCTGATCCTCTGCGGGGTCAACGAGGCCCGCTCCTTCGGGGTGGAGGCCTACGACACCCTGGCCACTTCGGACGGGGACCGCGTCCAGATCGAGGTGATCGAGGGTCTCGACCACGCGCTGGTCCCGGCCTGGCAGCGTGCCGACGTCGCATCGAGGATGACCGAGCACCTAGAGAAGGTGCTCTTCTTGGCCGATCCGCCGGCGGCGAACGACGCTGGGGCACCGGTTCACGGCCCGAGCGAGGCGGTGGGCCGGTGACCTCGGTCGATCCTCGCTCCGACGCCGTCGTCGGTCCCGGCCCGCTCCCCGGGGCGAAGGCCGACCGACCGGCGACGACCGGTGGCCCGGCGTGCCCGTCGAAACGGTCGGGGGCGTCCGCTTGGCGGATCTACCGTTCCGTGCCGGGCGTCCTGCGCCGGGCGTTCGAACGGGTGCGGTTCGTCCGGCGCCTCAAGCGGCGGGTGGTGGGGGTGCGATCCGAACAGGTGCTCAGGCTCGTCGAGCACTTCGAGACGTCCGGGCTGGCGGTCTGGTTGACCGGGGGCTGGGGGGTCGACGCGCTGGTCGGTCGGCAGACCCGCTGGCACCACGACCTCGACCTGGTCGTCCGCATCGAGGACGAAGAGGCCGTCGCGGCCTGCCTCGCGTCGCTCGGCTTCGAGCCCTACGCGCAGTTCGAGGTCCCCGAGGCCGGCCTGTCCCGCAGCTCGGTGTATCGCGACGCGCTCGGCCGCCACATCGATGTCCACCCGGTGACGATCGAAGGCCCTGGGGCCGAACCCGACCTCACGCCGACCCTGGGCTCGGACTGCTTCGGCTGGGGGTCCCTCGGCGGGCGGATCGTCCCGTGCCTCAGCACCGACGTCCAGCTCGCCTTGCATCGCGGTTACGAGCCCCGCCGACGCGACCTCCAAGACCTAGCCACCCTGCAGGACATCGCTCCCTCCGAGCCCCGATAGCGCGAACCGTCGCAGCAGGCTCCAGTTCCCCGAGGGGCCCTCCACCATGAGCAGCACCTCGGTCGCCCGCGCCCGGATCGGGACGGCCGCGGCGACGGTCGCCCGCCAGGAACGGCGGACCCGACCGCGCGCCACGGTGAGATGGGCCACCTCGCTCGGGTACGCGCCGCCGTAGCGGGCGAGGTCGGGCCACTCGGCGATGACCGAGTCGCCAAGGTCCAGGAACGGTTGGTCGGGTTCGGGGGCGAGCCACACCACCCCGGGAAACGTGCCGAGCCCGGTGAGGGCGAAGTCGAAGGCGCGATGGGCGCCGAGAAGCCTGGCCAGTGCCTCGTCCACCGAGGGGCCGAGGGTCGGCGGCGGGAGGAAGGGGTAGAGGACGGTGACGTGCGGCGGCAGGCCGTTGCCGGCCGGCGGCACCCCGAGCGAGCGGATCAGCGGATCCACCTCGGGCACGGCGATCAGGAGCGCGCTTTGCCGCTCACCTTGGTGACGACCGACCCGCTCCCGCAACCGCCCCTTGCGCTGAGCGAGCACGCTCCAGGTTAGGCCGGGGTCGTCGGTGAACGACGTCTCTTCGAACGAGCCGGTGGAGCGTCCAAGCCAAGCCGTAGGCTCGGGAGATGTGTCGAAGCATCCAACGCCTCTACCACCTCGACCCCCCGGTGACCGGGGACGAGGTGCGAGCGGCGGCGCTGCAGTACGTGCGCAAGATCAGCGGCTCGACGAGACCGTCGCGGGCCAACGCCGAGGCATTCGAGCGCGCCGTGCGCGACATCGCGGTGGCCTCCGAGCACCTGTTGGCCGGGCTGGTGTCGAATGCTCCCCCGCAGGATCGGGAGCTCGCCGCGGCCCGGCGCCGCCGGGCGAGGGAACGGGCGCCCGACCCCGTCGGACGACGCAGTTAGCTGAGCTCTCCAAGGGGAGAGTCGGTCGCGTGCCCGACCGGTTCGGGTTGCTGCTCGGCGATCGCGAGTCCCAAGACCACGGGAAGCGGGATCGGATCGTGGCTCCGGCCGGCGTGGACGTCGAGGATCCGCTGGTGGTACTCCTCGGCCATCTGGCGGAATTCCTCGGTGTGGTAGCGACTCCCGTCGATGAACGGTCCCCGACGACCCTCGATGATGGCCAGCACGTCCTCGCCGGTGATGGTCTTGAACTTCTCGAGCGCATGGGCGATGGCGAACACCTGGAGCCGGTTCGCCTCGAGCAGCTTGCGGGTCTCCTCCACCAGCCTGGCCAGGTTGGCCTCGATGCGGTTGCCGAGTCCGCCCTTCAGGATCTCGTTCTCCTTGCTGTTCCGGCGTCCCTTCTCGGGATCCCCGCCGGACACCCCCGCTTCCTTGGTGACGCCGTGGCTGGCCACGGTCGATCCCATCCCCCAGTAGCCCTCCATGTAGGTCGCGATGCGGGTGGCGTGTTCGAGATCCCCGCTCACGCCCGATGAGGTATCGCCCTCGAAGAACATCCGCTCGCCCGCCAGGCTGGCCAGGAACACCATGACCTCGGACTCGAAGTCGCTCTTCCAGCGGGTGAAGGTGTCCTCCACCTTGACCGGCTTCACCATGCCGAGATAGGTCCCGCCCTTCTCGATGGTGGCGACGTCGATGGCCCAGTCGCGGTGGATCCGGGCCGCGGTGACCGCGTGGCAGGCCTCGTGGACGGCGACCGCGTGCCGCTCCCGCTCGATGTACTCGACGTCCTCGGGGGGCCCCAACTCCTTCAGCTGCTTCGCCTTGACGACGTCCCCCCAGGTGATCACCTCGCGCCCGTCCCGGATAGCGTTGATGAGGGACTCGTTGACCAGGTCCTTGATGGTGGCCCCGGTCGCGTACGGGGTGATGGTGGCGAGGCGGTTGATGTGCTCGGAGTCGAGGGCGTGCTTCACCTTGGAGAAGTAGCCCTGGTAAGTCCGCACCCGACCCGCCTTGGTCGGATAGCCGACCTTGTAGACCCGGTCGATGCGCCCCGGCCGTAACAGCGCCTCGTCGAGGGCCTCCGGCAAGTTGGTGGCCATCATGACCAGGATCCGGTACTTGGGGGGCGGGGAGGGCTTGAGGCCCAGTGCTCGACGAACCACCCGATTGACTAGCCCCCGTGGCTTGCTCAGGCCGGAAAGCTCCGAGAGCAGCGACTCCAGCGTGCCCATGCCACCGCCGCCTCCGACCCCCATGCCCATCATCTTGATGGGACCGATCCCCGGCGGCTCGGCCGCCTCGGACGCCGCGCGTGCCACCCCGAGGACGTGGGCCAGCGCACCCTCATCCGAGTAGGCCAAGCCGTGACAGCCGGGGTTGCTCCAGGGCATCAAGGATGCGTTCGGTCCGAAGACCCGTCCCGGGGTGAGCGCCCCGCGGCTCCCGAGCGAGTCCGCTTCGTCGAAGAAGACGACCACACCGCCGTATCGCAGGGCGAGCCGGCGAAGCTTGCGAAAGAGCCCCTTCACCTTCAAGACCCCGACCCCGAAGAACATGTTGTTGAACGCACCGGGGTCCACGAACACGAAGGGGTTGTGCGTCTCACCCGCGACGGCCTCGGCGATCAGGGTCTTCCCGGTTCCCGGAGGACCCCAGAGCAGGATCCCGCCAGGAACGTAGCCGCCGCGGGTCTCGATCGAGTCGGGGTCCTTCAAGAAGATGATGTTCTCCTTCACCCGGTCGAGGACCGAGTCCTGACCCCACACGTCGGTGAACCGGGTCTTCATGTCCCCGGGGTAGTAGGTGTCGATCCCGCCCTTCGAGAGGAACCAGAAGAGGCCGACGAACTGGAGGATCACGAAGAAGAAGCCGAAGACGATCTGCACCAGCAGCGGGAGCGCGGAGTAGATGGCCGCGGGAACCTGAAAGAGGGAGACCAACGGGGAGGTGTGGTAGAAGCCGGCCAGGATCACCGCCAGGATCGCCAGCGCCACGACGACCTTCACGGCGCGAGCCAGGCGGAACCGGTTCCAGTCGCTGATCCGATGGGTCAACCGGCGCAACCCACCGAAGACGCTCTCCGCCCACAGGTGGTTCCAGACGGCCGAGCGCTCGCACACGAAGTAGTGGAGCTGGCGGAGGATCTCCAGGGCGAACAAGAGCTCGATCCACCACAGCGACGCGATCTGGTTCTTGAGCGCGTCGCTGAACGGCTCGATCGGGTTGTTGGTCATGGCCGACCACAACAGCACCCACCACAACGCGATCAGGAGAAGGAGGATCTTGCTGCGATCCCAGAAGTTCGAGCGCGACCGCACGGAGATCTCGGCAAGTCTCGGCGCGGTCTCCGGGGGCAGGAGCGGCAACCCGTCGTCGTCGTTCACGCCCGGGACCCAATTGTTCATGGCGCCTGCTCCTTCAGTGTCCACGATTTCAACAGGGTGGTGATGGCCCCGGCGTTGACGTTCCAACAGCTCGCCGCGCACCCGACGCCGATGGCAAAGATGTAATTCGTGTTCGCATCCACCGCAGTGATCTGGCCGAAGGTCAAGACCGGCGTCGTGCTGGTGATGTTCACCACCATCTTGATCCCGCGGATCCCGCCGGGGCTCGCGAACTCGTTGTAGTTCAGGACCTGGAACCCCGAGGTGGCCGTGAGAGGATCGGTGCCCAGCAGCTCCGAGCGCATGGCGGCGAAGTTCAGCGCGTCACGTTCGGATGCCGCGAGTTGACGCACTTCGGCCAGCGCGGTCGGGTAGCGCTGTCCGATGCCGATCGAACCCTTCGCCGTGACCCTTGGACGGTTGGTCATGGTCTCGATCCACTCCCCGCTCGAGATCTGCTTGAGCTGGGTCGGACCGAGCTTCCCGTTCTCGGCCTCGAGAACCTGGTCGGTATTAAAGATGGTCCAGTCGTTGGGGACCTTGAAGAAGGCATCCACCCCGTCGGGGGCCCGGTGGCTCACGTACTGGAAGCTCGACCCGAGCTGACACCCCGCAGTGAGCACGGCGACCGCCAGGACCGCCGCACATACGAGCGCCAGGCGTGGACCAGCGGTCGTCGGCGTCGCTCCACACCTCTCGTCCACATCGACCGACATGAGCGCCCTACCGCTGGGTTGAAGGATGGTCAGCGTAGGCCAAAGGTTGAGCGGCAGGCGTCACCGAGCTCTTCAAAAAGGCCAGCTCAATGGCGTGAACCGAAAGCTTCTTCACTTCGTAACGGGGCACCGGGTGCCGGCCGACTCGGAACCGTCACGCGCCGGCGCTACCGACCCCAGGGGCCGAGTCCGAGGGACTTGAGAAGCCCCCCGAGCCCACGGCTGGCGCGCCGAGACGTCGCCGGGCAAACCTGGCGCCGGACGAGGGCCGTCGGCCCGTCGGCAGCCGCCTCGACGTTCCCCAAGTCCCTGGCCGCCCGGTAGAGCTGGGATCTGAGCGACTTTCGACGCGCCATCGGTCCTCCTTCGCCGCTTGTCGCGCTCAGTCCGCCCGATCGTGACCCCGGTTGCCCTGACCTCCCGTCGCAGCGGACGGGTCGGTTTTGCCGAGCCACTCCGGATGCGCGGCGAGCTCGTGGCCGAACAGGCCCGGCAGTCCGCCGGTGTGGACGAACACCGTCGGTTCGCCCGGATGGACGTCACCGTCGGCGACCGCGGCCCGGAGCCCACTCAGGGCCTTCGCCGTGTAGACGGGGTCGAGCAGGACCCCCTCGAGCTCGGCCGCATCGCTCATCGCCCTCGACGCGTCGGCCGTGAGCACGCCGTAGCCCGGCCCGACCTGGTCGGACCGGATGCGCAGGACGGGGCGCTCCCGCGGGTCCCCGAGACCGCCGAGCAGGGCCACCACCCGCCCGGCGGGATCCTCGGTGGCCCCGACGTCGATCCCGAGGACGCGCTCGGGGCCCAGGGCAGCGACCAAACCGGCCATGGTGCCCCCGGTCCCGAGCGCCACCACCACGTGTCGAAGCCCGGGGATCTGGCCCTCGAGCTCCAGTCCGCAATCGACGTAGCCGCGGGCTCCGGAGGGGTTCGAGCCTCCGAGGGGGATGACCGCGCTCGGCGATCCTCGGGCCTCCAGCTCGGCCGCCACCTGCTCCACCCTGCGATCGAGTTCGGCGTCACCCACCGGGCCGGCCCAGACGATCCGGGCACCGAGCAGCGCGTCGAGGAGGAGGTTGCCCTGCCTCGTCGGTTCCTCCTCTCCGCCGAGGACGAGGACGCACCGAAGGCCCAGTCGCCGGGCCGCCGCGGCGGTGATCCTGGCATGGTTGCTTTGGGTGCGCCCGCTCGTCACCAGGACCTCGGCGCCCCGTCCGAGGGCGTCGGCGCACAGGTACTCCAGCTTGCGCACCTTGTTCCCACCGGCTCCGAGGCCGGTCAGGTCGTCACGCTTCAGCCAGAAGGTCTCCGGATCGAGCCCGAGCGCTCGGGCCAGCCGGGGGGCGCGTTCGACGGGCGTCGGCCAGGTACCGAGCGACACCCTCGTCATCGCTTCACGGGGGCCGGCCATGACCCATGATGCCTCGGCGGCTTCCGCATCTTCTCCGTGACCCCCCGGGGCGACGCCGGTCGTCTCGCCGGTTCGGGGTCCCCGCTTCGGGCCAAGTAGGTTGCCACCGTGCAGCTCCTCTTGATCCGGCACGGTGAGACCCAGCGCGTCGAGGTCGAGACCGGGGTGGCCGACCCTCCGCTCACCGATGTGGGCCGGGAGCAGGCGCGACGACTGGCGGAGTGGCTGATAGCCCACGAACGGCTCGATGCCGTCTTCGTGAGCCCGCTCTTGCGCGCCCGCGAGACCGCGGCGCCGTTGGCCGAGCGTCTGGGGCACGACCCGCAGGTCATCTCCGAGCTGGCCGAGTTCGACGCCGACTCCACCAGCTACATCCCGATGGAGGAGATGCGTTCGACCCAGCACCCGCGACTGCGGGCCATGGTCGAGGGCCGCTGGGACGAGTTCGGGGCGTCGGTGGCGCCGGAGATCTTCCAGGACACCATCGTGCGAACGCTCGACGGGCTGGCCGAATCCCACCCCGGCCAGCGGCTGGCGATCGTCTGTCACGGCGCGGTCATCAACGCCTACCTCGGTGACATCATCGGCACCCCTCGGCTCTTGTGGTTCGAGCCCCGGTACACCTCACTGCACCGCGTGCTGGTCTCGCGCGGCGGCGTCCGCTCAGTGGAGTCGTTGAACGAACTCCCCCACCTCGATCCGAAAGAGTCCGGCCGCCCCCAGTAGCCGGCACGGGCTCGCGACTCGGGCGCCCTCGCGGCGCTCAGCCGGCCGGCACCCTCATCCTTTTGACCAGGTGTTTCAGTGGGTGAGGCGTGCGCGGGTCCCCCTTCGGGCGTCCCAGGAGCGTCTCGTCAACGCCGAGGCGACCTGGGACAAGACGAGGACGGGCGCGTGAGACAACACCGGGGTGGTGCAGACCGTCGCGAGAGCGCAATCAGGAGAGCCGGTCTCCCCGGCGAGCCCGGCGCGCCGGGACGTCGCCTTTCTCGCCTGGGGCTCGATCGCCGGCCGCTCGAAGGAGATGGCCGAGGTCCTCGGTGGCGAGGCCCGCTGCTTCTTCCCGATCGGGACCCGGCGCCGACCGCCGGTGCCGCTCCGTTACCTCATGGCGGCAGTAGCCACTGGCACCTACCTCCTGCGCCGACGTCCCAAACTCGTGATCTTCACCAATCCCCCGGTGCCCGGTGCCCTGGTCGCCTACCTGTGGTCGCGGATCATCGGGGCCGCGTTCGCCCTGGACAGCCATCCCGGGGGTTTCGGTGCCCAGGGGGACACGGTGGCGGCCCGGCTCCAGCGGTGGCACCGGTTCTTGGTCCGGCGGGCGGCGTTCGTGATGGTCACCGACGATGGCTGGGCCGAGCGGGTGCGGTCGTGGGGCGGCACCCCGGTAATCGTCCACGAGGCGCCGGGAGGCTGGGACCTGGCGGCTCCGGCCCGCCACGGCCGGCTCCGGGTGCTCGTGGTGGGGACGTTCAGCCCCGACGAGCCGGTCGCCGACCTGCTGGAGGCGACCGGTCGATTCCCCCAGTGCGACTTCGTGCTGACCGGCGAGCCCGCTCGGCTGTCACCGGCCCTCCGGCACGACCTCCCCGGGAACGTCCGCCTCGCCGGCTTCTTGGATGCCGAGCGGTATCGACAGGAGATGTCGGCAGCTGACGCCGTCGTCGCCCTGACCACCGAGCCGACCTCGGTCATGCGTGCGGCCTACGAAGCCGTCTATGCCCGCCGGCCCCTGGTCCTCAGCGACTGGCCCGTCGGACGGGAGTTGTTCCGACACGCGATCCACGCCAAGAACGACGCCGACGCACTCGTCGAAGCACTCTCCCGCCTCGTCACCGATTACCGGCGATACCTCGGACGGATCGAACGAGCTCGCGTCGAGCAACTCGACCGGTGGCGGTGCCAACGCCGGGTCCTGGTCGGCCTGGTCAGGGCCGCGGTCCCCTCCGAACGGGACGACCGAGTGGAGGTGATGGGAGTCACCCTCAACAACGTGACCGAAAGAGAGGCCATCACTAAGGTGCTGAGCTCGCTCGATCACGGCGACGGCGGGAGGATCTCGAACCTCAACGTGGACATCCTCCGTCAGGCCCGCTTGGATCCCGAACTGCGGCGCCTCATCTGTGACGCCGAGCTGGTTCTCGCCGACGGCATGCCGATCCTCTGGGCGTCTCGGATCCAAGGGACGCCACTACTCGAGCGGGTCCCGGCCTCCGAGATGATCTGGTCGCTCTGTCATCAAGCGGCGTGCCACGGTGTGGGCGTCCTGCTGCTCGGTGGTTCTTCGGGCAGTGCCGAGCAGGCCGCGGGCGTCCTGGCCGATCGGTATGAAGAGCTGACGATCGACTCCTATTGCCCGCCGATGGGCTTCGAGCACAGCGAGACCGAGATGGCCAAGGTCCACCGGGCGATCGAGCAGGCAGCCCCGGGCGTCGTCTTCTGCGGATTCGGGGCGCCGAAGCAGGAGCGACTCATGGCCCACTTGGGCGAGCGTTACCCCTCGGTCTGGTTCGTCGCCTGTGGCGGGACCTTCAGCATGGTGACCGGCGAGCTGCCCAAGGCTCCCACGTGGATGCGGGAACGCTCCCTCGAGTGGGTGCACCGCCTCCGATTGGAACCGCGCCGTCTCTTTCGGCGCTACATCGTCCACGACCTTCCCTTCGCGGCACACCTGTTCGTCTCTTGCTCGCTGTCGCGCATGATCCACCGGAGGGTTCGGCCGTGACCGTGACGCGGTACACGGCTCGCGCTGAGGTCGGACTCGGACCCGGCGAGCCCGTCGTCGAACCTCACGACGAGGTATCGACGAGCGAAGACGGCCGGCAATCCTCCGACACCCTGTCCGATCCGCACGCCCGAGTCCGGGGGCGCCGGATGCAGGATGCGTTGACCGGGGGGAACAATCCCCTCTCGATCTCGTCACGGCTACGTCGACACCGCTTCGAGGCCCTGCTCCGCGCCTTCCCGGACCTCGCGGACATGTCCGTCGTCGATCTCGGCGGCAGACCGTCCATGTGGCAACAACTGCCGGTCCGACCTCGCCGCGTGGTGTGCGTCAACTTCGAGGCCCATGAGAGCCCGGGAGACTGGCTCCTGACCGTGCAGGGTGACGCCTGCGACTTCCCGGCGATCGAGCGGCTCGGGCCCTTCGACCTGGCCTTCTCCAATTCGACGATCGAACACGTCGGGGGCCACGCACGCCGGGTCGAGTTCGCCAACGCGATCAGGTCGCTCGCGTCGAGGTACTGGGTTCAGACGCCCAACCGATACTTTCCGGTTGAGCCCCACGCGGTGTTTCCCGCGTTCCAGTTCCTTCCGATTCGGCTCAGGGCTTCCGTTGCCCGACGGTGGCCTCTCAGCCCCCTCGGCAACGACGGCGATTTGATCGACGAGATTCTGAGTATCGAGCTGCTGTCGGCGACCGACCTGCGCTTCTACTTCCCAGAAGCCAGGATCTGGCGGGAACGGGTCGCCGGGCTGACCAAGTCCCTCTCCGCCTATCACGACGCCACCACCCGCTGACCCGGGGACCTTCGGCCCTGGTCACCGGCCATCGCTCGGGCCAGTCTTGGGCCATGGGCGACGTGAGCACCGGGGGTTCGATCCCCGTGTCCCAGCTGATCGAGGACGCGGTGGTGTGGGTCTCCCCGCACGCCAGCCTCGAGGGTGTCGCCGATCTGCTCGGCGCCGGCGAGATCGGTGCGCTGGTGGTCGGGGACGGGACGGTCGTCGAGGGGATCGTGACCGAGCGTGACATCGTGCACGCCATTGCCCAACGCAAGGACCTGCACCAGACGACGGCATCCGATATCGCCAACTCGAAACTGCTTTGGTGTGACCCGTCCTCGACGGTCCTCGAGGTCGCGCAGGAGATGCTTGAGCACTACGTCCGTCATGTCCTGGTCCAACAGGACGGAGGCCTTGCCGGCATCGTCTCGGCCCGGGATCTTCTCGGTGCCTACACCGCCTCGGCCGGGTAGAGGAGGAAGCCAAGGCGTAGCCGTCCTTCGAGCGGCCCGCGTCGGCCGTCCGAGAGGACCTAAGGTGCCATCGTGTTCAGCGAACGCATCCTCATGGGACCGGGGCCGTCGAATCCGTATCCCGAGGTGACGGCGGCATTGGTGCGGCCGGTGCTTGGCCATCTCGACCCCGAGTTCCTCGGACTCCTCGACGAGACGTGCGACCGGCTGCGGAGCGTCTTTTTGACCGAGAACCCCTTGACCCTGCCGCTCAGCGGGACCGGGTCCGCCGGCATGGAGGCGTCCCTCGTCAACGTGGTCTCGCCCGGCGACGTCGTCGTCGTCGGGGTGAACGGGCTTTTCGGCGAGCGGCTCTGCGAGGTCGCTTCGCGGCTGGGGGCCGAAGTCGTGCGGGTCGAGGCTCCCTGGGGCCAGCCGCTGGATCCCGAGGCGCTGCTCTCCGCCCACCCCGATCCCAAGGTCGTCGCCGTGGTCCACGCCGAGACCTCGACCGGCGTGCGCAACGACGTTTCGACCCTGGCCGCCGGCAAGGGCGACGCCCTCTTGGTCGTGGACACGGTGACCTCCCTCGGCGGGATCCCCGTCGAGGTCGACGGCTGGGGCATCGACATCTCCTACAGCGGAACGCAGAAGTGCCTCGGAGTCCCGCCGGGCCTGTCCCCGGTCACCGTGTCGCCCGGTGCGCGCGAACGGCTCCTGGAGCGCCCCACGTCGTGGTACCTCGATCTCGGCCTCATCTCGCGCTACGTGGGTGCCGCCGCCGGTCGCACCTACCACCACACGGCGCCCATCTCGATGATCTACGCCCTCCATGCCGGCCTCGGCGTGCTCCTCGAAGAGGGGCTTGCGGCCTCCTGGGCCCGACACGAGTCGTGCGGGCAGCTCCTCCAAGACGGCCTCGAGAAGCTCGGGATGGTTCTGGTCGCACCGGCGTCCCACCGCCTTCCCGAGCTCACGACGGTCTGGGTACCCGACGAGCTCCCGAGCGGCCTCGGTGAGGCTGATGTTCGCCGCCTCCTGCTGAACGCGTACGGCATCGAGATCGGCTCCGGGGTCGGTTCCATGGCCGGAAAGGTGTGGCGCATCGGGTGCATGGGCCACACCGCCCGTCGGCGCAACGTCGAGCTTCTCCTCGAAGCCCTCGGAACCATCCTCGACCGCTAGCCGGTAGCGCCGGGCGGGCGCCGCCGGACGCTGGTCGGACGGGACGAAGGCCAACCTCCCCCGTCCGCCTCACCGTCGAGCCGGAGCCAAAGAACGCCCACCTGATGACCATCGGCCCTTGCGCGTGACCACCAAGTGCCCAACGATGGGGCCCGGCGGGAGGAGGTTGGATGACCGACCTGCCCGAACTCGACCGGACGTTCGAGGCCGTCGTCGTGGACTGGGACGCCACCCGTGGCGCCGTCTCCAAGGCAGAGCTCGCCCGCCTCCGAGACCGCCTCGAGGAGCTCTGCGCCGCCGGCGTCCCGGTCTTCGTCCTGGCCGACGGCCGGCTCCCCGACCTCCGACGCGACGTCGGGTTCCACCCGGCGGGACCGGGTCGGCTGTTCTTGTGCTGCGAACAGGGCTCAGCGGACTTCGAGGTGATAGAAGACGACGTCGTCGCCGTCTCGACCCGGGAGCCGCGCGCCGAGGAGTCCTCGGCCCTCGACCGTGCGGCAGAGCGGGTCGCCGACGCCCTGGCCGATTTGGGTTTCGACGCGACAGTCGAAGAAACCGGCCGCACCGCCCGGCGGGTGGTCGCGTCGCCGAGGCGGGCGGATGGCCCCTCGGACCGGTCCGTCGAGGGGTCCGGGACCGACCCGGCGCCCACCCTCCCTGCAACCCTCGGAGAGCCCGGGCTCAGGGCTCTCGCCCGCCAGCAGGCCGAGCTGGCCGGTCTCGTCGGCCCGCAGGTGACCGTCGGGGTCGACGACATCCAGCTCGCCCTGACGACCAAGTCGGACGCCGCCCAGTTCGCCTCAGACTGGCTCGCCGAGCGAGGGATCACGGGAGAACTGGTCCTGGTCGTGGGCCGGGCGTCGTCCTGGCCTCCACTCGCCAGGGCGATCGTCCTGCCCCCCGGTGGTCGCGCCGGACGATCGAAGATCGGTTCACCGTCGGGTCTGGTGGGCCTTGCCGCGACCCTCCAAGCGCAGCTCGACCGACGGGCCGAGCGGCGGGTCCCCCAGGTGGACCCCGACCCGGCCTGGACGTTCGGGCTCGTCGAGGACGGCCCACACCAGCGTTCGGCAGAAGCGCTCGGATCCCTCTGCAACGGCCAGGTGGGGGTGCGGGGATCGAGGGAGGAGGGTGGTCCCGGCACCGCTCCCCTGTTCCTCGCCGCCGGGGTCTACGACCACGACGAGCACCTCCTCCCCGGCCCGATCTGGACCGAGGTGGACCTCGTTCCCGCCCCCGGCCCAAGCACCGGTCACCGCCTGCTCGATCTCCGCACCGGTGTCCTCGTCCGTGTGGACGAACAGACCGGCCTGCGATCGCTCCGATTCGTCTCGATCGCCTCGCCCCGGCTCATGGCGTTCCGGCTCGAGGTCCCGTCGTCGATGCTGCAGCCGGGAAACCCCGTCCGCTCGCCAAGCCAGGCGATCGACTTCACGCGCCGGTTCAGTGGGGACGTCTGCATCGCGGTCTCGCGGGACTCGGCTCGCAACATCGCCGTAGCGGCGCGAGACCAGATGGGCGAGGTTGCCGGGCGCAGTTCGCTCGAGCGACTGGCCGCCTGGGACACGAGCACGGCCGGCAAAACCAGCCAACTCGAATCCAAGCGGTTGCTCCGAGAAGGTGAGGCCGCCGGTTTCGAGGCCCTTTTGGCCGAGCACCGGCGAGCCTGGGCCGACCGGTGGGCGGACGCCGAGGTCAACATCGAGGGGACCGGCGCGGCCGCCGACCAGTTGCAGGTCCGGCTGGCCGTCTTCCATCTCCTCTCCGCCATCGGCGAGACGGCCGAAGCGGCCGTCGGAGCCCGAGGGATGACCGGTGCGGCGTACGCCGGACACGTGTTCTGGGATGCCGACATCTTCGTCCTGCCGGCACTCGCCGCGCTTCGACCCGAGGCGGCCCGGGCGATGCTCGAGTACCGCATTCGCAGACTTCCGGCGGCGCGTGCCACCGCCGAAGCCTCTGGGCGCTCAGGTGCACGCTTCCCCTGGGAGTCCGCAGGCGACGGATACGACGTGACGCCGAGATTGGTCGACGACGGCCACGGTCATCAGGTCCCCATCGCCACCGGCCCGCACGAGGAGCACATCGTCGCCGACGTCGCCTGGGCGGCGACGCACTACACGACCTGGAGCTCGGATCGAACCTTCCTCGCTCGGGCCGGTCGAGCCTTGATCGTCGAGACCGCCCGCTACTGGGCGAGCCGGGTGCAAGCCGATGCGGGCGGTCGCTACCACATTTTCGAGGTGATGGGCCCGGACGAGTACCACGAAGTCGTCGACGACAATGCCTACACCAACGTGATGGCCCGATGGAATCTGCGCGAGGGGGCACGGCTGCTGCGATCGGAGCGTCCAGACGACCGCGAGGCGACCCACTGGGTGGAGCTTGCCGATCGCTTGGTCGACGGTTGGGATCGAGACCGCAATCTCTACGAGCAGTTCACGGGGTTTTTCGACCTGGAATCTCTGTTGGTCGCCGACATCGCCCCGCCTCCGGTCGCGATCGACATGCTCCTCGGTGCCGATCGAGTCGCGCGTTCGCAGATCATCAAACAAGCCGATGTGCTGATGCTGCACCATCTGGTCCCTGCAGAAGTGGCAGAGGGATCGCTTCGACCCTGCCTGGACTTCTACGAGCCTCGAACCGCTCACGGGAGCTCCCTCTCGCCGGCGATTTCGGCCTCCCTCCTCGCACGGGCCGGCCGCCCCGACGAAGCGCTCGAGCTCTTCCGCGTGGCGGCCCGCATCGATGCCGACGATCTGACGGGCACGACCGCCGGCGGCCTGCACCTCGCGACCATGGGCGGGGTCTGGCAGGCACTGGCCTTCGGGTTCCTCGGGCTCCGAGCCGACTCCGAAGCCCTTCGCATCGACCCCTGCCTGCCCGACGCGTGGTCACTCTTGTCGATGCGGATGCGGTTCCGGGGAACCCGTCTCCGCGTCGAGGCGAGTCACGACCGGGTGAGCATCGACTGCGACTCCCCGATCGCCGTGCGCGTTGGCAGCCGCGCGGTCGAGCACTGCGAGCCGCCGTCCAGGACCTTCTCCTTGCCCGGTGGGCTCGAGCACGAAGGGAGACGCCGATGACTGCTCCGACGACTGCGACGGAACCGGTCGTGCTTGCCGCCATCGGCGGCACCTCTATGGCCCCTCTCGTCCTGGAGACGGCGGCGAAGCTGGGCGAGCTGATCGGGGCGACTGTGGAGGCGGTCCACGTCGACGAGGGCCCGGCGGATACCACGGGCACCCTCGCGGCGACCTTTGGTGTTTCTGTTCGCCGCCTCCGCGGACCGGTGGCGAGCACGCTGCTCGCCGCCACCGAGTCGCCCAACGTGCTCGTCGCGGTGATCGGCGGGCACGGACCCGCGAGCGACGACGGACCCGTCGGCCCCACCGCTCGCCACATCCTGGAGCACACGACGAGGCCGGCCCTGGTGGTCCCCCCCGACGTCCGGTTGCCGACGGTCATCCGTCGGTGCCTGGTGCCGCTCGAGGGTACCGAACCGTCCTCCCGCCCGGTTCTCCAGGCTCTGGGTCGCCTGCTTCGCAACGAGGTGGAACTGGTCGTCCTGCACGTGTTCACCGATGAGACGCTGCCGCGGATGCTGGACCGTCCCTACCAGGACATGGAGTTGCTCGGGCAAGAGTTCCTGATCACCCACTGCCCACCAGCCGGCGCGATCGAGATGCGCCGCGGGCCGGTCGCGAGCCGGGTGGTCGAGGTGTCCGAGGAGCGCGAGGCCGACCTGATCGTGCTCAGTTGGTCCCAGGTCGGCGAGGAGGGCCGCGCCCGGGTGGTCCGTGACGTCCTCGGTGCCTCGGACCGTCCAGTCCTGCTCCTCCCGGTCACCGACGGCGGGGCGGACCGGTGAACCGGCCAGGGGATTTTCGCGGGACCAAGGGCCCTACCGCGATCCCCCGATGGTGCTTCAATGTGGCCACAGGCGTGTGGAGGAGGCGAGGCAGATGAAGCTGGAGTGTCCTAGCGCCCAACAGTGAGACCGGTCCGGTTGACCGGAGACCCTCTACGGATCGGGGTGGTCGCCCCACCCTTCATCCCGATCCCCCCCGAAGGCTACGGGGGGATCGAGCGAGTGGTCGCGCTGCTCGTCGAGGGGCTTGCCCGGCGAGGGCACGCGATCACCCTCTTCGCCGCCCCTGGTTCATCGGCGAGCGCACGCCTGGTGATCCCGCTGACTTCGGCGGCGTTGCTCGGAGATCCCTCGTCGGTCCACGAGGAGGCCTTCCACGTGACGACGGCCTACCTGCGAGCCGACGAGTTCGACGTGATCCACGACCACACCTGGCTCGGCCCGATGCTCGGTGCCCAGGTCTCCCACCGGGTCCCGGTCGTCCACACCCTCCACGGACCGTGGACACCGCTCGCCCGGCGCCTCTACGGATTGATTCACGATCGAGTCCGTCTGGTCGCCATCAGCCGCACCCAACGGTTCGACAACCCGGACCTCTCCTACGCCGGCATCGTCTACAACGGCATCGATCTGGCCGAGTACCCGTTTCGGGAAGTCAAGGAGCCCTACCTGGTCTTCATGGGACGGGTGAGCCCGGAGAAGCGCCCCGAGGTGGCGATCGACATCGCCCGTCGAGCGGGCCTGCCGCTCGTCATGATGGTCAAACGGAGCGAGCCTTTTGAGCAAGAGTACTGGGATCAGGTCGTCGCCCCGGTGCTCGGACCCGACATCGAGGTCCTGGACCAGCCACCCCAGGACGTGAAGGTGGACATTCTCGGTCGGGCGCGGGCCATGCTGTTCCCCATCGACTGGTCCGAACCGTTCGGGATCGTCATGCTCGAATCGATGGCCTGCGGAACCCCGGTAATCGCCCGCCCCCTGGGAGCCGCTCCCGAGGTTGTGCTGGACCAGGTCACCGGGGCTCTTTGTTCCACGAGCCAGGAGATGGTCGACGCCGTCGCCACGATCGACTCGATTCGCCCGATCGACTGCCGGTCACGCGTGCAGCGGAAGTTCTCGGCCGAAGCAATGGTCTCGGGCTACGAGCGGATCTACCGTCGAGCCGCGACGGCAACCGAGCGACGGCGGGAGAAGGCGACGATCGCTCGCCTCCCCCAACGGCCCTCGACTCTTGATCCGCTGGCCAAGGGACACAACGGACCCCTTCCAAGCGCGTCCGCCTCGAGCTCGGGCACTAGTACATCCACGCATTAGTAACTTGAACGTTGTGGAATGGACCACATCGCCGATCCCGGGAGGTCGACAATGTGGACCGTGGAGCCGCTTTCCCTGAGCGAAGAGGAGCGCACCGAGCTCGAGCGTCGAGTTCGAGCCCAGAGGAC
>JAJYVS010000075.1 GCA_021791895.1 Actinomycetes bacterium | reverse complement strand
GCAGACCTCCCGGCCGGGCCGACCAGACGCACGTGACGGCGACCACCGCGGCGAGCACGACGTAGGCGCGGCCGGTGAACGGAGCGACGCCGGCGGCGATCCACGCCACCGCCGATCCCGCCACCACCCCGAACACGGTCCCCCACCGGCGACGACCACGACCGGTCTGCAGCGCCACGGTGACCCTCCTCCTCGTCCCGTCCCCCGGCCGACGGGGACCTCCGACGGAGCCCGACGGCGACCACCTTCCGAACCGACGGAGCCCGACGGAGCCCGACGGCGACCACCTTCCGAACCGACGGAGCCCGACGGAGCCCGACGGAGCCCGACGGAGCCCGACGGAGCCCGACGGAGCCCGACGGAGCCCGACGGAGCCCGACGGAGCCCGACGGAGCCCGACCCTACTGCCGCGAACCTCCCGGAGCGGACCACCCCGAGGCCAGCGGCGTCCGGCAGCTCCCGAAGGTCCCGGAGGTCACGACCGGCTTGCCTCCACGCCGTTGCCCACGCCGGCGCCCGCAGGACGCCCCCCACGGAGCCACCCCGCTCCGGGTTGGTGTAGACAGGCAGCGGCGACCCGACCGGCGCACCCCACCCGAAAGGACCCGACCATGCCAGCACCCGGAATGCACTCCGGCCTCCCGGCCGACGACGCCCTCAACCTGGCCATGTCCGAGGGCGCCCTGCCGCTATACCAGGCGGTCCGGACCTTCGTGGCCGAGGAGATCGACCCGGTCACCGAGGAGTTCTACCGGCTCGGCGAGGGCCGGGCCGACCACTGGGGCTTCGGCGACGGACAGCTCGAGCTCCTCGACTCGATCAAGGCCCGGGCCAGGGCCGCCGGACTGTGGAACTTCTTTCTGCCCGACGCCGAGACCGGGGAGGGGCTCTCCAACCTCGACTACGCCTACATCGCCGCCGAGCTGGGACGGAACCCGCTGGCGCCCGAGTGCCTGAACTGCAGTGCTCCCGATACCGGCAACATGGAGGTCCTCGAGCGGGTGGGGACCCCCGAGCAGAAGGCGCAGTGGCTGGCGCCGCTGCTGGCCGGCGAGATCCGCTCGGCGTTCGCCATGACCGAACCCGACGTGGCGTCCTCCGACGCCCGGAACATCCACAGCCGGGCCGTGCGCGACGGCGAGGAGTGGGTGATCAACGGGGAGAAGTTCTACATCTCCGGCGCCGGCGACCCGCGCTGCAAGATCATGATCGTGATGGTCCAGACGTCCCCCGAGGGTCCCGCACACCGGCGGCAGTCGCAGTTCCTTGTGCCCATGGACACCCCGGGCGTCGAGGTGGTCGGCGGCATGGAGGTGTTCGGCCAGGACGACGCCCCTCACGGCCACATGCACCTGCGCTTCCACGACGTCCGGGTCCCGGAGGCGAACCTGCTCCTCGGCGAGGGCCGGGGCTTCGAGATCTCCCAGGTGCGCCTCGGCCCGGGCCGGATCCACCACTGCATGCGCTCGATCGGGGCGGCCGAGCGGGCCCTCGAGCTGATGGTGACCCGCGGGCTCAGCCGGGAGGCGTTCGGGAAGCCCCTGGCCCGCCTAGGCAAGAACACCGAGACGATCGCCAAGGCCCGCATCGAGATCGAGGCCATGCGCCTGATGGTCCTCCGGGCGGCCAAGGCGATGGACACCATGGGCAACGCCGAGGCCCGGGTCTGGGTGAGCGCCGTGAAGGCCATGGTTCCCGAGCGGGTGTGCCGGATCATCGACGAGGCCATCCAGATCCACGGGGCTGCCGGGGTGTCACAGTGGACACCGCTGGCCCGCATGTACGCCGGCCAGCGCACCCTCCGCCTGGCCGACGGGCCCGACGAGGTCCACTGGCACGTGGTGGGCCGGGCCGAGCTCGCCCGGTACGAGTCCGGTGAGGCCTGAGCCGTCAGCCGAGCCGGTCCGCCGGGTAGCCCGGGTAGGACTCCTTGAAGACGCCGGCGTGGAGCAGCACTGACGCCACCGGGCGGCCGTCCACGGCGTCGGTCAGCGTCGTCCGGGTCCAGTAGGACTCGGTCCGCCGACTCTGACCGAGGCCGACCACCTCGTGGGCCACCCGGTAGGGCTGCCCCACGAAGACGGGTCCGTCCAGGAGCCGGACCTCGAGGTCGAGGAAGAGACCCAGGGCCGGCGACCGCACCGGCCAGCCGGCCCCCGACCGGTGGGCGAGGACGCTGACCATCTCCATCGGGACCACCGGGCGTCCCCACGGCGACGACCGCCCGCCCTCGGCGGTGTACCAGGGGTGGGGCTCGGTGATCCGATCGAGCTTGTCGGCCAGGGAGAACGGATAGGCGGCACCGTTCGGCTCGTCGAATTCCATGGTCGCCGGAGGGCCATCCGCCGACCGCATGCCGACCTGCAGGCGGTCGATGACGAAGAGGGGTCCCGGGTCGCCGAGGGCGGCCAGCCGGGCCTCGAGCTCGGTGACCGGGTGGTCGGGCCCGACCGACGCCGTGCCGGCCAGCACCGGCGAGCCGTCGGCCTTGTGGGCCTCGATCCGCCCCGACTCGCCGCCGGTGGTGGTCAGGCTGGCCTGGACCTCCTCGCCTTCGACCACCATGGTCCGGAAGTGGCAGCTGATGCAGCCCCGTTCGAACCAGTCCGTGCCCCAGAGGGCGGCGGCCAGGGGATCGAACTGGCTGCAGTGGGTCGGGCCCTCGATCGGTGCGCCGGCGAAGCCCAGGGACGCGGCGGTGCCCTCGTCGTGGACGCTGGTGTGCTCGTCGACCACCTGGTCGGCCAGCATCTGGGCGGGCGTCCGGAAGGGTCCGGTCAGGGTGATCTCGGTGGCGAACGTCATGCCGGGACGTTACCCCCACGAGGCCGCCGCTCCCCGGCGTGCCGTAGGGTCACGGGGTGGCGTACCTGGCCCTCTTCGCCGTCGTCTTCGGGATCAACCTACTGCCGGCCTTCGGGCCACCCACCTGGTCGGTGCTCGTGTTCGCGCGCATCCACTGGCACCTCGACCCGGTCGCCCTGGTGCTCCTCGGTGCCACCGCGGCCGTGGCCGGCCGCTACCTGCTGGCCCGGGGCGCCCGGCACTTCGAGGGCCGGCTGCCCACGCGCCTGCGCGACAACCTGGAGGACGCCCGGGCCCTGATCGAACGCAAGCGGGTAGGTGCCGTCGCCCTGTTCGGGGTCTTCGTGATCTCGCCGCTGCCGTCCGCCCAGCTCTTTCTGGCCGCCGGCCTCCTCGACCTCCCGCTCGGGCTCCTCTGCATCGCCTTCTTCCTCGGCCGGCTCGTCAGCTACTCGCTCTATGTGAGCCTGGCCACCATCGCCGACAAGCACTTCGGGAACGTGGTGGGCGGCATCTTCGGGTCACCGTGGTCGATCGCCGTCCAGGTGGGGCTCCTGGCGGTGGTGTGCGTGCTCCCGTTCATCCGCTGGCGGCGTTTCGGGAGCGCCGCTCCGGGGTCGTGATCCCGCGGACAGGCGGTGCGACGGGCCGGGACCCGGCCTCCTCGTCGTCGGCCAGCGCCGACGGATGGGTCACAAGAGCCGGCACATTTCTCCGGAGATGCCGTTCCGCGCTGCAGATGCGACAGCACCTCGTGTCGCACTTCTGGAGCGGCATTCTGTGCCGCCGGCCTCTTGACCTGGTCAGCAACAAGGTGGCAGCAACAAGGTGGCAGCAACAAGGTGGCAGCAACAAGGTGGCAGCAACAAGGTGGCAGCGTCAGGCCGGGCGCTGTAGCTCGTGCTCAACGGCACGACGGATCCACGAGGAGACCGAACGGTCGTCCTCGGTCGCTCGACGACGGATCTCCTCGACCAGCTCGGGGGGGAACCGAACGGGAATCGCGTCGCTCAACCGCGCCCTTCGTCGCCGGGGAGGGCCCTGGGGCTCCTGATTCTCGGGCTTGGCGTAGAAATCGTATTCCTCGTCTGGGGTCATCGGTGGCTTCATCAGCGGTCTCTCCGGTACTGGGCTGCCAATTCGGCGCTCGCCTCATAGCAGCCAATGGGTCGGCACCGGCGGGGATCGCCATCTCGGGCAGGTGTCAGTGGAACCACCAGGACCCGACCGGCCACCTCGGCGCACATGAGCCAGTGCGCTGGCGGAATCGCCGGGTAGAACAGCGGATCGCTGGCCCACACGTCATCGATGTCGTCCACGCCAAGGTGGGGATGCTTGAACAGGTGCGCAGCCTGCGCGTCGACCTCGAAGACGTCAGCACCGTCGAGAAGGTCCAGGTCGAATCGCTGAGCCACACCTCATATTGTATACCAAACAACTACAGTTGGGGTTACCAAGGACGACGACGCGGTGCCGGCACAAGGTGGGGTGCCGATCCGAACTTGTCTGCGCCGCCCGACGGAATTGAGTCTCCGTGACAGCAGGATGTCACGGTTCATGACATCCGTTCTGCGCTGACGTTCCGTGCTCTTCTCACGCACGCAACCGCACACGGGTACCTCTCGGGAGCGACGGGTGCCCATTGGCCCAGATCCTTCACGAGGCCACCCGAGCTGATCCCCATCGGCGTCGTCCCGTTTCGGGACCGGTGCCTCCGTAGACAGGGACTTGCCACACATTGACACCAAGTTCCCGATCGATCCGGTCACCGGGGTGGCATCGACCGCCAACAGGCTGACCTTGGGATCACGTGATGGGCAAGTCGCGACCAGTTGACGGGCACTTCAGCCCCTCGGGGGGACAAGAAACGCCCCCGACCTGGAGCGGACGACGGGATTCGAACCCGCGACCCTCACCTTGGCAAGGTGATGCTCTACCAGCTGAGCCACGTC
>JAJYVS010000006.1 GCA_021791895.1 Actinomycetes bacterium | reverse complement strand
GAGCTTGCGGGCCTTGCCGACGGTCTCGGGCAGGACCCGCGCCCGCGGCCTCGCCCCGGTGGGCGCCCCGACCGCCACCGACCGCCCCTGGCCGCCTTGGCGGGCGACCGCCGCCGCCGTCTCGGCCGCCGCCAGGAGGCCCGGCTCGGAGAGGTCGGCGGTGTGGGCGAAGCCGGTCGTCTCGCCGACCACCACCCGGATGCCGGCGCCTCGCTCACGACCCGACGAGAGCTCCTCGACCCGGCGGTCGTCGAGCACCGCCCCGGTGCTCTGCCGGTCCTCGGCGAAGACCTCGGCCATCTCGCCGCCCTTGACCAGCGCCGTCGACAGCACCCGTTCGAGAACGTCGGCATCGATGAGGGGAGAAACCATCGGCGTATCGTACCGACCGCCCCCGGCACCCCCTGGGGCGGTGGCGGGAAGGGGGCGGAGGGCTCGGCCGCCCGCGCCGGTCGATCGACCAGGTTACCGAGCCCGACGGCGTCGGTCGCCCCGGAATTCGCCCGGCCGGGGGGCCGGGCCCCGGACGAGCCCGATCGGGGTCGACCGGCCGGGTAGCCTGGCCTCATCGCTCCGATCCCACCCCTCCCCTCTTCGACGTGAGCCGATGATCCTGCCGAGCATCGAGACGCCAGCCGACCTCCGGTCTCTCGAATACGAGCAGCTCAGCGAGCTGGCCACCGAAATTCGCGCCTTCATCGTCGAGACGGTGACCAAGACCGGGGGTCACCTCGGCTCCAACCTCGGCGCCGTCGAGCTCACCCTGGCCCTGCACCGGGTGTTCGACTCCCCCCACGACCCCATCCTGTGGGACACCGGGCACCAGGCCTACGTCCACAAGCTGCTCACCGGGCGCCGGCACCGGTTCGTCGACCTCCGCAGGGAGGGGGGGCTGTCGGGCTACCCCAACCGGTCGGAGTCCGACCACGACTGGATCGAGAACAGTCACGCCTCCACTGCCCTCTCCTACGCCCACGGCCTGGCCACGGCGCTGGCGCTGAGCGGCGAACTGGTCGGGTTCGGCGGGAGCCGCCGGGTGGTGGCGGTGGTGGGCGACGGAGCCCTCACCGGGGGCATGGCCTACGAGGCGCTCAACAACCTGGGCCACTCCGCCAGCCGGGTGGTGGTCGTGCTCAACGACAACGGGCGCTCCTATGCCCCGACCGTGTCCTACCTGTCCCAAAGCCTCACGAGCCTGCGGCTCCACCCTGCCTACGTGCAGACCAGGGAACGGGTGCGGCGGCACATCAAGAGCATCCCGGCCCTGGGCGAGATGGCCGCCACCGGCGTCCACGGCCTGACGAGCGCCCTGCGCGAGATCGTGGCCCCCCACGTCTTCTTCGAGGCCCTTGGCGTCCGGTACGCGGGGCCGATCGACGGCCATGACATCGCCCAGATGGAACAGGCGTTCGCCAACGCCGCGGCCTGGGACGGGCCGATCGTGGTCCACGTGCTCACCCAGAAGGGTCGTGGCTACGCCCCGGCGGAGGAGGACGAGGTCCAGCGGCTCCACGACGTGAAGGCGACCCGCCTCTCCCCCCCCGACACCGTGGAGGGCACCCCCCCAGCGATGGAACCGAGCGGTCCGGTCGGGGCGAGCGTGCCGGCGGCCACCTACACCGACGCCTTCACCCGGGCCCTCATCGCCGAAGCCGAACGCGACCCCCGGGTGGTCGCCCTGACCGCCGCCATGCCCGGGCCGACCGGCCTGCTCGCCTTCCAGCAACGCTTCCCGGAGCGCTGCTTCGACGTCGGGATCGCCGAGCAGCACGAGGTCACCGCGGCGGCCGGCCTGGCCATGGGCGGTCGCAAGCCGGTGGTCGCGGTGTACTCGACGTTCTTCTCCCGCGCCTTCGACCAGGCCAACCTGGACGTCGGCCTCCACAACCTGCCGGTCGTCTTCGTGCTCGACCGGGCCGGGATCACCGGGGAGAACGGGCCGAGCCACCACGGCATCTGGGACCTCGCCCTCACCCTGACCATGCCCAACATGACCGTCTTCGCCCCCTCGTGCGCCGAGGAGGTCCCCGTGATGCTGGCCGAGGCTCTCGGCCTGGACGGCCCCTCAGTGATCCGGTTCCCGACCACGCCGCCACCGCACCGAGGCCTAGAAAAGATCGGGCAGGGCCTGTCCGGTCGCCGGAGTCGGGTCGGAGACGGCTCGGTGTGCCTGCTCGCGGTGGGCAAGATGCTGGCGGCGTGCGAGGACGCGGCCCGAGAGCTCGACGCCGAAGGTATGGCCCCGAGCGTGTGGGACGTCCGGGTGGTCAGCCCCCCCGACCCCGACCTGTTGGCCGACGCGGCCAGACACGACCTCGTGGTCACGGTCGAAGACGGGGTCCGCTTCGGCGGAGCCGGCATGTTCCTGGCCGACGCCCTGGCCTCCTGGGCCCGGGGCGAAGGGGTACCCGTGCCGACGGTAGCCAACCTTGGCATCCCCCGGGCCTACATCCCCCAGGGTCGTCCGGACGATCTCCTGGCCGAGCTGGGCCTGGACGGGCGCGGGATCGCGGCCTCGGTGCGCCAGCTGGTCGACCGGTCCGGACGGCGCGTCACAGGACCCAGGCTGAGCGAGCGCCAGGGGCTCGAGTAGGGCACCCGCTTCGGTCCAGGCTCGTGGCGAGCCCCGGCCGTGCCCCGGACCTCAGCCCTTGTTCGCCCCGTGGGCTCGGACGAAGTCGTTGACGGCGTAGTAGACGTCGATCGACTCGCCGGCGTCGCCCCAGAACCCCTCGAGTACGTCGTAGCGGAGACGGCCCCGCTCGGCATAGTGGTTGTTCACGTCGGCGATCTCGAGCTCGCCACGAGCCGAGGGGGTGAGCATCGAGATCACCGAGAAGACACTGGGGTCGTAGCAGTAGACGCCGGTCACGGCGTAGCGACTGGGGGGGTCGTCGGGCTTCTCGACGATGCGCAGCACCCTTCCTTCTTCGTCGAGCTCGGGGACCCCGAGATGTCGAAGGTGTTCGGGCTGCTCGACCGGGCTGAGCAGGATCCTGGCGCCGATCGGATCGGCGGCGAAGGCGCGGACGGTCGGCGCGATGGAGCGCTCGACGATGTTGTCGGCGAGCATCACGAGCACCGGTTCGTCGCCGCCAAACCGTTCGGCCAGGGCCAGGGCGTCGGCCACCCCACCCTCACGTTCCTGGTAGGCGTAGGTCAGGAGGTCCAGGCCGACCTCGTGGCCGTTGCCGAGCAACCGGAGGAACTCCCCGGCGTGGGCGCCGCCGGTGACGAGCATCACCTCGGTGACCCCGGCCTTGACCACCGCCTCGATGGCCCACTGGATCATCGGGCGGTCGTAGATGGGCAGCAGGTGCTTGTTGGTGATGCGGGTGAGCGGGAGGAGCCGGGTTCCGCTCCCGCCGGCAAGGATCACGCCCCTCACCGCGCCAACCCTAGCCAAGAGTCATCATCCCTGGTCGCAGGGAACAATTGTGACGAGGTCGCGTTCCGAGCCCCGCGCCCGGTACGGTCCCAACAGAAGCGATCCGGAAAAGGACGGTGCCCATGGCGCGTGAGGTCGAGCTCACCGAAAAGGAATGGAAGGACAAGCTCAGTCCCGACCAGTTCGCGGTCCTGCGCCGGAGCGCGACCGAGCCGGCATGGTCCGGGAAGCTCCTGCACGTCGACTCCGACGGGGTCTTCCACTGTGCCGGTTGCGGTGCCGCGCTGTTCTCGACCGAGCACAAGTTCGAATCGGGCTCCGGCTGGCCGAGCTTCGACCGCGCGATGCGCGACGGCACGGTCGAGGAGCACGTCGACCGGTCGCTTGGGATGGTCCGCATCGAGATCAGTTGCGCCCGGTGCGGCGGACATCTCGGGCACGTCTTCCAGGACGGGCCGACCGAGACCGGGCAGCGCTTCTGCGTCAACTCTCTGGCCCTGGAATTCACGCCCGAGAACGAGACCTCTTAGTCGGCCTCAGATCGCCACGCGCCGCCCGATCAGCGCGAGCACCGAGGCGACCTCGTAGGCAGCCAAGCCGTCGCCGGCCCGCACCAGACAGCTGTGGGCCAGGACCAGCCGGCCGCACAGCTCGAACGCCTCGTCCCTCGAGAGCTCGATCACACTCCGGAACCCGGCCGGCCGGAACGATGGCGGGTGGACGTCACCCGGCGGGCGTCGCCGGTCGCAGTCCCGGCTCACCGACGTACCCGGGCCGGCACGGAGGAGTGGCCGGCACCTGGTGTAGCGGAGGGCCCGCCGGCATGACGGCGCTCGTTGGGTTGGATCTCGGCCGTGGCGGAGCGCAGGCTCGGGCCCAGGTCGTCGGCGACCACCTCGACTTTCGTGCGCTGCGTGCCCCCATCCTGCTCCCAGCTGCGTTGCTCGAGACGACCCACGACCAACACCCTCGACCCTTTGGTCAAGCTGAGGACGGCGTTCTCGGCCAGATCCCGCCAACAGACCACGTCGAAGAACGAGGTGGACTCCTCCCGTTGGTCGGTGTCGCGGTCCTGGCGTCGCCGATTGACGGCCACCCCGAAGGTCGCCGTCGCTTGGCCGTCACGCGTGTAGCGGATCTCGGGCTCCCGGGTCAGGTTGCCGATCAGGGTGATCGTTGCGGTCATGCGCTTCCTCCTTTGGTCACCCTGGCGAACTCACCTTGCCCGGCACCTTTCCGACCGGTCCTCCGCCGGCCGACCCGGTCGCTTCACGCCCGGTTTCGGCCCTCGAGCCTCCTCTCGTGTACCTTCCGACATTGGCCAGGAGGTCAGCGATGAACGAGACCCGCGTGATTCCGACGAGCGACGGTCCGATGGGGGTGGTCGTCGACCACCCGGACGGCGACGGTCCGTACCCGGTCGTCCTCTTCTTCCACCACGGGCCGGGCCTGGACGATGGATCGAAAGCGGCAATCCGACGGATCGCCGAAACCGGCTACTACGTCATCGCTCCCGACCGCTACCACCGGTTCGGGGAGTTCCTGGTCATCGACATGCGGGCGGCCATGGCGCCCGGGGCGGACCCGTCCGAGCGGGATCGGGTCATGGGGATCTTCAACGGCACGACCGACGAACACGTCGAGCGCGACGTCCAGGCGTTGCTGGACTACGTGAAGACGGACTCCGCCGCCGGAAAGGGACCGATGGGCTGCATCGGGTACTGCATCGGCGCTCGTTCCGTGCTCCGCACGATCGGCGCCCATCCCGATCAGTTCGGCGTCGGGGTTCTCCTCCACCCTTCCTACTGCGTGACCGACGACGCCGAGTCACCCCACCACGTCGTCGAGCACTACGACGGCCTCCTGTACGTGGGCATCGGCGCCGAAGACCGCATGCAATCGGCGGAGATGAACCAGCCGCTCATCGACGCGGTTCGCGCGCTCGGCGACCGGGGCCGGGCCGAAGTCCACGAGGGGGCCAACCACGGCTTCGCCGTCCCCGGACCCGCCTACCACGACCACGCGGCGTCCCGGTCCTACGAGCAGGCACTGGAGATGTTCGCCGCCGGGCTCACCGGTTAGGGATCCCTCGACGCGAGAGGAGGGCCCTTCCGGGCCCTCCTCTCCCTCGAGTGTGTGCGCACTGACCCGTAGGGCGGGGCGCGCTATCCGGTCGCCACGGCGTCCACCAGCGCTATGAGGGTGGAGGCGTTGAGCGCCAGCGGGCCGCCCAGGGGCTGCACGACCTGGATGTTGCCGCTGTACCCGGTGACCAGGTTGAGGTTGTCGATCCCCGCCGTGCTCCCGCCGGAGTTCAAGAAGGCGGGGAGGTAGGTCCCGATCGAGGTCGGGTCCTCGGTGAGGAGAAGGGGCGTCGGCGCAATGTGGGCCAGCACGCTGCCCGCCAGGGCGTCGGAGTAGAAGTCACCCCGGGCCACGAGCACCGTGTTGCCCCACTGGGTGGATCCGGTCGTGGCGCCCCAACCCAGACCGCTGAACGTCGTCCCCTGTTGGTTGAGCTCGAAGGAGGCCAGGTTGAGCGCGGTGTCGGTCGCGTCCTGGCCGGCGATGCGGATCACCGAGATCCCCATGCCGATGATCGAGGTGACGTCGGCATTGGACACCGCCAGTGGCCCACCGAGCACGATGACCTGCTTGATCCCGAGGGCGGAGAGCGCCGAGGACGCCTGGGAGGACAGGGTGTTGGGGTCGGTCAACACCAGGGGGAACTGGTCGTAGTACGCCATCACGCTGGCCGCCGACGCGTCGGGGAAGTTGGCACCCGAGGCGACGATGGCCGTCTTCAGGGCGCCGGTGGACTCGGGGGACCCCGAGTCGTTCCCGGTGGTGTCGTTGTACTGGTTGGCGTAGGCGCCGGCCAGGTCGATCGAGCCCACGTTCGACAGCGGCGGGGTGACGGCGATGTCCTGGGAGGTGTCGTACTGGGTCTGGCCGAAGATCGGGCCGGTGACGTTGATGTCGGCCCCGGTCGCCGTCCCGACTCCCGGGCCACCACAGCTGTAGGCGGGGGTGGAGGTGATCTGGCTGATGGTGTTCTGGCTCACCGCGAGCGGGCCGCCGACCACGTACACGTTCGTGATGCCCTCGGCCTGGATGGCCGCTCGGGTCTCACTGGACAGGCTGGCCGTCGGGGTGAGGAGCAACCCGGTGTGGAGGTAGCCGGCCAGGTAGCTCGCCGACAGGGCGTCGGGGAAGTTCTGGTCCGTGGCCAGCACCACCGTCTTGGACGGCACACACCCGGCCGCAATGGTCGGAGGGTAGGCGGCCTCGAGCTCGGCGATCGCCGTGGCGTCGGTGTCGGGCCCCGAGATCGATGCCTTGAGCTTCGGTGCCGAGTTGAAGACCGGGATCTGGGCGGCGACAACGGTTCCGGTGTCATTTGCGCAGCTGGAACCCCCGGTCGTGACCGAGGCGTAGGCGAGGCCGGTCCCCGCCCCCGAGTTGATCACGCTGACGCCGCTGATCGTGTAGGTGGTGGCCGCGGTGGTCGATGCGGTCACGGTGACGACGATGTCGCCGGCGGCGATGGCGGTTCCCGACACCGTGCCCGCCCCGGTGCCGGTGGAGGCGGTCGTGGTCGGGGTCCCGCTGAAGGTGAAGCTGGTCACCCCGCTGAGCGGGGTGACGCAGATGGACCCGGAGACGGCCCTGGCCGCGGTCTCGGTCACCACGATGTTGCTGACCGCCGTGCTCGCTGCACCACTGGTGACGATGGTCGCCGGGCTGTTCCCGCTGGCGGTGGCCGATGCCTTAATCACGACGTTGGCGTTGGCCGCCGCTCCGGCCGGCGAGGAGACCATGTAGATGGGGCCTGTCACCGCGGCCGATCCGACCGAGTAGGTGATGTTCGAGATGGTGACGGCGAAGGTGTCGGTGTTGGTCCCGGTGGGGGTGTTGGTGATGATCACGCTCAGGATGTCGTTGAGGCTGCTCGTGCCGGTGCACGAGTGGTCGTTGGCGGTGTTGCTGCTGAGCGCGGTGGAGAAGGTCGGGGTGGTGTCGCTCGTGCTGTTGCCGGTGGCGCCGGTCGCGCTGACCGTCGGGGCGGCGGCGTACTCGACGTAGTCCGAGGTGCCGGCGAGACAGTTCCCGGTCGGACCGGCCGCAGCATCGGAGGGGGCCACGGTGAAGGTCAGCGTGGCACCCGGCGTCCAGTTGTTGGTGAGCGTGAAGGTCTCGCTCGAGGCCGTCTGGCTGGTCGCGCCGGTGTACACGAAGGCCGCCGGCGACGGCGAGATCGCGAAGTTCGACACGTTCACGGCGGCGCCGGCCGGTCCGGCACCGACGACGGCCAAGGTGCCGACGGCGAGGAGACTGCCGGCCACCAGTCCCAACGATCTACGGAAGCTGAACGACCTCGATCTCACCATGTCCTTCTCTCTCACCCAGAAGTGGGATGTTGGTTCGACCCGATGTCAGCACCGAGTCACGCACGGGTTCTCCGGGTAGCCGGTCTCGCGTCCCCACGGAACGGTCCCGTCCAAACGCTACGGCGTGGCGCCAGAGCGGACGGGGATGGTCGGGACCCCGGACCAGGGTCGACGCGAAAGGGTCCGGGCGGCGCGCTCAGACTTCGAGGAATCGGCGGATCGCTACCGCCGAGCCGATGGAGCCGATGAGCACACCGATCACCACCACCACCGCGTCAGTGCTGAACAGCTGCCACCCGCTCAGGCGCATCTGCGAGAGCACGGAGCCGGGCTGGTCCGGATTTGCCAGCCCGTTGAGCAGAGCGTGCAGGCCGAAGACGATGGCCGCGGCCACCGCCGAGCCGATGAGCCCCTGGACGAGACCCTCGGACATGAAGGGCAACCGGATAAACCAGTTGGTGGCACCGACCAGCTTCATCACCGAGACCTCCCGGCGACGGGCGAAGATGGCCATCCGGATGGTGTTGAGGATCAGGACGCCGGCCGAGAGCAGGAGCACCAGGGCCACCGACACGAAGACCCACTGCAAGATGGTGATGGTCTCCTCCATGGCGTGGATGGCCGAGTTCGGCGAGCCGACGGCGTAGACGCCGGGTTGGTGGACGAAGCGGTCGTACACCGCCGTCGCGTACTGAGGCTGGTTCGGGGTGCACCGGAACGAACTCGGCGTGGAGCCCACCGTGAGGGCCGAGAACTCCGAGGCGGGGAGCAGCTTGGAGGCCTCGTGATAGTCCTGGGCTTGGGACCAGAACGCGCAGCCGTGCACGTAGGGCAACTGCTTCAGCTCCGATCGGACGGCGTTGATCTCCGAAGTGCTGGCGGTGGGCTTCATCCAGACGGTGACCTGGACCCCGCGCTGCCAGTCGACCTCGGCGTTGGCCGCCCCCTGCTTGAGCAGCAGGGCCGCGCCGACCAGGGCGAGCGAGACGGCCACGGTGAGCACCGCGGCGATCGTCATCAGGCGATTGCGCCAGAGGTTGGTGGTCGTCTCCCGGACGATGTAATCGGCGGAAAGGGGCAACCCGCTAACTCCTTCGGGCGGCGACCTCGGTCCGGGGAACCGGCCCGGTGGCGGCGTCGATGCCGTAGACGCCACGCGCCTGGTCTCGCACCACCGTGCCCTGATCGAGCTCGACGACCCGGCGGCGCATCCAGTCGACGAGCGCCGCGTCGTGGGTGGCGATCAGCACGGTCGTGCCGGTGCGATTGATCCGGTCCAGCAGTCGCATGATCCCCTGGCTGGTCCCCGGGTCGAGGTTGCCCGTCGGCTCGTCGGCCAGGAGGATCAGCGGCCGGTTGACGAAGGCCCGGGCGACGGCCACCCGCTGCTGTTCGCCACCCGAGAGCTCGCTCGGGAGGTTGTCGCGCTTCTTGGCCAGCCCGACCAGGTCGAGCACCTGGGGGACCTGGGTGTCGACGACGCTCTTCGGGCGCCCGATGACCTCGAGGGCGAAGGCCACATTCTGGAACACGGTCTTGTTCGGGAGCAGGCGGAAGTCCTGGAACACACACCCGACGTTTCGCCGTAGGTAGGGCACCCGCCACTTGGGCATGTGGATGATCTCGCGTCCGGCGACCCAGATCCGGCCGCGGTCGGGGAGTTCCTCGCGCAGCAGCATCCGGATGCAGGTGGTCTTCCCCGAGCCCGAGGGGCCGACGATGAAGACGAACTCACCCTTCTGGATATCGAGGGAGACGTTCCGAACCGCGACGGTCCCGCTCTTGTAGACCTTGGTGACGTTCTCGAAGCGAATCATGGGTACCGCGTCCCCACCGGCTCGGGTGCCGTCAGCACGAGCGGACGGTCGGGCACGCAGGGAAGGAGCATCAGACCGACCAAGACTAGCCAGTCGGGATGGCAGGGGGTGGAAAAGCGGTCTTGACCTCCCCGAAGGAGCGACGGGGTCCCGGCCGGAGCACCGGTCGGGCATCGTCACCCCACGGCCTGCGGACGCGGCCGATGCGCGAGGGACTGGACATGGCCGGTCTAGCCCGCGGCTCGGCGCCGGCGGAGCTCGGCCTCGATGAACTCGTCGAGGTTCCCGTCCAGCACCGCCTCGACGTTGCCGGTCTCCACCCTCGTGCGTACGTCTTTCACCAGTTGGAACGGCGCCAGCGTGTAGGAGCGAATCTGGTTCCCCCATGCGTTCTCGGTGCGATCGCCCGAGAGCTGATCGAGTTCGGCCTGGCGCTCCTCCCGGTTCCGCTGCGCCAGCTTCGCCGCCAGGATCTGCATGGCCCGGGCCTTGTTCTGATGCTGGCTCCGCTCGTTCTGGCACGAGACCACGATGCCGGTGGGCAGGTGGGTCAGCCGGACGGCCGAGTCCGTCTTGTTGACGTGTTGGCCCCCCGCCCCCGACGAACGATAGGTGTCCACCCGGAGGTCCTTCTCGTCGATGGGCACCTCGTCGGAGAGGTCCTCGAGGAACGGGATGACGTCGAGCGAGGCGAAGCTCGTCTGGCGCCGGCTCTGTGAGTCGAACGGCGAGATCCGCACCAGTCGGTGGACGCCACGCTCGGCCGAGAGCAGACCGAACGCGAAGCGACCTTTCACGATGAAGGTGGCCGAGAGCAGGCCGGCCTCCTTGCCCTCGGTCACCTCGTCGATCTCGACGACGAACCCACGTCGCTCGGCCCAGCGGCTGTACATCCGCAGCAGCATCTCGGTCCAGTCCTGGGCGTCGGTACCCCCCGCCCCGGCGTGGACCTCGGCGACGGCGTCGCGCTCGTCGTACTCGCCCGAGAGCAGGGACTGGAGTTCCAGGCGTCCGAGCCTGGCGTCGAGCTGGTCGATCGTCTCCTCGAGCTCCTGGGTCAGGCTGGCATCCGGCGTCCCCCCGGAAACGGCCTCCTCGACCAATTCGAGCAGCACCTGGGCGTCCTCGAGACTCGTGCTCAGGGCGTCGAAGTGGTCGACGTCGTCGGCGACCCGCCCGAGCTCGGTGGTGACGGCGCGGCCGTGCTCGGGGTCGTCCCAGAGGGTCGGGCGGCCCGCCTCGGCCTCGAGCTCGCCCCGACGCCGGCGCAACGACTCGATGCCCAGGTACCCCTCCGCCTCCTCGAGCCGGCCCGCCAACCGGTCGAGCTCGGCGTGGAGGTCCCGACGCTCGGCTGCCGCCGGCGCCTCAGGCGGCGCCATGGCAGAGCTTGAACTTCTTGCCGCTCCCGCACCAGCACGGGGCATTGCGGCCGATCTTCTCGTGCGGGGCCTTGACCGTGGGGACCAGGGTCTCCTCCCCGCTCGGTGACCGCCTCACCGCCTGGGGCTGCGGTGCCGCGCCGTCGGGAACGTTCCCCGAGCCCGCGATGGCCTGCATGGTGGGGTCGACCATCGCCCCCTGGTCGGCGAGCAGGGCCGGGGCCAGCGCGAGGGTGCCGGCGACCGGATCGTCGGCCGCCTCGTAGGTGGCCCGGGCCAGGTCGGGCTCGGTGACCGGGTTGACGACCGCCTCGACGTGGAGCACGTAACGCAGGTAGTCGTCGTCGATGCCCTCCATGAGCTGGCCGAACATCGTGTACCCCTCCTGCTGCCAGGCCACGAGCGGGTCCTGCTGTCCCATGGCCCGGAGGTTGATTCCCTCCCGCAGGTAGTCCATCTCGGCCAGGTGGTCGCGCCAACGCTGGTCGATGATCTGGAGCATCACGTCCCGCTCGATCTGGCGGGCCGTCTCCTCGCCGTCGGGCATCGACGCCGAGCGGGTCTCGTAGTAGTCGAGGGCCTCGGCCACCAGGCTCTCGGTGACCTGGGCAGCGGTGGTGGCCTCGGCCAGGTCGGCCGCACTGAACTCGCTCGGGTAGTACTGGCTGACCTCGCTCAGCAGGCGCTCGAGATCCCACTCCTCGGGGTAGTCGCGGGGACAGGCGGTCTGGACCAGGGCGGTCAGCGTCGCTTCGATCATTTCGGTGGTGCGGTCGTGGAGGTCCTCGCCTTGCAGGATCGAGAGCCGGTGTGCGTAGATCACCTTGCGCTGCTCGTTCATGACCTCGTCGTACTTCAAGACGTCCTTGCGGATCTCCGAGTTGCGACCCTCGACGGTGTTCTGGGCCCGCTCGATCGCCTTGGTGACCATCTTGGCCTCGATGGGCACGTCCTCGGGGAGGGCTTTGGACATCACCCAGTTCATCGCCCCGGTGGCGAACAGGCGCATGAGGTCGTCTTCGAGGCTCAAGAAGAAACGGCTCTCGCCGGGATCCCCTTGGCGTCCGGAACGACCACGGAGCTGGTTGTCGATTCGCCGGCTCTCGTGTCGCTCGCTGCCGAGGACGTAGAGACCCCCGAGCTCGCGCACTCTGTCGCCCTCGGACTGGCACCGCTCCTCCACCTGGGCGGTCACCTTCTGCAGCTCGGCCGCCCCTTCCTCGCCGTCGAGTGTCATGCCCCGCGACAGCACCTCCTGACGAGCCAGCAGCTCGGGGTTCCCACCCAAGATGATGTCGACACCCCGGCCGGCCATGTTGGTGGCCACGGTCACCGCGCCGAGCCGGCCCGCCTGAGCCACGACCTCGGCCTCACGGAAGTGCTGCTTGGCGTTCAAGACCTCGTGCTTCACCCCTCGCTGGGACAAAAGACGCGAGAGCACCTCGGACTTGGCCACCGAGGCCGTGCCGACCAGGATGGGCTGACCGCGCCCGCTGCGTTCGACGATGTCTTCGACCACCGCAGCGAACTTCGCCGCCTCGGACTTGAAGACCAGGTCGGCCTCGTCCTTCCGGATGAGCGGGAGGTTGGTGGGGATGGGCACGACCGGTAACGAGTAGGTGCTGGCGAACTCGCTCGCCTCGGTCTCGGCGGTGCCGGTCATTCCGGCCAGCTTCTCGTAGAGGCGGAAGTAGTTCTGAAGGGTCACCGTGGCCCAGGTGTGGTTCTCCTCTTTGATCCGGACCCGCTCCTTGGCTTCGACCGCCTGGTGGAGGCCCTCGGACCAGCGGCGTCCCTCGAGGGTCCGGCCGGTGAACTCGTCGACGATCTTCACCTCGCCCTGATCCACGAGATAGTCCTTGTCGCGGTGGTAGAGCTCCTTGGCCCGGAGTGCCTGGGTCAGCTGGTGGACGTAATTGACCGCCACCGCGTCGTAGAGGTTGGACACCCCGACCTGCTTCTCGACGATCTCGATCCCGCTCTCCAAGGGGACGACGATCTTCTTCTCCTCGTCGACCTCGTAGTCGACGTCCCGGGTCAGGTTCCGCACGATCGCGGCGAACTGGTAGTAGAGCTTCGCCGCCTCGTCGGCCGGGCCCGAGATGATGAGCGGGGTCCGGGCCTCGTCGATCAGGATCGAGTCGACCTCGTCGACGATGCCGAAGACGTGGCCCCGCTGGACCATGGCATCGGTGGAACGCGCCATGTTGTCCCGCAGGTAGTCGAAGCCGAACTCGGTGTTGGTCCCGTAGGTGACGTCGGCGTCGTACGCCGCCCGCTTGTCGGCGGGGTTCTCGATGTCCGGCCCGACGCGGCCGACGGTCAGCCCGAGCCAACGGTGGAGTTGGCCCATCCAGGCGGCGTCCCGGCTCGCCAGGTAGTCGTTCACCGTGACCACGTGGACGCCTCGACCCTCCAGCGCGTTCAGGTAGACCGGCAGGGTCGAGACCAGGGTCTTGCCCTCGCCGGTCTTCATCTCGGCGATCCAGCCGAAGTGCAGCGCCATCCCGCCCATGAGCTGGACGTCGAAGTGGCGCTGGCCGAGCACCCGCCAGGCCGCCTCCCGGACCACCGCGAACGCCTCGATCAAGAGATCGTCGAGGGTCTCGCCCTGCTCGAGCCGCTCCTTGAACTCGGGTGTCTTGTTCTTGAGCGCCTCGTCGTCGAGGGCCTCCATCTCCTCTTCGAGCGCGTTGATCAAGGGGACGAGCTCGGCCAGCCGCCGAACCTTCTTCCCCTCGCCGGCGCGGAGGACTTTGGTGAGGACGCTCATGCTTTTGTCGATCCTACCTGGGGGTTCTCGCCCGATCGGGCCGGGCGGAGGTCGTGGGCTGGGTACGGCTGACCTGGTCTTTGCCCCCACACTCGCCTGCTGCAGGGCTGGCGGCCCCGGGACCGGCGGCCTTCGGCCCTTCGGTCCCGACCACGGCTCGCGTCACCCCGTCTCCGTCATCACCCGACCGTCGGGTGCGACGGGCAGGACTTACGTCTAAATCGCACCATGCTCAGCAACCAAGAGTTGCCTTACGTGGGTCGTTTCGCCTGCGACTGGCCTCGACTTTCAACCACAGACCCGTACCGAGCCCGCACCGATCCTACGCGGGCCGGGGCCCGATCGGTGTCCGGCGCCGCGCCCGGGCCCGCCGCAGAAAGGTCGCCGACCAGACCGCCCCCAGGCGTGCGGCGAGGCCGAGGGCGACGGCGGGCAGGAGGACGCGGCGGGGGCCGACCAGGGTGCCGGTGGCGAAGCGCAGGGCCGAGAGGTGGTGGGCCAGCACCATCTTGTAGGGATGGTGCTGGCGCGAGACCCCCTCGTGGTGGGTGACCTCGGCCGACGGCTCGAATCCCACCCTCCAGCCGGCCCGGCCCAACCGCCAGCACAGATCCATGTCCTCGGCGAACATGAAGTACCGCTCGTCGAACCCACCCACCTGCTCCAGGGCGCTGCGGCGGGCGAGGAAGCACGAGCCCGAGACCCAGTCAACCTCGGCCGACTGCCCCTGGAGGTACGGGGTCCGGTAGCGGCGGGTGAACGCGTTGTTCGGGAACACCGCGCCGAACAGGGCATGGCCGGCGGCCACCACCGGTCCGGGGAAGAGCCGGGCCGAGGGGTAGGGGACGCCCTCGGTGGTGAGGATCCGGGGGCCGACCACCGCCCAGTCCGGATGGTCGTCGAGTGCCGAGACCAGGGCCGCCAACGCCCCGGCGTGGAGCGCCAGATCGGCGTTGCAGATGAGCAGGTACTCGGACTCCCCGGTGGCGGCGACCCCCCGGTTGGCCCCGGCCCCGTAGCCGAGATTCCGGCCGGTAGCGATCAGCGGGGTCCGCTCGAAACCGGCGGCCCCGAGCGCGGCTCGGGCGTCGTCGGCGTCGCCGTTCTCCACCACCACCGGCCGGGCGACCCCCTCGTCGTTCAGCGAGCGCAGGCATTCGGACAGGTACGACCCGGTGTCGTAGTCGACGACGACCGCCGAGCACGAGCGCTGTTCCGGGCTCACCGCCTCTCCAGGGCCACGAGCAGGCGGGCGAGGCCGTCGCGCCAATCGGGCAGTGCTTTGTACCCGGCGGCCACGAACGTCGAGTTGTCGAGCACCGAGTAGGCGGGGCGGGCCGCGGGGCGCGGCGGGTCGAGCTCGGCGGTGGCGATCGGCCGGACCCGGCCCGGGTCACCGCCGGAGCGGGCCACCACCTCCCGGGCGAGCTCGTAGCGGCTCGCGTCGCCGGCGTTGGTCACGTGGAAGCAACCGGGACGACGGTCGCGAGCGAGCGCGACGAGCGCGTCGGCGAGGTCGGCGGTGCAGGTCGGCGAACCCCGCTGGTCGTCGACAATCCGCAACTCCCCCGGCGAGTCGGCCAGTCTCAAGATCGCCGTGACGAAGTTGGCGCCGTGGACCCCCGAGAGCCAGGAGGTGCGCACCACGGTGGCTTCCGGTGGACACGCCCGTTCGCCGGCCAGCTTGGTCGCTCCGTAGACCGAGATCGGGTTGGGTTCGTCGGTCTCGGTGTACGGGCGCCACGACCGGCCGTCGAACACGTAGTCGGTGGAGACGTAGACCAGATGGGCCCCAGCCGCGGCGGCGGCCCGGGCGACGTTCTGTGTCCCGGTGGCGTTGACGGCCCGGGCTCGCTCGGGATCCCGCTCGCACCGGTCGACGTCGGTCATGGCCGCGCAGTGGATGACCACGTCGGGCCCGACGGCGTCCACCGAGGACGCGATTGCGACCGGGTCGTCGACCAAGGCGTCGGCCGCGAAGGGTTCGATCGATTCGTCTCGCTCGAGGACCGCCACGACGTCCCGGCCGAGCTGCCCGGCCGAGCCGGTCACGAGGACCTTCACCGCGGTGAGACCCTCCGGCACGCCGGAAAACTTTACTGGCCTCCGGTGCTCCCGTTGCTCCAGGCGTGCTCGTCGACCGAGGTCAGGTGGGCCAACGGCTCCCACCAGGCCCGGTTGGCGCGGTACCAGTCCACGGTGGCGGCCACCCCCTCCTCGAGGGGGATCTGCGGGGCCCAACCGAGCTCACGACGCAGCTTGGTCGAGTCGAGCAGGTAGCGGGAATCGTGGCCCGGACGGTCCGGGACGATCTCCTTCAACGAGAGGGGCTTGCCCGCGGCGGCGAGGACCAGGTCGGCCATCTGCTCGATCGTCGCCTCCACGCCGCTGCCGACCAGGTAGGTCTCGCCCTCCTTCCCCTCGAGGAGCACCGTCTCGATGGCCCGGCAGTGGTCGAGGACGTGCAGCCACTCCCGACGGTGGTCGAGCGACGCGTAGAGCGGGAGGGGGTGGTCGTCGAGGGCTCTGGTGGTGCACAACGCTACGAGCTTCTCGGGGAACTGGTAGGGCCCGTAGTTGTTGGCGCAGTTGGTGATGGTCACCGGGAGCCCGAAGGTCTCGGCGTAGCAGCGGACGGCGTGATCGGCGCCGGCCTTGGAGGCGCTGTAGGGCGTGCGGGGGCGGTACGGACTCGACTCGGTGAAGGCGAGGGGATCGTCCAACGCCATCTGCCCGTACACCTCGCAGGTCGAGATGTGGTGGAACCGGGCCACGCCGCGCTGGCGGGCCGCTTCGAGCAGAGTCTGGGTCCCGATCACGTTGGTGCGGAAGAAGAGCCCCGGGTCGAGCGCCGCCCGGCTGTTGTGCGACTCGGCGGCGAAGTGGACGATCGCGTCGATCCGGTGCTCCCGCAGGGCCCAGGCGGCCCGGTCGGCGTCGGCCACGTCGCCGTGCACGAACTCGAACGCGCCCTCGAGGTCGCTCAGGCTTTCCCGGTTGCCGGCATAGGTCAGGGCGTCGTAGACGACCACCTTGTCGCCCGGGTGCTCGTGGACCCAGTGGCGGACGAAATTGGAGCCGATGAAACCCGCCCCCCCGGTGACCAGGAGCCGCATAGCGGGCTCCAGCGTACCCGTCCCACCTGGCGCGTCCCGAGGGGCGGGTGAGTGATCAGCGCAGGTGCACGACATCGCCGACCGACACCACCCGCTGGACGCCGTCGACCTCGACGATGAGCTGGCCCCTCGGGTCCAGGCCCACCGCCGTGCCGACGAGCGTGGACGTCGAGGTCTGCACCCTGACCCGGCGACCCACGGTCACCGTGACGGACTCCAGCTCATGGAGGAGCGAGGCCCGCCCGTCGGCCACGTCGAGCTGGTGCCGTCGGCGCTCGACCAAGTCGAGCATCGCTTCGAGCAGCCTCCTGCGGTCGACCGGGTGCCCGCACAGCGACTCTAAGCAGGTGGCGTTGAGCTCCGTCGCCTCTGGTCCTGGGGCGGGCCAACTCACGTTGATCCCGATCCCCACCACCACCGCAACGTCCTCGCCCCCCAACCCCCGGGTCTCGGCCAAGACCCCGGCCAGCTTGCGGTTGTCGGTGACCAGGTCGTTGGGCCACTTCGCCCCGACCGACACGCCGATCTCCCCGGCGATGGCGTCTCTGGCGGCGAGGGTGACCAGCGCCGAGACACTGAACAGCTCGGTCGGGTCGAGATGGACACGGAACAGGATCGAGGCCAAGAGACCCGAACCCGGGGGGGACTCCCAGCGCCGCCGGAGCCGGCCGCGCCCGGCGCTCTGGTGGTCAGCCACGGCCACCGTCCCCTCCGGCGCCCCGGTGCCGGCCGCGTCGAGGAGCCAGGTGTTGGTGGAGTCCAGCTGATCGAACCAGAGGATGTGGACGAACCTGCGCCGGGGACCGGGGTCGTTCATGGGTGCCTGGCCAGTCACCGCCGGTGGTCCCTCCGGTCCGGGGCCGACGTGGCGACCGCCCTCGGTGCCGTGCCAGTGTATGCGCCGAAGAGACCGGATCGTGGCGGCACGCCGTGTTCAGCCGTCGAGCGGCGACCAAGAGGAACCAGGTGCTGGACAAGGTACTGATCGCCAACCGGGGCGAGATCGCTGTGCGGATCATGCGAACCTGCCGGGAACTCGGCGTCGGGACTGTGGCCGTCTACTCGGAGCTGGACCGGGACGCACTCCACGTGCGGATGGCTGACGAGGCGTACGCGCTCGGGGGCCAGACCGCCACCGAGAGCTACCTGAACGTCGAGGCGATCCTCGACGCCGTCGAGGCCAGTGGGGCCGACGCGGTGCACCCGGGGTACGGCTTCTTCTCCGAGAACGCCGACTTCGCCCGGGCCATCGTGGCCAAGGGGGTGACCTTCGTCGGCCCACCGCCCGAGGCCATCGAGATCATGGGCGACAAGATCAGCGCCCGGCTGGCCGCCGAGCGGGCCGACGTGAACGGGGTTCCCGGACGTTCCGAAGCCGTCACCGATCCGGCCGAGATCGTCGCGTTCGGCGAGGAATTCGGCTGGCCGGTCGCGATCAAGGCGGCCTACGGCGGTGGCGGACGGGGCATGAAGGTGGTCCTGGCACCCGCCGAAGCGGCCGACGCGATGGCCTCGGCCCAGCGGGAGGCCAAGGCTTCCTTCGGGAGGGACGAGATCTACCTCGAGCGCTACTTGGAGTGGCCGAGGCACATCGAGATGCAGGTCTTGGCGGACGGTCACGGCAACGTCCTGTGGCTGGGCGAGCGCGACTGCTCCTGCCAGCGGCGCCACCAGAAGCTAATCGAGGAGTGCCCGGCCCCCGATTTCCCCGAGGGGATCCGGGTGGCCATGGGCGAGGCGGCGGTCAAGGTCGCCCGGGCATGCAACTACACCAACGCCGGCACAGTCGAGTTCCTGTACCAGGACGGGCAGTTCTACTTCTTGGAGATGAACACCCGCCTACAGGTCGAACACCCCATCACCGAGCTCGTGACCGGGCTCGACCTGGTCGCGTGGCAGCTCAAGATCGCGGGCGGTGAGGCCCTGGACTTCACCCAGGGCGACGTGATGACGAACGGTCACGCCATCGAGGTCCGGTTGAACGCCGAGGACCCGGCCGGCGGGCGCTTCCTCCCGTCCCCCGGAACGATCCTCCGGTTCACCCCGCCGGCCGGACCCGGCGTCCGCTTCGACACCGGGTACGAGGCCGGCGATACGGTGAGCCAGCACTACGACAACCTGATGGCCAAGCTCTCGGTGTGGGCGCCCGACCGGGAGGCGGCACGCAAGCGGATGCTCCGGGCCCTCGAGGAGACCCGGATCGAAGGGGTGGCCAGCACCATCCCGGCCGACACCGCCATCCTGAGCCACCCGGATTTCGCGCGGGCCACGCACTCCACCCGCTGGGTCGAGGACACCCTCGACCTCTCCGGGGTCACCTCCGCCCCCGAGGTCGCCGATCCCGACCCTGAGGGCGACGCCAAGGTGCTCCGGGAGGTGACGGCAGAGGTGGACGGTCGGCTCTACCGGGTCAAGCTGTGGGTTCCGGCCCTCGAGCCAGGCCCCCGGGGTTCGCTCGCCCGTCCGGCCCCGCGACGAAGCCGGAGCCACACGCCGAGCGCGACCGGCACCGGAACGGTCACCGTGCCCATGCAGGGGACGATCGTGCGGGTGCTCGTATCGGTGGGAGACACCGTCGAGGCGGGCCAGACGATCTGCATCCTCGAGGCGATGAAGATGGAGAACGCCATCGCCGCCGACAAGGACGGGACCGTCGCCGAGCTGCGGGTGACCGAGGGGGCCTCGGTCGGCGGCGGCGACGTCGTCGCGGTCATCGAGTAGACCTGGCCCCATGCCAGCCGCCGCAGAACTGAAGGACCGGGCCCGGCGAGCCCTCGAACGTCAGCGCGACGAGCTGGTCGAGCTCAGCCACGACATCCACGACCACCCGGAGCTGGCCTTCGAGGAATACTTTGCCCTCGAACGGCTGACCGGGACCCTTGCCGGTCACGGCATGGCCGTCGACGCCGGCGTCTGCGAGCTGCCGACCGCGTTCAGCGCCCACTCTGGCGAGGGCCCGCTGGTGGTGGCGTTGTGCGCCGAGTACGACGCGCTCCCCGGAGTCGGCCACGCCTGCGGGCACAACATCATCGCTGCGTCCTCCGTCGGCGCCGCCCTGGCGCTGGCCGAGGTGGCCGACGACCTCGCCCTGACAGTCAAGGTCTTGGGGACGCCGGCCGAAGAAGGTGGCGGCGGGAAGGTGCTCATGCTCGAGCGCGGGGCGTTTGACGACGCCCACCTGGCGATGATGGTGCACCCATGGCCGGCAGACTGGCTGGCGGCACAATGCCTGGCCGTTTCCCACTTCGACGTCCACTTCACTGGTAAGGAGGCCCACGCCTCGGCCGCCCCCTACGAGGGCATCAACGCCAGCGACGCGATGGTGGTCGCCCAGGTCGCGCTGTCGCTGCTGCGCCAGCAGTTCCACCCGGGTGATCAGGCACACGGGGTCGTGTCCGAGGGCGGCCAGGCCGCCAACGTCATCCCGGCCCGCGTGAGCGGCCGGTTCATGTGCCGGGCCCCGTCGCTCGAGGGTCTCGAGCGGCTCGAGCCCCGGGTGCGGCGCTGCTTCGAGGCGGGGGCGCTGGCCACCGGGGCGCAAGTCTCCTTCGAGGTCCTCTCCCCGATCTACACCCACATGGAGTCGGACCCCGACCTGCTGGGCGCCTACCGGGCCAACGCCGAGACGCTCGGGCGCAGCTTCGGCCCCGACGACCAGGGAGACGACCTCCCCACCGTGTCGACCGACATGGCCAATGTCTCGCTCCAGGTGCCCACGATCCACCCGCTCATCGGGATCGACGCCAAGGGGGCGGTCAACCACCAGCGTGAGTTCGCCTCGGCCTGTGCGACGCCCTCAGCCGACGCGGCGCTCTACGACGGGGCGCTGGCGCTGGCCTGGACCGCGATCGACGCCGCCACCACACCGAAGGTGCGGGAACGCCTGCTCAACCGCTCGCGGCCATGACGGCGTGGCGGCGGTCGATCGGAACCCGGCCTGCTCAGACCGGTTCGTAGACGCCGAACTCGGCCCGCAGCACGTCGGAGACCTCGCCCAGGGTGGCCATCGCCCGCAGAGCCTCTTTCATCGGGACGAGGAGGTTCTCGGTACCCGCCGCTGCCCGGGCCACCTTGCCGAGCGCCTCGTCCACCGCACGCTGGTCCCGTTCGGCCCGCACCCGCCCGGTGCGCTCGACCTGGGCCCGTTGCAGCGCAGCGTCGATCGGGAAGACGTCGGTCGGCTCGTGGGTCTCCTCGACGAACTGGTTCACCCCGACCACGATGGTCTCGCCGTCGTCGACCGACTTGGCGTGGGCGTAGGCCGCCTGCTCGATCTCGTCCTGCATGAAGCGGCCCTCGATCGCGGCCACCGCCCCCCCCAGGGCGTCGATACGGTCGAGGTACTGGGAGGCGGCCCGTTCGACCTCGTTGGTCAGCGACTCGACGAAGTACGAGCCGGCCAGCGGGTCGACGGTGTCGACCACCCCGGACTCGTAGGCGATGACCTGCTGGGTCCGCAGGGCGATCTTGGCCGCTCGCTCCGTCGGCAGGCCCAATGCTTCGTCGAAACCGTTGGTGTGGAGGCTCTGGGTGCCCCCGAGCACCGCGCTCAGCGCCTGGATCGACACCCGGACGACGTTGTTCTCGGGTTGCTGGGCGGTGAGGGTCGAGCCCCCGGTCTGGGTGTGGAAGCGCAGCATCTTCGAGCGCTCGTCCTTGGCGCCGAAGCGGTCGGTCATGATCCGGGCCCACATCCGTCGGGCGGCGCGGAACTTGGCGACCTCCTCGAAGAGGTTGTTGTGGGCGTTCCAGAAGAACGAGAGCCTCGGCGCGAAGGCGTCGACCTGAAGGCCGGCGGCGATCGCCGCCTCCACGTACGCGATCCCGTTGGCCAGCGTGAACGCCAGCTCCTGGACCGCCGTCGAACCGGCCTCCCTGATGTGGTAGCCCGAGATCGAGATGGTGTTCCAGTTGGGCAGGTTGGCGGCGCAGTAATTGAAGGTGTCGGTGATGAGCCGCATCGACGGGCGCGGTGGGTAGATGTAGGTCCCCCGTGCGACGTACTCCTTCAAGATGTCGTTCTGGATGGTGCCGCCGAGGTGCTCACCGGAGACCCCCTGCTCCTCGGCGACCAGCTGGTAGAGGAGGAGCAGGATGGCCGCAGTCGAGTTGATGGTCATCGACGTGGTGACCTTGTCGAGCGGGAGGCCGGCCAGCAAGAGCCGCATGTCGGCGAGCGAGTCGATGGCGACGCCGACCTTGCCCACCTCGCCCTCCGAACGCGGGTGGTCGGAGTCATACCCCATCTGGGTCGGCAGGTCGAACGCGCAGGAGAGCCCGGTCTGCCCCGCCCCGAGCAGGAACTTGAACCGCTCGTTGGTGGCCTCGGCCGTCCCGAACCCGGCGTACTGGCGCATGGTCCACAGACGCCCCCGGTACATGTCGCTCCGGACGCCCCTCGTGTAGGGCGCCCGGCCAGGCTCGCCCAATGCGACCTCGGGGTCCCAGGTCCCGAGGTCGCCGGGACCGTAGAGGGGACGGATCTCGATACCCGAGTCGGTGCGGCGCTCGGTTCCCTGGCGATCGGGGGTCACCGACCCAGGTTACGCCCGCGCGAGCGAGGGAGCCTCCTTCGGGTGGGGCATGCAGAGCTCGTCGTACTCGGCGATGACGATCTCTCCGGCGTCGACACCGCAGGCCGGGCACTCCGGGTCGCGCTGGACCTTGAAGACCCGGAAGGTCTCCTCCAACGCATCGAAGGCGAGGAGCCGGCCGACCAAGGAGTCGCCCAGGCCGAGTAGGAGCTTGATCGCCTCCAGCGCCTGGATGGAGCCGACGATCCCGGGCAGCACCCCGAACACCCCGGCCTCCGCACACGACGGGGCGAGCTCGGCGGGGGGCGGCTCGGGGATGAGGCACCGGTAGCAGGGACCGTTGTAGGGATCGAAGACGGTCACCTGGCCCTCGAAGCGGAAGATCGAGCCGTGCACGACCGGGATCCGCTTGAGCAGGGACGCGTCGTTGACCAGATACCGGGTCGGGAAGTTGTCGGTGCCGTCGACGATGAGGTCGTAGCCGTCGATGATCTCCAGGATGTTGTCGGCGCCGAGGCGCACGTCGTAGGTCGACACGTTCACGTCGGGGTTGATGGCGGTCAGAGTCTTCTTGGCCGAGTCCACCTTGCGCTCGCCGATCCGGTCCATGTTGTGCAGGATCTGACGCTGGAGGTTCGAGGCGTCCACGACGTCCATGTCGATGATCCCGATGGTGCCCACCCCGGCCGCGGCGAGGTAGAGGGCGGCCGGAGATCCGAGGCCGCCAGCCCCGAGGAGGAGCACCTTGGAGTCGAGGAGCTTCTGCTGGCCGGTCTCACCGACCTCGGGGAGCAGCAGGTGGCGCTGGTAACGATTCCGCTGCTCGTGGGTGAGGGTGCGGGGCGTCTCCCAGGGGTGGCCGCCCTCCTTCCACCTGTTGAAGCCCCCGATCAGCGACGACACGTTGGTGTAGCCGAGCTGCTCCATCGTGTGCACGGCGAAGGCGGAGCGGACCCCGCCAGCGCAGTAGACGACGATCGGCGCGCTCTTGTCGGGAAGCTTGCCCTCCACCTGGAATTCCAGGTTCCCACGGGGCAGGTGCACCGCTCCGACCACCGCCCCCTGGTCGTACTCGTCGGGCTCCCGGACATCGAGGAAGATCGAGGTGCCGACCCTGCGCTCGGCGTCTTCTGGCTCGATCTCGGCGATGACGGCCTTGATGGCGTTCAGCAGATCTCGCGGACTAGGCATCGGACCCCCAGACTGGGACGAACTTGCTCGAGGTAAAACCCTACCAGTCCGCTCATGATTCCCGCCCCCAGGCACGCTGGTCGGCGGGCGAAAGGAGCCCAGTGGAGCTCACCCAGGCAATCCGAATGCGCCGGATGGTCCGCAGCTTCGCCGCCGACCGTCTGGACCCCGACCTGGTCGGGCGCCTGGTCGGCGACGCCCTGCGGGCACCCTCGGCCGGGAACACGAGGGGGGTGGCCTGGCTGGTTCTCGAGGGGCCCGACACCGCCGAGTACTGGGCGAGCACCACCACGCCCGAGTGGCGGCGTACTTCGAGGCGCTTCGCCGGACTGGCCAGGGCGCCGGTCGTCGCCCTCTCGCTGTGCTCGCCGAGCGCCTATGTCGAGCGATACGGCGAGGCCGACAAGCTGGGGGCGGGACTCGGTCCGCTCGACCTCGGGGAGGGCGGCGAGAACGCCTGGCCGGTGCCGTACTGGTTCGGCGACGCCGCCTTCTCGACCATGCTGCTTCTCCTCGGCGCAGAAGACGCCGGCCTGGGAGCGGTCTTCCTGGGGAGCTTCCGGGGGGAGACCGGGCTGCTCAGCTCACTCGGGGTACCCGGGGGGTGGCGGCTCTTCGGGGCGGTCGTCATGGGCCGACCCGACGGTCGGGACGCCACCTCGCCCTCGCTCGCCCGACGACCGGCCCCCGGTGCCGGCGCGCTGCACCGGTCGCGGTGGTGACGACCCGGTTCGCTCAGGAGCCGAAGCCGCCGAAAAGGCCCTTGGCCCGGATGCGTTCCCAGAACTCAACGTCGTAGGCGTGCTCGGGGTCGGCCCGAACCTCGGCGTCGATCCGCTCGGCATCCTCGCCGACGAGGATCCGCCACCGGTTCTCCCGCACCCCGTTCAAGATGATGGTGGCCGCCTGGGCCGCAGTGGTGGGCGCGTGGTCACGGAACGCCTCCCCCATCATCTGGACTCCCTTGCGCAGGTCCTCGTCGGACACCCCGTCGGCCGGCAGGCCCCGGGAGACGAGCTGGCGCCGCACCCGCTCGAGATCCTCGTCGTCCATCGAGTCGGCGTCTCGACCGAACACCTTCGCCGAGTTGAGCACGATCGACGTCCCGATATGGCCGGGCATGACCACCGACACGCGCAGGTGCGGAGCGTTCACCCGGAAGTCGGCGATGAGCGCCTCCGAGAAGCCGCGAACGGCGAACTTCGCCGCGCTGTAGGAGGTGTGGGGCGTGGTCGGTCCGATCGAGCCCCACACACCGTTGATGCTCGACGTGTTGACCAGGTGGCCCTCCTCGGATGCGAGGAGCATGGGGAGAAAGACCCGGGTGCAGTTGTAGACCCCGCCCCAGTCGACGCCGAAGGTGCGCTCCCAGTCGGCGCGGTCGTCGCCGATCATGCTTCCCCCGCCCCCGATGCCCGCGTTGTTGAAGAGCAGGTTGATGTGGTCGGTGGCGTGCTCGGTCGAGACGGCGTCCCGGAACGACAGCACCTGGCGCTCGTCGGAGACATCGGCCACGAAGGTGCTGACCCGGGTGCCAGACGGGGCGTCGGCCAGAGCTGACACCCGCGTCTCGTCCAACGGTTCGGCGAACACGTCACAGGTGGCCACATGGCACCCGTCTCTGGCGAGCTGTCGGACCAGCTCTCGCCCCATGCCGGTCCCACCGCCGGTGACGACCGCGATGCGCCCCTCGAACCGCTCCATCGCTCCTCCAATCTCCAACCTGGCAGAACCCTAATGGGCCTGTCCAGGACCGCCCAGCTCCGCTGGCCCTCGGCGGCAAGCTCCTTGGCAAGGTGCGCGGCAAAGACGCTGCCCGACCATGCGTCGTGGCCATCGACCAACCGAGGACCGGAGCGGCGCCGCTCGAACCGGTGGTCAACTGGCGATCTCGCACCGTCTGGGTCGAGGCGTGGGAGGACCCGGGGCTCCGTGAGCCGCTCCGTGGCTTCGACCCGCGCTCGCGCTACGTCGAGCGGTTCTGGTTGCCGGTGCTCGGACCCACTGCCACCTGGCTCATCCGCAGGTTGTCCGACCTCCTAGAGGCCGTCCCGGAAGGATCGACCGTCGACATGCCCGAGATGGCGACGTGCCTCGGGCTCGTTTGGACCGGAAACGATCGCTGCCCGTTGGGCCGAAGCCTACGTCGATGCTTCCACTTCGGCTTGGTCCGATGGTCCGGACCCGGGGTCCTCGCGGTCCGGACCCGGATGCCCATGTTGTGGCGACGCCTGGTGGTCCGGCTCCCCTTCACCCTGCAGATCGAACACCGGGACTGGTTGGCCGAGATGGCGGCGTCGGACCCGTCGGCCCGTCGGCGTCGCCACGCCAAGTTAGTCGCCCTGGACCTTTGCGAGCTCGGCGTCGACGCTGCCGCCATCGAACGGCATCTCATCCGCCAGGGTTCGCATCCGGCGATCGCCTTCGAGGCCGCCCGGTGGGCGTGGACCTCGGAGGGCGAGGTCGACCAGGCCGACTGAGCGCGCCCGCGGGCTCCGGTTGGACATCTTGGCCGGCCAGCGAGCACGCCAGATCACGGCCACCTCCTGGAGCACCTCTGGGGTTCGTCCGGGGCGGGGTCTCCTCCCGGTTCACCGTCACGATGCCCACGCAACTCCGCGAGCCCGGGGCGTACGGCCGGCGAGGGGGCCGGGAAGTCCGTCCCGATGGCGTCGGCGAGCTGTCCGACCGGGGCGGCGCGGGTTCACCCGATCGCCGACGCCCCCTCCAGCGCTCGTCGGGCGAGGCGGGTGACCACCTGGCCGCGGACCGCATGGAAGTTGTCGCTCTCGGCGGCGACATCATCGAGCTCGGACTCGGGCAGCCGTCCCTGGGCCAGCCGCTCGGCGAACCGGTAGCGCACGAGGCGCCCGGGTCTGTGGAGCCTGACAATCCGGGCATCCGGGCAGCCGGCCAGCGCACGCTCGAGCACGTCGATCTCCTGCGGCGGGGACGAGGAGGTCATGATCAGCCGGCAGCCGGCGTCGATTGCCGGAACGATGACGGCTCGCCAAAACGCGTCCGTAAGTTCGCGATTCTTGTGGATCTCCTCGAAGTGCTCCAGCACGACCAGGTCGGCAGAGCGCCAAATGTGTTCGAACCGACCATCTCTGCTGTGCCGCAACGCGTCGACCCACTCGGCCAGGCAGCCTCGGGCACTCGAGCGGAGAAGCCGCAGCCCCGGGTTCTCCTGTAGGCGACCGGCGACGATGCGGTCGGTGAGGAACGACTTGCCCGAGCCGGTCGGACCCCACAGCAGGATCGGGTTCGGGCCTCGGGCGGAATCGACCAGCGCTCTGAACGCGGCCGGCATCCGGAACAGCGGCTCGGCCGCTCCGGGGACATCGCCCGGATCTGGCGGGCCGTCGGGGGCTGCCCGAGACCCGTCCAGCTCAGCGGGCGGCTGCCGGCGCGACGACCGCGTCCTGCGGGCACTCTCGGTCGGGGTCGGGGGCCGCCGCCTCGTCTCGGCCTTCGGCTGGGATCTGGTTGTCGATGGAGATCTCCTCGACGCTGACGAACGCCCCGATGTCCATGACCGGACTCTCCTTCCCATGTAGAGCGACACGACGTCGCACTCGTAGCGCTGCTCCAGTTCCGTCTTCACCGAGACCGGCACATCGCCGAAGATCGCCACCGGCTGGCAGAACTGGGCCCGCCAGCCCCGCTCGTGGTGAGCCACCCGTCCCCAGCCCTTGACCAGGGTGACCAAGCACGGTCGATTGAGTGGGTGGTTCGCCAAGGCCTCCTCCAGAGATGAGAAGGCGTAGATCCCACACCCGCACGTGGGATTGGGGACCGGGTGGTGGTGTGAGCAACGCGCTTCTTGGACCGGGTGCGGCCAGATCGTCGCCATGGCGGGCGACCGGAGCCGCAGCGAACCAGCGAGCCCGACGGTGAGGTCCAGCAGGCGCCACCCGAAGAGCGCCCCGTCCCCGTCCCGCTGCTCCTCGGCGCTCGCCGGGTCGACCAGGAGCCCCCTCTGCCGGGCAAAGCGCTTGATGTGGTCCGCCGGACCCGTTCGCGTCGTCCGACCGATCCAGGCGGCGATCGTGGCCGGAACTGGCCCCTCGGGCGCCCGTTCCGCGACCAACAACGCCACGTCGGATGCGGTGACCAGATCCGCCGAGTCACCACCCGTGCGATCGGTGACGATCAGTTGTGCACCGAGGAACTGCGCCGTGCTGCGGAGGTTGGCCAGCTCCTCGCGGCAGGGCACGAAGGCGTCGAAGGCGTCGATGAGGACGAGGGTGCGGCGACCCCGGGACGGCTCGGACGCCAGGAGCGCCGCTGCGGCCTTCCAGAGCTCGACGAGCGTCGGCCCACGGGAAAGGTCCATCCCGACCACCTCGCCGGCGGGCAGACCGGATTCCTCCGCCATGCCGGCGAGCACCGCGGCGAGGCGGGTGCCGCCAGGGTCCGGACTCGCAACGAGCACCCGCGCCCCTTGCGCGACGGCTCCAAGGGCGACGGCCAACGCGAGCGCGCGCCGGCGGCCGTAGGAACCGCCGACGATTGCCGCCGCCTCGTCGGGTCGCAACCAACGATCGAGGAGCGATGCCGCTGCGTCGAGCTCGATCGGATCGTCAAAGAAGCAGGTCACGGCCTCGTCTACGCCGAGCGGCGACGTATCGGATCGCGAACCGCCTCGCACCTCGCTCCCCCCCCTGCTCGGCGCTCACCGTAGCGCCGGACGTCGCCTCCAGCATCGGCCGCGACGTTCCGCCTTCTGACCGGAGCCGCCGGCGCCAGGGTGCTCGTTCCCCCGGCGGTGGGCGATCGGCGCACCCTCAGACGGTGAGGGAGCTCGAGAGGACGGGGCACGCGGAACCGGTCGGACCGTTCCTCGTTCACCGCATCGCGCCGACGATGGCCCGCGCTAGCTGGCCCTGCCGATTCTGCTCGCGCCCGGAGCCACGATTCGCCTCCCCATCAGCGCCTCGGACCTCGCCGCCCCCCGGACGATCCGACACATGCCCGGTCCCGGCGATCGCCATTTCCAACCTCAGGTCCGCCGTTCGAACCCGGGCACCGGACCGAGGTGCCACTGACCACCGGGGCGGCGCCAGTTGGCGACCGTGAAGAACCATCTGGGATCCGCCTTCAGCGCAAGGAGCAGGTTCGTCCAGATGTCGGCAATCGGCAGCTCCGCACCTGTTGGAACCACGCAAAGTCGGAGCTCCTCGCCGGTCGGTGGCCAGAACCCGATATCCAACAGCTTGCCGAACTCCACTTCCCCGAACGGCGTGGCGACCGTGAATCGATGCCGACTCACCCATTCGGTCCGTTGATCGGGTCGCAACAAGGACCTGAGGAGTTGCGCGGCGCGGGCGTCAGCCGACTCCGTCCGTTGACGAGGAAGTGGCCGGGGCGTCGGCGGCAGTCGGTGCAGCTCCGACGCTGGATAGGCGACGACCATCCGACCGGCGAGCGGCCCGGTGGCGAACCGAAGCGTCCTTCTGCCGTCAGCGAGTACTTCGACGATCTCGTACTCGGCCAACTACCCACCCTGGATGGGACGCACCCAGAGGATTTCATCTGCCCTCGGATCGAACGAGACGATACGTTCCGCTTCTTCGGCGGTCCCTCCCGACCGCCGGGCAAAGGCGAACTGGCGAGCGAGCAGTTGGCGCCGGAAGACCGCCTCGGCCTCCCTCACCGAGATGTCGTTGTCGATTTCCCACGCGATGACCGTGTCTCCGCTGGTGTCCAGAATGCGCATCTTCCCCACGTCCACTCCTTTCGCGGGGGCTGGAGTGCCCCGGTGCCAGGTAGCGAACATGTGTTCGACCGCCTTGTCAAATGTCCAGACCAGAGGCACCGGCCGGTGGCCACCTCGAGACTGGGTTCGGCGACGGTCGCTTCTGCGGCGTCCGAGCGGCGACCCGCAGCCCTCAACGGCCGGCGGAAAGCTCCTGGAGGTACTCAAGCAGGGTCCGGACCCCGAAACCCGTGCCGCCCTTGGTGAGGTAGCCCGACGACTCGGCCGAACGCGCCGGGCCGGCGATGTCGAGGTGCGCCCACGGCCCCTCGCCGACGAACCGGGACAGGAGCATGGCGGCGGCGATGGAGCCGGCTTCGCCGGTGCGGCCGGTGTTCTTCATGTCGGCGACGTCCGAGTCGATGTGCTCGGCGTACTCCTCGGGAAGCGGCATCGGCCATAGGGGCTCACCGGCACGCCGGCCGGCCTCGCGCAGCGCCTCGGTCAGTGGGGGGTCGTTGCCGAACAGCGCCCCGATGGAGCGGCCGAGGGCGACCACCTGGGCACCGGTCAGCGTCGCCACGTCGACGATCGCGTCGGGTTCGAGCTCGGACGCCAACGACAACCCGTCGGCCAGTACCAACCGCCCCTCGGCGTCGGTGTTCAGGACCTCGATGGTCTTGCCGTTGCGGGCCCGGAACACGTCGCCGGGCTTGAGCGCGCTCGGGCCGGGCATGTTCTCGGTCACCATGGCGATGGCCGTGACCCGGACGCCGACCGACAGCTCGGCGCAGGCCGACAGCGCCGCCATGACCGCCGCCGCGCCACTCATGTCGGTCTTCATCGTCGTCATGCCCTCGGGCGTCTTGAGCGACAGCCCGCCGGAGTCGAAGGTGATCCCCTTCCCCACCAGCACGACGTGGGGCCCGGCTCCGCCCTCGGGGAGCGACGCCGGTTCGTAGCTGGCCAGGACGAGACGCGGCGGCTCCGAGGAGCCGCGGGCGACCGCCAACAGGCCGCCCAGGCGCTCGGACACGATGCGGTCACGATCCCAGATCTCGACGCTCGTGCGTGCCCGACCGGCCAGACGTTCGGCCACCCGGTCGGCGAACTCGCTCGGATCGAGGTCGCTCGGTGGCGTGTTGACCAGGTCGCGGGCGAACGCCACGGCGTCGGCCCGGGCCACCCCGAGCGCCACCTCGTCGCGCAGCGCCGCCTCGTCCTCGGGCGAGGCCGGCACCAGGACCAGCCGTTCGAGCGGTCCGGGGGGAGGTTGGCTGCGGTAAGGATCGAACCGGTAGGTGGCGAGCATCGCACCTTCGGCTAGCGCCGCCCCCGGGGCCCCCGACGGCACGATCATGGTGGCCTCGCCCCCCTGCCCGGCCGAGCGCACGAAGGCGGCCGCGGCGCGCCGATAGCGGTCGGGCTCGAGCCGGTCGGGCTCGCCGAGGCCGACGACGTGGGCCCGCCGCCCCGGCGAGACGGAGACCCGCAGAACCTGGCCGACCTTGGCCGCGAACCCCTCCCGGGCGCACTCGGCGGCGTCGAGCTGGGCAGGGAGCCCCGGGTCCACCTGTTCCGCCGACGGGCCGGTCTGGACGCTCGATGTGCCCTCGCCCTCCGGCGCCAGCGCGAACAGCCCGATCGGACCGCCCTCGGGCGCCAGGGACGCCCCGAGGACCTCAATCACCAGGGTCACGACCGCTCTCCTGTCTTGCCGGCCCGCCGTGCTGCCGGGTGCTCGTCGCCCTCCTGCCACCGGGCCATCGTCCAGAGGAGGTCGGAGAGCCGGTTGAGGTACGTGGTGACCAACGAGCCGGCGACGGCGTGGCCGAGCGCGACCCGCTCGGCCCGACGGACGGCCGTCCGGGCGAGGTCCAGAGCGGCCGACCGACGATTGGCCCCGGGGATCACGAACTCGGCGGGCATGGCGGCGCGCGCCGTGAGCTCGTCGATCCGCCGCTCGAGCTCCTCCACCATGGCCGCGGTCACGAGGGAGGTTCCGGCAACCAGCTTGTGACGGTTCTCATCGGCCGTGGCCACCTCGGCCATCAGCACGTAGAGGTCGTGCTCTAAGAGGACCAGGAGCCCGTCGAGCTCGGAGCCGGGAGCTGCCTCCGCCCGGGCCATCCCCATCGCCGCCTGCGCCTCGTCGACGGCACCGTTGGTCTCGATGCGCGAGGAGTCCTTCGGGACCCGGCCGCCGAAGAGCAGCCCGGTCGTGCCGTCGTCGCCCTTGCGCGTGTAAATGGGCATCGTCGCGGATGCTACCGGGGGGCCCAGTACCCTGGGAGGCCCATGACCTCCGTCGGCCAGCTTCTGGGCCGCCTCGACGCGGCCTCCTCGAGCTACCTGCGTGCGCTGCGCGAGCGGGTGGTGATCTTCGACGGCCCGGCGGGCACCAGCTTCCAGGCGCTCGGGCTGGACGCCGACGTCTTCGGCGACCCCCACCTCGAGGGCTGCTTCGAGATCCTGTCCCTCTCCGCTCCCGAGATCGTCGAGCGACTGCACCGCTCGTTCCTCGACGTCGGGGTGGACGCCATCGAGACCAACACCTTCGGCGCGTTCTCTGTGGTCCTGGCCGAGTACGGCATCGCCGAGCGGGCGAGGGAGATCAACCGGGCCGCGGCCGAGCTGGCCAAGGCGGTGGCAAAGGACTACGAGACGCCGCGGCGGCCGATCTGGGTGGCCGGGAGCATGGGCCCGGGGACGAAGTTCGCCACCCTCGGCCAGATCTCCTATGCCGACCTGCGGGACGCCTACGAGGAGCAGGCACTCGGTCTCCTCGAGGGCGGCGTCGACCTGCTGCTGATCGAGACGGTCTACGACCTGCTCGGGGCGAAGGCCGCGATCAACGGTGCGCGGGCGGCGATGGTGGCCCGTGGCACCCAGGTCCCCATCCAGGTCCAGGTCACGATCGAGCTGACCGGGCGGATGCTGCCGGGCACCGAGATCGCGGCCGCCCTCACCACCTTGGAGGCGATGCGGGTCGACGCCGTCGGCCTCAACTGCGCGACCGGTCCGGCCGAAATGGGCGAGGCCATCCGCCACCTGTCGGCCAACTCGACCGTCCCGATCGCCGTCCAGCCCAACGCCGGGCTCCCGAGCGTGGTCGACGGGGCCATGCACTACGACCTCAAGCCCGAGGAGCTGGCCGAGTACCACCACCGCTTCATCACCGAGTTCGGCGTCAGCGCCGTCGGGGGCTGCTGCGGCACCACCCCGGCCCACCTGGCCGCGGTGGTGGCGGCCTGCGCCGACGCCGTGCCGGCTCGCCGGCACCCCGACCCCGAGCCGGCGGCCGCCTCGATCTACTCGGCCACGCCGTTCCGCCAGGACACCTCGTTCCTCGTCGTCGGCGAGCGGGCCAACGCCACCGGTTCCCGGCAATTCCGGGAGGCCATGCTCTCGGGCGATTGGGACACCTGCGTGGCGATCGCCCGGGACCAGGTGAAGGAGGGCGCGCACCTGATCGACCTGTGCGCCGACTACACCGGTGCCGACGGCGTCGCCGACATGGAGCAGCTCGCCAGCCGACTCGCCACCCAGTCGAGCGTGCCGGTCATGGTGGACACGACCGAGGGCCCGGTCGCCGAGACCGCGCTGCGCTGGCTGGGGGGCCGGCCCGTCCTCAACTCGGTCAATCTGGAGGAGGGCGACGGGGACGGCACCCGGCTCGACACCTTCCTGCGGCTGGCCCGCACCTACGGCGCAGCCGTGGTGTGCACGTGCATCGACGCCGAGGGCCAGGCCCGGACGGCGGAGTGGAAGCTGCGGGCGGCCAGCCAGATCGCGTCCATCGCGCTTGAGCGCTACGGGCTCGAGCCCGAGGACCTCTTCTTCGACCCCTTGGCCCTGCCCCTCTCGACCGGCATGGCCGAGAGCCGCCGCGACGGGCTCGAGACCATCGAGGGCATCCGGCGCATCAAGGCCGAGCTGCCCGGGGTGTCGACCATCCTCGGGCTCTCCAACGTCTCCTTCGGCCTCAACCCGGCCGCCAGACAGGTGCTGAACTCGGTGTTCCTGCACGAGTGCGTCGAGGCCGGCCTGGACGCCGCCATCGTGCAACCCTCCAAGATCCTGCCTTTGGCCAAGATCGACGACCGGGCCAAGGAGGTGTGCCTGGACCTCGTCTACGACCGCCGACGCGCCGACTACGACCCCCTCCAGGAGCTCCTGGCCCTCTTCGAAGGGGTCTCGGTCTCCTCGGGACCGAGGGACGAGCACCTGGACTGGCCGGTCGAACAGCGCCTCGAGCAGCGCATCGTCGACGGCAACCGGACCGGCCTCGAGGCGGACCTCGACACCGCGCTCGACGGCGGCTTCGAAGCCCTCTCAATCATCAACAACTTCTTATTGGCCGGGATGCGCACGGTGGGCGATCTCTTCGCCTCCGGGGAGATGCAGCTCCCCTTCGTCCTCTCCTCGGCCGAGACCATGAAGATGGCCGTCGCCTACCTCGAGCCCCACATGGCCCGCACCGACCAGAGCGGCAAGGGGACGATCGTGCTCGCGACGGTGAAGGGCGACGTGCACGACATCGGCAAGAACCTGGTCGACATCATCTTCACCAACAACGGCTACGACGTGGTCAACCTGGGCATCAAGGTGGGCATCGGCGAGATGATCGCGGCGGCCGAGGAACGGGGGGCCGACGCCATCGGCATGAGCGGCCTCCTGGTCAAGTCGACCCTGATCATGCGGGACAACCTCGAGGAGCTGAACGACCGCAAGCTCTCGACGATCCCCGTGCTGCTCGGCGGGGCCGCGCTCACCCGCACCTACGTCGAGCGCGACCTGCGCACCGTGTACCAGGGCCGGGTCTTCTACGGACGCGACGCTTTCGAGGGCCTGCGGACGATGGACCGGCTGATGGAGATCAAGGCCGGCGCGGACGACGCGGACTTCGGGCGAGTGGTCTCGGAACGCAACGTGCCGGCCCGCTCCGGGTTGTCGGTGAAGGTCCGTCCGGACGACGCGCCCGACCGCTCGCCGGCCGTCGCCACCGACAACAAGCTCTTCCCCCCGCCCTTCATCGGGGCCCGGGTGGCCAAGGGCATCCCGCTCGACGACATCGCCGAGTACCTCAACCTGACCTCCTTGTTCCGCAACCAGTGGGGCTTCCGCCCCGACAAGGCCCGCCAGGAGTCCGACGCCGAGTTCAAGGAGCGGGTCTCGGCGGTCCTGCGCGACCAGCTGGACCTGGCCAAGCAGGCGGACCTCCTCGTCCCCCAGGTGGTCTGGGGCCACTTCCCCGCCAACGCCGACGGCGACGACCTGGTGCTCTACAAGGACGAGGGCCGCGCCGAAGAACTGGCCCGGTTCTCCTTCCCCCGTCAGGCCAAGGAGCCGTGGCTGTGCATCGCCGACTTCTTCCGCCCCGTCTCCTCGGGCGAGGCCGACTGGGCCAGCTTCCAGCTGGTGACGATGGGGCAGGCGGTCTCCGAGGAGACGGCACGGCTGTTCCAGACGGACCAGTACCAGCGCTACCTGTTCCTCCACGGCCTGGGCGTCGAGATGACCGAGGCGCTGGCCGAGTACTGGCACCGGCGGGTCCGCGAGGAGCTCGGCTTCGCCGACGAGGACGGTCCCACCCTGACCGGGCTCTTCCGCCAGCAGTACCGGGGCGGTCGCTACTCGTGGGGCTATCCCGCCTGCCCCGACCTCGCCGACAACGCCAAGGTCGTCGACCTGCTCGACGGGGGCCGCATCGGGGTGAGCGTCAGCGAGCACTTCCAGCTGGAGCCGGAGCAGACGACCGACGCCATCATCTGCTCCCACCCGGCGGCCAAGTACTTCGTGCTCTGAGCTGGTCGGACGGCGCCGACCGGGCGGCCGGGTACCCCGAGTCGAGCACCGAGCGCAGAACGGAATCCCCCCGGGGGGCGCCCCGCTACCCTGGGGGTCCACTGAGGGACATCCCCGATGCCGAGGGCGGCGTGGGCGGTGCATGATCTCAGGGGTGGCGACGGCGCCATGGCGACCGGACCCATCGGCCCAAAGACCGGGGGCCCAGCGCAGAAGGGGGACGGCAGATGGCGATGACCCGACGGACGCCGCCGGTCGAGGACTGGGCGGGCGACTTCGACGTCCTGGACCAGGGCTACATCGAGACGCCGTTCCCCATCTGGGACCTGCTGCGCGAGGCCTGTCCGGTGGCGCGCTCAGACCGTCACGGCGGCGCGTGGCTCCTCACCCGCTACGGCGACGTCACGGCCGTGGCCCACGACGTCGACCGATTCAGCTCGGTCGACGTGGCCGTCGTCGGGTCCGATGCGCCCCCCGACGAGTCCGGTGTCCCGCCCGAGCTCGCCGCCCTCGGGGACATCCCGCTGCCGCCGATCTCGGTCGATCCGCCGGTGCACACCTGGACCCGTCGGCTCCTGCTGCCCTGGTTCTCGCACAAGCGGGTTGCCAGCTACGAGCCCATGACCAGGTCGCTCTGCCAGTCCTTGATCGACAAGTTCATCGATGAAGGGAGCGCCGACGCCGCCGCCGACTACGCCCAGCAGATCCCGGTCCGGGTCATCGCCAAGGTCCTCGGCGTGCCCGAGGACATGTCCGACACCTTCACCGGTTGGGTGCGCGACGTCCTCGAGTTCAGCGACGACACCGACCGCGCCCAGGCCGGGGCCATGGGGCTCCTGTCCTACCTGCTCGAGCAGGTCGAGCAGCGCAAGGTGGAGCCGGGTGACGACCTGATCAGCGAGCTGCTCGGTGCCACCCACGACGGAGAGCCAATCGACGTGGGGATCGTCCTCGGCATCGTGGCCCTGGTGCTCATCGCCGGGATCGACACCACGTGGAGCGGGATCGGCTCCTCCCTGTGGCACCTCGCCAACCACCCCGAGGACGCCGCCCGGTTGGTCGACGAGCCGATGCTGATGCCGCTGGCGGTGGAGGAACTGCTCCGCGCCTATTCCCCGGTCACGATGGCCAGGCAGGTCAAGTCGGACACCGAGTTCTCGGGCTGTCCGATGCGCGAGGGCGACAAGGTCCTCCTCAGCTTCCCGGCCGCCAATCGCGATCCCGAGGCGTTCGAACGCCCCGACGAGGTGGTCTTGGACCGGAAGCACAACCGCCACGTCGCCTTCGGCGTGGGGATCCATCGGTGCGCAGGCTCCAACCTCGCCAGGATGGAACTCAAGGTCGCCCTGGAAGAGTGGCTGGCGAGGATCCCCACCTTCCGGCCGGTCGAGGGTGCTGAGGTGACCTGGGCGGGGGGCCAGGTCCGCGGACCCCGGTCGCTCCCGGTCTCCTTCCCCTGATCACCAGCGCCGAGACCGGCGCACCCAGGGTCTATTGGCCCAGCCCCACCCGGTCGAAAAGAACGGCGCGCGGGTCGGCGCCGATCACGCTCGGGCGACGTGGGCGTCTGCCGTCATCTCTCGCCGGAACGCACGCTCGGCCTCCGGGGACAAGAAGTCGTGGGCCTCGTCGATGTCCTCGTCGGTGAAGCCGGCCAGACGGCGGTAGCGGCGGGCGTCCTCGGCGCTGTCGCCACGACCGGCCCGGCTGAAGATCTTGTCCACCAGGCGCTGGAACTCGAGGGCCCGCTCCCGGCGCTCGGGGTCCTCGGCGGTGAGACGCCGCAGCCAGTCCGACCCCATCTTCACGTGGGTGACCTCGTCGGCCAGCATCCAGTCTTCGCAGAACGAGAGCACCGCGTCCCCGGCCTCGAGCCCGAACTTGCGCATCGTGGCGAACACGTCGATCGCCAACCCCTCGATGCCCCGGTTGACCGCGGTGAGCCGTAAGGCGGGGTCCCGGTTGCACGCCGCCTCGTACAGGCCGCGACCCTCGCCGAACTCGCCGATCTCGGTGCCCATCCAGTCCGACAGCTTCACCGAGATCTCGACGTGGCGGGACTCGTCCCAGCATTGCCTGGCCATGTCCAGCTTCAAGGCGTAGGGGGCCTGGTCGGTCTGCTCCCCGGTGTCGAAGTCCCAGCAGGTTCGTCCGGCCCCCTCCAGCGCCTGGACCTCACCCATGAAGATCCCGTGCATGAGACGACGGGTGCGCTCCGGTGCGTCTTCGGACTCGGTCGAGAAGCGGCCGGCCCGCTGGTAGTTGCCGTTGCCGAGGTCACCCTCTCTCGGGTCCTCGGCACGCTCGGCGTCCTTCACCCAGCGGAAGCGGGCGTCGCGGGCCACCTGGTCGACGGGAAGGAACCTCTTCATCGCAATCCCCCTCTTTCCTGCCCGTTGGTGCTGGCGCACCGTCCGGACCGACCGCGAAGGCCCCCGGGCCCGCGGTTACCACCTCACGATAACCCGCGTCCGGCTGCTCGAAGCGGCCCGGCGAGTCCGCTCCGACCCGGGCACTGGTCAGCGGCGCACGGGGGAGCGCGCCGGACGACCCCACGGAGGGGCTGATATCCCCGATCTGGCAGGTCTGGAGCGATACCGTTCGTCCGTGGGTAGACACCGGATTGCGATGCTGGGGGCAGAGCCTTGATGCTGGCGGCCCTCTCGAGCTCGACGAAGATGATCGAGGTGGTGATCCTTGTGGTCGTGGTCATCCTCCTCGGCACCATCCTCGTCCTCTACCGACGCCAGAGCAGGCCGGCCAAGAGCGGCAGCCATGCAGCGTCAGCGGCCTCACCGGCGTCGTACTACGCCGACGTCGGCACGATGCAGGCACCCGTGGGTGTCGGTGGAGGTCACGGCCAGTCAGACCCCTTCGCCGGCTTCGGCGCCGGCCCGCAGTTCGGCGGACCGCCGCCAGCACAGGCACCGCCACCGCCTCCCCCTCCGGCTCCCGCATCGATGCCGCAGATGCCACCGGTCGGCACCCCGGCCGGGTGGATGCCCGACCCGAGTGGGGCGCCGGACACGTTGCGCTACTGGGACGGCGCCAGCTGGACCCAGCACGTCGCCACTCGTTCCTGACCCGGCACGACGCCCGGCTGAGGCCGGGGGCCGAACCGGTGAGGGGCCGGATCAGCCAGGCGGTGCGACGGCGAAAGACCTGGCCGGTTCAAGCGCTGCATCGGCAGCGGCGCGTGCGTGATACGAGGAGCGCGTGAGCGGCGAGGCCTCGACGTGGGCCAGGCCAACCCCTTCACCTGCCCGCCGAAGTCGGTCGAACTCCTCCGGTCGCCACCAACGCTCGACCGGGAGATGCGCGGCACTCGGCCGGAGGTACTGCCCGACGGTGGCGACGCGTACGCCCACGCCGGCCAAATCGGCCAGCGTGGAGACCACCTCGTCCTCGGTCTCGCCGAGGCCGACCATGAGCCCCGACTTCACCACCAGGCCGGCATCAGCGGCCCGGGCGAGGACGGCCAGACTGCGGGCGTAGCCGGCCGACGGGCGAACGGCCCGCTGGAGGCGGGCGACCGTCTCGATGTTGTGGTTGAAGACGTCGGGCCGGACCCCGAGGAGCAGCTCCAGCGCACCCGGGTCACCCTTGCAGTCCGAGACGAGGATCTCGACTGCGGTCCCCGGACGGCGACGGCGGATGGCCCCGACCGTCTCGGCGATGGCACCGGCCCCGCCGTCGGTCAGATCGTCCCGAGCAACGCAGGTCACCACGGCGTGGGCGAGCCCGAGCCTGGCCACCGCCTCGGCGACCCGCTCGGGCTCGTCCGGATCGAGCGGCAGGGGACGCCCGGTGTCGACCTTGCAGAACCCGCAGGACCGGGTGCACCGGGACCCATTCACCATGAACGTCGCCGTCCCCTCGGCCCAGCACTCGTAGATGTTCGGGCACCCCGCTTCCTCGCACACCGTGGCCAAGGAGAGGGACCCCACGGTCCTGGCCGTGGCGAGGTACTCCTCCCCCAGCCGGGCCCGGACCCGAAGCCAGGGCGGCTTGCGATCCGAGATCGAGAGTGACCGGGTCGGGTCCACCCCGGCTTGGCGGAGCCGGCGCAACCCGAGCCCCTCGACCGTGCCGGCCAGCGTGACCCGACGAGGGGCCGGGATGTTCGGGGCCACGGCGCGGTCGTCCACCGTGCCGTGGCCCCACTCGGCGACGGCACGGGCCACGACGGCATCGGCAACCTCGGGCATGGTGATGGCAAAGCCGGCTTCCGTGAGCGAGGTGACCGGGAGCTCACTGATCCCGCACGGCACGATCTGGGCGAACATCTCCATGTCGGGCTCGACGTTGAGGGCCACCCCGTGGAGGCTTCGCCGTCGACCGTCGGATCGGCGGCGGGTGCGGACACCGATCGCCGCCACCTTGGCTGGCCGCGGGCCGCCCGGATCGAGCCAGATCCCCGGGTAGCCGGGCAGCCGGCCCGCACCCTCAACCCCGACCGACGCCAGGGCGTCGATGACCACCTGCTCGAGGCGGCGGACATGGTCCCTCCCGGCCGAAGGATGGTCGGGGACGGTCAGGATCGGGTACACGACGAGCTGGCCCGGCCCGTGATAGGTGACGTCCCCACCCCGGTCGGTCCTCACCACCGACACCCCCAGGGTGGCCGGGTCACCGACCACGTGCGCCGGATCGGCGCGAACGCCGAGGGTGAAGACGTGGTGATGTTCGAGGACGAGCAGGTAGTCAGCCTCCGCCCGCTCGGCGAGAGCACGCTGCAGCGTGTAGGCCTCCTCGAAGGGGACGGTCCCCAACCGACGAACCCGCAACATCGGGGTCAGAGCTCGGCCGCCCAATCCCGTGAGGACAGGATCACTCCGACCCGATGGAGGTACTCGGACACGTAGGCGCCGTCGACCGCCCGATGGTCCCAGGACATGCCGAGGACTCCGACCGAATGGATGGCGATCGACTCGCTCCCGTCCTCGCTCGTCACCACGACCGGCCGCCGCTTGATCCCGTCGGTGGCCAAGATCGCGACCTGCGGCTGGTTGATGATCGGAACCGTGAAGTAGGTCCCGAAGGGGCCGTCGTTGGTGATCGAGAACGTTCCCCCGGCGATGTCGTCCGCACTGAGCTGGCGGGATCGGGCCCGATCGGCGAGATCGCGCACCCGGCGAGCGATCCCCCGCAAGGTGACCTCCTCTGCTCGGTGGACGACCGGCACGATCAAGCCTTCGTGGTCCAGGTCCACCGCGATGCCGAGATTGATCTCGCTGTGCACGACAAGCGAATCCTCGATCACCGACGCGTTGAGGTTCGGGTACTCCCGCAGCGCCTCCACCGCGGCTCGAGCCACGAACGGCAGGTAGGTGAGCGAGAAGCCCTCTTCGGCACGGAAGCGCCCCCCTTGGGCCCGACGAACTCGCTCCACGTTCTCGAAATCGGTCTCGGCCGCGATGAACGCGTGCGGTGAGGTCGCCTTGGAACGGACCATGTGCTCGGCGGTCCGCCGTCTCACGTTCGAGAACGGCACCACCCGGTCGCCCGCCGTCGGCACGACCACTTCAGCCGTGGTCGCTGCCGACACCAGCCGACTCTCGGCGATCTGCTCGGCCACCCCCGGCTGGCTCGCGACCGGCGTCGACGGTTCTTGCGGCGGCTGCGGGGTCGAACCCCCCTCTCGCCGATGGGCGTCGATGTAGTCGAGCACGTCCTCCCGCGTGATCCTGCCCGCGGGGCCCGAACCGCGGATCTCGGCGGCGTTGATCCCGTTCTCGGCCAACAGCCGACGGACCATCGGCGAGAGGAGCAGGGGCTCCTCCTCGGGGGTCCCGTCGGGGATGCCCGGAACCCCGGCGGCGAAGCCCGGTGGTGCCGGCGGGGGCGGCTCCGGCGCCCGGCGCGGTTCGGGCGGCACCTGGGTCGCCGCGGTGACCGGCGGCGGCGCCGCGACCTCCGGCTCCGGGGGCGGTTCGGCCGGCACCTCGGGCACCGGCTCCTCCCTCGGAGCGGCGGGCGCCGGGCTCACCTGGCCGTCTCCGATCACGGCCAGTGTGGTACCGACGTCGACGGTCTCGCCCTCGGGCACAACGATCTCGGTGATCACGCCGGTGGCCGGCGAAGGAACCTCGCTGTCGACCTTGTCGGTGGACACCTCGAAGAGCGGCTCGTCCCGCTCCACGTGGTCGCCGACCCCCTTCATCCATCGGGTGATGGTCCCCTCGGTCACCGTCTCGCCGAGTTGCGGCATCGTGACGTCAGCCAACGTGGAGACCCCTTCCGGTGAGTGCCAGCACCGTCTCACCGAAGGTCTCGGACAACGACGGATGCGGCTGGATGAACTGCGCGACTTCGAGCGGGGTGGCCTCCCAGTTCACGGCGAGGTAGCCAGCGCCGATTTGTTCGGTGACCCACGGTCCGACCATGTGCACCCCGAGGATCCGTCTGGCGCTGCCGTCGGGTGCCCGCTCGGCGACCACCTTCACCAGGCCCTCGGTGTCGCCCAGGATCTGGGCCCGACTGTTCCCGCCGAAGGGGTCCTTCTTGACCACGATGTCCAGCCCCCGGGACCGCGCGTGCTCCTCTGTGAGCCCGGCGAAGGCCACCTCCGGGTGGCAGTAGATGGCCCACGGAACCCGCTCGTAGTCGACCGGGGTCGTCCGCTCGCCGAGCATGCACTGCACGGCCACGATCGCCTCGGCGAACCCGACGTGGGCGAGCTGCGGCGTCCCGGCGACGATGTCGCCGACGGCCCACACCCCCGGCTCGTGCGTGCGCTGGTAACGATCGGAGACCACGAACCCCCGGTCGTCGATGACGACGGCCGTGCCCTCCGCGACCAAGCCCTCGCTCCTCGGCCGGCGACCGACCGAGATCACCACCATGTCGACGTCGATCTCTGGCCCGTCGCTCAGGTGCAGAACGCCGCCGGTGCCGTTCGGGCGGGGCACGAAGCCCTCGATCTGGGTCCCAAGGTGGACGTCGATCCCGCGCTTGCGAAACGACCGGTGGACGACCGCGGCGACGTCGGCGTCGCACCCGCTCAGGATGGAGGGAAGCGCCTCGACCACGCTGACCTGGGAGCCCAGATCGGACAGGAGCGACGCGAACTCACAGCCGATCGCGCCACCGCCCACCACGGCGACGGACTCGGGGATCCGGTCCAAGTCCAAGAACTCGTCGGAGGTGACCACGCTGCGACCGTCAACGGGGAGCCCCGGGAGTGTTCTCGGCACCGAGCCGGCGGCGAGGACGATCGCCCGCCCCACGATCTCGTTCCCGGCGTCGGCGCCCTCGCTGATCCGGACCCGGTGTCCGCGCAAGAGGGTGCCGTTCCCGTGGAACACGGTGACCTTGCGCCCCTTCAGGAGGCCGGAGAGGCCACGAAAGAGCCGGTCCACCACGGCGTTCTTCCGAGCTTGGCTGACCGAGAAGTCCACGGTCGGCTCGCCGGCCTCGATGCCGAACTCCGAGGAGCCCCGGACGGTCCGGTACACCGATGCCGTCTCTAAGAACTCCTTCGCCGGGACGCACCCTCGGTGCAAGCAGGTGCCGCCGACCTTGTCCCGTTCGACGATGGCGATCGAGAGCCCGGCGGCGGCACCGTAGAGTGCGGTCGCGTACCCGCCCGGGCCGCCCCCGATGACCACGACGTCGAACTGGGCTCCCGTGGTCGTCACCTCTCCCGCTCCTTCGTCGCTGTCTCGGCTTCGTCCTCCCCCGGCGGCCGAGGTCGGCACCGCACACCCGCCTTCGACCCGCCAAGCGCCACCCATCGGGTCGCTCACGCCCACCATACCGGGGGCCGAGCGTCGCTCTTGTTGAGGGCTAGGCCCGGAGCCCGCTCGCGATGCCCGCGAGGCGGGCCCGGAACCGCTGGGCCGCCAGGCGGGTGATGGTCCGGTAGGCCTCGACCCCCCCGACCGGCTCGAACGCGTCCGAGGCCGCCGTGAGCTCGGCGTCCTCGTCGTCGGTCAGCTCCAGGTCGGCGGCGGTGGCGTTCGACTCGGCCTGGGCCACCGAGGAGGCACCGGGGATGACGACCACGCCGTCGCGCCGCAGGAGCCACGCCAGGGAGACCTGGGCCGGGGAGGCCCCGTGCGCGGCGGCAATCCGGCGCAGGGCGGCCAGCAACGGCTCGACCCGGCGGAGGTTCTCGGGCAGGAACGCCGGGCTGTTCGCCCGCAGGTTCCGCGGCGTCGTCTCGGCGCCGTAGCGAGCGGAGAGCAGCCCTTGGGCCAGCGGGCTGTAGGCGATGACCAGCCGTCCGTGCTCCTGGGCCCAGGGCAGCACCTCCCGCTCGATGCGACGGTCGATCAGGTTGTAACGGAGTTGGTTGGAAAGCACCGGGGACCCGAGGAGGTCCTCGGCCCGCCGCCACTGGGCGAGGTTGAAGTTCGACACACCCACGTTGGCGATCAGGCCCTCAGCGCGGAGGCGGGCGAGCGCCTCGACGCTCTTCGTGAGCGGCACGACCGGGTTCGGCCAGTGGAGCTGGTAGAGATCGAGGATCTCGACGTCGAGCCGACGGGCGCTGGCCCGGGCCCGGCGCCCGACGATCGGGTCGATCGGGAGCACCGGGAAGAGCTTGGTGGCCACGAAGGCCTCGGGCCGGCGGTCGCCCAGGGCGGCACCGAGGATGCGTTCGGATCGTCCGAACCCGTAGGCCTCGGCGGTGTCGAAGAGGTTGACCCCGAGGTCCAGGCAGCGCCGGACGACGGCCGGGGCGATCTCCTTGGCGTAGGGCTCGCCGTAGCCCCACTCGCGCGACCCGAACTGCCAGCAGCCGAGCCCGATGGCCGAGAGCCGCACCCCGGCGGCCTCCCGATACTTCACCGGTGGCAGCTCACCGTGGCGGCATCCGAATGCCGCCGTCGAGACGGATCACTTCGCCGTTCAGGTACCGGTTGCCGACGATGTCCACCACCAACTGGGCGAACTGCGACGGCTGACCGAGGAGCTTGGGGAACAGCACCGATTCGCCCAGCGCTCTGCGCTGCTCCTCGGGCAGGGAGGCGAGCAGGGGTGTGTCGAAGAGCCCCGGGGCGATTGTGAGCACCCGGATCCCGACGACCGAGAGGTCGCGGGCGGCCGGCAGGGTCATCCCGACGACCGCCCCCTTGGAGGCCGAGTAGGCGAGCTGACCGATCTGACCGTCGAAGGCCGCGACCGATGCGGTGTTCACGATGACTCCCCGCTCACCGTCCACCGAGGGCTCGGTCTTGGCGATCGCGGCGGCCGCCTTGGTCATCACGTTGAAGGTGCCGATGACATTCAGCCGCATGAGGAACTCGAAACCCCTGATGTCGTGCGGCTTGCCCTCACGGTTGATGACCCGCTCCGCCCAACCCGTTCCGGCGCAGTTGACGGCGACCCGCAGCACACCTCCCTCGGCCGCCAAGTCGACCGCCTTCTGGCAGGCCTCCGGATCGGTGACGTCACCGGCGAACGGCTCGCCACCGGCCTCGTCGGCGACCTGCTTGGCCCCGGCTTCGTTCCGGTCGAACACGACAACCCGGGCTCCCCGCTCGGCGAGCGCCCGGACCGTCGCCGCCCCGAGCCCCGAGGCACCGCCAGTGACAATGGCCGAGCTGTTGGTCAGTTCCATGGAGCTCGATGGTACGGCCCCGGCGAATGGACACCAAACCGGATCAGGCGCTCGAACGGGCCTCGGTGGCGGCGGCGACCGCCAGCTCGTCGACGAAGTCGTTCCACGGATCCCCGCTGTGGCCCTTCACCCACCGGAAGCCGACCGTGCGCCGGGACCCGAGCGCCAGATCGAACAGAGGCTCCCAGAGGTCCCGGTTCGCTACTGGTTTGCCTCCCGAGTTGCGCCAGCCCCGCCGCAGCCAGCCCTCCCACCAGCGGTCGTGGAAGCAGCGGACGACGTAGTTCGAGTCGCTGACCACCGTGATCGGCCCGGTCGGATCGTCCTCGCCGATCGTCCGTAACGCCTGGAGCACGGCGGTGATCTCCATCCGCTGGTTCGTGGTGAGGACCTCACCGCCGCTGTCGCTCCGCCCGCCGGGGATCGCCCATGCCCATCCACCGGGCCCGGGGTTCCCGAGGCACGATCCGTCGGTGTAGACGACGACCGGCTCGACGTCCTCGGCCATCACTCCGCCTCCGGGGGACGGGCCGCCTCGGCCCTGAGAGAAGTCACCCCCACTGTGTACTACCGAGCCCCGGGCTTCCGAGGTGACCGGGCTCCCCGTCCAGGTCGGCCGGATCGGGGCGTCGACCCGGTGACACGGGAGGGTGGGATCATTGGTCATGCTCTTCGACGGCATCTCGCACCAGATCCCCGACATCGACCCGGTCGAGACCGACGAATGGCTCGACTCCTTCGACGCCGTCGTCGACACCCGTGGGCGGGCCCGTGCCCGCTACCTGCTCATGAAGCTGCTCGAACGGGCCCGCACCCTCCAGGTCGACTTCCCGGCCACGGTGTCGACGCCCTATGTCAACACCATTCCCGCCGCCGACGAACCGTGGTTCCCCGGCGACGAGGACCTCGAACGACGGATCCGCGCCTACATCAGGTGGAACGCCGCCGTCATGGTGACCAGGGCGAACGCGCGGACCGAGGGCATCGGCGGCCACCTGTCCACCTACGCCAGCTCCGCATCCCTCTACGAGGTCGGGTTTAACCACTTCTTCCGGGGGAAGGCCAGCGGCGGCGCCGGCGACCAGGTCTTCATCCAGGGCCACGCGTCGCCGGGCATCTACGCCCGAGCCTTCGTCGAGGGCCGACTGAGCGAGGCACAGCTCGACAACTTCCGCCACGAGGTCGGCGGCAACGGACTGCCGAGCTACCCCCATCCGCGGCTACTCCCCGACTTCTGGGAGTTCCCGACGGTGTCGATGGGCCTCGGACCGATCGCCGCCATCTACCAGGCCCACGTCAACCGCTACCTGCACCTGCGCGAGCTGGTGGACACGAGCGAGAGCCGGGTCTGGTGCTTTGTCGGGGACGGGGAGATGGACGAACCCGAGTCCATCGGAGCCCTCGGGGTGGCCGGCCGCGAGCACCTCGACAACCTGATCTTCGTCGTCAACTGCAACCTGCAGCGATTGGACGGCCCGGTCCGCGGGAACGGCAAGGTCATCCAGGAGCTCGAGGCGGTCTTCCGGGGGGCCGGCTGGAACGTCATCAAGGTGATCTGGGGCCGGCGCTGGGACGACCTCTTGGCCCGCGACGTCGACGGGGTGCTCCTAAACCGGATGAACACGACGGTCGACGGCGAGTTCCAGAAGTACGCGACCGAGTCGGGCTCCTACATCCGGGAGCACTTCTTCGGCCCCGACCCGAGGTTGCGGCGTCTGGTCGAGCACCTGAGCGACGACGACCTGCGCACCCTGCCCCGGGGCGGGCACGACTACCGGAAGCTCTACGCCGCCTACCGGCTGGCGACCGAGCAGCGCGGCGCACCGACGGTCATCCTGGCCAAAACGATCAAGGGCTGGACACTCGGCCCCGAGATCGAAGCCCGCAACGCCACCCATCAGATCAAGAAGATGACCAAGGCCCAGCTGGTGGCCCTCCGCGACCGTCTCTACCTCGGCGAGGAGATCCCGGACTCGGCCCTCGAGGCCGACCTCCCCCCCTACTACCGGCCCGCCGAGCACTCCGACGCGCACCAGTACCTGATGGCCCGTCGCCAGATCCTCAACGGCCCCGTTCCCGCCAGGGTGGTCCGGCCGAGCCCGCCGCGGACGGCCAACCCCAAGACCTTCGCCGATCTGCTCGCCGGCTCCGGCGGCCAGGCGGTCTCCACCACCATGGCGTTCGCCCGGCTGCTGCGGAACCTGGTCCGGGACCCGGTGGTCGGCGAGATGATCGTGCCCATCGTCCCCGACGAAGCCCGGACCTTCGGGCTCGAGGCCATCATCGCCGAGTCGAAGATCTACGCCCCCGAGGGTCAGCGCTACACGCCGGTCGACTTCGACCTCCCGCTCCGCTACGTGGAGAGCACGTCGGGACAGATCCTCCAAGAGGGCATCACCGAGGCGGGGGGGATGGCCAGCTTCATCGCACTGGCGACCTCGTACGCCACTTGGGGCCGACCCATGGTGCCGGTGTACCTCTTCTACTCCATGTTCGGCTTCCAACGGGTGGGCGATCTGGCATGGGCCCTCGGCGACACCCGCGGCCGGGGGATCCTGGCCGGATGCACGGCCGGGCGCACGACCCTCCAGGGTGAGGGGCTCCAGCACGACGACGGCCACTCCCCGTTGCTCGCCTCCACCAACCCTGCGGCCCGGATCTACGACCCCGCTTTCGCCTACGAGCTCGCGATCGTGGTCGAAGAGGCGGTCGCGAAGACCGTCGGACCCGACGCCGAGGACCGCTTCTTCTACCTCACCCTCTACAACGAGAGCTACCCGATGCCCGCCCTGCCCGAGGGCCAGGCGGGCGAGGAGGTCCGGGCCGGGGTGCTGCGCGGCATGTACCGCTTCTCCGCCGCCGCCGAGCCGGCCCAGCCCCGCCGGGCGACGATCCTGTTCTCCGGACCCATGTGGCAGGTGGCCGAGGAGGCCAGGGCCATCCTGGCCGAGCGCTACGGGGTGGGCTGCGACACCTGGTCGGTGACCTCGTGGTCCGAGTTGCGGGCCGACGCCCTGGCGGTCGAACGGCACAACCGGCTCCACCCGGCCTCGAAGCGCGCGGTCCCCTATGTGACCGGCGCCTTGGGCGACGGAACCGACCCGGTGGTCGCGGTCACCGACTACCTGCGGGCGGTACCCGATCAGGTGGCCCGATGGGTCAGGCGCCCCTACACCTCGCTCGGCACCGACGGCTTCGGCCGTTCTGACGCCCGCCCCGCGCTGCGCCGCTACTTCGAGACTGACGCCGCCCACACGGTGGTCGCGGTCCTGTCCTCCCTCGCGGCCAACGGGCTGGCCGACCCGACCGAGGTCGCCGACGCCATCGGCGCCTTCGGCGTGGATGCCGACGTGGCCGGGCCGCTCGGACTCTGACACTTCCGCGTCGGCCGGCGGCGTCACCGGTGTCGGGAGGCGACCGGGCCTGCCTCAGGGCACTAGCCGAGCAGCCGACACGAGTTTGTCGTCGGGCCGTACCCTGGAAGCGACGGCCTGGGAAGGGGGCGTCGTGGAGACACCCGATGTTCGCGACGCGCGCAACGGTGATGTGCACGTCGCGTACCGGGCCTTCGGTGAGCGCGAGCGCGAGACCGTGTTCGTCGGCCTGCAGCCGATCATCTCCAACATCGAGGTCCTCTGCACACCGGGGAGATCGAGCGTCCTGGGCACGGACGCCGACCGGATCGCCGTCCGCATCGCCGTCCGGGTCGAGGCCAAGGCGGCTGAGCATGAGGTGCTCGTCACGAGAACGCTGAAGGATCTCGTGGCCGGCTCCCGGGTCTTTTTCCAGCCGCCGGGGGACACACACCGACGGGTGTGCCCGACGACTGGCGCCGTGGCCAGCTCCTGAGGATCCGGACCCACCGAAAATCGCCATTCGAGCACGGGACCTCGCGCCCCGCTCTTCGTAACCCGTTCGTCGTTGTATCGCCGTTGCGCCGAGCGCACATTTGACTTGTCGGCGGGCACTCGTGAAGGAGGCCTTGAGATGCACTCAGCAATGATCGTGACCTGGACGGAGCCCATACCCGGGCGGGAGGCAAAGGCGCTCGAGTACGGCGCGGACGTCGCCGCATTCTGGACCAAGCAGGCCGAAGCAGGGAAGTGCACCGACCCCGAGCTCTTCTTCTCGGAGCGAGGGGTCGGGATGTGGATGGTCAAGGGTGATCGAGACGTCCTGCTCTCCATCCACGACTCCGACGAGGCCCAGCTGCTGATCATGCGAGGCCAGCTGCTCCTCAGCGACTTCGGTGTCGACTTCTACACGGCCGGTGAGGCGTCCGACGCCTTCATGGCCCGCTACATGAACGCGTTGGGGGCACTGACCTAGCCCCCACCATGAGCAACCGGTCGGTGCCGCGTCTTCGCGCCGGGCCCGGTTCTCGATCGAGGCTGTTCGCCGTCACCGGCGGTGGGTGATCGAGCACTCCCCGGGCCGGTCGCCGACCTCCGGGGTTAGGCTGCGGCCCATGCTCCATCTCGCCCAGGACCAGGCGGCCGACCGGCTCCTCTCGGAGAACCCCTTGGCCCTCGTCGTCGGCATGGTCCTCGACCAGCAGATCCCCCTCGAATGGGCCTTCCGCGGCCCGAGCGAACTCGCCCGGCGCCTCGGCGGGACGCTGGACGCCGCCACCCTGGCCGGCATGGATCCCGAGGAGCTGGCGGGGATCTTCGCCGAGAAGCCCTCGCTGCACAGGTACCCGGCGTCGATGTCCAAGCGGGTCCAGGCCCTGGCGGTCGAGGTCGCCGACACCTACGGCGGGGACGTGGCCAACGTGTGGAACGGCGTCGGGACCGGCAAGGAACTGCTCGCCCGGGTGAAGGCGCTGCCGGGCTTCGGCGACCAGAAGGCCCGGATCTTCGTCGCCCTGCTCGGCAAGCAACTCGGCGTGCGCCCCAAGGGCTGGACCGAGGCCTCGACCCCCTACGGGGAGCGGGGCTCCTACCGTTCGGTAGCCGACATCGTCGACGATGCCAGCCTGGCCAAGGTGCGGGACTTCAAGAAGGCGATGAAGGCGGCCGCCAAGACCTCGCAGTGACCGGGGGCATCACCGGCCGCCAGCTCTACCTGTGCACGCCGGACCGGCCCGACCTGGCCGCCTTCGTCGAGTCGTGCATCGCCGGCGGGGTCGACGTCGTCCAGCTGCGGGACAAGACGCTCGAGGCGAAGCCGCTTCTCGAGCGGGCCCGGCTGGTGGCGAGGGTGTGCGCGGACCTCGGGGTCCCGTTCATCTTGAACGACCGCCCGGACCTCGCCCTCGAGGCCGGCGCCGACGGGGTCCACCTCGGACGGGATGACGCCCCCCGCGCCCTGGCCCGGCGCCTGCTCGGGGCCGGCGCCATCGTCGGGACCTCGACCCACTCGGAGACCGACCTCCTCGAGGCCATGGGCGAGCCGGTCGACTACCTCTCGGCCGGCCCGGTCGTCTCGACCCCGACCAAGCCCGGTCGGGCCGGCACCGGGACCGGCTACCTCTCGCTCGCCGTCGCCCGGTCCCCGTGGCCGGTGTTCGTGACCGGTGGCGTGACCCCCGAGACCCTCCCCGATCTGGTGGCCGCCGGGGCGCGTCACTTCGTCGTGGTCCGCTACCTAACCGAGGCCGACGACGCCGAGCGAGCCGCCCGACACCTGCGGGAGGCCCTCACCTCGTCGCTCGAGCGGGTGGGGGGTGGACCTCAGTTCTGACGCTCGAGCCACCCGATCAGGGTCGCGACGGCGCGGGGGTCGGCCCGGAGCCAGTGGCCGGCACCGAGCACCATTCGCAGCTCGGCGTGCTGGGCCGCTTCCACCAGCGCCCGGGCCGACGCCGGGGGGACGTCGTCGTCCTCGGAGCCTTGGACCACGAGGAGGGGGCGGGCGCCGAGCCGCGGCGCCGAAGCCAGCGGCTCGAGGGTCCGCAGCTCGGCCGCCCAGGCGACGACGTCCTCGGGGAAGCCGGCCTGGATCACCCCGGCGCTGCGACACCGCTCGGCCAGGCCGGCAGGGTCGTCGGCCCACTCGGCCAGGCGGGTCGGGGCGGCGAAGCAGGCCACGCCCCGGACCCGCTCGTCGGCGGCGGCGAGGGCAAGGGCCACGGCCCCCCCGAATCCGAACCCGGCCGCCCGTAGCCCGCTCCGCCCGGCCAGCTCGGCCGCCATCACGTCACCGGCGTCCTCGAGCCAGCCGCGGGCCGAGAAGCTGCCGGCCGAACCTCCGACCCCACGGAACATGGCCGCCAACACCTGCCACCCCGATTCCTGCGCCACCCGTTCGGCGACCGCCTCATAGGGCAGCCCGACGTCCCCGTGGGCGCCTTCGACCGTCGGCAGCTCCGGGCAGACCAAGAGGAGCGGCGCGGCCGGACGCCGGGCGGCGCCGGCCACGTAGTAGCGGAGAGCGCCAGCGGGGCCAGCGGTCTGCGACCACTGGCCGCTCACGTCACCGGCGGGCCGACCGCTCGGTCAGGTCAGATCCCGATCCGTTGCGCGAGCAACTCGCGGTGGTAGGCGGGGTCACCGAACAAGAGCTCGGAGGACTTGGCCCGCTTGAAGTACAAGTGGGCGTCGTGCTCCCAGGTGAAGCCGATCCCGCCGTGGATCTGGATGTTCTCGGCCGCCGCGTGGAAGTAGGCCTCCGAGCAGTACGACTTGGCCAAGCTGGCAACGACCGGAAGCTCGTCGGAGTCCTCGGCGGCGGCCCAACCGGCGTAGTAGGCGGCGGACTTAGCCGACTCCACCTCGAGCAGCATGTCGGCGCACTTGTGCTTGATGGCCTGGAAGCTGCCGATCGGGCGGCCGAACTGGATCCGGTTCTTGGCGTAGTCGACCGAGCTGTCCAGGCAGTGCTGGGCCCCACCGACCTGCTCGGCGGCGAGCGCCACCGCCGCCAGGTCGAGGGTCTTGGTCAGGCCCTCGGCGGCGCCGCCGTCCGTGCCGATCAGCCGGGCCGGCGTCGACTCGAAGACCAGCCGGGCCTGCTTGCGGGTCTGGTCCATGGTCGGCAGCGACGTCCGGGTCAGCCCGGCGGCGTCCCCGTCCACGGCGAACAGGCTGAGCCCGGCCGGGGTCCGCCCGACCACCAGGATCAGGTTGGCCGTGTGGCCGTCGATGACGAAGGACTTGTGCCCGTCGAGGGTCCAGGTGCCACCCGACTCCCGGGCGGCGAGCGCGATGCCGTCGAAGTCCCAGCGTCCGTTGTCCTCGGTGATGGCCAGGGTCCCGATCGTCTGTCCCGAAGCCAGGCCCGGCAGCAGGTCCTTCTTGGCCTGCTCGTCGCCCGAGGTGAGCAGGGCGTTGGTGGCCAGGGCGACGGTCGAGAAGAAGGGGGCGCACAGGAGCACGTTGCCCATCTCCTCGAGCACCACGATCAGCTCCACGTAGGAGAACCCCGAGCCCCCGTACTCCTCGGGGACGGTCAGAGACTGCAGGCCGAGCTGGTCGGCCATCTGGGACCAGACCGCCGGGTCGTAGCCGTCCTCGGTCTCCATGAGCCGCCGGACCTCGGTCTCGGGCGACTTTTCCTGCAGGAAGCGCCGCACGGCGGTCCGCAGCTCCTCTTGCTCCTCGCTGAAGGCAAAGTTCATGGTGGCTCTCTCTTCTCCTGGCGTTCGAGCTTCTCCTGGCGTCCGAGCGCCGAGGGGCGCCGGCTGCGCCGAGGGCGGGCCCGCCACCGACGCTTCTGTGCGCTGTCTACCAGAAATGGGCCCGGACCGACAACGGGAACGTTCCCAGCCGGGCCCGGCCGGACCCGGCGTTCCCACCGGGCCCCCGCTGTGCGATCCTGGGGTCATGCCCGAGTTGGCACGGATCTGGGAGGACGCCGCCTGCGAGCTCCACCGCATGGTGGTCGGGCCGATGGACAACAACGTCTACGTGCTCCGTTGCCGCCGGAGCGGTGAAGCGATGCTGGTCGACGCGGCCAACGAGCACGAGGCGCTCCTCGAGGTCTGTGAGCGCCTGGGGGTGCGCACCGTGGTCGAGACTCACGGCCACTGGGACCACATCCAGGCGGTCCCAGCGGTGCGCGACGCGGGCATCAGCGTGTCGGTGACCGCCGCCGACGCCGACATGCTGCCGAGCTACGACCTGCTCCTCGAGGACGACTCGGTGATCGAGCTCGGGCGCTTGCGGGTCCGGACCATCGCCACCCCCGGCCACACCCAGGGCTCGATGTGCTTCGCGGTCGAGGGGACCCCGCTCTTGCTCACCGGCGACACCCTGTTCCCCGGGGGTCCCGGCGCCACCAAGTTCCCCGGGGGGGACTTCCCGACCATCATTCGTTCCATCGAGCAGCGCCTGTTCTCCCGGTTCGCCGGCGACACCGTGGTACTCCCGGGCCATGGGGCCTCCACGACCATCGGCGCCGAGTCGCCGAGCCTCGAAGAGTGGGTGGCGCGCGGTTGGTGAGCCGGCGCGACCCAACGGGCCCGGCCCGGGGCGTCGGACCCGTTCGGAAAAGGTGACCGGTCCGGTAAGGTTTTAGCCGTGGCCACCGATGCCGTGCCCGTTCCGCTCCTGGCCGTCGAGGACCTCCGGGTCGTCGCCGACGACAACGAGATCCTGCGCGGCGTCACCTTCGAGATCGCACCGGGCGAGGTCCACGCCCTCATGGGACCGAACGGAGCCGGCAAATCGACTTTGGCCAACGTCCTGCTCGGCCACCCCGGCTACCGGGTCACCGGCGGTGCCATCCGCGTGAAGGGCGAGGACGTGACGACCTGGCCGACCGAGGTGCGAGGCAAGGCCGGGATGTTCCTCGCCTTCCAGCACCCCGAGGCCCTGAGCGGGGTCTCGGTGACCCAGTTCCTCCGGCAGGCCATGTCGGCCCGACGCGGCACCGAGGTCTCGGTGCTCGAGGTCCGGCTGGCGATGACCGAGTGGATGGAGCGCCTGGGCATGGACCCGGCCTTCGGTGAGCGCTACCTCAACGAGGGGTTCTCCGGCGGAGAGCGCAAGCGCAACGAGATCCTCCAGATGGCGCTGCTCGACCCGGAGGTGGCGGTCCTCGACGAGACCGACTCGGGTCTCGACGTCGACGCCTTGAAGGTGGTCGGCAGCGGGGTGAGGACGGTGCGGGAGCTCCGGCCGGCCATGGGTGTCCTGGTCGTGACCCACTACCAGCGGATCCTGGTGGACCTGATTCCCGACCGGGTCCACCTCATGGTCGACGGGCGCATCGCCGAGAGCGGCGGTGCCGAGCTCGCCGCACGGATCGAGGCCGGCGGCTACGACGCCTGGCGGGCCCGATGACCCCGGTCCCCGAACCGCTCGACGCCGAGGTGATCCGCAAGGATTTCCCCCTCCTGGCCCAGCGGGTCCACGACCGCCCGATCGTTTACCTCGACTCGGCCTCGTCCTCCCTCCAGCCCCGCCCGGTCCTGGCGGCCATGGAGCGCTACTACGAGAGCACCCACGCCAACGTCCATCGTGGGGTGTACGCGACCGCCGAGGAGGCGACCGCCCTCTACGAAGGGGCGCGGCGCAAGGTCGGCCGCTTCATCGGGGCCCCCGACCCGAGGCACGAGGTGATCTTCACCAAGAACGCCACCGAGGCGCTCAACCTGGTCGTGAACAGCTGGGGACGGGCAAACCTCAAGCGGGGCGACGTGGTGGTGCTGACGGAGATGGAGCACCACTCCAACCTGGTCCCCTGGCTCGCCCTCGCCCAAAACGTCGGCATCGAGCTGCGCTACCTGCCGGTGGACGGGCAGGGCCGGCTCGACCTTTGCGACCTCGACCGCATCCTCGACGGCGCCAGCGCGGTCTCGGTCAGCGCGATGTCCAACGTGCTCGGGACCATCAACCCGGTCCCCCTGATCACCGAGGCGGCCCACCGCCACGGGGCGATCACGGTGGTCGACGGCGCCCAGTCGGTCCCCCATCTGGTCACCGACGTCGCCGCCCTCGGTGCCGACTTCCTCGCCTTCTCGGCCCACAAGATGCTCGGACCCACCGGGATCGGCGTGCTGTGGGGACGCCGGGAGCTGCTGGATGCGATGCCGCCCTTCCTTGGCGGGGGCGGCATGATCCTCGACGTCACCCTTGAGCGCTTCACCCCGGCCGAGGCGCCGTGGCGCTTCGAGGCCGGCACCCCGCCCATCGCCGAGGCCGTGGGCCTGGCGGCGGCCGTCGACTACCTGGATGCCGTCGGCATGGAGCAGATCGTCACCCACGAGCGTGCCCTCACGGCCTACGCGCTCACGGCGATCGGCGATCGCCTCGGAGAGGTCTGCAGGGTGTTCGGGCCGCCGGTCGGCGGGGACCGGGCCGGCGTGCTCTCGCTCGACTACCGAGACGTCCACGCCCACGACGTCGCGCAGGTGCTCGACCAGTTCGGGGTGTGCGTTCGACCCGGGCACCACTGCGCGAAACCGCTCATGAGCCGCCTGGGGGTAAGCGCCACCGCCCGAGCCTCGATCGACATCTACAACGACGACTCCGACATCGACACCCTGATCGAAGGGCTGACCCATGTCGGTACAGTGTTCGGGTGAGCCTGATAGCCCCCGACCAGCGCTGATGCCCGACCTCGAAGAGCTCTACCGCGAGATCATCCTCGACCACTACCGCTCGCCCCGGAACCGGGGGGAGCTGCCGACCCCGCCGGCCCACCGGGTCGAGGGCTTCAACCCGCTGTGCGGTGACGAGGTCGTCCTCAGCCTCGAGGTGGTCGACGGCACGCTGCGGGACATCAAGGTCGCCGGCTCGGGGTGCTCGATCAGCCAGTCCTCGGGTTCGCTCATGTCGGCGGCCGTGAAGGGCAAGTCGATCACCGAGGTCCGGGAGCTCGTCGCGGTCTTCAAGGCGATGATGTCGGTCCACGAGGCGTCGCTCTCCGACGACGACCGCACCACCGGGACCGAAGACCCACCAACCGAGCCCGAGCCGGTCGATCTGGCCTCGCTCGGCGAGCTGGCCGCCCTTCAGGGGGTGGTGAAGTTCCCGGTCCGCATCAAGTGCGCCACCTTGAGCTGGAACGCGCTGGTCCAGGGCCTCGACGAGCTCGCCAAGGCTTCCTGACCCCCGGCCGGGGCCAACGGGGCGAGGGTGGTGCGCCGGCGGTCGCTCGGCACGCGCGGGGTCGAAAGGACGGGGTCGGGCGCGGCACGGTCGTGGCCGGACCGCTCTCGGGAGACGCCAGGAGCGACGGGTTCACGTCGAGCGGCTGGTCGTTGACCTCGAGGGGTTGGTCGGCGGTGTTCTCCCGACGAACCCGGTCGGCATCTCTTGGGCCCGCGATTCGGCAATGATCTGGACGTCACCCCCCTCGTTGGCCGCCGAGGTGGTCGGCAGGGTGTCGGTCACCAGCCGCGACGGTGAGCGGGGTGGTACCAGGTGGCCGGGTCGGAGACGGTCCCGAGCCAGAGCTGGCCGTCGAGGTCGATGTCGTGCACCGCTGAGTCGGTGAACGGGTGCAGGGCGTCCCGGTGCCGGCGACCCCGGGACTGCCTCCAGCCGGTGGACGGCCCCGGCCATGGCCACTTCCGGTACCCGTCATCCCCCGCCGAAGGGCGTCCCCGAGACCCTGCCCTGCCCCGGGAGGCCGATGCCGGAACGCCCCGGGAAAGTCCGTGACCAACCACCACCCAGGGTAGAACTACGACCACATTGAGCGTTGGCCGGCGCGCTAGCGACGCAAAATCGTCACGAAGAGTGGATATTCCACCACTATCAGTGCTCCAAGGGCTAGCCTCAGGGTTCCATTCCAGGGAGGTGGCACATGAAGGTGCGCGGCATTCCCCGTTTGCTGGTCGGAGCGGCCCTCACGGGTCTCGTGATCCTCGTTCCGTTGCTGGGCCCGGCAGCGGGGAGCGCCGGCGCCGCCTCCACGAGCTGGTTCGTGATCGGGGACGGCAGTGCGACGCCCCAGAGCACGGTCGAATTCTGGGGCGCCCAGTGGTCCCAGGACAACCTTCTCAGCGGGGGCCCCGCACCCAGCTCCTTCAAGGGCTTCGCCGACAACGTGCCGGCGATGGGCGACTGCAGCGGGACGTTCACCTTCACGACCAGGCCGGGCGACAGCTCGGCACCGCCCCCGAGCCTCCCTCTGATGGATGGCATCGTCCACGTCCTCATCGCCACCAGCATCACCAAGTCGGGCTCGACGATTTCGGGAACCTTCGTGGACATCGGTGCCGTGCTGCCCGACCCGGGCTACGCCGCTGACCCCGGGCACGCGGGGACCGGCACCTTCCTCGGGTCCCTGTGCGCCAACGGCGGGGGCGGGAGTAGCCCGACCTGAGCCCTCGGGTCGGGTGCGCCGGCGCTGAGGCCCCGCCCAGCGGCCGGCGTCAGCGGTCCGTGGGGACCCCGGGGTCGTACCCGGCGTAGCCGGAGGCGTCGAGCTCCTCGGCGAGCTCCGGGCCGCCATCGGCCACGATCCGACCCCCGACCATGACGTGCACCCGGTCGGCCCGGAGCTCCTCGAGTAGCCGCCGGAAGTGGGTCACGGCCACGACCCCGAGACCCCACTCCGAGGTGGCCCGCTCGATCCGTCGGGCGACGGCGGCGAGCGCGTCCACGTCGAGGCCCGAGTCGATCTCGTCGAGGACGGCGAAGCGCGGGCGGATCACCCCGAGCTGGAGGATCTCGTTGCGTTTGCGCTCCCCTCCCGACAAATCGACGTTGAGCGCCCGTTGGAGGAAGCGCCGGTCGAACCCGATCTGATCGGCCTCGCTCCCGAGCACCTCGGAAACCCGGGCGCCGACCCGACCGGTCGCCTCGAGCGCCTCGGTGAGCAGGGCTTCGAGGCCGACGCCCGGTACCTCGATCGGCTGCTGCAGGGCCAGGAACAGCCCGGCCCGGGCCCGGAGCCAGCTCGGGAGCGCGCCGAGATCGGTGTCACCGATGGCGATCCGACCGGCGGTCACCGTCGTGCCCGGCCGGCCCATCACGGCGTGGGCCAGCGTGCTCTTGCCCGACCCGTTCGGGCCCATGACGACGTGGACCTCGCCGGGGGCCACCTCGAAATCGACGCCGTGGAGGATCTCCACGCCGCCGACCTCGGCGACCAGGCCCGAGACCCTGAGGGTGTCGGTGGACGCGGCCGTCACGACAGGATCACCGCGACCTCGCCGCCCTCCACCTCGACCTCGTAGATCGGCACCGGGGTGGTGGCCGGCAGCGAACAGGGCTCCCCGGTCCGGAGATCGAACGTGCTCCCGTGACGCGGGCACTCGAGCTCGCACTCGTCGACCCAGACCTCCCCCTCGGACAACGAGTAGTCCTCGTGGCTGCAGCGGTCCGAGAGGACGTAGAAGTCGTCTCCCACCCGGACGAGGGCGACGGCCGTGGTCCCCACGTCGAACCGGCGAGCCTCACCGGGGGCGATCTCGTCCCGCTTGCACAGGACCACCCGCTCAGCCATCGCCGCCCCCCCGGCCGAGCAGGGCCCCGAGGCGATGCCCGATGCGGGACCTGAGCGGCCCCTGAGCAGAGGAGATCGGAGCCCGCGCCACGATGTCCTCGAAGAAGCCGAGGACGATGAGCCGCTCGGCCCGCTCGGGAGACAGGCCACGCGATTCGAGGTAGTAGCGCTGGTCCTCGTTCAGGGGCCCGACGCTCGACGCGTGGGCACACCGCACGTCGTTCTCCTCGATGTCGAGGATCGGCAACGACGAGGCGTGGGCGCTCTCGTCGAGCACCAGGTTGTGATTGGTCTGCACGGCGTCCGAGCGCACCGCGCCGTTCCTGACCCGGATCAGGCCGGAGTAGATCGAGCTCGAGCGCTCGGCCACCGCCCCCTTGCAGAGCAGGTCGCTCGTAGTGTGGGCGGCGACGTGGTCCTGCATGGTGCGGACGTCATGGACCTGGTCACCCGAGCCGAGGTAGACGCTGGTGATCTCGGTGGAACCGCCCTCGCCCGACGCCGACGCGTCGAGGCGGCAACGGCCGTAGGCGGCACCCAGCCCCGCCGTGAAGGTCCGCAGGGTCGCGTCCCGCCCGACGCTGGCCCCGATCCGGGCCAGCGTCCAGCAGTGGGGACCGAGGTTCTGGACCATGACGTAGGCCAGCCGGCCGCGGTCCTCGACCACCAGCTCGCCGACCGGGACCACGAGTGAGCGACCGGGTCCTTGCCCTCCGGCGTACACCTCGATCACCTGGGCCTGGGCGTCCTCGGAGACGTGGACCAGCGTGCGGGCGAAGGTGCTCGGCGCCGGACCGTCCGGACCGGCGGGGTCGTGCCAGTGGACGATCACGACCGGCTCCTCGAGCACCACCTTCGGCGGCACCTCGAGCACGGCGACATCGGGGAGGAAGGCGTCGTTCAGGGTCACGAAGAAGTCGTTGGCGCCGGCCACCGTGCCGAGCGCCTCGGACGTCCCCCCCGACCCCGGGGCGGGCCCGAACCCGACGCTCTGGGCCAGCGTCCCCCGCTCCACCGAGACGATGCGCCCGTTGGCCACGACGATCCGCGGGCCGCGGCCGAACTCCTCGGCCAGGGTGAGCGCACCGGACAGGTCGCTTCGTGCCGCCCCAGCCGGGGTGAAGGCGTCGAGGTCGAGCTGATCGATCGGCGAGTAGCGCCACACCTCGGCGCCGTCGGCCGTCGGCGGGGCGAGCTCGTCGAGGCGCTCCAGCGCCGCCCTCCTCCGCTCGCTCAGCCAGTCGGGGCCGCCGAGCGCGCCGGAGGCGTCAGCGCCGAAGTGTCGCACGGCACCCTCCCGGAGCGATCGGGGACACGGCCTGGGGCCGACTCAGCGGCGTCGCCCGAACCAGCGCCGGCGGGCCCGGGACTCGCGGGCGTCTCTCGCCCTGGCCTCGGCCAGGGCCTCCTCCGAGACGTCGTTCACGACCTCCTCGGCCCGTTCCAAGAGGTCGCCCACCGGCTCCCCCTCCACCGAGGGCTCGTCCTCGACCGGTGGCTCGATCAAGCTCCCGTGGACCCAACCGACGTCGGCCAACCGCCGCTCGTAGCGGGGACAGTCCTCCGGGCAACGCCACGGGGCCTCGGGTGCGAGGTCGAGGACGCAGAAGCGCGCCACCTCGCCCGAGGGGTAGGTCCTGCTCTGGAAGTGCTTGCACTCCTCGCGCATCGGCATCGAACCATGCTGCCATCAAGAGGGTGCGGCGCGGACACCGGTTCAGCCGACCGAGCCCTCCATCTGCAGCTCGATCAGCCGGCTCCACTCGACCGCGTACTCCATCGGCAAAGTCTTGGTCACCGGCTCGATGAAGCCGTTGACGATCATGCCCATGGCCTCGGACTCCGAGAGCCCCCGGCTCATCAGGTAGAAGAGCTGGTCCTCGCCGATCTTCGCCACCGTGGCCTCGTGGCCGATGCTGGCGTCGCGCTCGCCCACCTCCATGTAGGGCTTGGTCTCGGAGATCGAGAGGTCGTCGAGCAGCAGGGCGTCGCATCGGACGAACGACTTGGCACCGGTGGCGCCCGGATCGACGTGGACCGTCCCCCGGTAGGTGGTCGCCCCGCCGTCCTTGGAGATCGACTTCGACACGATCGTCGAGGTGGTCTCGGGGGCGGCGTGGATCATCTTGGCCCCGGCGTCCTGGTGCTGACCCGGCCCGGCGTAGGCCACCGAGAGCACCTCGCCCGAGGCCTTGGGGCCCATCAGGTAGACCGAGGGGTACTTCATGGTCAGCCGGGAACCGATGTTCCCGTCCACCCACTCGACCCGGGCCTCGGCCTCGGCCCGGGCCCGCTTGGTGACCAGGTTGTAGACGTTGTTCGACCAGTTCTGGATGGTCGTGTAGGTGATCCGGCTCCCGGGGAGGGCCACCAGCTCGACGACCGCCGAGTGCAGCGAGTCGGTCGAGTACACCGGGGCTGAGCACCCCTCGATGTAGTGCACCTGGGCGCCCTCGTCGGCGATGATGAGGGTCCGCTCGAACTGGCCCATGTTCTCGGCGTTGATCCGGAAGTAGGCCTGCAAGGGCATGTCGACCTTCACCCCCGGCGGCACGTAGATGAACGACCCGCCCGACCAGACCGCCGAGTTGAGGGCGGCGAACTTGTTGTCGTTGGGCGGGATGATCGTGCCGAACCAGCGACGGACGATGTCGGGGTACTCCCGCACCGCGGTGTCCATGTCGCAGAACAGCACCCCCTGGGCCTCCAGGTCCGCCCGGTTGCGGTGGAACACCACCTCGCTCTCGTACTGGGCGGTGACCCCGGCGAGGTACTTGCGCTCGGCCTCGGGGATCCCCAGCCGCTCGTAGGTCCTCTTGATCGAGTCGGGAAGGTCGTTCCAGTCCTTCACCTGGGACTCGGTCGGCTTCACGTAGTAGAAGATGTTGGAAAAGTCGAGATCGGCCAGGTCGTGCGCGATCCGCTCGCCCATGCCCCGGAACAGCGGGAACATCGGCTTTCGCTCGAAGCGGCCGAGGGCCTTCAGGCGGAAGTCCCGCATCCAATCGGGTTCCTTCTTGATGGCCGACATCTCCCGCACGATGTCCTGGTTCAGCCCCTTCTTGGGCTTGAAGACGTAGTCCTCCTCGTCGCTCCAACCGAGCTGGTAACGACCGAGATCGAGATCCGTCAACGCCATAAGGACTCCGTATTCGGCTCGGGGCGACCCCCGGGGCCGCTCGACCACCTTGGTATTTCCCCTATCTCGATAGTAACAACTTCAGACCCGCAGGCGAGCGCCCCCGCCAACAGGCAGGACGCGTCCCCTCCCGTCGCCCTCGCCCGCCGGCCGGGTGGATCAAGCCCCGGTTCCGGGGGCACCGCCCCTGGCGTGCCGCCCGGCGTCGGGCCACCGAGAGGGCCCTCGCCTCACGAGGTGGTGGAGGTCGTCGACGACGGCGCGGTCGCCTGGAAGACGAGGTTGAGCGGGGCCGGAACGGGTGAGGGGAAGGTGACCGGGGTGCGGTCGACCTCCACTTGGGCGTAGGCCGGGGCCCCGAGCACGATCGTGGCGTCCCCGGTCAGGGTCAGCTGCTGGTGCTGGCCGGCGTGGAGCACCGCGGCGTAGGGGACCTGGCCCGATGCGTTGGTGACCTGGACGTAGCAATCGGCCGAGGTGGCGGTCACCACGACCGTGTACGAGGCAAAGGGCAACGGGTAGTCGGCGTTCGAACCGCTGGTCGAGCTGGCGGTGAAGGTCGTCGGCTTCGGGGTCGTGGTGGTGGTCGTGGTGGTGCTCTTCGACCCGGCGGTCCCGCCCTGGTGGTGCCCGGTCGTGGTCTGGGTGGTCGAGCTCGGGGTGCGCGAGTGCGCCCCGGCGATCGCCAGCCCGGTGACGAGGACGATGACCGCCACCGCGGCCGCGATCGGCGCGCCCAGTCGGCGCGGGCGGTGGCCCATCCGGGCGATGGCCATGTCCCGTCGGGGCCCGTGGGTCGGCGAACCTCGCCGTTCGCGGACACGGGGACGGTCGGAATCCTCGGGCATCCGTCGGCGCGAGGACGACGAGGAGATCTCGAGGTGACCGCTCTCGCCGATCACCGGCTGGCTGGCCTGGTCCTCCTCGGGGCTCGTGCCCCCGATCACCCGGACCGAGCCGAGCTGGCGGCGACGGACCTCCTCGAGGCGTTCCAACCGGTGCTGGTAGCCGGCGACCGAGTGCATCTCGTCGGAGCCGCGACGACGCAGGACCCAAAACGCGAGTCCGGCGAGGACCGCGACGACGAACAGGACGGCGACGACAACCACCACCCAATTCAACAGGAAAAACGGGACCCCACCGCCACGGGGCGCCCACAGCCGCGCGGCCAGGGCCGCCGGGAGGTCTTAGGACGGGAGGAGCTCGGCGGGGATCTCGGCCAGGCGGGGATTGCGCTGGTCCCGCACCGAGAGCACGGGGTCCGGGATCCCCCAGTCGATGGCCAGGTCCGGGTCGTCCCACGCCACCCCGAGCTCGTCGTCGGGATCGTAGGTCCGGTCCACCATGTACCAGAGGGTGAGTGCGCTGTGGGCGGCGAACCCGTGGGCGACCCCGGGGGGGATGTAGACCCCGCGGCGGTCGGCCTCGCCGAGCTCGAGAACCAGGGTCCGGGTGCTCGTCGGACTGCCGGGCCGCAGGTCTTTGAGCACCACCGTGGCCCGACCACGGACCACGTACCAGTAGTCCGCCTGCTTCAGGTGGTAGTGGAGGCCGACCAGGGACCCGAGGACCTTCTCGGAGTGGTTGGCCTGGACCATGTCGGGCCGGTCGGGGAACCACTCCTTGCGCCACGGCTCGACGAAGGTGCCCCGTTGATCGGCGTGGACGTCGAGCTCGACCACGACCACGCCGTCGATTGTGTCCGAGGGGACGATCTTGGGCATCGCCGGCCGAAGGTAGCCGGGCGCTCAGCGCCCTCCGGGGAGCACGGTCTCGCCCTCGCGGGCCGAGGTCACCCGGAGCCCGCTCGGCCGGGCCAGCTCGACCGCCCGCTCGAGCATCCGGTCCAGCATCTCGTCGTCGTGCGAAGGGTCGTGGTGGAAGAGGACGAGGTGGCCCACGCCCGCCCGGACGGCCAGGTTCACGGCGTAGTCGACCGTGCAGTGCCCCCACTTGGGCTTGTGCGAGAGCTCGAAGTCGGTGTACTGCGCGTCGTGCACGAGCAGGTCGGCCCCGTCGCACAGCTCGAGCGCGCCGTCGTCCTCGGGCTCTCCCTCCCCGACCTGCTGGTGATCGGGGATGTACGCGACCGAGCGGCCGTCGGCGTCGATCCGGTACCCGAGCGTGGTCCCCGGGTGCTGGATCGTCCGGGCCCGCACCTTGGCGTCGCCGATGGCGAAGTGGTCGCCGTCGGCGAGATCGTGGAAGCGCAGCTCGGCCAGGAGCGTGTCGAGCTGCACCGGGAAGAACGGCGGTCGGACGATCTCCCGCAACGCGCTGTCCAGGTTGCCGCGCGGTTGTCGTGGTCCGTAGACCTCGAAGACCGAGTCGTGGTGGCGCAGCGGCCCGAAGAACGGCAGGCCGATGATGTGGTCGAAGTGCAGGTGCGTGAGGAGGGCGGTGGCCCGGACCGGCGGCCCACCGGCCGGGTGGTCGGAGGACACGTGCGCCCCGAGGGCCCGGAGCCCGGTCCCGAGATCGAGGACGATCAGTTCGTCGCTCGTCTTGACCAGCACGCTCGGCGTGTTGCCGCCGTAGCGCTGGTAGGCGCCGCCCGAGCACGGGCACGACCCCCGGGTCCCGAAGAAGGTCACCTCCACCGGCACCAGCGTATCGGCCGAGCCCGGCACAGGCCCAGACGACTCATAGGCCCGGACGGCACGGCGCCGACGAGTTGGTCCACAATCGCGTCGTGGGGATCGAACGCCGACCCTGGGGACACTTCGAGGTGCTCGCCGAGGCGCCGACCCACAAGCTGAAGCGCCTGACCGTCGACCCCGGTCGACGCCTCAGCTACCAGCGCCACCGCCATCGCTCCGAGCACTGGTTCGTCGTGTCGGGGCGCGGCGTCGCGGTGATCGACGGCGCGCCGCACCCGCTCGGGCCGGGCGAGGCGGTCGACGTCCCGGCCGGCGCGGCCCACCGCATCGGGTGCCTCGGTTCGAGCCCACTCGTCTTCATCGAGGTCCAGCACGGGACCAGCTTCGACGAGGACGACATCGAGCGGCTCGAGGACGACTTCGGGCGGGCCGGGCGGCCGGGGGAACCGCTCAGTTGACCTGGCGGTCCCGCCCCTCCCAGTAGGGCTGACGGAGCTTGTACTTCTGGAGCTTCCCCGTGGCGGTACGGGCCAGGGCGTCGCGGATCTCGACCGAGCGCGGGGCCTTGAAGTGGGCCATGCGCTCCCGGCAGTGGTCGATGAGGTCCTGCTCGGTCGCCGAGGCACCCTGACGGAGGACCACCAGGGCGAGGACCGACTCCCCCCACTTCTCGTCGGGGACCCCGATCACCGCGACCTCGGACACCGCCTCGTGCTGGTAGAGGACGTCTTCGACCTCGATCGAGGAGACGTTCTCGCCCCCCGTGATGATCACGTCCTTCTTCCGGTCGGTGATGACTGTGTAGGGCCCTTCGTGGTACCCCCCGTCCCCGGTGTGGAACCAACCCCCCTCGAGCGCCTGGTCCGACTCCGCCGGCTGCTGCCAGTACCCCTCAAAGACGTGGTTGGACCGGGCGAGCACCTCGCCGTCGGGGCTGATCGCCATCTTCACCCCAACGGCGGGCACGCCGGCACGGCTGAGCCGGCGCGCCCGCTCGGCCGGATCGATGTCATCCCACTCGGCCGGGGCACGGTTGACGGTGAGCAGCGGCGAGGTCTCGGTGAGGCCGTAGATCTGCACGAATTCCCACCCGAGCTCGCCCTCCACCCGCTCGATCGTCTTCGAGGGCGGCGGGGCACCCGCCACGACGATGCGGACGACCTGCTCGGGCAGGTCCCGACCGGTGCTCCGGCGTTCCTCGGCCGCGGCCAGGATGCTGGCCACCACGGCCGGGGCGGCGCACATGAGCGTCACCTGGTCCTGTGCCACGCGGGTCAGGATGACCTCGCCGTCGATCTTGCGCTGCACCACGTGACGCCCCCCCATGGCCGTCATCGCGTAGGGCATCCCCCAGCCGTTGGCGTGGAACATGGGCAGGGTGTGCAGCAGCACGTCGCGGTCGGACACCCCCATGTGCCAGCCGAAGCTCGCCGCGTTCAGCCAGCAGTTGCGGTGGGTGAGCTGCACCCCCTTGGGCCGCGACGTCGTCCCCGAGGTGTAGTTGATCGAGCAGGTCGCGTCCTCGTCGGGGCTCCAGCCGACCGGGTCGGTCCGACGACCTCGCTCCGGGTCGAACAGCTCGGCGTCCTGGATCCCGTCGAGCCGGATCCACTTGGCCGAGGTCACCCGGCTCGCGATCTCGTCGAGCTCGGGGTCGTAGAGCACCACGCTCGTCCCGGAGTGCTCGACGATGTAACCGATCTCATCCGCGGTGAGGCGGTAGTTCACCGGGACGAAGATCCGGCCGAACCCGCTCACCCCGAAGTACGAGATGAGAAAACGCGCCGAGTTGGGGCTCACGATGGCGATCCGCTCACCCGGCCTGATCCCCATGGCGTCGAATCCCACCGCCATCGCCCGGGCCCGGTCGTGGAGCTCGCCGTAGGTGAGACGTCCCAACGACCCGGTGACGTCGGGTTCGTCCACCACGCCGACGCGGTCCCCGTAAACCAGCGCCGCCCGTTCCAGGAACTCGCCAATGGTGAGCGGGACGTTCATGGACCCTCCCCTGCCGCGTGTGCGGCCGTTGCTCCCGTTTCGGCCAGGATAGGACGCCCTCGGTCCTTCAGCCCCGGGTCCGACGGTGAAGTCGGCGAACGGGTGCCGCGACCACACGACCCCCGGGGCCCCGCGGCATCCGGGTCGAGCCCGGGGTTCAGGGCAGGCGGAGCCGCCCGCCGGGAGCCCGCACGGCCAACCCGTCGGCGACCAGGCTCTCGACGACGCGGGCGACCCGTGCCCCCTCCCCGGTCCATCCGGTCACTCGAGCCAGGTCCTCGACGGCCAGCGGGCCGTCGAGGAGGGCGGCGACGATCCTGCCCCGGCCCTCGCGGTCCGAGCCGGCGAAGCTCGTCGCTCGAGCCGGCTTCGCCGCCGGGTCGGGCGCGCGCCAGCCCGAGGCGGCCCAGGCGCACCGGTCCCGCAACGGACAACCGTCGCAGTCAGGACCGCGCGCCTTGCAGTGCACCGCTCCGATGTCAAAGAGCGTCTGGTTGTAGGCCCAGGACTCGGCCGCCGGGACCAGCCGGTCGGCCAGGGCCTGGGCGTCGGAGCGCCCGCAGCGTCGTCCCGACACCCGGCAGAGCACCCGGGCCACGTTGGTGTCCACCACCCCGACCGGTGCCCCGAAGGCGAAGGCCATCACCGCCCGCGCCGTATACGGACCGACCCCGGGCAGGCGCCGCAGCGCCTCCTGCGCCGAGGGCACCTGACCGCCCAGGCATTGGGTGATCACGACGGCCGAGCGGTGGAGGTTGAGCGCCCGTCGGTTGTACCCAAGCCCCCGCCAGGCGGCGATGGCGGCCGCCGGGCCGGCCCACGCGCACGACGGGGCGTCGGGGAACTCGGCCACCCACCGGACGAACGGTGTCACCACCCTGGTCGCCTGGGTCTGCTGGAGCATGACCTCACTGGAGAGGATCTGCCAGGGATCGCGGGTCTCCCGCCACGGGAAGGCCCGGCGGTGGGTGGCCCCCCACCGAAGGACGGCGTCGGCGAACCCCGCGATGCGGGTCCGCTCAGTCCCAGGCGTCGTCGCCGTAGGGGCGCCCCCGGGGCGGCGCCGAGGCCGTCTTCCACACCATCACCTTGCGGCGAAAGAAGCAGACCTCTTCGCCGCGCTGGTTGAAGGCCTTGGTCTCGACCGTCACGATGCCCCGGTCCTGACGCGACCTCGACTCCACCTTGTCGACGACCTTGGTCTCCGCGTAGATGGTGTCGCCGTGGAAGGTCGGGTTCTTGTGCTGGAGCGTCTCCACCTCGAGGTTGGCGATGCACGAGCCGCTCACATCGGGCACGCTCATCCCGAGGGCGAGCGAGTAGACGAGGTTGCCCACGACCACGTTGCGGCCCTGGACCGTCTCGTGCTCGGCGAACCACGCATTGGAGTGCAGGGGATGGTGGTTCATGGTGATCATGCAGAACAAATGATCGTCGTACTCGGTGATGGTCTTGCCCGGCCAGTGCCGGTAGATGTCACCGATCTCGAAGTCCTCGAAGTACCGTCCGAACGCCCGGTCGTGGATCGTCATGCTCCGAGGTGTAGTCGGCGCGACCCCCGACCGTCCATCCCGATCGCTACCCCTCCGGCCTCGGCCGGGTGGTGAAGCCGAGCGACGCACCGGGCAGGGCGTTCCCGTCGATCGTCAGCCGCCAGCTGTAGCGGGTCCCGGGCTGCAGGGGGATGGGGCCCAGGTTCACGGCGAGGGCCACGTCGATCGGCGAGCCCTCGGGGATCGCCGACGGCTTGGCGACGGTGAACTCGCCGCGCACCTCCACCGGGTGGGATCCCTCGGGTGTGTCCACGAGGACCGGGCGTCCGTCGGCGTCCTCCAAGAAGAGCTCCCAGTGGTGGGGCACGTCGGCCTCGTGCCAGTCGACCTCGATCTTCAGCGCCACCGCCGAGGGCACCGGATCCGGTCCGGTGATGCTCCAGCCGCCACCGAGGATGTAGAGCTTGCCGTCAGCGACCTGGGCGGCGTCGCACAGGAGCATGGTGACGTTCACGCAACCGAGGTTACCGATCCCGGCACGCGGTGCCGTGCTGGGTCACCGGTCGAGTCCCGTTGCGCACCCCGTGCGAGACTCGTCGTCATGGGCAGCTCGATCCGGATGCCGAGGGGCCGTGACTGAGCTCAAGGGTCTGCGAGACGACGTCTACCGTCGCCCCCTGGCCACCGCGCTCGAGCGACTGGGCATTGGGCCGGGCTGGCGGTGCGTCGACGTAGGCGCGGGGGGCGGGGACGTCTCGGTCGCCCTGGCCGAGGTGGTCGGGCCCACCGGTCGGGTTTACGCCGTCGACGCCGACCCGCTGGCCAGAGACGAGGTGGCCCGCGCCGCCGCGGCGCACAGCCAGGTCATCGCCATCACCCAGGCCGGGGAGGACCTCCGGCTTCCCGAGGCGGTCGACCTCGCCTTCTGCCGCTTCCTCCTCCTGCACGTACTCGACCCCGGCGCGGTCCTGGCCAAGATGACCGAGTCGGTCCGAGCCGGTGGGTGGGTGGTGGCCCAGGAGCCGATCACCTCGGCGGGCCGGATCGACGGCCACCCGATGTCCATGCCCGACGCCCGACATCCCGACGTCGGGGCGATCCTGCCCGGTCTCGCCCGCGACGCCGGCCTCGACCTCGTCGACGCCTGGGCCGAAGCACCGGCGGGGGCCGGCCCGGGCCCGGTGAGCCAGTACCTGGAGAGCCTGACCGGGGTTGACCCTGGCGACGACGCGATCGTGCTCCCTCCCCTGGTCACTGTGGTGGGGCGTCGTCGGACCGAGCGGTAGGGTCACACGGTGCCGACCGACCCCGCCACCGACCGGCTCGAGGCGGCCACCGCCGCGGTCGAGCTCGCCGAGTCCGCCGTGCAACGCGCGGTGGACGTCCAGCGAAGCGGGCCGGGGGCTGACGCCGACCAGGTGGTCGCCTACGACCTGGCCCACGCCGCCTCGGCGGCCGTGGTGGCCCGGTCGATGCTCGACTACGCGACGCGGGGGCCGCTCGAGGCGGACCTGGCCGCCGCGTTCGTCGCCGAGGTCCTGGTCGACCTGGGTTCCCGGGTTGCCGGCCGGGAGGCGGCATGGGGCGTGGACCCCGGGTGGTCGCGCCCGGCCGCCGGGTTCCTGGCCGAGTCCCGGTCCCCGGCGTTCCTGTCTGGGCTGTGCGGCCAGCCCGGCCCGACCCACCTCGACGAGGACTTCGAGCTGGTGCGCGAGACCTTCCGCCGCTTCGCCGAGGAGCGGGTGCGTCCGCACGCCGAGGAGGTGCACCGAACCAACGGCGACGTCCCCGAGGAGGTGATCGCCGGACTGGCCGAGCTCGGCGGGTTCGGCCTCTCGGTCCCCGAGCAGTACGGCGGGTTCGCCTCGGGCAGCGAGAGCGACTACATGGGCATGGTCGTGGCCACAGAGGAGCTCAGCTGGGGATCGCTCGGGATCGGGGGATCACTGATCACCCGCCCCGAGATCCTGACCCGGGCGTTGCTGAAGGGCGGCACCGAGGATCAGAAGCGTGCGTGGCTCCCGAGGCTGGCCAACGGGACGACGATGGCTGCGGTCGCCGTGACCGAACCGGACTACGGCTCTGACGTTGCCTCGCTCGTCACCGCGGCCACGAAGACCGACGGTGGCTGGCTGGTGCGTGGCGTCAAGACCTGGTGCACCTTCGCGGCCCGCGCCGACGTCTTGATGCTGCTCGCCCGGACCGATCCGGACCGATCCAAGGCCCACCGCGGCCTCTCCATGTTCATCGTGGAGAAGCCCCGGGCGGAGGGGAGGGGGTTCGTGCTCACCCAGGGCTCGAGGCGGCTCGAGGGGCGGCCCATCGACACCCTCGGGTACCGCGGGATGCACTCCTATGAGCTGTCCTTCGAGGACTGGTTCGTCCCCGAGGCCAACCTGGTCGGCGGGGAGGCCGGGCTCGGCCAGGGCTTCTACCTCCAGATGCAGGGGTTCGAGAACGGCCGGCTCCAGACGGCGGCCCGGGCCCTCGGGGTGATGCAGGCCGCCTACGACGCCGCCTACCGGTACGCGTCGGAGCGCAAGGTGTTCGGCTCCCCCATCCTCGACTACCAGCTGACCCGGGCCAAGCTGACCAAGATGGCCGTGACCATCCAGGCCATCCGCCAGTTCGCCTACCGCGTCGCCCGTCTGATGGCCAAAGGGGAGGGCGCGCTCGAGGCCTCGATGGTCAAGGCCTACGGGTGCCGGGCGGCCGAGTGGGTGACCCGCGAGGCCATGCAACTCCACGGCGGCATGGGCTATGCCGAGGAGTTCCCGGTGAGCCGGTACTTCGTGGACGCCCGGGTGCTCTCCATCTTCGAGGGTGCCGATGAGACCCTGGCCCTCAAGGTCATCGCCCGCCGGCTGCTCGAGGGTCCCCGCTGAGCGCGACGGCTAGGAGGCCGGCGAGCGCGTGAGCCCGGCCCGCAGGCCGCGGGTGACGAACTTGGTGGCCATCTTGCGGCTCGCCTCGTCGATCATCTCGTCGCCGAACATCACCGCGCCCCGACGCTCCTCATCGGTCGCCTGACGGTAGGCGTCGAGGATGTCGTGGGCCCGGTCGAACTGCTCCTGGGTTGGTGAGTACACCTCGTTGAGGACCTGCGCCTGGTCCGGGGTGAGCGCCCACTTGCCGTCGTAGCCGAGGATCCGGGTGCGCTGGGCGAAGTCGCGCAGCTTGTCGAGCTCCCGCACGAGCAGGAACGGACCGTCGATGACCTGGAGCCCGTTGGCCCGGCCGGCCATGAGGATCCGGGAGAACACGTAGTTGAAGTGGTCGCCAGGGTACTCGGGGATCTGGACGCCCCCGGTGAGGACGGGCATCTCCATCGAAGCGGCGAAGTCGGCCGGCCCGAAGATGATGGTCTCGAGACGAGGCGAGGCGGCGCAGATGTCGTCGACGTTGATGAGGCCCCGGGTCGTCTCGATCTGGGCCTCGATCCCGATGTGGCCGACCGGGAGCCCGGCGTTCTCCTCCACCTGGGTGAGCAGGAGGTCGAGCGCGACCACCTCGGCCGCGCTCTGCACCTTGGGCAGCATGATCTCGTCGAGCCGTTCACCGGCCCCGCCCACCACCTCGATCACGTCGCCGTAGGTCCACTTGGTGTCCCAGGCGTTGACCCGGACGCACAGGACCCGGTCGTCCCACGACAGGTTCTTGACGGCGTCCACGGCCTTGGCCCTGGCGGCCACCTTCTCGAGGGGGGCGACCGAGTCCTCGAGGTCGAGGAAGGTCATGTCGGCCGGCACCGTCGGAGCCTTGGCCAAGAAGCGCTCACTGGACGCCGGGGTCGACAGGCAGGAACGGCGGGGCAGATCACGGGAACGGGCGGACATGGGTGCGATGGTAACGGCTGGTCAGAGGCCCCGGAATTGGCGGCAAACCCGCCGCGACCGTCCCGCATTGTCCCCCGATCGATACGAGATCGTCACAAAGTCGCCAAATTGGGCTCCGTACTGGGGCGACGGTACCTCCGAGCCGACGATACGCCCAGGTCACGCTGCGTCTTCGAGGTTCGGGTGTTTGCCCCCCACAACGGTCGCCGTCAAGATGTTGCGCATTGTGGCTGACGTCGAGGGGGCCGCGGCCCGCCCCGAACCGCGGTCCCGGCAGAGCTCGGCGCGGCTCTGGCGCTCTCGGCGACCCTTCGTGCGGATCGTCGGGGTCGGCCTGCTCGCCGTGCTGCCGATGCTCACCCTCCCGGCTCGGGTCAGCGCCGCCACCGTGGGCTCCCTCCAGCAGCAGGCGAACCAGCTCCAGCAGGAGATCTCTTCGACCAGCGCCGAGATCGGCGCACTGGGCCAGCGCTACGATCAGGCGGAGAACCAACTGGCCCAGATCAACAACCAGATCACGGTCACGAAGTCCAAGATCGCCGACGACCGCCATCGGGTCTCCCTCGATCGCCTCCACCTTCGCTCCGACGCCATCGACGCCTACATCAACCAGGGCACCGTCACCCAGAGCAACCCGCTCTTCGCGGGCAACCAGAAGACCTTCGCCGCCCAGCAGGAGTACGGCCAGGTCGCGGCGGGCAACCTCAACGTCGCGTTGGCCGACCTGCACATTGCCGAGGTCGCGCTGGACAGCGAGAAGACCAATCTCTTGACCGAACAGGACGCGGCCCAGGCAGCGGTGAACGCCGCCTACGACGCCCAGCAGCAGGCCAACGCGCGGCAGGCCCAGCTGGACAGCCAGCTCTCCCAGGTCAAAGGAGAGCTCGGGGTGCTCGAACAGGCCGCGCAGCGGGCGGCCGAGGCGACCCAGGCCAACCTGACCCAGTCCATCCTGACCGCGGGGGCCAGCTTCCCGCCGCCCCCGCCCAACAGCGCCGGCGGCGCCGCGGTGGCCGCCGCCGAGACCCAGCTAGGCGTGCCCTACGTCTGGGGCGGCGAGACCCCGGGCGTCGGGTTCGACTGCTCGGGCCTGACCGCCTGGGCCTGGGGACAGGCCGGGGTACCCCTCCCCCACTACTCGGGCGCCCAGTACCAGGACTCGGCCCCGGTCCCGGTGGCCGATCTCGAGCCCGGCGACCTCCTCTTCTACGGACCCGGGGGAAGCGACCACGTGGCCATGTACGTCGGGGGCGGCGAGATGATCGAGGCGCCCTACACTGGCGCCGTCGTCCACATCACCCCGATCCGCCTGGGCTACGGGTTCGTCGGGGCCGGCCGGCCCTAGCGCGGCAGCCGAGAGCCGGGGGACCCCGGCATACTGGGGGTGAACCCCATGAAGCCCATCCCGGTCGCCTTCCACATCGGGCCCCTCGAGGTGCACACCTACGGCATCGGCCTCGCGATCGCCTTCTGGTTCGCCTACGCGTACTTCGGCCGCCGGCTCCGGGCCCGGGGCTACCCCGCCGACTGGCTGGGCGGGGTGTTCCTGTGGGTGATCGCCGCCGCCGTGGTGGGTGCCCGGGTCGCCCACGTGCTGGCCAACCTCTCCTACTACGGCGCCCACCCGGTCGAGATCCTGGCCGTCTGGCACGGCGGGCTGTCCTCCTTCGGCGGGCTCATCCTCGCCCTGCCCACCGGCCTCTGGCTGGCCCACCGCCGTTGTCCCGAGCTCGGGCTCACCGAGGCGCTCGACATCGTCGCCCCGGTGCTCATGGCCGCCTGGGCGCTCGGACGGCTCCTCGGACCCCAGCTCATGGTGGCCGGCGGCGGCCACCCGACCCACCAGTGGTTCGGCATGTACTACGCCGGCCAGGTCGGCAAGCGGCTCCCGGTCCCCATCTTCCAGGCGCTGGAGGACTCCGCCATCTTCAGCCTGCTCGTCGCGCTGGACCGGCGCCTCCGGCGCTGGCCCGACGGCGGGCGGCGGGCCGGCTACCCGCCCGGGGGGGTGCTGGCGGTGGCCATGGTGCTCTGGGGTGTCGAGCGCTTCGTCGACGAGCACCTCTGGCTCGGGGAGGACGGCCACCTCGGCTCGGTCCTCGTGCAGGCGGCCGGGCTGGCGCTGGCCGCGGGCGGGCTGGCCCTGTTGGTCCTCACCTGGCGCCGGTGGACCGCCTGGCTCGCGGCCGGCGCACCGGGCGGACGTCCCCTGCGCGCGGACGACGTGGACCGGACCGACACCGCCGATCGCGGCGCGCCATCGGTCGGCGCCGACGAGGTGGCCCGCTAGGCCGAGTGTCCGGCGGTCTGCGGCTCGCCCCCCGAGGTGTCGGCGGGGAGCACGCGCCATTCGCCCGGTTTGGACCGGAGCTCGTCGGCCTTGAGCACCAGGGCAGCGTCGGGCACCGCGTCGGCCAACGAGCGCTGGGCCACGTAGTCGTGGGCGACCGAGCGGAACAACCGCCGGCGCTCGGCGACGAGTTCTTCCGGCGGGCTCGCGGTCAAGAACCCGAAGAGCTCGAAGGCCGCCTCGAGGTCGTAGATGCACGGAGCCCGGCCGAGGAGCCCGGCCCGCTTGGAGGCTAGGACCGCCCCGCCGAGGAGGACGTCCTCCACCGACTCGGCGTCGGTGAGCTCGAGGCGGTTTTCGAAGCGGTGGGCCAACGCCAGCGCGAAGCCCTGATCGGGCCCCGGGGTCCCGAAACGGGTGCCACTCGGCCGACCCGGCCCGGCCAGGTCGCCGGGTCGGTTGGCGACCCACGCGCCGGGCACCGAGAGGCGCCGCGCCGACCGGACCTGATCGGCCTCGGTGATCGGGACGAAGGTGGGCTGGGCCATGGGCTCAGGGTACAAGAACCGCCGGTGGCCCTCGGCGCCCGACGACGATCAGTGCACGCGCCGGTCGGATCGCCCGCGGGCGCTCACGCCCCCGGGCTCGCCGTTGCGTCGGGGCGGTTCCCGCCCTCTCGATCGACGCCCGAGAAGGGGCGCCCGGGGCGGGGCGGGAGCAGCCAGCGCTCGAGGACCGAGTCGTTCCAGTAGTCCGAGAAGTGGTCGACCAGGTGGAAGCAGGAGCGGAGGACCCGGCTCGAGGGGTGCCGGACGAGCGTCGGGTGGACCCGGGTCGGGGCCGACCTCGCCCACCCGGCCATGCGGAGGGCGAGGAGTGCCGGACCTTGGCCGTGCCAGGGCCACATGACGTCCTCCAGCATCGAGCTCTTGGTCCGGTAGGCCTCGTCCGGGACGCGCTCGAGGAACGGGACCACCTCCAGGCTCTCCTCGCGCTCGTGGCCCTCGAAGCTCTCGACGAGCCGTCCGAGGAGGCCGTCGATCTCGGGGTCGGGCGCCCCGAAGAGGTCCTCGGCCCGCCTTCTCGCCGACAGGCCCTGCCAGGCAGAGAGGAGCTCGGCCCGCTGGTGGCACTCGCCTCGCAGCCGGGCGGCCAGCAGTTTGCCGCCCGGCACCGACTCGAGCAACGGGCACACCGCACCGCCCACCACCGAGTCATGGATGACCATGGCCGCACTGAGGCGGTGCACCGCGTCGGCCTTCTCCTGCGCGGTGCGCGCCTTGCCCAGGTCGTCGACCATGGCGGCGATGACCGAGTCGTAGGCGCCGAGCAGCCCTCGCACCGTCGGTGGGGACATGACCGCCTGACGCCGCAGCTCGAGGAGCGCCAGCCGACGGGGCGAGACGGGACCGACCGGATCCACCCAGCCGTGATGGGCGTCCACCCACTCGGACGTGCGGTCGATCATCCGGTAGACCCCGCTCACCAAGGCCGAGCGAGGACGCCCGAGCACCGCCCGGTGGGTCCTCGTCGGGGCACGCTTGGCCCGCGCGGCCATCAGCGCGCCGAGCACCTCGGGATCGGTGCTGGTCGCCGCCGCCGAGAGCACCTCGGCGACCCGTGCGGTCTCGTCGTGACGGTGCTCGCCGAAGCTGGCGTCGAGGCGGTGCAGAATCTCTTCGACCTCCTCGCCCGAGACCGGGTAGACGTTGGTCGCCGCCACCCCCCGGGTCAGCTTGGCGAAACGCTCGAGGAGCTCGGCGCGCTCTTCGCACCCCCGGCGGAGACGGTCCGCGACCGGCTGGCCTCCCGGCAGATCGTCGAGCAGCGGGCACAGCGCCGACGCCAACACGGCGTCGTGCACGGCAATCGACCGGCCGAGCCGGTTGTGCAGCACCCGAACCCGACCGGTGCCGGTGTCCGAACCGAACGCCTGGCGCAGGGACTCCTCCACCTCGCGGTCGTAGCCCGCCAACAGCTCCTGCAGCCGGCCCGGCCCCGGCTCGACGGGGAATCCCGACGACCCGTCAACCGGCTCCCCCGGGGCCACTTCGGGGGACCGGTGCGCAGCGGGACTCATTTCCTGCCTCCTCGGGTGCCCGATGCCAGGCACCCCACCGCTGCCAGCTTGGTCCCCGGCGCCGGTCACCGATAGAGGCGAACGTCACCGTCGCCCACCGGCGCGGTGGCGACCGAAGGAGGATGAAGACCCGGCTCTGCGACGCCGCGCTCGCGCCATGCCGGGCCGCGAGACGCTCGCCTATGCCGGCGGCCGACCCCTTGCCCGCTTGGCCAGCTCGGCCTCGGCGACCCGGCCGGGCAACGGCCGCGCCAACAGGTCACCCAGCAGCTCGTCCACGTCCACCAACCGGTCCAGGGCGATCCCGGTGGGCCGACCGAGATCGTCGAGGAGCGAGACGAGGTCCTCGGTGGCGAGGTTCCCGCCGGCGTCGTCACTGAACGGCGAGCCCCCGAGCCCGCCGACCGAGGTGTCGAACCGCGTGATCCCGAGCTCAAGGGCGGCGTAGGCGTTGACCAAGGCCGAACCCCTGGTGTCGTGCAGGTGCAGCCCCACTTGGGGACCGGTGAGGGCCAGCACCTCGCGGAGGCGACGCGGGGAGGCCACCCCGGTGGTGTCGGCCAAGGTCACCGAGGCACCGGCCCCGGTGAACCGCTCGACCATCGACGCCAGCGCGCCGGGGTCGATGGCCGCCTCGTAGGGCGACCCGAACGAGCACGAGATCACGACATCGGCCCGCGGGACCCGCTCGATGATCGCCATCGCCTCGGCGCAGGACTCCTCGACCCCCATCCCGACGTTGCGCCGGCTGTACCCCTCGGAGGCCGAGACGGTCACGCTCACGTCGGCGATGCCGGCGGCCAGCGCATGGTCGGCGCCGGTCAGGTTCGGGACGAGCGCCCACCAGGCGCAACCGACGCCGGTCGGCAGGCCGGCGACCACCTCGGCCGCCCCCGCCATCGCCGGGACCGCCCGTGCCGAGACGAAGGCGGCCACCTCCATGTCGGCGAAGCCGCACCGGGCCAACGCTTCGATGAGCGCCAGGCGCTGGCGCGGCTCGAGCGGGGCCTCGCGTTGCAGTCCGTCACGCGGGCCGACCTCGCGGATCGAGACCCGCCCCTCAGCCACCGGCCCATCTTTCGCGGGGCGAACGCCCGGCTCGTCCCGGACGCCGGACCGCCGCGTCGAGCGCGGCCATGGCCATCGTCTCGAGGAGCCGCGCCGATCGGGCCGTCCCGAGCGAACCACCGAGATGCGGGGTCGAGTTGATCAGGCCGAGCGCGGCGTGGGTGGCCGCCCGTCGCACGTCCTCGTGGACCGCCGGGGCGATCCCCCCCAGCGCGCCGACCCACTGCTCCACGTAGAGCCGCTGGGTTCGTCGGATGCGACGGCGGGACGGCTCCGGCACATGAGCCAGGTCCCGGGCGTGCACGGTGATCAGCTCGGGATGGTCGAGGGCGAAGCGGACCTGGAAGCGCACCAGGGACCGCAGCGCCTCCTCGTGGTCGCCCGCCCGCTCGACACAGCGGGTCCCGCCGGCGAGGAGCCGGTCGCTGATGTCGGCGAGCATCTGGGTGAGCAGCGCGTCCTTGGAGTCGAAGTGCCAGTAGACCGCGGGGCCCGAGACCCCGAGGGCGGCTCCGACGTCGTCGACCGAGGTGCCGGCATAGCCGCGTTCGGCGAAGAGCTCCGCCGCGACCTGGAGGAAGTCGCCCCGACGGGAGCCACGCCTCGAGGGTCGGGTCGTAGTCGGCGGCGCGCGCACGCGGCCAAGACTATCCTTAGGGAGCGCTAAGGAGGCCCCGTGGAGTTCCGCCCGAGCGACGATCACCTCGCCTTCCAGCGGACCGTCCGGGAGTTCGCGCTGGCCGAGGTGGCCCCCCACGTGGCCGAGTGGGACCGGGCCGGGAGCCTGCCGGTCGGGATCGTGCACGCGATGGGCGAACTCGGCCTCTTCGGGCTCCCGTTCCCCGAGCGCTGGGGCGGGTCGGGCGGGGACTTCCTGTCGCTGTGCCTGGCCATCGAGGAGATCGGCCGGGTCGACCAGTCGGTCGGGGTCACGCTGTCGGCCGGGGTCGGCCTCGGGGCCACGCCCATCTTCCGGTACGGAAACGACGAGCAGCGGTCCCGCTGGCTGCCCGATCTCGTGTCGGGGCGCGCGCTCGCCGCCTTCGGCCTCACCGAGCCCGACGGCGGGAGCGATGCCGGCGCCACCCGCACCCGGGCCACCCCCACCGACGACGGCTGGGTCTTGAACGGGGCCAAGGCCTTCATCACCAACTCGGGGACCCCGATCACCTCGGTGGTCACGGTGACGGCGCGCACACCCGACGGACAGATCTCCTCGTTCCTCGTCCCCTCGAAAACACCCGGCTTCACGGTGGCCCCCGCCCCCCACAAGCTCGGCTGGCACGCCAGCGACACCCACGACCTGTCGTTCGAGGACTGCGTCGTGGAGCACCGATCGCTGCTCGGCGAAGCGGGTCATGGGTACCGCAACTTCCTGTCAATCCTCGACGACGGGCGCGTCGCCCTCGCCGCCCTCGCCCTCGGCTGTGCGCAGGCGTGTCTCGACCACTCGGTGGCCTACGCCAAGGAGCGCCAGGCCTTCGGCGGCCCGATCGGCCGGTTCCAGGCCATCGCCTTCGCACTGGCCGACCTGTCGGTCGCGGTGGAGAACGCCCGGAACCTCACCTACAAGGCCGCCTGGTTGAAGGACTCGGGACAGCCGTTCGGCCCGCTGGCCGCGATGGCCAAGCTCTACTCGACCGAGGCTGCGGTCTCGGCCACCCGGGTGGCCACCCAGGTCTTCGGGGGTTCGGGGTTCATGGAGGACTCCCCGGTGGCCCGCCTCTATCGCGACGCCAAGATCCTCGAGATCGGGGAAGGGACGAGCGAGATCCAGCGACTGGTCATCGCCCGCGGGCTGGGGCTCCCGGTCGGGTGAGCCACGAACCCGCTGAGCTGGCGGACCGGATCGACTGGGCCCGGGCGGGCAACGCCGCCCGCTACGCCGGCCGGCTCGCCGAGCAGCACAAACTGCCGGTGCGCGACCGCCTGGCCCTGCTCCTCGACCCGGCGACCTTCGTCGAGGACGGCCTCCTGGCCAACACCGACGACCCCGACCTCCCCGCCGACGGCGTGGTGACCGGGACCGGACGGGTGGACGGCCGGGCGGTGTGCGTGATCGCCAACGACCCCACCGTGAAGGCCGGGTCCTGGGGGGCGAGGACGGTGGAGAAGATCGTCCGGATGACCGAGCACGCCATCCGCCACGAGCTCCCCATCGTGTGGCTGGTCGACTCGGCCGGGGCCCGGATCACCGATCAGGTCGAGATGTTCCCGGGGCGCAGGGGGGCCGGCCGGATCTTCGCCAACCAGGTCAAGCTGTCCGGTGTCGCACCCCAGATCTGCTGTTTGTTCGGTCCGTCGGCCGCCGGCGGCGCCTACATCCCCTCGTTCTGCGACGTCGTGATCATGGTGGAGAAGAACGCCTCCATGTACCTGGGCTCGCCCCGGATGGCCGAGGAGGTCATCGGCGAGCGGGTGAGCCTCGAGGAGATGGGCGGGGCCCGGATGCACGCCACCGTCTCAGGCTGCGGCGACAACCTGGCGGTCGACGACGCCGACGCCATCGACCAGGCCCGGGTGCTCCTCTCCTACCTGCCCGGCTCGTGGCGGGAGCTCCCCGGGACCCGGGCGCCGGAGCCGCCGCGCCGGACGCTCTCGGGAGCCGAGATCCCCGCCGACGCCGCCACCGGCTACGACATGCACGCGGTCATCGAGTGCCTCGTCGACGCCGACACGCTGTTCGAGATCAAGCCCCTCTTCGCCACCGAGCTCATCACCGGGCTCGCCCGGCTCGACGGGCACGTCGTCGGCGTGGTGGCCAACAACCCGGCCGAGAAGGGTGGCGTCCTCTTCGTGGACTCGGCCGACAAGGCGGCCCGGTTCGTGTGGATGTGCGACGCCTACAACATCCCGCTGCTCTTCCTCGCCGACGTCCCCGGCTTCATGATCGGGACCCAGGTCGAGCGGCAGGGGATCATCCGCCATGGCGCCAAGATGGTCGCCGCGGTGACCGAGGCCAGCGTGCCGAAGATCTGCGTGGTGGTCCGCAAGGCCTACGGCGCCGGCCTGTACGCCATGTGCGGGCCGGCATTCGACCCCATCGCCACGCTGGCGCTGCCCACGGCCAAGATCGCCGTCATGGGGCCCGAGGCGGCGGTGAACGCGGTGTACGCGAACCGGATCGCTGCCCTCACCGAGGAGGGGGAACGGGCCGAGTTCGTGGCGCGCATGCGGCGGGACTACGAGGAGGACGTCGACCTCTACCGCCTGGCCGGGGACCTCGTCCTCGACGCGGTCGTCCCCTTCGAGGCACTCCGGGCCGAGCTGGTCGGGCGCTTCGCGCTGGCCGACCCGGTCGACCGTGGTGTGGTGCAGAAGCGCCACGGAGTCCTGCCGGTCTGAACGTTGTTTTCGGGTCGCATCCCGGAGGCCTCGAAACCGCAGTTCGCGCGGGGCGCACGACCAGGACCGGGCCCGCCGGACATGCGGGACCGCTCATCGGGCTCCCCTCGCGCCCGACTCCCGACCGGCGGGGAAACCGTCGCGGCGCCTCCCCCAGCCAGAACCCGCTGAGCGAGGCGACGACCACCACGACCCGCTCGACCGCGCCGAGCGGACGGGTGCCGAACACGCCCTCGAACGGCGGCGCGGAGACCACGGCGAGCTGGGTGGCGGTCACCGTGACGACCGCCACGGTCAACCACGGGTCGGGGCGGAGGCCGAGGCTTCCTCCCGGCTCAGTCCGACGGCCGGATCAGCGCCGTCAGGCCGATGGCCACGCTCGCCAGCCGGGCCTGGTTCAACTCGACGCTCGGCAGCACCCGCCGGCGGGCCAGCAGGTCCACGACGGCCAGGATCGCCATGTTGGCCATGCTCGAGCCCATCAGGTCCCCCGACTGCCAGCCTCGGTGCGTTCGCCGTCGCCGCGCTCACGCCAGTCACGAGCTCGGGCAACGACGTGGCCAGCCCCACGAGGAGCATCCCGACGAAGAGTCGGCTCCAGCCGGTCTGTTCAGCCAGGTCGTCCCCGGCGTGGGCCAGCACCACGCCGGCGCGGACCAGGACCAGGCCCGCGCCGACGAACACGAGGCTCCACTGCCACAGCGTCAACGCCGGCTCCAGGGCACCCCTACCAGCCTCCGGCCCGGCGCGTCCGGCCGGAAGGGTCGAAGGTCTCTCGCCCCCCCCCGGCCGGGCCCGGGCCGAGCTCGCGGGGAGCCGTCCGCGAGGGCGAGGGCCGGCGCGCCACGACCGGGCCGAGCGGGTCCGTATCGACCCACCCTTGCGCCCGGTCCCCGCCGGTCGTGCGTCCGGCGACGGGGGCCGTCGGCGCCTACCTCACCGGCCCAGCCCACGGGGGCGCCCGTCGCTCCCGGAACGCGGCGATCCCGGCGGTCGCCTCCTGCGACGCGAACAGGCGGGCCGACTGCGCCGAGGTCCACTCGAACGCCTGGTCCCGCTCGAGGAACGGGACCTTCGAGAGGATCAGCTTGATCGCCGCCAGGGCGCGGGGCCCACCGGCCAACAGGTGTCCGAGCACCTGGTCGACCGCCTCCTCGAGGTCAGCCTCGGGGACCGCCCGGGTGATCAGACCGACCTCGGCCGCGCGGTCGGCGCCGAAGGCCGCCCCGGTCAAGAAGAGCTCCGCGGCGTCGGCGCGGCGCATCTTCGGCAGGCAGACCACCGAGATCACGGCCGGTGCCACCCCCAGGCGAACCTCGCTGAAGGCAAAGGTGGCGGCGCTGCTCGCGATGGAGAGATCACACGCCGCGGCCAGGCCGACCCCGCCGCCTCGGCAGTGCCCCGCGATGCGCCCCACGACCGGCTTGTCCAACTCCTCAATCAGCCGCAGGATGCCGGCGAGGTCTAGACGCGAGGAGGTCCTCCCGGCCACGGAGAGGTCGGCTCCGGCGCAGAAGGTGGTCCCGGTGTGGGTCAGCACCACCGCCCGCACGGCTGGGTCGCCGTCGGCCCGTTCCAGGTCGTCCCCGAGCGAGTCGAGCATCTCGGTGCTGAGCGCGTTGCGTTGCTCCGGAGCATCGAGCGTCACGGTGGCAACGCCCGCGCTCACCTCGTAGGTGGTGGCCCGTCCCACGCCCCTCCTGCCGTCCATGTCGAGGGTTGCCGACTCTGCGTCTCGACCCGCTCGCCCACCTCGACCCGCGAGGGCTCGGGCGCCCGCCGGCCCCTCGGCTCAGTAGTGGACCGAGCGTAGCCAGGCCTTGGCGACCGCCGTCGGCTGTTCCTTCTTCTGCGTCACGTCCAGATTGAGCTTCGAGATGGCCACGGTGGTCAGCTTGGCGTCGATCCCGTTCAGCAGCCGGGCCACCTCGGGGGTGTCGACCGACTTGCGGATGACCGGCACGATGTAGTCGGCCCCCTCGAGATGCTTGTTGTCGGTCAGGGCCTCAAAGTGGTTGGCGACCACGTTGCCGTCGCTGGAGAACAGCTCGACCACCTGGACCTCGCCGTTCTTGAGGGCGGCCACGCTGAGCGGTCCGGCCTCGTCGAGCGGCTTGAACCCGGCGAAGTGGAGCCCGTAGACCTTCTCCAGGCCGACCTCGCACCCGGCGTAGGTCGGGCACTCCGGTGGACCGCCCAGGATCATCTTGGAGGCGTAGGGCTTGAGGCTCGACAGCGTCGTCAGGTGGTCCTTTCGGGCCGTGGCCTGGGTCACCGCGAACACGTTGGTGTCGAGCGCCTCGGACGCCTTGAGGACCGTGACCCCGTAGCGGGACAGGGCCCGGCGGTCGGCGGGGATGGCCGTCTTGATGTTGTCACCGGCCTTCTCGGGGTTCCCGCCATGGAGGAAGGCGAGGAGGGACGCCGCATAGTCGGGCTCCAGATCGATCTGGCCCTTCTCGAGGGCCGGGACGACGATGGCCCTCGTCCCGAGTGCCGGCTCCACCGTGACGTGGAAACCGGCCCGCTTGAGCACGTCGCCGTAGATGTTGGAGACGATCGCCTGCTCTTCGAAGTTGGTGGAGCCGATGATGATGCTCGGCTTCGACTTCGCCGCCGCGGCCGGGGTGAGCGCCGTGGCCGCCGCGGCGACCATGGCGACGACGGCGATGGCAAGGAGGACGCGAATTCGGATCATCTGGTACATCGCCTTTCCCGGGGATGGCACCGCCACCCCCAAACGCCGACCACGATGCCGCGGTCGGTTGACGAAACCTCGACGGAATTGTGACCATTCTTGTCCATGTCGCAATGAGGGTCGCAACGCGGGTCGCCCATCATCCGAGTGCCGGCCGGCCGGCCAGGGAGAACACCGGGCCGCCGGCACGCAGTGGTCGAGGGGTGAGCAGCCGGCCGAGCACCCCGAGCGACACCGACACGAGTGCCGCCATGACCCCCACCAGGAGCGCTCCGGAGACCGCCTCCACCGTGTTCTGGGTGTCGAGACCGGCGATCACGTAGGTCCCGAGATCCGAGTACCCGACGTAGGCCGCCAATGTCGAGGTCGCCACCACCTCGATGGCCGCGGTCCGCAGACCGGCCATGACGAAAGGCAGGGCCAGGGGCGCCTCCACCCGCCACAGGACGCCGTTGGCTCGGAGCCCCATGGCCTTGGCGGCATCGCGCACGTCGGCGTCGACCTCCCGCATCCCGACATAGGTGTTGGTGAGGATGGGCGGGACGGCCAAGGCGGTGAGGGCGATCCACGAGGCGAGGAAACCATCCCACTTGAGCGAGATCGCCGGCTGGATGGCGAGGAGGGTGAGCAGCGCCAGGCTGGGCACGGCCCGAAAGGCGTTGGCGGCGTTGACTGCGACGAGACCGCCGCGTCCGGTGTGACCCAGGATCAGGCCGAGCCCTCCCCCGATCAAGAGCCCGAGGGCCACCACGGCCAGGCTCAATTCCAGGGACCGCTCGAAGAGCAGCGGGATCCCCCCGGAGCCGCTCCAGTTGGCCGCGTTGGTGAACCAGTGCAAAAGCCTGCTCAAGAAGGACATCGCCGTCCGCTCACCGAGCCGAGGCCCTCGCCCGACGGGTCGCGCGGGACCACGGGACCAGCAGGCGTTCGACCCCCACCAACACGAGGTCGGCCACCGCGGCCAACGCGATCGAGAGCACGAGCCCGACGATGATCGGGGTGTTGTAGGCGATGTTGAACCCGTAGGTGATCTGCTGGCCGAGGCCACCCAGGCCGATCAGAGCGGTGACGGTGACGAGACCGATGACCGTCGCCAAGGCAACCCGGAGCCCGGCGAAGATGTAGGGAAGGGCGAGCGGCAGGTCGACCCGCCAGAGCTCGGCCCGGCGCGAGAACCCGAGGGCCACGGCCGCCTCCTTGGACTCGACCGGCACGGCGTCCAACCCGGACACGGTGTTCCAGATGAGGATCAACAGCGTGTAGCCGACCAGCGCGAACTCGGCCGTCACCCACGAACGCGGAGGGACGTAGCCGGTGATCCCGCCCAGTATGGCGAAGAGCGCGAGAGACGGGATGATGTAGAGCGTGCTGGCCAGACCGAATACCGGGACCCGCACGAGCCGGTATCGCCAGGCGAGCACCCCGAGGGGTAGAGAGATCACGGTGCCGATACCGAGCGCGATGAGGCTCAGCTCGATGTGCTGCACCAGGTCGCCAAGGATCTGTCCCCACTGCCCGGTCACGTAGCTCCACTGGAAGAAGGAAGAGCCGGCGAGAAGCATCAGTGCACGTTATCGGGACGGCCGAAATTCTGTCCGACCACGACTAACGTCGGCTGATGATCTCGCTCGAGCGGGTGACCAAGCGCTACGCCAAGGGCGCGGTCGCCGTGGCCGAGCTCAGTTTCTCGGTCGACGACGGGGAGCTCTGTGTGCTCGTCGGGCCCTCTGGGTGCGGCAAGACCACCACCTTGCGGATGATCAACCGGCTGATCGAGCCGTCCGACGGACGCATCCTGATCGACGGTGTCGACGCCACCAGCATGGACCCGGTGATGCTCCGACGAGGGATCGGCTACGTCATTCAACAGGGGGGCCTGTTCCCCCATCGGCGTATCGCCGACAACGTGGCCACCGTCCCGAGGCTGCTCGGCTGGGACCGTTCCAAGATCGAGCGCCGGGTGGGCGAGCTCCTGGAGCTCGTCGGCCTGGACCCCGACCAGTACGGCCGGCGCTATCCGCACGAGCTCTCGGGGGGGGAGCGCCAGCGGGTCGGGGTGGCACGGGCCCTCGGCGGGGACCCCCCGGTCCTCTTGATGGACGAGCCGTTCGGCGCGGTCGACCCGGTCACCCGGAGCCGCCTCCAGCAGGAGCTCCTCGAGCTCCAACGGGACCTCTCAAAGACCATCGTCTTCGTCACCCACGACATCGAGGAGGCGGCGATGCTGGGCGACCGCATCGTGGTGCTCTCCCAGGGCGGCGTCCTCGAGCAGCACGACACCCCCGCCGAGATCCTCGGCCGTCCGGCCACCCCATTCGTGGCCGACTTCGTCGGTGCCGACCGGGGGGTTCGCCGGCTCGGCGTTGTGACCGTCGACGAGGGCGACCTCTTCCAGCCTCCGGTCGTCCCGCCCGAGGTCTCGATGGCCGAGGCGCGGCGGCGCGCGGCCGGGCTTGACGACCGGTGGGCGCTCGTGGTCGACGACAAGCAACGCCTGATCGGCTGGGTCGATCTCGACCCCGGGCTCGACGGCCCGGTCCTCGACCACCTCGTCGAGTTCGAGGTCCAGGTGCCCATCGGGACTTCGCTGCGCAGTGCGTTGGGCGAGATGCTCCAGCACGACGTCCGCTGGCTTCCGGTCGTCGACGGCGAGCGCTACCTCGGGGTCCTGACCCCGAACGCGCTTCACGCCGCCATGCGTCGCTCGGTCGGCGGCACGCCGGGGCTGTCCGGGAACCTCCATTGACCCCGGCCGCAGATCGAAACGGCGCAGCTCGACGGCTCACCCCACCGCGCGTAGCGACGCTTGGGCGATAGAACAGAGCAGTGAGCGCGACCTCCTTGACGAACGAGCCTCCCGAAGAACCGGTCGGCCTCCTCGAAGGGATCCGCACCACGAGGGCCATCCGGCGTTACCGGGACGAGCCCGTGCCGAGCGAGGTGCTGAGGGAGATCCTCTTCGCCGCCACGCGGGCGCCGAGCGGGTCGAACCGCCAGCCGTTCCGGATGATCGTGCTCACCGACGGCCCCAACGCGGCAGAGGCCAAGCGCTTGATCGCCGAGTCGGCCCGCCGGATCTGGGGCGTCAAGCGAGAAACCGACGCGTACGACTCGGGCAGCGGCGCCGAGGCGTCGTCGCCCAAAGCCCGCACCGCACGGGCGTTGCAGGAGTACGTCGACCACTTCGAGCGGGTGCCGGTGCTCATCCTGGCCTGCCTGGCCCGCTACCGCGCCCCCAACTCCTTCGAGGGGGCCTCGGTCTACCCGGCCTGCCAGAACATCCTCCTGGCCGCCCGCGCTCTCGGCTACGGCGGCGTGCTCACCGGCTTCCACTTCGGAGCCGAAGCGGCCCTGCGCGAGCTGCTCGGGATGCCCGACGAGGTGTTCATGGCGGCCACGATCACCCTCGGTCGACCCCGGGGCCGGCACGGAGCGGTGCGGAGGCGGCCGATGGGCGAACTGGTCTACGAGGAGACCTGGGGCGCCTCGGCCCCCTGGGCGGTCGACTTGCCCGGGACCGAGCACACCTCCGCCGGGCCACCTCGGGCCGGCTGAGCCGGGCAGGGGCTGGAGCCGCCGCCCGTCAGGGCCAGAGGGAACGGATCGGCCGGTGCAGGTCCTCGACGAGATCGCAGGAACCGTCGAACACCATCGTGGCCCGCCGCCCTCGGGTGAACGCCGTCCACCCGGGATCGGTGTCGCGAACGAAGGCCACCCAGGCCGCGTGCATCCGGTCGGCCAAATCCTGGGGTGGCGCGTCGCCGGCCACCACCGCGACGTGGTCGTCGTCGAGCACGTCGAACACGAATGGCAGGTCCAGGCAGTGGACGGCACCGATGCCCCCGAGGGCCGGCGAGTGCCACTGGAATTCGTAGTGGAACGTCGGGCCCGGGCCGCCCGAGCGGGCCTCGGCCACCCGGAGGGCCGGCACCCGGAAGGTCCGGTCGGTCACCGCCTGCCCGACCCAGTCGGCCGGCCCGACGCCGGCCTCCCGGTACCACTTCGCCCCGCGCTCCTCGAGCCCCATCGCCTCGAGGGCCTCCGCCGCCGCCGCCTCGTCGGGCGGGGCCATCCGGACCGACGCGTTGAACTCCTCCTCGGTCGTCCCGATGAGGACCGCCAGCTCCGAGCCGGCACCGGCCGCCAGCGCGTCCATGGGGGGGACCGGCACGACCTCGCCGTCGACGAACGGGAAGAACGCGAGGGGCCGCCCGACGCGCGACGCCCCCGGGCCGCCTGCCGCGGCGGTGGCCGCCACCTGGGCGCCGACGAGTGCCGCCGGCGACATCGCCTCGAAGGCGGCGAGCCCCGCCTCGATCTCTAGGTGCTCAGCGACCCGGCGGGTGAGCCGCTCGGTCGACTCGACCGAGGGCGCCGGGAAGACCGACCCGCTCATGGGGACGACCGCACGGAAGAGACCGGCGGCACGGGGAAGGGTGGCGAGCAGCATGGCCGCCGCGCCCCCGGCGCTCTGACCGCCGACGGTCACCTTGGCCGGGTCGCCGCCGAAGCCCGCGACGTTGCGTTGGACCCACTCGAGGGCGGCAATCCAGTCGAGCACCCCCCGGTTCGCTGGGGCGCCGGGGATGTTGAGGAACCCCTCGGCCCCCAGCCGGTAGCCCACGCTCACCACGACCACCCCGTCGCGGGCGAACCGGTCACCGTCGTACCAGGTGCTCGAGGGGGTCCCGGTGACGAACCCGCCGCCGTGGATCCACACCAGGACCGGCAGGCCGCAGGGCCCGAGCTCCGGCGTGAACACGTTGAGCGACAGGCACTCGGGCGCCTCACCGCCGTCGATGGTCGGCTCGGGGATGATCGTGAAGCCCGTTTCGGGCTGCGGGGCAGTCGGGGCCGCTCGCAGCGCCGGTCGCTCGCCCTCCCAGCGCTCGGTGATCTGGGGGGCCCGGAACCGGAGGGGGCCGAAGGGGGCCTTGGCGAAGGGGATGCCCAAGAACGCGTACCCGTTGGGGGTGACGAACCCTCGCACCCGACCCCGGTCCGTCGACACCGCCGGATCAGCCATCACACCTCCCCTCGTCGCTGCCCGCCGCTCCACTGTCTCACGCGTGCCCCGGACCGCCCCCGTGCCGCAGACGACAGCTCGCGACCGATGGCCCCGAGCTCAGCTCGATTTCACCAGGCCGAGCACGATGGAGTCGTAAAGAGCCTGCCAGCTGGCCTCGATGATGTTCTCGGAGACCCCGATGGTCGTCCAGGTGTGCTCGTCGTCGCTCGTGTCGACGAGGACCCGGGTGACCGCTCCGGTCCCGAGGCCGGTGTCGAGCACCCGCACCCGGTAGTCGGTGAGGTGGATCCGCCCGAGCGCCGGGAAGTACGGCCCTATCGCCCGGCGCAAGACGGCGTCCAGCGCGTTGACCGGGCCGTTCCCCTCGGCGGTGGCGACGACCCGGTCCCCACCGACGTGCACCTTCACCGTCGCCTCGGTGGTGATCGACCCGCTCCCGGCCACCGTCCCGTGATCGGTGATGACCCGGAACGACTCGACCTTGAAGAAGTCGGGCTCCCACCCGCCGGCCCGCCGAAGCAGCAGTTCGAGCGATCCGTCGGCAACCTCGAAGTGGTAGCCCTCGTGCTCGAGCCGTTTCAGTTCGTCGAGCACCCGCCCGAGCACCTCGCCGTCGAGGTCCAGGCCGAGCTCGGTCGCCTTCATGGCCAGCGTGGAGCGACCGGCCATCTCGGAGACCACCACCCGCATGCCGTTGCCCACCAGATCCGGCGGGACGTGCTCGTAGAGGTCGCGGCGCCTCGCCACCGCGCTGGCGTGCAGCCCCCCCTTGTGGGCGAACACCGAGGTGCCCACGTAGGGCTGCTGGGGGCTCAGCGCGACGTTGACCAGCTCGGCGATGTGGTGCGAGACCGCGGTCAGCCGCTCGAGTCGCTCGGGGGGCAGGGTGCGCACGGAGAGCTTGAGGGTCAGATCGGGAATGGCGGCGGCCAGATCGGCGTTGCCGGCGCGTTCGCCGTAGCCGTTGATGCACCCCTGCACCTGGGTGGCACCGGCGCCGACGGCCGCCAACGTGTTGGCGACCGCACAGCCGGTGTCGTTGTGGCAGTGGATGCCGATCTGGACGCCGGTGTGGTCCCCGACCTCGAGCACGGTGGTCGCCACGTCGTGGGGCAGCGTCCCCCCGTTCGTGTCGCACAGCACCAGGGTCTCGGCCCCTGCCTCCTCGGCGGCCCGCAGCACCCGCAGGGCGAACTCGGGGTTGTGCCGGTAGCCGTCGAAGAAGTGCTCGGCGTCGAGGAACACCCGCTTGTCGGCCCGGCGCAGGAACTCGACCGAGTCGGCCACCATCGCGACCGCCTCGTCGAGGTCGGTCCGCAGGGCGTCGATCACGTGCCGGTCCCACGACTTGGCCACGATGCAGACGGCGGAGGTGTCGGCCTCCACCAGCTTGCGCAGCGTCTCGTCCTTGTCGGCCCGGGCATTGGCCCGGCGGGTGGATCCGAAGGCGACGAGGGTGGAGGTGGCGAGGTGCAGCTCGCTCGGGGCCCGGGCGAAGAACTCGTCGTCCTTCGGGTTGGCCCCGGGCCAACCCCCCTCGATGTAGGCGACGCCGAGGTGGTCGAGCTGCTCGGCCACCCGGAGTTTGTCGTCGACGGTGAGCGAGAGCCCCTCCTGCTGGCTCCCGTCCCGCAGGGTGGTGTCGAAGACGTCGACCGCCTCGGGCCACCGGGGCATCACGAAGTCGTGCGACCCGTGGGCGTGCCGGTGAGCATGGGCCTCACTCGACATGGTCCAGCCAGTCCTTGTACTGGTCCACCTCACCCCGGACGGTGGCGAAGAACGTCGATTGGATCTCCTTGGTGATCGGCCCCGGACGGCCGTTCCCGACCTCGCGGTCGTCGACCGAGCAGATCGGGACCACCTCGGCGGCGGTGCCGGTGAGGAAGGCCTCGTCGGCCAGATACAGGTCGGTACGGATCATCGTTTCGTGCTCGAGCCGATAGCCGAGGTCGGTCGCGATGGTCTCGACCGACCGTTGGGTGATGCCGTCGAGGGCACCGGCCTCCGACGACGGGGGGGTGAGGAGTGTCCCGTTCTTGACGATGAAGAGATTCTCGCCCGTGCACTCGCTCACGTGGCCGTCCGGCGCCAGGAGGATCGCCTCGTCGTATCCGGCCTTCAGGGCCTCGACCTTGGCGAGCGACGAATTCAGGTACATGCCGGTGCTCTTGGCCGCGGTCGGCACCGCGTTCGGGTCGTGGCGCTGCCACGAGCTCACCTTCACCCGGACCCCGTTGGCCACGCCCTCGTCACCGAGGTAGCTCGCCCATGGCCAGGCGGCGATGGACACGTTGACCGGGCACGGCAGCGGGTTGAGGCCCATCTCCCCGTACCCGAGGTAGATGAGCGGTCGTAGGTAGCACCCCTCGTGCAGCCCGTTGACCCTCACCACCTCCCTCGTCGCGTCGAGGATCTCTTCGAGGGTGAAGGGCACGTCGATCATCAACACCTTGGCCGACGCGAAGAGCCGCTCGATGTGGTCCCGGAGCCGGAAGATGGCCACCCCGTTGCCGGTCTTGTAGGCACGGATCCCCTCGAAGACGCCCGACCCGTAGTGCATGGTGTGGGTGAGCACGTGCACCTTGGCCTCGGCCCAGTCGACGAACTCGCCGTCCATCCAGATCTTCTCGGTGGGGGTGATGGGCATCTCAGAGCCTTTCTGCGACGGCGGCGCCGATGGCCGCGGTCGACCAGTGGTCGCTGCCGGTTGGGGGGTGGGAGAGCTCCTCGGAGCCGACGAAATCGGCGACCGCCTTGTCGATCCGGGCGGCAGCGTCCGCTTCGCCCAGGTAGTCGAGCATGAGACTGGCCGATCGAATGGCGGCCACCGGGTTGGCGATCCCCTGACCGGCGATGTCGTGGGCCGCGCCGTGCACCGGTTCGAACAAAGAGGGCCCGGTCCGGGCCGCGTTCAGGTTGGCCGAGGGCGACAGCCCGTGGCCACCGCAGACCGCTCCGGCCAGGTCGGTGAGGATGTCACCGAAGAGGTTGTCGGTGACGATCACGTCATAGCTCTGCGGTCGGTCGACCAGGTAGATGCAGGCCGCGTCGACGTGCTGGTAGTCGTGGGCCACTTCGGGGTGCTCGGTTGCGACCTCCTCCACGGTCCGTCGCCACAGGTCGCCCGCGTAGGTGAGCACGTTGGTCTTGTGGACCAGGGTGAGCCGGTGGGCTCCCCGGCGTTCGGCCAGGTCGAAGGCGAACCGCACGCACCGCTCGACCCCCATCCGGGTGTTCACCGACCCCTGGGTGGCGATCTCGTGCGGGGTGCCCTTGCGCAGGAACCCCCCCTCACCGGCATAGGCACCCTCGGTGTTCTCCCGGACGACCACGAAGTCGGCCCCATGGGCGATGGACCCCGGGGCGCCGGCGAACGGGCGAAGGTTGATGTACAGGTCGAGCTCGAAGCGGAGTCGGAGGAGCAGCCCGCGCTCGAGGAGGCCCGAGGGGAC
>JAJYVS010000037.1 GCA_021791895.1 Actinomycetes bacterium | reverse complement strand
TGCTCGACCACGGAACGTAGGGGTTGCGGGTTCGGGGGTGGGGCCAAATCAGGCCATCACAACAGCTCCAAGTGGGGCCAGTTCACGCCGTCACACTCATACAAGACCCATCTGTCGCTCGACCCCGACTCCGAGCTCATCGACGAGGTGAGCGTGACCCCGGCGAACACGCCCGACCGCGACGCCGTCGACCAGCTGGTCGCCGGGCATAACGGCGAGGGGGCCAAGCCCGAGATTGTGGGCGACTCGGCCTATGCCGACGGGGCCACCCGAGCCTCGCTCACCGAGGCCGGCTTCGAGGTGGTGGCCAAGGTGCCCCCGGTGCGCAACGCCACCGGCCTGTTCACCAAGGACCGCTTCGTCGTCGACCTCGAGGCGAACACCGTGACGTGCCCGGCCGGCCAGCGCGTCGTCATCAACGCGACGCGTGACGGCGGCGGACGTGCGTCGTTCAAGGTCCACTGCAAGACCTGCCCGCTGCGCCAGTCCTGCACCAAGTCGCGCGCTGGACGCTCCATCACGATCGGCCGCCACGAGGGTCTCCTCCAGAGGGCCCGGGCCGAGCAGGCAACGCCGCAGTGGCAGGCGCGCTATCGGGCCGACCGACCCAAGGTCGAGCGCAAGATCGCCCACTTCGCCCGCCGCCCCTGGGGCGGACGACGCGCCCGGGTGCGCGGACGGCGACGCATCGCCACCGACGTCGACACCCGCGCCGGTGCCCTCAACTGGGCTCGCTTGGCCGTGCTCGGACTCGACCACGATGGAGCCCGATGGAGCGTGGCGGGGCTGTAGAGCCCTTGACGGGCCTGCACAGTGCGCTACAGGCCGAGTTTCGGGGCTCCCTTGGCCCCACGTCCCCGCGAAGACGCCGGTTGGGCATTGCCTCCCCTGGTCCTCGGGGATCGCCTTCGCCAGCAGAGGCCGCGCTTGCGTCCGAGTGACGCCCTTACTTCAGGGGCGTCCTAGAGGTTCGGCTCACGGGCCGACCTGGACCCGCCGGCGCCGCCTCGAGGTGCACCACAGCACGCAGCCCACCACCCCGACCAGCACCCAGGGGATCCGGGGCACCCAGGGCCAGGGCACCTGCTGCCAGGGCACCGAGACGACCACGAGGAACAGCACCAACGTCGCCCACATGGCGGCCCGCCGACGCCGCGACGGGGGCGGCGCCGGCGGGGACGCCAGCGGGGGGAGGTCGGTCAGGAGCCCGCTCAGGTCGGCCCGGGTCTTGGCCCCCATGGCCTGGTCGAGCCGGTCCTTCAGCTCGGTGGCGTCCAGCCGGCCGTCGGTGAAGTGCTGCGACAGGACGTCGGCCACCTTGTTGCGCTCGGCGTCACCGACCCGCAGGTCGGGGTCCGTCCACGTGGGCGGGCGGTGGTGCCAGCCTCGGTCGTAGGGCACGGCCGTTCCCTCCTCTTGTCGGTCTTGTCGGTGCTCGCCGCCGGCGGGGTCCGTCGCTGCACCGGCCATCAGAACGGAAGGTCCGGATGGTGCAGACCGACGTGCTGATGCTCGGCCCGCAGCCGGTCGACCAGCCGGTCGGCGACCGTCTCGGTCGCGCCCTCCTCGGGGACGAGGAGCCAGGCGGCCAGGTACAGGGGCACGCCGATGCCGCCGGCGACCGCCAGGGCCGCGAGGGCCAGGCGGACGACGGCCACGTCGACGTCGAAGTACCGGGCCAGGCCGCCGGCCACGCCGGCGATCATCCGGCAGCCGGTCGAGCGCTCGAGGGTGCGGGCCCGGCCCTCGGCCGCACGGGTGGCGAGTTCCATGCACCGATCCTGTGCCCCGGGGCGATCCGGCGGTATCGGGGATGCCCCCGAGGCGTCCCCGGAGCGGGCGGGCAGGGGTCGGGGGAGTCCCTGATAGCGGGGGACGGGGCGCGGGCGCGATCATCGGGGGATCACCGATCCGCTCGAGCAGCACGCCAGCGATCCGGCGACCGAGACGGGCGCTTATGCCGCCCTGGCCGCCCCGCCCGACCGCGCGGCCGAGGAGGGCCAGGCCCCCTTCTCCGAACGCTTGGACCCCGACCCCGGGGAGTGGTGGGGCGGGGCGGGCTGGCACCGCCACGGTCCGCGGCACCTGGTCCGCCACCTCGGCCACGGTCCGTGGCGGCGGAGCCCCGACCAGCGGATCTTCGGCGGGGTGGCCGGGGGTCTCTCGGCCCGCCTGGGCCTGGACGTGACCCTGGTGCGCGTCGGGTTCGTGCTGGCGGCCATCTTCGGCGGCTTCGGCATCGCGCTCTATCTCATCCTCTGGTTGGTCATGCCGATGGCCGGGCAACCGAGGTGCATCGCCGCCCGGGCGGCCTCGGACCGCAAAGGGATCCTCCTCTCCCTCGCGCTCCTACCGGCCCTGGCTGCCACGACGGTGGTGGTCGCCGCCTTCCACACCGGCGTCCTCTCCTCGCTCCTGTGGCCGTTCTTCCTGTCGGTCGCGGCCCTGATCCTCATCTGGCGGAACTGCGACCCCGAGGAGCGGGCGTTCATCCGCCAAGCGGTCGAGCCGGTGATCCACCTGCAGACGAGCCCGGCGCACCGACGCCGGGTGCTAGTGGTGCGGTTCGGGGCCGGGGTGGCCGTCATCGCCTTGGGGCTGGCCCTGCTCACCTTGAGCCAGCGGGCCCCGAGCGTCTCGATCGTGCGCCCGGTGATCGGGGCGGTCCTCGTGCTGGCCGGGATCGTGGTCCTGTTCGGGCCGTGGTGGCTCCGCCTGGCCCGCGACGTGGTCGACGAGCGCCAGGCTCGGATCCGGGCCGAGGATCGGGCCGATTTGGCCGCCCGGGTCCACGACTCCGTCCTCCAGACCCTGGCGCTGATCCAGCGCTCGGCGGAAGAGCCCCGGCGCGTCGTCCAGCTGGCCCGGGCCCAGGAGCGGGAGCTGCGGGCGTGGCTGTTCGACGGGGACCTCCCGGGTACCGCGGGTGACGGGGCAGCCTCGCTGGTCGCCGGAGTGAAGCTGATCACCGGGGAGGTGGAGGGCGACCGCAAGATCCCCGTCGAGGTGGTCACGGTCGGGGACTGCCCCCTCGACGACCGGCTCCGGGCCCTCTTGGCGGCGGCCCGCGAGGCGATCCTCAACGCCGCCAAGTGGTCGGGCGCCCCCACCGTCTCCCTCTACGCCGAGGTCGAGGCCGAGAAGGTGTCGGTCTTCGTGCGGGACCGGGGCCGGGGGTTCGACCCCGACCGGGTGGCCGAGGACCGCCGGGGGATCGCCCACTCCATCCAGGCCCGGATGCTCCGGGTCGGCGGCCGGGCGACCGTGCGGACCGCCCCGGGCGAAGGCACCGAAGTGGAGCTGACCGTCGGGCGCGGCGGCCGCCGGTGAGCGGCGGGCGGGCGCGGTGAGCGAGGGGGCCGCCGGTCGTCCCCGGGTGTTCCTCGTCGACGACCACCACCTGTTCCGGGCCGGCGTCCGGGCCGAGCTCAAGGACGCGGTCTCGGTTGTCGGCGAGGCAGACGAGGTCGACGCGGCGGTCGAGTTGATCGGCGAGCGGAACCCCGACGTGGTGCTGCTCGACGTGCACCTCCCCGGCGGCGGGGGGCAGGCGGTCATCGAGGCGGTGCGGGCGTCCGCCCCCGAGGTGCGCTTCCTCGCCCTGTCGGTCTCCGACGCCCCCGAGGATGTCATCGCGGTGATCCGCGCCGGGGCCCGGGGGTACGTGACGAAGGCCATCTCGGGACCCGAGCTGATCGACGCCGTGCACCGGGTGGCCGGGGGGGACGCGGTCTTCTCGCCCCGGCTGGCCGGCTTCGTGCTCGACGCCTTCGCCGCCCTCACCCCCGGGGTCGCCGCCCCGAGCGTCGACCCCGAGCTCGACCAGCTCTCGACGCGCGAGCGCGAGGTGCTGCGGCTGATCGCCCGGGGCTACACCTACAAGGAGGTGGCGAAGGAGCTGTCGATCGCGACCAAGACCGTCGAGACCCACGTCTCGGCGGTGCTGCGCAAGCTGCAGCTCTCGACCCGCCACCAGCTCACCTACTGGGCGACCGAGCGCCGTCTGGTCTGAGCGGCTCCCGGCGCCGAGGACCGGGCCCGGGCGGGGGTCGGTAGGCTCGGGCATCGTCATCGACCGGCTCCGCGCCCCACGAGCTCGGCCCAGCCCGGCGCCCGGTCGGCGGCGGGCGACGGGGTCGGTGCGCCGGCGACTCGGCGCGCTGGCCATCGGGCTCACCTCGGCGGCCGTCCTTGTCGGCTGCGGCACCTCGACCGCGGCCCCCCCGGGGCTCTCGCCTGCGTCGCTCCACGGCCCGACCTACCGGATCGACGCCGCCTCGGTCGGGGGCCTCGGCACGGTGCTGGTCGACGGGAAGGGCTTCACCCTGTACCTCTTCGTGCCCGACCACCACGCCTCGCACTCGCGGTGCCGGGGGATCTGCGCCTTCGAGTGGCCGCCGTTGCTCCTGCCGAAGGGGGTGTCCGAGCCCCTCGCCGGGCCCGGGGTGAAGACGTCGCTCCTCGGCACGACCCGGCGGGCCGACGGGAGCCGGCAGGTGACCTACGCCGGCTGGCCCCTCTATCGGTGGTTCAACGACACCGCCCCGGGCGAGGCGACTGGGGAGAACCTCAACAACCTGGGCGGTCTGTGGCTCGCGATCAGCCCTCGGGGTCAGCCGGTCCACTGAGCGGCGGCCGGCTGAGGCCGGCTCAGGCCGAGCCGAAGACCTCGGCCAGCTCGACCGGGGTGACCACCTCGAGCTGCTCGAAGGTGCACGACGAGGGGTCTCTCTCGGGCCGCCAGCGCACGAAGGCGGTGGCGTGACGGAACCGGTCGCCCTGGCGGTGGTCGTAGGCGACCTCCACCACCAGCTCGGGCCGGAGCGGGTGCAGCGCGAGCTCGGCGTCGGACTTCCATCGGCTGGCGGTCGGGCCGGCCGAACGCGCCGCGTGCCAGGGGTGGTCCTCGGGCCGCTCGAGGGCGACCGGCGCCAGCTCGTCGAGCAGTTCCTTGCGGCGCTTGGCGCTGAACCCCGAGCACACCCCGACGTGGCGCAGGGTGGCGCCGTCGTAGAGGCCGAGCACGAGCGAGCCGACCCCGCCTGCCTTGTGGTCCCGGTAGCCGGCGACCACGCACTCGGCGGTGCGCCCGTGCTTGATCTTCCACATCACCCGCTGCCCCGGGCGGTAGGGGAGGTCGGGCGACTTCGCCACCACGCCGTCGAGCCCCGCCCCCTCGAAGCGGGTCAGCCAGTCGGCGGCCAACACCGGGTCGGTGGTCTGGGGGGTGATCCGGACCGCGCCGCCGGCGCCTCCGAGGAGCGCCTCCAGCCGTTCGCGCCGGGCGGAGAACGGCGCCGTGCACAGGTCGTCGTCGCCCTCGGCCAACAGGTCGAAGGCCACGAAGGAGGCCGGGGTCTCGGCGGCCAGCCTCTGCACCCTGGACTCGGCCGGGTGGATCCGCTGGAGCAGGGCCTCGAAGTCGAGGCCCTGGGCCCCGGCGATCACGATCTCCCCGTCGACGACGCAGCGCTCGGGCAGCGCCTCGTGCAGCGACTCCACCAGCTCGGGGAAGTAGCGGGTCAGGGGGCGGGCGTTGCGGCTCGACAGCACCACCTCGTCCCCCGAGCGGAACACGATCGAGCGAAAGCCGTCCCACTTGGGCTCGTAGCGGAGGTCCTCGGCCCGGGGCAGCTCGGTGACCAGCTTGGCCAGCATCGGGTCGATCGGCGCTGCGAGCGGGAGGTCCACGGCTATCCGAGGAGCGGGGCGAAGAGGTCGCCGTCGCCCTCGATCCGGGCGAGGACGTCGGCGGGGGAGAAGGCCAGCCGTTCGGCCTTGCCGTCGTCGGCCAACGCCTCGACCTCGTCCCACCGGAGCGGGGTGGAGACGGCCGGCCGGGCCTGGGCCCGGAGCGAGTAGGGGGCGACGGTGGTCTTGGCCACGTTGTTCTGGCTCCAGTCGATGAGCACCCGCCCCGTGCGGAGCTCCTTTCTCATATTCGACACCACGAGCTCGGGTCGCGCCCGGGCCAGCTCCTGGGCCATGGTCCGGGCGAGCTCTCGGGTCCCCCCGTCCTCCCACCGGCGCTGACGGTCGGCCTCGGGGAGCCGCACGTAGAGCTGGAGCCCCTTGGACCCGCTGGTCTTCGGGTGGCAGTCCCACCCGTGCTCGTCCCGGGCCAGCTCCGCCAGCAAGAGGGCGACCTCGGCGCACTCGACGATCGACGCCGGCTCGCCCGGGTCGAGGTCGAACACCAAGAGGTCGGGGACGAGGGGGCGGTGGCCGACGACCCGCCACTGGGGCACGTGGAGCTCCAGCGCGGCCAGGTTGGCCGCCCAGACCAGCGTGGCCAGGTCGTTGACGACGACGAAGTCGATGCCGGCCCGTGCCGACGAGCGCGGGCTGGCCGAGACCCGCTCGCTGCGAACCCATTCGGGGGTGCCCCTCGGGCGGTGCTTCTCGTAGAAGGCGTTGGCGTCGTCGACCCCCCCGGGGAACCGGCGCATGGTGAGGGGGCGGTCGGCCAGGTGGGGGAGGAGCACCGGGGCGACCCGGACGTAGTACTCGATGACCTGGCCCTTGGTGAATCCGCTCGCCGGGTAGAGCACCTTGTCCAGGTTGGAGAGGGCCAGTCGCCGGCCCTCGACCTCGACCACCGGGTGGTGGCGCTCCGAGGCCTCGGCCGCCTCCAACGCCTCGTCGAGCGCCCCGGGCGCGCCCGGCGAGGATGCAGTGGTCACCGACCGCACCCTACCCAAGGGGTCTGAGCCCTCCCCCGCCCCTCACCCCGCCGGGGGGCGGGGAGGCCGTGTTGGCACCACCGCCTGCACCGGGCCGGCGTCGAGGACCTTGTAGCCGATGCGCTGTCGGCGCAGGGAGGCGAGGAAGGCCCGTTCAAAGACCCCGCCGGGGCCGGCGACATCGCCGAACTGGGCCCGGGCCGGGGCAACCTTCCCCGGGGGGACGAAGATCCAGGTCGGCCGGCCGGACCACTCGACGCGCCGTTGGATGGCGACGGAGCGGACCGGATCGGCCCCGGTGACGCCGAGCGCGACCCGGCCGCCGGAGATGAGGTCGGTCTTGTAGGCGATCCAGTAGTTGGCGTACCCGGTGTGGACCCCCTGGCGGGCCAGGGCCGCGGCGGTGGTGACCGCCGGGCGGTCGGGGTCGCCCCACCCGACGGCATAGGTGGCCGGGCCGTCCCCGAAGGACTGGTGGAGGTCGGCCATTGTCACGGCCAGCGCCACGAGGACCACGACGACGGCCACCGCCCGGGCCCGGGACGACCGGGCCGGGCCCGGGCGGCCTCCTGGGGCCAGCAGATCGGCGGCGACGACCACCGCCAGGGCCAGGAGGGTCCCGGTGTAGACGGTGTTGCGACCGTCGACCCAGCACCAGGTGCCCGGCTGGAGGCCACGAGGAACGGGTAGGCGACCAGCCCCAGGCCGAGTGCTCGGGCCGGAGCGCCCCCCGGAGGAGGCACGCCCCGACGGCCAGCGCCACCACCGAGACCGCCACCACCGCGAGCACCGCGAAGAGGACCCGCCCGAGCGTCGCAGTGCCCGTCGCCCCGAACCGCACCCCACCGCTTCCCACCCGCCGCAGGTCGAGCTGGAGCGGGAGCGCGTCCTCGAAAGATGCGGAGCCGGCCGAGGTACCCCGGGTCGAGCGGGGTGGCGGTGCCCGGGAGCCTCGCCGGGTCGAGCGAGGCGAAGCCGGAGCGGACGTTGGCCCAGATCCAGGGCAGGGCGCCGAACCCGAACGCCGCGGCGGCGGTGGCCAGCCGGGGGGCCCACGTCGCGAGGCGGGACCGGGGGGTGCGGCGGACGGCGAGGACCACGAGCACCGACGCCGGGAGGCCGAGGTCGGCGATCTCGGGGAGGGACCACCAGCCGACGCCGGCGAAGAGGCCGAGGGCGAGCAGGTCCGGGTACTCGCGGTGCCCGTCGTGGATCCGGAGGGCGAAGAGCAGGGTCCAAAGGCCCCACAGGAGGGTGACCCCCCGGTAGCCCCCCTCGATCGTGGTCGTGTAGTCGGCGGCCAACGCGGCGAAGGCCAGGGCCCCGGCCAACACCGCCAGTGCCGGATCGTCCACCAGGCGTCTGGCCACCCGCCACACGAGGAGAGCGGCCGCGGCCGAGAGGCAGGTCGGTGCGAGCGTCAACGCCAGCGTTCCGGCACCGAGGACGCCGAAGAAGGCCGCGACGACGTAGGGCTCGACGCCGCCGAAGGGCTGGCCGAAGAAAAAGGCTGAGGTGTGGCCGTGCAGGATCTGCTCGGCGATCAGGCCGGTCACCGCCTCGTCGGAGGTGGTCGGGTGGTGGAATAGGAACCAGGCCGGCAAAAGGATGCCGACGGCGACCTCCAGCCCGGCGGTCACGAACGCGATCGCCTCGAACCGGCGGTCGGATGCCGGCGCGAGCAGGGTGAGGCGCGGTGCGGGGTCCGGTCCTCGCGGCCCCAGCGCGACCGAGACGAGCCGGTCCGCGAAGAGGTCGGTTCTAACTCGGGCGCCGCTCCGCCGCCACCACGACGAAGTTGGGGATGTGGACCAGGATCTCTTGGTCCGGGTTCCACCGCCTTGGGCGCGAGCACCGGCTCGACCACCGCGGCCAGGGTGCAGCCGAGGCCGATGGTCTCGTTCAGGTACGCGGAGAGCGGCCGGTGGAGTTGGGGCCCCCGCCCGGGCCGCCGGGGACCTCGTACTCGTTCAGGTACTCCCGGAGCTCCACGCAGCCGGTCTCCGGCCACCGGCTCGAGGCGCCGGACACCCAGCACGGGTGGAGCAGGGAGTACACGAGGCGGCCCCCCGGGCCGAGCGCGTCGACGCAGTTGGCGAGAGCCGGCCGCCAGTCCGCGATGTCGAGGAACACCATGTTGGCGACCACCGCGTCGAACGGACCGCCCACGTCCCCGAGCCTCGAGAGGTCCCGCTGGCGGTACGAGATCCCCTGGGCGCGCCGGGCCTCGAGAGCCTCGGCGTGGTCGAGCAGGCGGCGAGAGGCGTCGACGCCGACCACGCTCGCGCCCCGCTCCGCCAGCAGCCGGCTGAGGTACCCCTGGCCGCAGCCGGCGTCGAGGACCCACCGGCCCCCGACGTCCCCGAGCAGGCCGAAAATGGCCGGGTTGAGCAGCAACCGGCGCCCCGCCGTGCCACCGGAGCCGGCCACCGGCGGTGCTCGGATGGGCCTTGGTAGCGTCGCCTTCGCTATGGCGCAGATGCCGCAGCTCGGCCTCGAGCTCCCGCCGCTGCCTCGGGTCCCGGCCGGGGCGCCCGCCTACGGCCCGCTGTCGCTCTTCGACGTGGCCGCCCGGGCCGAGGACGCGGGGATCGGGGCGCTGTGGCTGGCCGAGCGGCCCGACGGGCTCGACCCGGTGCCGTTGCTCGGCGCGCTCTCCGTCCGGACCAGCATGCTCGGGTTGGGGCTGATGGTCCGGCCCGCCCTCGGCCGCCACCCCTCGATCGTCGCCCGCGACGTCACCGCACTCGACCAGCTCTCCGGGGGCCGGGCCGCCGTGGGGCTGGTCGGCGAGGGCGAGGATCCGATGGACGTCGCGCGCCTCGGGGAGGCGGCCGGCCTGGTGGCCAGGCTGCTGCGCGAGGTCGAGGTGACCGCGGCGGGGCGCTTCTACGAGGTGGCCGGGCTCACCCTCCGGCCCCGGCCGGTACGCCCGGAGGGTCCACCGGTCGCCGCCGGGACGATCGGTCGGCCGGTGCCGGGCGTCGAAACCGCGCTGGCCGCCGCCGGCGCCGACGCGTGCTTGGTGGCCGGATCCCCCGCGGAGGTGGCGCTCGTGCGGCGGCGCCTCGATGTCGGGGCATCTCGGGCCCGGCGTCCGGCGCTCGTGTGGCGCGGCCCGCTCGTGTCCGAGGACGCCGGGGCGGCGGTTCTCGCATCCGAGATCCTCGACGCCGGGGCCGACGGTCTGCTCGCGGTGTTGAGCGGGCACGGTGATCCGGAGACCGAGCTCGTCACCGTCCTCGAGGTGCTGGGGCGCCTGGATGACACCCCGGGCCGCTGACCCGGTGTGCGGCTATGCCACAGGATCGGTGTTCAGACCGAGGTAGCTGGCCTCCACCACCTCGGAGCGGTCCCCGATGTCCGCCGAGCTGCCGGCCATCACGACCCGGCCCCGATTGAGCACGTAGACGAAGTCGGCGACCCGGAGGGCCGCGTCGACATGTTGCTCGACCAAGACGACGGCGATGCCCCGTTCCCGGGCGAGCGTCTGCACCGTCGGGAGCAGGGTCTCGACGACGATCGGGGCCAGCCCGTGGCTGAGTTCGTCGATCAGGAGGGTCCGGCCCCCGGCCGAGATCGCGCACGCGAGGGCCAGCATCTGCTGCTCGCCACCCGAGAGAAGGCCGGCCCGTCGTGAGCCGAGCCCGCGAAGCGGGGGGAACAGGTCGAACATCTCGTCGGCCCGCTGCCGGGCCCGGCGCTTGATGTGCAGGCGCAGGTTCTCGCCCACCGTCATCTCATAGACGAGGCCCCGAGTCTCCGGGACCATGCTGAGGCCCATCCTGACCACCTGGTGGCACGCCCGCCGTTCGATGGAACGGCCCATGACGAAGATACGACCGCCCATCGGCCGCAACGAGCCGGCGATCGCCAACAGCGTGGTCGTCTTCCCCGCCCCGTTGGCGCCGAGGAGGGCGGTGACTGTGCCGAAGTCGGCGGTGATCGACAGATCGTGCACGACCGCCATCCCGTTGTAGCCTGCGGTCAGGTCCTCGACCACCACGGCGGGCGCACCAGACGGGCTCACGGCTCGACCTCGGTTCCCTGCTGCCCGAGCTCGGCCGGCGCGGGGACGAGACGGCCGCTCGCCACGAGCTGGTCGGCGGCGCGGAACTCGCTCCCGAGATAGGAGGCGATGACGACCGGGTCGGAGCGGATCTCCGCCGGGGTCCCCTCGGCGATCAGTGTGCCGAAGCTGAGGACGTAGATGTAGTCGCAGATCTCGGTGACCAGCCCGACGTCGTGGTCGACGAGCAGCACCCCCACGTCGTGCGCGGCCACGACCCGTTTGAGAGCTCGGCCGAGCGCTGCCGACTCGGCGCTGGAGAGGCCAGCGGCCGGCTCGTCGGCGAGGACGATCTTCGGCGTGCGGGCGAGAGCACGAGCCAGGTTGACCAGCTTGCGCTGGCCGAGGCTCAACTCGGCGGGGAAGCGGCCGGCCACCTGGTCCAGGCCGAACCACCTGAGCCACCCGATGGCGATCTGCTCGGTCCCGGAGTTCTTGGGCCACAAACAGTCCCGCAGGGCCGCGGTCACCGAGCCGTCCTCGCAGGCGACCTGCAGGTTCTCGAGCACGGTCAGATCCTCGAACAGCTCGGCCGATTGCCAGGTCCGGGCGAGGCCGGCCCGCGTCCGGCGGTGGGGTCCGCGTCCGTCGAGGGGCCGCCCGGACAACGACACGGTGCCGCGGCAGGCGGTGAAGCCGCTGACGGCGTCGATGACGGTCGTCTTCCCGGCCCCGTTGGCCCCGATCAGACCGACGATCCGTCCCGACTCGACGGCCAGGCTGACGTCGTCCACGGCGACCAGGCCCCCGTAGCGGACCCGCAGGTTCGACACCGTGAGCCGTCCGCTCCGCTCGCCCGACCACGCCTGGGTCGTCTCGGGCGCCGCCCGGAACGGCTCGGTCAGCGGCTCGGGTCCGACGGTCTCAGCGATGGGAAGCGGTTCGGCCCGACTGCGGCGTCCGAGCGGGCTTCTCGCCACGAGGGCGCGCCACCGGCCGGCCACCCCCTCGGGGTTGAAGATCACGGTCAGGATCAACGCGACCGCCGAGACCAAGAGGTAGGCCTCGTTCGACGCCGTGACGAACCGGTTGATCACGACGAAGACGATCCCGAGGGTGACCGAGGTTGACGAGCTGAGGGCCCCGCCGACGCTCGTGATCCCGCCCAGGTACGAGAACACCAGCCACGAGATGCCCACGAGGGTCGTGAACGACTCGACCGACACCGATCCGTAGCTGTAGGCGATCAGCGTGCCCCCGAGGCCGGCCAAGAACGCGGAGAGGCCGAAGCCGATGAGCTTGGTCGCGGTCACCCCGACGCCGGCGGCGGCGCTGGCCCGCTCGTTGGAGCGGACGGCGAGGAACCGGCGGCCGGTGCTGCTGCGCATGAGATTGGTCACGCCGAGGCCGGCCAGACAGACCACGGCCAGGCACAGGAGCCCGAAGGGGAGTCGGGCGATGTCCGACCCCGAGCGGATCGAGAGGTTCAACCCGAAGAGCGTGGGCTCGTTGACCGGGTTCCCGCTCAGCCCGTTGAACGACGGGTTCGAGAACAGCACCTGCTCGAAGGCGAGGGCCATGGCGAGGGTGACCACGGCGAGCTGGATCCCCCGGATCCGTAGGGCGGGCAGGCCGGCGACGACCCCGACGAGTGCGGCCACGACCGCGGCCAGCAACGGCGCCCACGGGAACCCGATGCCCAGCTGGACGCTGAGCTTCGACAGGGCGAAGCCGCCGATGCCGGCGAAGGCCGCCTGGGCCAGGGACACCTGACCCAGCAGGCCGGTCAGCACCACGATCGACAGGATGACGACGCCCATGGCCAGGGTGATGATGAGGCCGAACCGGATCGTCCCGCTGGTGGCGGCGAGCACCGCCGCCCCGACGCCCAAGAGGACGAGGACCACCCCGGGACGGATCCTCGGCCTCGGCACCCTCGGGAGGCGCCCCGACCCCGCGTCCTCTCGGGTGGGGAGGGACTTGCCCAGCAGGAACAGGATGACCACGATGGCGAGGAAGGGGATGGCGTCGGACACGCTCGAGCCGGCCCACGAGGGCCACCAGGACTTGGACGACAAGAAGGTGATCTCGGCGTCGATCATGCCGAGGGCCAGACCGGCGGCCACGGCCGGCCCGATGGCCTTGAGCCGTCCGACCAGGGCGCAGGCCAGCGCCGGGATGACGTAGAGCGTGTAGCTGGTGGCGTTGAGCCCGGCGATGGGCGTGGCCAGGACGACGAGGAAGCCGACGATGGCCGACCCCCCCGCCCAGGCGATGCTGCCGAGCAGGTTGGGGGAGAAGCCGGCCAGCGAGGCGGTGAACTCGCTGTCGGCGGCGGCTCGCATCCCGAGCCCGGTGCGGGCGGTGCGGAACCACAGGGCCAACAGGGCGGTGACGACGATGACGATGCCGGCCAGCCAGAAGACCTGTTCGGAGATGCCCAGGTTGCCGATCTGGACATCGGAGGCGGGCAGGATGGGATCGACGATCTGGGGGCTGTTGCCGAAACGTTCGACGATCAGGGCCTGCATGGCCAGCATGACGCCGACCGAGGCCACCACCTTCGCCAGCACCGGTGCCTTCCGGATGGGGCGGAACACCAGCAGGTAGACGAGCAGCCCTAGAACCGCGCCGTAGCAGCCGGCGATCAGGATGGCGGGGACCGCCCCCAGGCCCGATCCGAAGAGGTGGACCGAGCCGGGGATGCCGATGACCGGGAAGGCCAGGTTGCCCGCGGTGTGCAGGGCGTTGTAGACGTAGGCGCTCCAGGCGCCCATCGCCCCGGCGGCGAAGTTGATGACACCGGTGCCCTTGTAGGTGAGGACCAGCCCGAGGGCCAGCGCCGAGAAGATCGACCCCGCGCCGAACCCGGTGAGAAGGAAGATCAAGCCGTCCTTCACGGGGGATCCCCGCCCGACGCGCGCTCAGCCGGCCAAGGACGCGGTGTTCTCGTAGCCGGGGCTCTCAAGCTTGCGGACCGGCCCCTTCTTCGTCGCCACCACCTTGAGCAGCAGGACCTTGGCGTTGCACCCGGCTGGCTCGGTGGCGCCGAAGACGTGGGCGGCGCAGTCGACCGTGGGGCCCATGAACCCCGGCACGTCGGCCGTCTTGAGGGCGGCGAGGAGGTCGGCCCCGGTCACCGTGCCGGGGATCGACTTCATGACCTCGGACAGCTCGACCATCGAGGCGAACGAGGCGGTGGCGTAGCCGTTCAGGTCCTTCTTGTACCCCGAGGCGTCCATGTACTTCTCGTAGATCTTGATCTGGCGCTGGATCGACTTCGGCGCCACCTTGTAGAGCTGCGGGAAGTAGTAGGGCCAGGTCGTCAGGGTGTTCGCCGCCTTGTTGCCGAGCGCATTGATGTAGGCCGAGCACGATCCGACCGCGATGGGGCCCTTGAAGCCGGCCGAGCGGGCCGTCTGGACCAGGTTGGTGCAGTCACCCTCTTGGAGGATGCCCCACATTGACTGATCGCCCGCCGCCTGGGCGGCGGCCACGGCCGAGGTCCAGTCGGGGTTGGTTGCCGAGACCGAGATCTGGGTCACCGTCAACCCCAGGCTGGTGGCGATGGCATGCACGATCGGCAGCAGTGCCTGGGAGCTCGGGATGTCGTAATAGAACTGGGCGAACGACTTCACCCCGGCCTGCTTCAGGGCGTGGAGCGGCGCGATGAAAAAGGCCGTGTCCCCGGCGCCCAGGCCGAAGGAGTCGGGGCTGCTCCGCTGGACGCTCCCCCAGGGGAATTCGCTGACGTAAGGGATGTTGGCGGCGCTGATGATGGGGATGGCCGAGTCGGCGCCGGTGTCGATCCCGGCGAAGTAGACGACGGCGTGGGCGGCGACGAACTTGTTCGCACAGTTGATCGAACCCTCGGGCGACCCGTCGTCGATGCAGGTGTCGACCTTCAGCTTGTGGCCGTGGATGCCGCCGGTGGCGTTGATGTACTTCACCGCCGCGAGCGCCCCGTAGCGAAACTCGGGGATCGAGATGGCCTGGCCCTCGTTGTTGGCCAGGCCGACGACGATGTCCTTGGCGTTCGTGTTGGACCGGGCGGCACCGGCGGCGCCGCCCCAGGCGATGAGCCCGGTGGTGGTCGCGATCGCCAGCGCACCCACTAGCGCGGCTCTCCTCACGGTCCCACGACGCATGTCTTCCCCCCTTGGACGCTGTCTGTACGACTTCCCCGCGACGTCGGACAGGTCCCGCGCTGACTGGACCGCGTCACCCCCGCCTGCGTCAAGTAAGTGATAACACACTCACTTGGCGGTGACAATTCCCGGGCGCCGTCCCGGCCCCGGGGCCCGGACGAACCCCGACCGGGCGTGGTTCAGCCGGCAGGGTTGCGCACGGTCCGGAAGAAGGCCGTCACATCCTCGACGAACTGCTCGGGTCGTTCGAACGCGGCGAAATGGCCGCCGATTTGCGGTTCGTTGAAGAAACGCAGATCGCTGAAGCGCCGTTCGGCCCATCGCCGGGACACCCGGAAGATCTCCTTCGGGAAGACCGAGATGCCCACGGGCAGCGTGACGGCACCGTCGCGGACGGACCGGAAGCTCTCCCAGTAGAGCCGACCCGAAGAGGCGCCCGCCCCGGGCAGCCAGTACATCATCACGTTGTCGAGCAACTCGTCGCGGGTGAGCACGTTCTCGGGGTGTCCGTCGCAGTCCATCCAGGACCAGAACTTCTCGACGATCCACGCCGCCTGAGCGGCGGGGGAGTCGACCAGGCCGTAGCCGACGGTCTGGGGGCGGGTGGACTGCTGCTTGGAGTAGCCCGAGTCCCACTGGTCGTAGTGGGTGAGCGCCCCGAGTGCCCCCTTCTCGGCCTCGGTCAAATCGGCCATGTCCCCGGGCTCGGGCCGGGCGACCGCCATGTTGAGGTGGATGCCGATGCAGTGCTCGGTGTCCTGTTGGCCGATGGCCGTGGTCACGGCCGATCCCCAGTCGCCGCCCTGCGCCCCGTATCGGTCGTACCCGAGGCCGGCCATGAGCTGCGCCCAGGCCGCCGCGATGCGCTCCACACCCCAACCGGACCGGGTCGGCTTCTCGGAGAAGCCGTAGCCGGGCAGCGTCGGACACACCACGTGGAAGGCGTCGGCAGGGTCCCCCCCGTGGGCCTCGGGGTCGCTCAGCGCCCCGATCACCTTCCGGAACTCGAGCACCGAGCCGGGCCAGCCGTGGGTCAGCACGAGCGGGGTCGCGTCGGGGTGCTTCGAGGGGATGTGCAGGAAGTGGATCCACAGCGGCTCGGGTCCCCCGCCGTCGAGGCGGGCCCGGTGGCTCCCCCAGCCGTTGAGCGCGACCTCGCAGGGGCGCCAGTCGTACCCCGATCCCCAGTAGGCGCACAGGTCCCGGACGTAGTCGAGGGGGATCCCCTGGGACCAGTCGTCGACCGTCTCGCGCTCGGGCCACCGGGTCCGGGCCAGCCGGTCGCGAAGATCGGCGAGGCTGGCCTCGGGTACCGCAACCTCGTACGGGGTGATCTCGATGTCGGGTCTCGCCTCGGTCACCGGACCACCTTGAACCGGAGGCCGTCGAAGGTGCCCGACCGACGCCACTCGTCCATCAGCGAGAAGAACGCCACCGGACCGAACGGATACCCGAAGTTGCCCTGGTCGGCTGGCCCGAGGGGTTGACCCTCGTTGTTGTAGTAGCCCGGGGTGCACTCCTCACTCCCGAAGGCCCGTCCGTTGGCGACCAACAGGTCGACCCAGGCCCTCTCGGCCTCCTCGGTCACCTCGACGTGGTCGAACCCTCCCTCGACGGCGTGACCGACCACACGGGCGATCGTCTGGGAGCTCTCGGTGTAGTTGTGCGGCACGTTCGACGCCAGTGCCGCCCCCTGCGCGAGCTGGACGACGAACAGGTTGGGGAAGCCGTGGACGTGGATGCCGTGGAGGGTGCGCATGCCCTCGTGCCAGTGCTCGGAGAGCCGCTTGCCGCCCCGGCCCTGCGGGTCGTAGCCGGCCCGCTCGGGGAGGCTCATGCCGAACTCGACGAAGAAGCCCGACGCGTAGACGATACAGTCGACCTCGACCTCGCGGCCTCCGGCCACCACCCCGTTGGCGGTGATCCGCTCGACCCCCTTGCCGTCGGTGTCCACCAGGTGGGTGTTCGGAGCGTTGAACGCCTGGAGGTACTCGTCATGGAAGCACGGCCGCTTGCACAGCTGGCGGTACCAGGCCTTGAGTTTCGCCGCCGTCTCGGGGTCGGCCACCACCGCGTCCACGCGGGCTCTGATCTCCTCCATCTTGGCGATGTCGGCGTCCTCGAACGCGTCCATCATCTTCTCGGGGGAACGTTCCTCTGGGGGCAGCATCTGGAGGGTGGCCCGCATCCGGCGGGCGAGATCGGTCCAGCCGTCCTGGACCAGGTCCTCGAGTTCGTCGTCCACCCCCACCCCGGTGAACGCCTCCCAGTTGGCCGTGAAGTTGTCGAGCCACCGCTGCTGCCAGCCCGGCGTCGCGATCTGGGCGAACCACCCCGGGTCGAGCGGGCGGTTGTCGCGGACGTCGACCGACGACGGGGTCCGCTGGAACACGTACAGCTCCTTGCAGGCCCGAGCCAGCTCGGGCACGCACTGGACCGCCGTCGCCCCGGTCCCGATGACCGCGACCCGCTTGTCGGCCAGACGGTCCATCGGCGCCCCCTCGGCGCTGCCACCGGTGTAGGCGTAGTCCCATCGGCTGGTGTGGAAGGCGTGGCCGGCGAAGTCCTCGATGCCCTCGATGCCCGGCAGCTTCTCCACCTGCAAGGGACCGGTCCCGATCCCGACGAACCGGGCGGTGAAGTCGTCGCCGCGGTTGGTGCGGATCCGCCAGCGGGCGCGGGACTCGTCCCAGGCGAGGTCGGTGACCTGGGTGTGGAAGAGGGCGTTGTCGTAGAGACCGAACTGCTTGCCGACCCGGCGACAGTGCTCGAGGATCTCGGGGCCGTGGGCGTACTTCTCGGTCGGCATGTGGCCGGTCTCCTCGAGGAGCGGCATGTAGACCATCGAGGCGGTGTCACACATGATCCCGGGGTAGCGGTTCCAGTACCAGGTACCCCCGAAGTCCCCCGCCTTGTCGACGATCCGGACGTCGTCGATGCCCGCCTCCTTCAGTCGGGCGCCGACCAACAGGCCGGCGAAACCCCCGCCGATGAAGGTGAAGGTGACGTCGTCGTGCACCGGCTCCCGATCGACCATCTCGGTGTAGGGGTCTTCGGCGTAGTGGGCGAACCGCCCGGTGAGGCGGATGTACTGATCGAGGCCGTCGGGGCGCAGCCGCTTGTCCCGCTCCTCGGCGTACCGCCTCAAGATGGCCCCTTTGTCGTGCGTGGTGACGGTCATCGTGCTGTGCTCTCCTTCTTCTCGATCAGGTCTTCCGGTGGATCAGGACCGGGCCCGTCGGCTCAACGGAGGCCCTTCCACAGCTCGCGCCGGTCCCCGGCCGGGTCGAGCTCGCTGCGCTGCGCCCCGCCGAACACCCGCACGAGGCGCGAGCCGGAGGCGTAGGGCTCCCACCCCGGGTTGCCATCGGAGATGAACCGGACCCAGGCCTCGTGCATCTCGGCCGCGAGGGCTTGCGGCGCCCCGGGCCCGGTCATGAGCGCCGCCCCCGGTGACGACAGGGTGTCGAACACAAAGGGGATCTCGAGGGCGTGGCAGGCCCCGAGAATGCCGTCCCGCACCGGCGTCTCCCACCGGAACTCGTACAGGAACGATCCGGTGGGCGCCTCCGAACGGGCCTCGAGCAGGCGGATCGCCGGGATCCGGAACATCCAGTCGGTCGTGATCGCGGCCAGGATGTGCCCGGGCGAGGACCCGCGGTCCTTGGCATAGGCGGCGATCACGTCCGCGGGGCTGGCGAAGCCGTAGCCGGCCACCGCGGCGCCGAGGACGTCGTCGTTCACCATCCCGAGCGCGCCGCTCGGTGCCATGAACAGCAGGTTCTCGTCGCGGTTGGTGCCAATCAAGACCGGGACACTGGCGCCGGAACCCGAGGAGATGCGCTCGATCGGCAACGCCGGGACCACCCGCCCGTCGATGGTCGGCTCGAACGGCATCAGGTTGCCGGCGAGCTCGGCCCAACGCCCGGGGTCCGGGGCCATCTGCAGCTCGAGCGACAGGGCCGCCTGGGCGCCGAGCAGGGCGTCGAGGGGGACGCCGGCGATCGCCTCGCGGCTCGCCGCGACCCCGAGGCGCGCTGCCAGGTCTTCGGCCACCTTGCGGGCGGTGCCCCGGGTGAGCGCGTGGTGGCCGGCCCCGCTCTGCAGGATGGCGCCGGCGAAGAGCCCCGACGCCGGCGGGCTGGCCAACAGGGTGCCCACGCTCATGGCGCCGGCGGACTCCCCGCCGATCGTGACCCGGTCCGGATCCCCGCCGAACGCCGAGATGTTGTCCCTCACCCAACCCAACGCGGCGATCTGGTCGAGGATCCCCACGTTGGTGTGCTCGTCACCGCAGTCGAGGAAGCCGTCGGCGCCCAGCCGGTAGTTGATCGTCACGGTGACCACCCCGTCACGGGCGAACGCCGATCCGTCGTACTGGCCCACCGCCCCGGATCCGTTGGTGAAGGCACCGCCGTGGATCCAGACGAAGACCGGCCGTCGCCCCGACGTGTCGGGCGTCCAGACGTTGAGGTTCAGACAGTCCTCACCGGGGATCGCCGGCTCCTCGAGCAGTTCGTCGTAGGGCCAGGGGTAGGGCGACTTGGGGACGGTCGGTCCGAAGCTCGTCGCGGCCCGTACCCCGTTCCACCCCGGCGCCGGTTCGGGGGGGAGCAACCGCCGGGGGCCGAACGGCGCGGCGGCGTAGGGGACGCCGAGGAACCGGAACACGCCGTCGTGTCGGGTTCCTTCGAGCGGGCCCTGGTGGATCTCGATCGTCTGCTCCACGGGTCCTCCTCCTAGAGCGCGTCGGCCTTGGGTTGCCGACGGTCCATCTTGTTGGCGGGTGCGGCTCGCTCCCGCGGGGGCCCGGCGCGGTCGAGGGCGATGCGTCCGGCCGGGGTGAGCACGCCGCGAAAGAGGATGTCGACGATCTCGTTCACGAAGGCCTCCGGGTTCCCCCCCACCATGCCGGCCACGGTCGCGGCGCCGAGGCCCATGTAGGTCGCCACTTCCATGTCGAACTCCCGGAACTGTTCCCGGTCGACGCTCTGGGCGAGCATCGCCGCCACCTCCTCGACGTGGCTGCGGAACAGCCCGGCGATCGTGGCGGCGATGTCCGGGAAGTCCTGGGCCTCCCGGAGGACCGCCCAGAGCAGGTGACCCTCCGTCCGGATGACCCTGGCCCAGTCGTAGTAGAAGTCGAAGAGGGTCTGTTGGCGCTCGGCGACGTCGACCCCGACCGCGGGTCCCTTGTGCAGGACCTCGTTGAGCATCCCGAGGAGCGGGTCGACCATCGATTGGCGGAACAGCTCTTCTTTGGAGCCGAAGTGCTTGACGACCAGCGCTTCGCTGACCCCGGCGGCCAGCGCGACGTCCTTGGTCGTGGTCCCCCGGTAACCGCCCTCGAGGAAGGCTTCCTGGGCCTTGGTCACGAGCTGGTTCCGCCGTTGCCCCGAGGGCATCCGCCGACCGGCCACCGCTAGCGCCCCCCGTCGCCAAGGAGGAGTTCGTGGGCCGACGGGACCACGGTGGCCGGCACAACGACGGGCCCGCTCACTGCCGTTCGATCGTGAGGCTCCGCGGGCTGCGAAGGTTCGAGCGGGTGTACTGGAGCGGCGCCCCGTCACGGGCCACCCGGTAGCTCGGGGCCGCCCGGAGCAGGGCCTCGAAGGCCACCTTGGCCTCCAGCCGGGCCAGGGTCGCTCCCAGACAGAAGTGGATCCCGTGGCCGAAGCCGAAGTGGTGGGTCGCGCCCCGGGTGATGTCGAAGGTGTCCGGATCGGCGAACCTGGCCGGATCGCGGTTGGCCGCCGCGACCAGCACGAGGATCATGTCCCCGGCCCGAACGGGCTGACCCGAGACCTCGACGTCGCGGTTCGCGCTCCGAAACGTCCAGTGCACCGGGCCGTCGAAGCGGAGGGTCTCTTCCACCGCTCCGGGGATCAGCGAGGGGTCCTCTTCGAGGCGGTCCCGCTGTTCGGGGTGTCGGTCCAGCTGCAAGGTCATGTTGGTGATCAGATTGGTGGTCGTCTCGTTCCCGGCCACGAGCAAGAGGACACACGACGCCAGCAGCTCCGCGTCGCTCAGCACCCCACCCTCGTTTGCCTCGACGAGCCGGGAGAGGAGGTCGTCACTGTCCTCGGATCGCTCGCTTCGGCGGGAGATCTCCTCTTCGAAGTAGGACCGGAGGGCAGAGGAGGCTTCGCGGGAGCGCCGCTGCTCCTCTTCGGTCGGGAAGTCACCGACGGTGACGAAGTCGTCCGACCACCGCCGGAAGGCCTCGACGTCTCGATGTTGGACGCCCAGCATGGTGGCGATGGCGAGGATCGGCAGGGGCGAGGAGAGGGTGGCGACGACCTCGCAGGCACCCGTTTCCTCCAGCGGTTCGAGCAGGTCCCGGGCCAGCCGACGCAGGGCCGGCTCCTGCGCCGCGACCGCCCGCGGGGTGAACGCCCGGGCCACCACGTTGCGGTAACGCTCGTGGTCGGGAGGGTCGCTGTTGAGCATGACGGGGGCGCCGAAGTTGTCGACGTAGGTCTCGCCGCGCAGTGCGGCCTGCTGGCGCGCCCGCTCCCGCATGGCCGCCGACGAGAAGGTCCCGGGGTCCCTCAGGATCTCCATGACGTCGTCGTAACGCCAAACCATCCAGGCGCTCATGAGGGGGTTCCACAGCACCGACCCGAGGTCGCGCATCTCCTGATACGACGGGTACGGGTCGTGCTGGGTGGCCGCGTCGAACAGGTTCAGCAGGTATTCGGTCACGATTCTCCGATCAGGGTCGCCGAAGCTCAGTCCGGTTCGGCGGCGGCGGCCATCAGGAGGTCGGAACCGGGCACCGGCGTCCGGGTGGGCTGGCGAGCCTCGAGGATGTCGGTCATGCGGTTCCGGACCGGTGCCAGCCACGCCTCGTCGTCGTGAGGCAAAACGTAGAAGCGGTTCTCGTGGATCGCGCCGAGCACCCGCTCGGCCACCTCCCCGGGGGCCATCCCGGCCTCGAGCACCCGGCCCAGGCCCTTGCGGACCTTTTGGGCCATGGGGTCGGTCCGGCTGACGACGAGCTCGGGCGGTCGGTTGCGCTCGGCGTCGGCGATTCGGGTGTTAACCCAACCCGGACACAGCACCGAGACCCCGACGCCGGGGGCAAAGAGCTGCAGGTCGAAGAAGAGGTTCTCGGAGAGCGAAACGACCGCGTGCTTCGAAACGCCGTAGGGCCCACCTCCTCCGGTGATCAGCCCGGCCATCGAGGCGGTGTTCACCACGTGCCCCTCACCCTGGGCCACCAGGCGGGGGACGAAGGTCCGGACCCCGTTGATCACGCCCCAGAGATTGACCCCGAGGGTCCAGCGCCAGTCCTCGAGCGGGACCCCCCAGAGCGGCCCAGCGGTGTTCCCGGCCACGCCGGCGTTGTTGCAGACGACGTGGACCGCCCCGAAGTGGGACTCCGCCTGATCGGCCAACGACGCCACCTGGCCCGGGTCCGAGACTTCGGTCGTCACCTCGAGCACGTCGGCCCCGGTGGCCCGGAGCTTCCGTCCTGCCTCGCGCAGCGCCGCCGCCTCGACGTCGGCGATCACCACGCCCATGCCCTCGGCGGCGAACCGCTCGGCCAGCGCGAAGCCGATCCCGCTGGCCCCTCCGGTGACCACGGCAGCCCGGCCGCTCAGATCTTCCATCGCACCTCCCGGGCGGCAGCGACCCAGCGATCCGGCGTCAGCCCCCGCGACAGCCCCCAAGGACACCAAGTAAGTGTCAACTCACTTACCAGAGTGTGGCCCGCCGGTCCCGACCGGTCAAGGCAAAGCGACCAACGCGCCGCCACCCGGTCGACGAAGACCTCCGCCGTGCCCGGGTCGACCGTCCGGGCACGGTTGCATCGGGACCGGCCCGATGCCTTGCACCCCGGGCCAAGGTGACCGAAGCTGAGCGGAGGGGTGAACGGGGGGCGAGGAGGCAGCCGTGACGAGCACCCGGATCGAGACCGACAGCATGGGCGAGATGGAGGTCCCCGCCGACCGCTACTGGGGGGCGCAGACCGCCCGGTCGTTGCACCACTTCGACATCGGCGAGGTCATGCCTCGGCCGGTCATCCGGGCCTTCGGCATCCTGAAGGGCGCCGCGGCCCGGGTCAACGCCGAGCTCGGCAAGCTCGACCCCCACTTGGCCGATCGGATCATCGAGGCCTCGGCCGAGGTCGCCGAGGGCCGCCTGGACGACCACTTCCCCCTGCGGGTCTTCCAGACCGGGAGCGGCACCCAGACCAACATGAACGCCAACGAGGTGATCGGCAACCGGGCCATCGAGCTCGAGGGCGGGGAGCTCGGTTCCAAGCGGCCGATCCACCCCAACGACCACGTCAACATGTCGCAGTCGTCGAACGACACGTTCCCGACCGCGATGCACATCGCCGCCGTGCAGGAGATCGTGGGCCGGCTGCTCCCCTCGGTCCGGGCGCTGCGCGACGCCCTGGCGGCCAAGTCGGCCGCCTTCGCCTCGGTGACCAAGATCGGCCGGACCCACCTGATGGACGCGGTGCCGCTGACGCTGGGCCAGGAGCTCTCGGGGTACGTGGCCCAGCTGGACGCCGGCATCGATCGGGTCGAGGCCTCGCTCGCCGGGCTCTACCGGCTGGCCCTCGGGGGGGCGGCGGTCGGCACCGGTCTCAACACCCACCCCGAGTTCGCCGAGCGGGTGGCGGCCAAGATCGCCGAGATGACCGGTCTCCCGTTCGTCACCGCCCCGAACAAGTTCGCCGCCTTGGCCGCACACGACGAGCTGGTGGCATCGAGCGGAGCGTTGCGGACCCTGGCCGTCTCGCTGACCAAGATCGCCGACGACTTCCGGTGGCTCGGGTCGGGGCCCCGCAGCGGCCTCGGCGAGCTCCGCCTCCCGGAGAACGAGCCAGGTTCCTCGATCATGCCGGGCAAGGTCAACCCCACCCAGTGCGAGGCCATGATCATGGTCTGCATCCAGGTCATGGGGAACGACACCGCCATCGCGCTGGCCGGCTCGAGGGGGAACCTCGAGCTCAACGTGTGCAAGCCGGTGATCATCGCCGACTTCTTGTCCTCGGTGCACCTCCTCGCGGACGCCTGCCGAAGCTTCCGGGAGTTCCTGATCGAGGGGTTCGAGCCCGACTACGCGCAGATCCAGCACCACCTGAACAACTCGCTCATGCTGGTGACCGCGCTCAGCCCGGTCATCGGGTACGACAGGGCCGCCGAGGTGGCCAAGAAGGCCCACCACGAGGGGACCACCCTCAAGGAGGCCGCCCTGGCCCTCGGGTTCGTCACCGCCGAGGAATTCGACAAGGTGGTGCAGCCCGAGCAGATGACCAGCCCCTGAGCGGCCGCGGTGCCCGAGGTGCTCCCGGCCGAGGTCGTCGACGCCGCGCTCGCCGAGCGCGGCCTGCGTTGGCAGCGCGACGGGGACGAACTGGTCAAACGGGTCAAGCGGCGCGGCTTCTCCGGGGCCCTCGACTACGTGAACCAGGTGGGCGCGCTGGCCGAGGCGGCCGACCACCATCCAGACATCGACATCCGCTGGGGCACCGTCACCCTGCGGCTCTCCACGCACTCGGCCGGAGGGCTGACGGAACGGGACCTGGCGCTCGCGGCCGCGCTCGACGCGCTCGACTGATCCCCCCTCGTGTTGCTAGTCGAGCAGGTTCGCCCGCAGGGACTCGATCGCATCGGGCTTGACGCCGATGGAGACGGCGTAGTCCTCGATCGTGCCGTGCGACGCCCGCAGGGCGGCGAGCAGGCTGGTGATGTTGGTGGGGCGGGCCGAGAAGACCTCGTCGGCCAGCTCGGGGGTCCGGATCGGGGTGTCGTCCCTCTCGAAGGCCCGCGCCCGCAGCTCGCCCATGGCCCGCTCGCTCAGGGCGTAGTCCGTGGCCACCATCTCGTCATCCACCCCCAACAGCGAGAGCACGATCGCGATCACCACCCCGGTCCGGTCCTTGCCGGCCAGGCAGTGGACCACGACCGGGTGGGTCGCCGGGTCGGCGACGAGCGAGATGGTTCGGGCGATCGGGGTGGCGCCCAACCGGGCGTAGTCCTGGTACCGGGCGGCCAGCATGCCCTCGGGCAGCTCGTAGCGGGTGGGGTCGAGGATCTCTTCTACGATCGGCAGGTGGTGGAAGGCCACTGGGAGGGCCTCCACCGGGAAGCGGCCCATCTCCCACTCGGTCGTGCTGCGCAGGTCGACGACGGTCGCGAGGCCGAGCGCCCGCAGGGCGTCGAGGTCGCCCGGCGACAGTTGGGAGAGGCCGCCGGCCCGGAACAGCCGCCGCCAGCGGACCTGCCGGCCGTCGGCGGTCGGGTAGCCGCCGACATCTCGGAAGTTGAGCCCCTGCTCGAGGGGGATGGACCGCTCGGGTGCCTCGCTCGCGGCGCTCGCGGCTTCCTCGGGCATCGCTCGGAGTGTACCGAGGGGCCCTCGCGACATGGAGGTGAACGACGCGCGTCGCGTCAGTGCACCGGCGCGTCCCACAGGGGGAACCAGCGCGAGAGGTCGCCCTCGAAGGGAAGGTCGGCGCCCACCACCGCCTGGATCCGCAGCTCGAGCTCGTTGTCCCGTCGCTCGTGGGCCTGGGGGGCGAAGGGGTAGAAGGTGCCCCGCTTGTACAGGTAGACGAGGAAGAACGGCTTGGCGTCGGGAGCCGCCCCGGCGGCGGGTCCGAAGCCGAACACCGAGCACAGGAGCTGGGGGCCCCACCCGGCGTCGGTGAGGGTGCTGTTGGCCAGGTGTACCCGGGTGACCAGATCCTCGAGCTCGGGGTCCTCGAAGAGGAGCCACCGGTAGCCGTAGGAGTCCTCGGACTGGGTGAACGAGCCCACCGACACCGGGGCGGTCGTCGTCGCGTCGGCGGGGTCGTTGGGGAGATCGAGCAGATCCCCGATCTCCTTCTCGAGATCCTGGGCCGGCTGACCCGCCGGGGGCTTCCAGCAGACCCCGGCCGACCCCGACGAGACGAGTCCGGCGGCGGTCTGCAGCGTCACCGCCGCCGCCGGCAGGGCGAACAGGGCGTCGAGGTTCGCCCGGACCGGTTTGGTCCGACCGAGCAGGGTGTCGAGGAACCCCACGCTGCGGCGGCCCGGTTAGCTGGGCTGACCCAGCTGGTGCTCGAGCTCGGAGAGCTGGGCCAGCCGGCGCTCGAGGCTCGGGTGGGTCGAGAACAGCGTCGACAGCGAGACCCCGCCCCGGCCCTGGGTGAGCGCCGGGGTGAAGAAGAACGCGTTGAACGCCTCGGCCCGCCGCAGGTCCCGGGTCGGGATGCGTGACATCTCCCCGGTGACCTTGACCAGTGCCGAGGCCAGCACCGAGGGACGCCCGATGAGCAGGGCGCCGGAGCGATCGGCGGCCAGCTCGCGATAGCGGGAGAGGGCCCTCGTGAGGAGGAAGCTGATCGCGTAGACGATCATCGCGACGAGCATCACGGCCATCTCCAACAGGACGATCTGCTGGCCGCTCTGGTTGTTGCCCCCGCCGCCCCGGCCCCCGCCGCCGAAGCCGCCGAAGAGCCCGGCGTAGAGCATCATCCGGGTGGTCA
>JAJYVS010000074.1 GCA_021791895.1 Actinomycetes bacterium | reverse complement strand
TCCCATTCCGAACACGGCAGTTAAGCCCGCCAGCGCCGATGGTACTTGGGGGGAGGCCCCCTGGGAGAGTAGGACGCCGCCGGGATTTCTTTGCTGGGGCCCCCGCTGGTGCGGGGGCCCCAGCCGCGTCAGCGGCACGGAGAGAGCCGGGTCGACACGTACACTCACTTGGTGTCGACCGGTCGCGAACCCTCACGTTCGACTCGTCGATCCGCACCCGGGTCGTCTGGACGACCGCCTCGTCGTGGCGGCAACAGTGCAACGAGCCGAATGACCACGTCAGATCGACCCTCCCGCAGTCGGTCTGCCCCCGGCGAGCGTCCGTCGGCCGACAACGCTGGTCGCCGGAGTTCTCGGGGATCGACACCACCGGGGAGCCCGGGGGGTCACCGCCGCAGGGACGGGACCGAAGCACGGGGCGCGCGAGCGGAGGGACGCAGAGGTTCCGCATCGGGGCGAGCGCGACCTCCGGCGTCTGCCGGAAGGGGACGGGGCGAGGACCCGGGTCGCCGTCGCGAGAGTGACCAGGGGTGGCAATCGCCGGGGGGATCTCGTACCCAGAGGAACTTCGGGAGGACAACGGGCCAGCCGGGCCAGACCCGCCCGAGGCGGGACAGACGCGGGGGCGTTGATCCAGCACGGCCGGCTCGCCATGACGATGGCGCGCGGGCTGGGCGTGGTCTGAACGGTCCCCGGCCCCTCCCGGCGGCGGCGCGCGGCTGGGGAGGGGTGGCTCGACGGGGTGCCTTCCAGGTCGATCGCAGCGCGAGCGAGGCGTCCACTGACGCTGCTCCGGGCTGGGGCCGGGTTCCGAGCGAGCCACCGCGTCCGTTGGATCGCTGGATCAGGGTGGATGACGAGGACGCCCAGACCCGAACGCCGAGGACATCGGGCCCGATCTCTGTCGCCCGGGTCACGAGCCCGCATCCACTTCCATCCACAGTCGCTGCCGAGATACGTGCCGCGGCCAGAACGGCCACCAAGGTGCAGCGCGACCAGTTGGTTCGCCGCTTCGAACAGGGCGTTGCCGCCTACGAAGCCGGACGCTTTGACGAGGCCTTCCGGTTGGCGAAGCTGGTGGGCAACCGGGCGCCAGGCATTGAGGCCGTCGATGAGGTCGCCGGATTGGCGGCCTATCGACTTGGGCGATGGCGGGAGGCGACGAGGTACCTCGAGGGCTACATCGAGCGAAGTGGTGACCAGGACCAGATCCCCGTGCTCATGGACTGCTACCGGGGGTTGGGAAGGACGGCGAAGGTCGGAGGGCTCTGGCGAGACCTCAGGCGGTTGTCACCCGGGCGCGAGGTGCTCGCCGAGGCGAGGATCGTGGCAGCTGGTGCTCTCGCCGACTCCGGCGATCTCAGCGGGGCGATCTCGATTCTCAGTGCGGGGGCGGTGACGAGATCGCTTCGGAACCCCGCGGGTCGTCACCTTCGCCAGTGGTACGCGCTCGCTGACCTCTACGAGCGGGCGGGGGATGTGCCGAGGGCGCGTGAGCTGTTCGCCCGGGTCGCCCGGGCGGATCCCGAGGCCTTCGACGTGCAGAGCCGGTTGCAGTCGCTCGGTGGCGGGCCGCGACGAACCGCGAGGAGCGCCGGGCGCCGCTGACCCCGGGGCGATCTGGAGGTGACGGCTAGGGCTCCTTCACCGTGGACGCCCGGAAGATGCTGTCGATCGAGGCGTCCAGGAGGGCGTTGAACTCGTCGTCGGACTGGTCGGCCGAGAGGCCCTCGGTCAATGCCCGGGAGAAGCTGGCGACGACGCCGTGGTTCCGGGCCAAGAGCGCGTTGGCCTCGTCCCTCGTGTAGCCGCCCGAGAGCGCCACCACCCGGACCACGTTCGGGTGTTTCACCAGGTCGGCGTAGAAGTCGTCCTCGTCGGGGAGGGTCAGCTTGAGGATGACCGGCTGGTCCGGCCTCAATGCGTCGAGATGCTCGTGGATGGCCGACCGAAGGAGCTCCTCGGCCCCGCTCTTCTCCGGGCTGTGGATGTCGATCTCTGGCTCGATGATCGGCACCAGCCCTGTGGCCAGGATCTGGATCGCGATGTCGAACTGCTGATCGATGAGGTTCTTGATGCCCCGCTCGTCGGCGAGCCGGCCGAACGAGCGCATCTTGGTGCCGAACACGCCCTTGGCCAGTGCCCGCTCGAGAAGCTCGTCGAGGCCGGGAATTGGCTTCATCAGCTGGACGCCGTCGGACTCGTCGGCCAGGCCCTTGTCCACCTTCAGGATCGGGACCACCTTCTTGGTCCCCCACAGGTAGCTCGGAGAGTCGATCCCCTCGATCTGGCGGTCCATGGTCGCTTCGAAGAGGATCGCCGCCAGGATCCGGTCGCCGCCGAAGCTCGGACTGGCGATGATGCGGACCCGCATGGCGTGGATGAGGTCGAACATCTCCTCGTCGTTCGAGTAGGCGTCCCTGGCAATCCCGTAGTGCTCGAGCGCCCGGGGGGTGCTCCCGCCACTCTGGTCCAGGGCGGCCACGAACCCGTCGGCCGACCGGATCTTGTCGAGTTGCTCCTGGTTCACGGCCACTCCTTCGACCTGGGCTGACGGCGCTCGTGCCGTCACGGCGTCCACCCTAAGGCGGCCGCCGGCCGACCGTCGCCTCCCGGATCGGACCCCTAGACGGGGCATTCATGGTCGAGGGTTCACCCCCACCTGGCGGTATGCTGACGACGAATCGAAACAAAACAGTCATGGGCCGGCCATCGGATTGCCCTGGCGACGCTGGGTTTGGGGGAAACGCCGTCCGGACTCCGCGTGGCGCGCCGACGCTCGAGAAAGGCCAGATCAGTGGCAACCGGAACTAAGCGGGACACCGAGCGGCTCGAGCGGGTGGTCATCCGATTCGCCGGCGACTCGGGCGACGGGATGCAGCTCACAGGGGACCGCTTCACCACCTCGAGCGCGCTGCTCGGCAACGACCTCTCCACCTTCCCGGATTTCCCGGCCGAGATCCGGGCCCCGGCCGGGACGCTGGCCGGGGTTTCGGCGTTCCAGGTCCACATCGCCGACCGCGACATCCTGACCCCGGGCGACGCCCCCAACGTGCTGGTGGCGATGAACCCGGCGGCGCTGCGAGCGAACATCGGCATCGTCCCGGCGGGCGCGACGCTCATCGTCAACATCGACGCCTTCGACGACCGCAGCTTGGCCAAGGCCGGGTACGCGAGCAACCCCTTGACCGACAATTCGCTTTCGGCCTACACCGTGTACGAGATCCCGATGACCTCCATCACCCAGGAGGTCTGCAAAGAGGCCGGGGTGAAGCCCCGTGACGCCGAACGGTCGAAGAACTTCTTCGCCCTCGGCCTGATCAGCTGGCTCTACACCCGGCCGATCGAGCCGACGCTCGAGTGGATCACCGCCCGCTTCGGGTCCGACAACCCCGTCGCCGAGGCCAACACGCGGGCCTTCCGGGCCGGCTACCACTTCGGCGAGACGGCCGAGCTGTTCACCTCCAACTACGAGGTACGGGCGGCCCCCTTCGAGCCCGGCGAATACACCCAGATCACGGGGAACCAGGCCCTCGCCTGGGGCCTCCTTGCCGCAGCCCGTGTGGCCGGGTTGTCGTTGTTCCTCGGGAGCTACCCGATCACCCCGGCCTCGGACATCTTGCACGAGCTGTCACGCCGCAAGGACTTCGGTGTGCGCACCTTCCAGGCGGAGGACGAGATCGCCGGCGTCGGCTCGGCCCTCGGCGCGGCCTTCGGCGGCTCCTTGGGCGTCACCACGACGAGCGGACCGGGCCTCGACCTCAAGTCCGAGACGATCGGGCTGGCCGTGAACCTCGAGCTCCCCCTGATCGTGGTCGACGTCCAGCGAGGCGGTCCGTCGACCGGTCTGCCGACCAAGGCCGAGCAGGCCGACCTCCTCCATGCCATGTACGGCCGCCACGGCGAAGCCCCGGTGCCGATCGTGGCGCCGAGGACGCCGGCCCACTGCTTCGAGGCCGCCATCGAGGCCGTCCGGTTGGCCGTCACCTACCGCACCCCGGTGATCGTGCTGTCCGACGGCTACCTGGCCAACGGGGCCGAGCCCTGGCGGCTGCCCGATCTCTCGACCATCGCGCCCATCGACCCGGCCTTCGCCAGCGAGCCGAACCACGTCGACGAGGACGGGACTCCCACCTTCTTGCCCTACGTCCGTGATCCCGAGACCCTGGCCCGCCCGTGGGCGCCTCCCGGGGTACCGGGGCTGGAGCACCGCATCGGCGGGCTGGAGAAGGCCGATGTGACCGGGAACGTGTCCTATGACCCCGCGAACCACGAGGCGATGGTGCACTGGCGGGCCAACAAGATCGCCGGCATCGCGAAGGTGCTCCCCGACGTCGAGGTGGACCACGAGGACGGGGCCGAGGTCCTCGTGCTCGGTTGGGGATCGACCTACGGGGCGATCACGGCCGGCGTCCGTCGGGTCCGGGCCCGGGGTCTGAAGGTGGCCCAGGCCCATCTCGACTTCGTCAACCCCTTCCCCCTGAACCTGGGGGAGGTCCTGGCGCGGTATCCCAAGGTCCTCGTCCCCGAGGTCAACCTGGGTCAGTTGAGCAAGCTGGTGCGGGCCGAGTACCTGGTCGACGCCCACTCCCTCAGCAAGGTCCAGGGCGTGCCGTTCAGGGCGGCCGAGATCGAGGACGCGATCGTGAAGCTGATCGGAGGCACGACATGACGGCCGTTCCCGTCACCACCCGCAAGGACTGGACCAGCGACCAGGAGGTGCGCTGGTGCCCGGGATGCGGGGACTACTCGATCCTGGCGGCGGTGCAGATGCTCATGCCCGACCTCGGGGTGCGCCGCGAGAGCACCGTGTTCCTGTCTGGCATCGGTTGCGCGGCTCGGTTCCCGTACTACATGAACACCTATGGGATGCACTCCATCCACGGTCGCGCCCCGGCCATTGCGACCGGCCTGGCCACCACCCGGCCCGATCTGGACGTCTGGGTCGTGACCGGCGACGGCGACGCCCTCTCGATCGGCGGGAACCACCTCATCCACGCACTGCGCCGCAACGTGAACATGACCATCCTCATGTTCAACAGCCAGATCTACGGACTGACCAAGGGCCAGTGCTCGCCGGCGTCGGAGAGCTCCAAGGTCACCAAGTCGACGCCCTTCGGATCGATCGACACCCCGTTCAACCCGATCAGCCT
>JAJYVS010000036.1 GCA_021791895.1 Actinomycetes bacterium | reverse complement strand
ACTTCTCGAGCGCCGACCTGTACGAGGCGATCATCGAGTACCAGCGGCGGAGCCGCCGCTACGGGGGGGTTTAGGTGATCTTCACCAGGATCGCCTGGGTCCTCGGCCTGGCGGTGTTCGTCGGCCTGTGCTGGCTGGCCAGCATCGGATTCCCCCCGGCCGCCCCGTTGGTGGTGACGGCGGTGGTGCTGGTCGTCTTGATCGGCGGGGGGAACCTGCTGCGGGGCCGGTCCCCCTCGGGGGGTTCGGGGGCGCCCAGGCAGGGATCGTGAGCCTCTATCGCGACCGGGGGGTGGTGCTGCGCACCTACAAGTTGGGTGAGGCGGACCGCATCGTGGTCGTGGCGACCGAGCACCACGGGAAGGTCCGTGCCGTGGCCAAGGGGGTGAGGCGGACTTCGAGCAAGTTCGGATCCCGTCTCGAGCCGCTCAGCCACGCGGCCCTCTTGTGCTGGCGGGGCCGGGGCGAGCTCGACATCGTGAACCAGGTCGAGGTGATCGACCACTTCCGGGCGGTCCGCGAGGACCTGGAGAAGTTGGCCAAGGGCCTGTCGCTGCTCGAGGTGGTCGACCAGTTGGCCCAGGAGGGCCACGCCGACCCCGACCTCTACGCCATGTTGGTCGGGGCGCTCCGGGCGCTCGCCGATCCCCGGCTCGATCCCACCCTGGTCCCGCCGGCCTTCTTCTTGAAGGCCCTCGTGCTCGAGGGGGCCGGGCCGGTGCTCGAGCGCTGTGCCTCGTGCGGGCGCACCGAGCGCGAGGTCGAGTTGGTCGCCTTCGACCTGCTCGAAGGCGGTGCGCTGTGTCGCGGTTGTCGCCGTGGACGACCGATGAGCGAGGATGCCCTGGTCCTCATGCGCCGGATCCTCGGCGGTGAGCTGGCGGCCACGCTGCGCGAGCCCCCGGGCCCCGGGTCGGCCGAGCTCTGCCAGCTCGCCACCGAGGCGATGGAGGCCCATCTCGACCGGCGGCTGCGCACCGTGCGCAGCACGACCGGTCTCTGAGGAGACCTCCGAGCGGTGCTCGCGGCCCGGGACCTCGGGGTCTACGTGCACGTGCCGTTCTGTCGGCGGCGTTGCGACTACTGCGCCTTCGCCACCTACGTCGACCGTGACCACCTGATGGCGGACTATGTGGCAGCGCTGCGGACCGAGATCGCCACGGCGCTCGACGCGGGCCTCCTTCGGCCGGCCCGGGCGCTCTTCGTGGGCGGGGGCACCCCGTCCCGGCTGGCGGCCGAGGACCTGGCCTCGGTCCTGAGTGCCGTCCCGCTCCTTCCCGGGGCCGAGGTGAGCGTGGAGTGCAACCCCGAGGACGTGACCGACGACCGGCTGGCCGCCTACCGGCAGGCCGGGGTGACCAGGATCTCGCTCGGGGCCCAGGCGGTCGCGCCCCACGTGCTCGCGTCGTTGGGCCGCTACCACCGCTTCGATGAGGTGGTGGTAGCGGCGGCGGCCGTGGAACGAGCCGGCTTCGCCAGCTGGAACCTCGACCTCATCTACGGGGCTTCCGCCGAGCGCGACGTCGACTGGGCCCGGACCCTCCAGACGGCGCTCGACCTCGGCCCCCCGCACCTGAGCGCCTACGCCCTCACGGTGGAGCCGGGGACGCCGCTGGCCGCCGACGCGTCCCGCCACCCCGACGACGACGTCCAGGCGCACCGCTACGAGATGGCAGACGCGGCGCTCTCGGCCGCCGGCTACCGCTGGGAGGAGATCTCCAACTGGGCCCGGCCGGGGCACCGCTGCGTCTACAACAACATCGCCTGGTCGGCCGGCGACTACCTCGGGTTCGGGTCGGCCGCCCACTCCCACCGGGGTCGGAAGCGGTGGTGGAACGTGCGCCGGCCCGAGCGCTACGTGGCCCTGATCGGTTCGGGTGCGTCGCCGGTGGCGGGTTCAGAGACCCTGGAGGACGACCAGGCCGCCTTCGAGGCCCTGAGCCTCGCCCTGCGCACCCCCCGAGGGGTTCCAGCGAGCGCCCTGGCGTGGAGCCCCGAGTTGACCGGGTTGGTCGAGTGGACGGCGGGGCGTGCCGTGCTCACCGTCGCCGGACGGATGCTGGCCAGCGAGATCGCGCTGCGCCTGGAGGTGTCGGGCGCCTCGGCCGGCTCGGGCGCCCGGTCGTGACCGGTCCGACCGGGTGGTGTCCTATCCTGCCTCGATGACCGCGGCCAACGACGACAACCTGATGGAGAAGGTCGTGAACCTGTGCAAGCGCCGCGGGTTCGTCTTCCCCTCGGCCGAGATCTACGGCGGGTTCCGCTCCACCTACGACTACGGGCCGCTCGGGGCCAGCATGCTGCGCAACGTGAAGGACGCCTGGTGGCGTTCGATGGTCCGGTTGCGCGACGACGTGGTCGGCATCGATGCCGCCATCCTCTCGCCCGCCGCGGTGTGGGAGGCCTCGGGCCATCTCGAGAGCTTCACCGATCCGTTGGTCGACTGCCGCTCGTGCCACGAGCGCTGGCGGGCCGACCAGATCGACGGGGTCTGCCCGAACTGCGGCTCGACCGATATCACCGAGGCCCGGGCGTTCAACCTCATGTTCAAGACCCACGCCGGGCCGGTCGAGGAGGAGGCCACCGTCGCCTACCTCCGTCCCGAGACCGCTCAGGGGATGTTCACCAACTTCGCCAACGTCCTCACCACCACCCGCAAGCGGCCGCCCTTCGGCATCGCCCAGGTGGGCAAGGCGTTCCGGAACGAGATCACCCCGCAGAACTTCGTCTTTCGGACCCGCGAGTTCGAGCTCATGGAGATGGAGTACTTCGTGCCGCCCGGCGAGGCACCGAAGTGGTTCGACTACTGGGTCGCCGAGCGGTTCTCGTGGTTCAGCGATCTCGGGATCCCTCCCGAGATGCTGCGGATCCGGCCGCACGACGCCGACGAGCTCTCCCACTACTCCCTCAAGACGGTGGACATCGAGTTCGCGTTTCCCTGGGGGTGGGGGGAGCTCGAGGGGGTGGCCAACCGGGGCGACTACGACCTCAACGCCCACGCCAAGGCCTCCGGGGAGCGCCTCGAGGTCTTCGACCAGGCGACCGGCGAGCGGTTCGTCCCCTACGTGATCGAGCCGGCGCTCGGCGCGACCCGGGCCATGATGGCGTTCCTGCTGGCCGCCTACGCGGAGGACGAGGTGGCCGGGGAGGCGCGCACCGTGCTGCGACTCGACTGGAGGCTGGCCCCGGTCCAGGTGGCCGTCCTGCCGCTGTCGCGCAAAGAAGAACTCGAAGGGCTGTCGCGCCAGGTGCTCACGATGCTCCAGCCCCACTACCTGTGCGACTACGACGTGACCCAGTCGATCGGGCGCCGCTACCGCCGCCAGGACGAGGTCGGCACCCCGTGGTGCGTGACCGTCGACTTCGACTCGATCGACGACCGGGCGGTCACGGTCCGGGACCGGGACACGACGGCCCAGGTGCGGGTTCCGATCGAGGGGCTCTTGGACGAGCTGGCCGTCCGCAGCGGCCGCCCCCCTCAGTCGGTGCGGATGTAGCGACGCACCGCCAGGGGGGCGAGCACGGCAAGCATCCCGAGGCTCCAGGCCAGGGCGATGAGCACCGGTCGGGCAGTCGGGCCGCCGCTCATGAGCGCTCGGCAGCCGTCGACCACCTCGCTGACCGGCTGGCTCTTAGCGAAGGCCTGGAGCCAGCCCGGCATCCGGTCAACCGGGACGAAGGCCGAGGACGCGAAGGTGAAGGGCAAGAGCACCGGGAACGTGGCCAGCTGGGCCGTCTCGGGACTGCTGACCACGAGGCCGAGGAGGGCGAAGCCCCAGCTGATGGCCCAGGAGAACAAGAGCAGGATGCCGAGACCGGCGATGAACGCGGGGACGTTGGTCTGGATCCGAAAGCCGACGGCGAAGCCGAGGCCCGTCATGAGCAGGATCGACCCGAAGTTGCGGGTGAGGTCCGACAGGCTCCGACCGGTGACGACCGCCGCCCGGGCCATGGGGAGGGCGCGGAACCGCTCGATGATCCCCTTCTGGAGGTCCTCGGCCATCCCCACCGCCGAGATCACCGCGCCGAAGGTGACCGTCTGCACGAAGATCCCGGGCATCAGGTAGTCGACGTAGGACCCGGGGACACCGGTGATGGCCCCGCCAAAGACGTACCGGAACATGAGGACCAAGAGCACGGGCTGGATCACCGAGAAGACGATCGACTCGGGGAGACGAACCATCGCCGCCAGCCACCGCCAGGCGATGGTGAGGGTGTCGCTGAGGAGCCAGCGGACCCGTTCGAGGTGCCCGGGGTCGCGGCCGTCGACGCTCGGCGCGAGGGTGCCGGTGGTCACGACCTGAGCCGCTCCCGCTCGTCGTGGTCTAAGAGCCCGGGGTGCTGGTCCTCGCAGGGCCCCTCCTCCGAGCCACTCTCGGCCCGGTGCCCGGTCAACTGCAGGAACACGTCGTCGAGGCTGGGCTCCCGCAACACCAGCCCGTGCACCGTGATCCCGGCGGCGTCGAGGGCCCGCATCGCCTCGCTGCCCGCTCGCGCGCCGTGCTCCACCTGCATCTCCACCCGCTCGGCCTCGACGCTCGGGACGTGGGTCCCGAAGGGGGCCACCACGCCGGCGGCGCGCCGCGCGGCCTCGTGATCACCCAGGGTGATGAGCAACACGGTGGTCCCGATGTCGGCCTTCAAGGTGTCCGGCGTGCCCTGGGCGATCGCCCGCCCGTGGTTCACGACCACCACCGTGTCGGCCAGACGGTCGGCTTCCTCCAGGTACTGGGTGGTGAGGAGCACCGTGGTCCCCTTGGCGACCAAGCGTTCGGTCCAGGCCCACATGTCCTGGCGGGTCTTCGGGTCGAGCCCGGTGGTCGGCTCGTCGAAGAACAAGATGGGGGGTTCGGCCACCAGCGCGGCCGCGAGGTCGAGGCGACGACGCATGCCCCCCGAATAGGTCTTGAGCGACCGGGCGGCCGCGTCGGTGAGCTCGAATTGCTCGAGCAGCTCGTCGGCCCGCTGCCGGGCGACCCGGCCCGACAGGTGGCTCAGGCGCCCGATCATCGTCAGGTTCTGGCGGCCCGAGAGGTTCTCGTCGACCGCCGCGTACTGCCCCGCCAGTCCGATGGTCCGCCGGACCGCCGCAGCCTGTTTGACCACGTCGAGCCCGAGGATCGAGGCGCCGCCCCCGTCGGGGCGCAGCACGGTGGAGAGGATGCGGACGGCCGTGGTCTTGCCCGCCCCGTTGGGGCCGAGGACCCCGAGGACGGTCCCTCGGGGGGTCTCGAAGCTCAACCCGTCGAGTGCCCGCACCTGGCCCTTTCGGAAGATCTTGGTCAGGTCGTGGACCTCGATCGCGGAGTCGGCGGCCACGGACAGACACTAGGGCCGGTCCCGCGACCGAGAACCACGGCGCGGACGTCGCGACGGCGAGGAGGTGTCGAGGGCTGGTGTCGCCCGACGAGACGGCCGTGGGGCGCCTTGTAGGCTGAACGCTCCGACCGCCAGAGCGGGCGAGGAGGCCTGATGCCCTACGTCTTCGATTTCGACCACGCGCACCGTCGCCCCCCCAAGGACATGAAAGACGTGCTCGGGGGCAAGGGGGCGAACCTGGCCGAGATGACGTCGGTCCTGGAGCTTCCGGTGCCGCCGGGCTTCACCATCTCCACCGATGCCTGTCGCTCCTACATGGTCGGCGGGTGGCCGGAGGGCCTGGACGTCCAGGTGGCCCGGGCCCGCCGCCGGCTGGAACGGGCCATGGGCAAGGTGATCGGGGAGGCGGGGGACCCGCTGCTCGTCTCGGTCCGCTCGGGGGCGATGTTCTCGATGCCAGGGATGATGGACACGGTCCTCAACCTCGGGCTGAACGACCGCACGGTGCTCGGGCTGGCCGCCCAGACGAGCGACGACCGGTTCGCCTACGACTCCTACCGGCGCTTCGTCGCCATGTACGCCCGGATCGTGCTCGATCTTCCCGGCGAGCCCTTCGACCAGCGCTTCGAGGCGACAAAGGAGCGCACGGGCGCGGCCAGCGACGCGCTGGTCCCCACTGAGGCCCTGGTCGAACTGGTCGGCGAGTACCAGCGCCTGGTCGAGCGGGAGACCGGGCGGGCCTTCCCCCAGGACCCCGACCTCCAGCTGCGCGGGGCCATCGAGGCCGTCTTCAGGAGCTGGAACGGCGCCCGGGCCCGGACGTACCGGGAGCGGGAGCACATCCCCCACGACCTCGGCACGGCGGTGAACGTCCAGGCGATGGTGTTCGGCAACCGCGACGACCGTTCCGGCACCGGGGTCGGGTTCACCCGCGACCCGGCCACTGGCAGGCGGGGCGCCTACGGCGACTTCCTCGTCAATGCCCAGGGAGAGGACGTGGTGGCCGGCATCCGCAACACTGAGCCCCTCTCGGCCCTGAAGGAGCGGTTCCCCGCGGTCTACCGCGAGCTCATGGCGATCTTCGACCGGCTCGAGCGTCACTACCGGGACATGTGCGACACCGAATTCACCATCGAGCAGGGCCGCCTGTGGATGCTCCAGACCCGGGTGGGCAAGCGGACGGGCCGGGCCGCCCTGAAGATGGCGGTGGACATGACCAGGGAGCGGGGCATCGCGCTGTCCCGGGCCGAGGCGGTCCAGCGGATCACCGAGGACCACCTCGAGTCGGTCCTCCACCCCCAGTTCGTCGCGGGCCTCGAGTTGGAGGTGCTCACGAGGGGGCTGGGCGCGTCGCCGGGGGCGGCGGTCGGCCGGGCCTACTTCACCGCTGACGACGCGGCCGCGGCTGCCGAGCGCGGCGAGCCCGTCATCCTGGTGCGCTCGGAGACCTCGCCCGAGGACGTCCACGGCATGCTGGCGGCGCAGGGCGTCCTGACCGCCCGGGGTGGCCTCGTGAGCCATGCCGCCGTGGTGGCCCGGGGCTGGGGCAAGCCGGCGGTCGTCGGGGCCGAGGCCCTCCGGCTCGCCGACCGCTCGGTCTCGGTGGGCGGCGTCACGGTGGCCGAGGGCGACTGGCTGTCCATCGACGGGACCGACGGGTCGGTGGTGCTCGGGCGGGTCCAGTTGACCCAGGCCGAGCCGTCGCCGGAGTTCCGCACCGTCTTGTCGTGGGCCGACGACCTCCGCCGGGGACGGCTGAAGGTTCGGGCGAATGCCGACAACGGACCCGACGCGGCCAACGCCCGGGCCATGGGGGCCGAGGGGATCGGGTTGTGCCGGACCGAGCACATGTTCCTGGCCGAGGACCGGCTCCCCATTGTGCGCCGGATGATCCTGGCCGACACCCGCGAGGACGAGAAGGCGGCCCTGGAGGAGCTTCGGGTGGCCCAGCGGGCCGACTTCATCGAGATCCTCGCGGCCATGGACGGCCTGCCGGTCACGATCCGGCTCCTCGATCCCCCCCTCCACGAGTTCCTGCCCTCGACCGAGGAGCTGGCGGTGAAGGAGGCGACGGTCGGCCTCGACGAGGAGGAGCGTCGTCTGTACCACGCCGCTTTGGCGTGGCGAGAGGCCAACCCGATGCTCGGCACCCGCGGGGTGCGGCTCGGGGTGATCAAGCCGGGCCTTTACGGCATGCAGGTCAGCGCCTTGATGGAGGCCGCCCTGCAGCGTCTGGCCGACGGGGGGCGCCCGATCATCGAGGTGATGATTCCGCTCACCGTGTCGGGTCCCGAGCTCGCCCTGGCCCGAAGCTGGGTCGAAGAGGCGGTCGCGAGCGAGCTTGGGGCCGCCGCTGGGCGGCGGCGGAAGGTCGAAGTCAGCATCGGCACCATGATCGAGACCCCGCGGGCCGCGCTGCGTGCCGGTGAGCTGGCCGAGTACGCCGACTTCTTCTCGTTCGGGACCAACGACCTGACCCAGATGACCTTCGGGTTCAGCCGCGACGACGTCGAGGGCCGGATGATGTCGGCCTATCTCGAGGCCGGGCTGCTCCCCCGGAACCCCTTCGACGTCGTCGATGCCGACGGGGTGGGGGAGCTGGTCCGCATGGGGGTGCAGCGCGGTCGGGCCGTTCGGTCCGACCTGAAGGTCGGTGTTTGTGGGGAGCACGGCGGCGACCCGGCGTCGATCGACACCTTCTACCGTGCCGGGCTCGACTACGTGAGCTGCTCCCCCTTCCGGGTGCCGGTCGCCCGGCTGGCGGCCGCGCAGGCGGTCTTGGCCGCGGCCCCCCCGGAGGGCCCCAAACCCAGCTCCAAGCGGCCCCGGGCCCGGGCGACCGCCGCCCCGGCCAAGCGGGCCACCTCGTCGGGCCGGGCAGCGTCCAAGCGGGTCGGGAAGGCGCAGGGGGCGAAGAAGGTGGCGAGGCGCCGGTAGGGGGAGGCGGCACCGAACGGCGCGGGCGAGCGCCGCGGTACGGTCCCTTTCGTGGCCATCCCCGTCGATGAGGTCGCCCAGGTCCGGGCAGCCACCGACATCGTGGCGCTCATCGGCGAGCAGGTGGCGTTGCGCCAGCAGGGTCGCCGCTTCGTCGGTCTGTGTCCCTTCCACGCCGAGAAGACGCCGTCGTTCAGCGTCAACGCCCAGGAAGGGCTGTACTACTGCTTCGGCTGCCAGGCTTCGGGCGACGCCATCAGCTTCGTCCGGGCGACCGAGGCGGTCGACTTCGCCGACGCGGTCCGCCGACTGGCGGCCCGGGCCGGGATCACCCTGCACGAGGACAGCGCCAAGGGGTCCGAGGGTGCCTGGCGGACCGAGCTCCTCGAGGCGATGGAGCGCGCGGTGGCCTGGTACCACGAGCGCCTCCTCTCGGCGCCCGATGCCGGGCCGGCACGGGAGTACCTGCGCTCGAGGGGTTACGACGGCGCGGTGGTCCGGCGGTTCGCTCTCGGTTGGGCTCCGACCGACTGGGACGCGCTGGCCAGCTCGTTGCGGCTATCCGAGCGCGTGCTCACTGCCACCGGGCTCGGCTTCGTGAACCGCCGCGGCCGTCGCCAGGACGCGTTCCGGGGCCGGATCATCTTCCCGATCTGCGACCCCTCGGGTCGCCCGATCGCTTTGGGGGGCCGGGTCCTCCCGCCCCGCCCCGGGCGAGACGACGCGCCCGAGCGCGCCGAGCCCAAGTACAAGAACTCCTCGGAGACGGCCATCTACGCCAAACGGCGGACCCTCTACGGGCTCAACTGGGCCAAGCGGGACGTGGTGGCGACCGGCGAGGTCGTCGTGTGCGAGGGCTACACCGACGTGATCGGCTTCTTCCAGGCCGGGGTGGAGCGTGCCGTCGCCACCTGCGGCACCACGCTGGCCGAGGAGCACTTCCGGCTCTTGCGCAATTTCGGCAAGCGCATCGTGCTCGCCTACGACGCCGACGCCGCGGGCGAGACCGCCACCGCCCGTGTCTACGAGTGGGAGCGCCGCCACGAGGTAGACGTGGCCGTGGCCACCCTGCCACCGGGGACCGACCCGGCTGACCTCGCGGCTCGCGACCCGGCGGCGCTGGCCGAGGCGGTCGCCTCGAGCCGGCCATTCCTGCAGTTCCGTCTGGACCGGGTGCTCCACGGGGCCGACCTGACCAGCGCTGAGGGCCGGGCCAAGGCGGCGGAGGCGGCTATCGCGGTCATCGCCGAGCACCCCGACGATCTGGTCCGAGACCAGTACGCGATGACCGTCTCGGACTTCTGCCGGATCGAGCCCGATGTGGTCCGGCGCCGACTGGAGGAGGCACGCCGGGCGCCGGCGGCCCCGAACCGGGTGGACCGGGTCAAGGGGCGCGACGGGGGACGGCAGGAGGCGGGCCAGGCCGATGAGGAGCGCAGGGCGACCCGGCCAACCCCGGAACCCGCGACCCGGCCGGCCCGGGCCGATCCGTCGTCGCGGCCCGGTCTCGAGGCCCTCCGGCTCGCCGTGCACCGTCCGGAGGAGGCGGCGGAGCGGATGGAGCCGGTGCTCTTCGGCGACGAGCTGCAGCGCCGGGCCTTCCTCACGCTGTGCAGCTCCGAGAACCTGCTCGAGGCCATCGACCGCGCGCCGGCCGACGTCGCCGACCTGCTCCGGCGGGTCGCGGTGGAAGAGCCGGTGGTGCCCGACGACGCCCCGGTCGATCCGGTGGAGGCAGTGGTGAGCCAGCTGCTCCGGGTGGCGACCCGTCGGGCCCTGGCCGATCTCCAGGTCCAGGCCCGCACCGATCCCCAGGGCCTGGACACCGCCGGGGAGGAGAGCGCCCGGGTGCGCCGCTGGCTCGAGGATCTCGACGACCCTTCCGATGGCAGCGAGGCCGCGCGGCGGTTGCTAGCGTGGCTCGTCGACAGGCGTCGGGAGGATTGATGGCCGGGCGGGCCCCACGCGGCACCCGATCTCAGGGCAAGACCACACGCGCGCCGTGCCAGGTGGGCGCATCAAAGACCTCGCCTTCCGACCTCCCACCAGGGGTTGAGGCCGCCGTTTTCGAGGAGGTCCTCGCGCGCGGTCGGGCCCACGGCGTGCTCTCCCAGGAGGACCTCATCGAGGCCGTCCGGGAGGTCGAGCTGAGCCAGGAGGTGATCGACCAGCTGGTTCGCCGGGTGGGCGAGGAGGGCATCGAGTTCGAAAGCGACGAGCACGCCCTGGCGGCCGCCGATGACGAGGCGGTTGAGCAGGTCGGGGAACGGCCCCGGGCGCGCGCCAAGCGGCCCCCGGCCGACTCCGAGCGCCCGATACCCGCCAACGGATCACGAGCCCGCAGTACCCCGGCCAAATCCCGCGCACAGACGAACGGCGAGTACTACGGGTCGGGGGCCTCCGAGGACCCGGTCCACACCTACCTGAAGGAGATCGGCAAGGTCGCCCTCCTGAGCGCCGAGCTCGAGGTGGAGATGGCCCGGCGCATCGAGGACGGCCTGGCCGCGAGCACCCGCCTGGCGGCCCTGGAGGGGGAGGGGGACGGCGAGCCGAGCACCGATCCGGCCAAGGACCGCCGGCTCGTGCGCCGGGGTCAACAGGCCAAGGAGGTCCTCATCGAGGCAAACCTCCGGTTGGTGGTCTCGATCGCCAAGCGCTACCGAAACCGCGGCCTCGCATTCCTGGACCTCATCCAGGAGGGGAACCTCGGGCTCATGCGAGCGGTGGAGAAGTTCGACTACACGAAGGGCTTCAAGTTCTCCACGTACGCGACCTGGTGGATCCGCCAGGCCATCACCCGGGCCATCGCCGACCAGGCCCGGACGATCCGGATCCCGGTGCACATGGTCGAGACGATCAACAAGGTGGTGTGGGCCCAGCGCCAGCTCCTCCAGGAGCTCGGGCGCGAACCCACCGCCGAGGAGATCGCGGCCCGGGTCGAGTTCCCGATCGAACGGGTGCGGGAGATCCAGCGGATCAACCAGGACACCATCTCACTCGAGCAGCCGGTGGGCGACGAGGACGACTTCAGCCTGTCGGACATCATCGAGGACCGTGGCGCCGTGGTACCGGACGACGCGGCCACCCGGGCCATGCTGGACCAGGCCGTGAAGGAGGCGCTCGCCTACCTCTCGCACCGGGAGCAGGATGTCGTGCGCATGCGCTTCGGGCTCGAGGACGGGAAGATCCGGACTCTCGAGGAGGTGGGTAAGGCGTTCGGGGTGACCCGTGAGCGGGTCCGCCAGATCGAATCGAAGACGCTGGCCAAGCTACGCCGGCCCGACGCCGCGTACCTGCTGCGTGACTACCTGGAGGAGGCGTGAGCATCCAGCGCGTCCGGTGAAGTCGTCGGAGGGCCGGATGGTAACGTGCGCGGGCGCTCTCAGGGCCGATCCGGGGTAGCTCAACGGCAGAGCAAGCGGCTGTTAACCGCTAGGTTGAGAGTTCGAATCTCTCCCCCGGAGCTTTCTCCAGGTCAGAGCTAATTTCTGCCTGCTCAAGATGCTCAAGATGTTGGTCGTGCGCTCTGCGTGCGCGAAGGCTTCGCTCGATGGGCACGACCTCGGCTCCGGAGACGAGCTTGCTAAGGGCGTCGGCGATCGTCTTGTCCCGATCCTCTGACGCGTGCTGGTAGCGAAGCGCAGCTGCGGCCGAACGGTGGCCGGCACGCCGCATCAGCTCTGGCGTCGACGCGCGGTTGTGGCGGCCATCGTCGGGGCAAAGTGTCAGGGTTCTCCAGAGTCGACACTCAGCGAGGGCCCTGTGCCACGCCGTAATGCGTGTCTTGGGTCGCTTCGCCACACCACCGCGTCCGTGAAAAGCAACGCGTTTCGTTCGGGGTCAACGTGCTTCGCCAGATGCCCTCTGACTTCTCCCATCGCGTGCGCAGGCAGGTAGATCGAGCGCACGATCGAATGGGTTTTGGGTGGTCCGAACATGACTCTCCTGTCACTCAGCTCCACTTGCACCTGCTCTACCCTCACCATGGAGGGCAAAAGGTCCACGTCCCCTCGCCGAAGCCCAAGCACCTCACCTCGACGAAGTGCGCCCAAGCCGCGAGGGTAACGGCAGCTCGAAGGATCCGTAAGAGCCTGGACCTGAGCCACCGTCAGCATTGGCCGTTCGACCGCCCGGTCGTTGCCGCCCCCCGGAGCACTCGACAGGGTGATCACACGAGCTTGTCGTCGCGCACTGCACACGCGAAGAGGGCGCGCATGAGCCGGTCAGCGGCGGGCGCACTGCCGGGTCTCCACGCGACGAGTGTCGCGGCGCTCTCGGAACCCTCGCGGTGTTCGCTCACTGACAGTGCGGTCTGATCTGAGGTCGCGCTCCTCGAGCTGGAGGAAGCCGAAACAGATGATGGCCCAGGAGGAGTACATGAACGTGAAGGCGCGGTATGCCGGGGGCTGGACGATCAAGCAGATCGCCGAGCATCTCGGCTTCCATCCGGCCACGGTGTCGTCATGGCTGAAGAACGAGGAGCGTGCTCAACCGATCCTCTTGCCGGGCACGGATCCGGTGTCGTCGGGATAGAACGATCGTTGGATCCGCTCCTCTCCGTCGTGATCGGTGAGTAGGAGGACCCGGTCTCCAGATCGCAAGCGCTGCACCTCCGCCACCGGCATCGATCGCCCTCGGCGGACCACGGCGGCGACCACATCGCCACACGCCAATGGGAGATCGGTCACGGGGCGGTCGCGGATCGCAGAAGCCGGGGTGACCCTAGCCTCGAGCAGGACGAGGCCAACGGCGGGCAGGTCGGCTAGGCGGACAATGCGCATTGACCCGGTGGCTTCTTCGATGAGGTTGACCAGGGATGCCGACGAGGAGATGGCGGCGTCGACGCCCCATGTCTCTTCGAAGAGCCAACGATGGGCCTCGTCGTTCACTCTCGCCACGACGCGAGGGACTTCGAGCCGACGCCGGGCGAGGAGCGAGATCACGAGGTTTTCGTCGTCTCGCCCGGTGCACGCCACGAGGACATCGGCCCGCAGGGCCCCGGCCTCCGCGAGGGTGTCGGCGACCCCAGCGTCGCCGACCGTCACCGCGAACCCCCGGGCGCCCAGCTGGGCGGCGCGTGCCCGGTCGACTTCCACCAGGACGACCGCATTGTCGGAGGCCACCAAGGCGGCGGCGACCTGCTCGCCCACGATCCCAGCTCCCGCCACCACGATGTTCACTGCGGCCACCTCCCGCCGAGGAAAGAGCGGAGCCGCCCGAGCGAGCCGGTCGCCACCACGAAGCTGACGACGTCGCCGCCCTGGAGGGTCGAGGACTTGGCGGGGATGGTCGAGTGCCCGGCTCGGGTGAGCTCGACCACCTGGATCTCCCCGGGAACCTCGAGCTCGGCGACGTGCCGCCCGGCCAGGTAGCCGGGGATCGGCGATCGGACGAGCAGCGACTCTCCGTTACCGAAGGTGCGCTCGGCCTCGAGGCTCGGGTGGCGGAGCATCCGGTGGACGCGGTCCACGGTGGTACGCACCAAGGCGATCATCGTGAGTCCCAGCTCGGCACCAATCGGGACGCGGGCAGGCTCGTCGATCCGCCCGACGACGTGGGGAACCCGGTAGATATCGCGCGCGACGCGGGCGACAACGATGTTGGTGCTGTCGCTCGAGCTTACGGCCACCACCGCTTCAGCTCGGTGGATCCCCGCGGTCTCGAGGATCGGCCGGGAAAGCCCGTCCCCCTCGATGAACGTCCCTCCAAACGCCCCTGGCAGCCGACGTTGCGACACCCTGTCGAGGTCGACCACGGCGACCTCGTCCCCCTCGCTATCAAGCCGAGCGGCAAGGGCCGCCCCGGTTCGGCCACAACCGACGACAACAACCTGCATCACGCCCCCCCGTCGATCAGGACGCTGGTTGGTCGAACCGGCGCGGGGCCGGCGCGGCGGTGCCACGCCTTGCGGACTTCGTCGGCCACGAGGAGCAGCGCACCGAAGCCGACGAGAACTGCCCAGTCCGACCACCGCAGGGGCGCGGTGTGGAACACCGCCTGGAGGGCTGGCACATAGCTGACGGCCACAGCGAAGCCCACGTCGATGAATCCCACGAGGAATAGTGGTCGGTTCGAGAGCAATCCGACTCGCAGGACGCTTATCCTGTCGCTGCGAACGGCGAATCGGTTGAAGAATTGGCTCACGATGATGCCGACCTGGGTCATGGTGAGGGCCTCCCGGTAAGTGGGGTTGGATGCGGTGAACGCCGAGTACGCCAGGTGGGCGGAGTGGATGCGCCAGAAGAAGGCGAAGACGACCCCGGCGGACTGGATCGTCCCCAGGAACAAGAATCGCCGCACTACCGACCACGAGAAGAGGTGCTCGCCAGCGGGTCGGGGCGGGCGGTCCATGCTCCCGGGCTCGGGCTTCTCGGTCCCGAGCGCCATGCCCGGAAGCACGTCGGAGCCGAGGTCGATCGAGAGCACCTGGAGGGCATTTAGGGGCACCAGCGGGAAGCCCACGAACACCGCGGCGAGAATCGGGGCCAGCTCGGCGAGGTTGTGGCTGAAGATGTAGGCAAGCAAGTGGCGGATGTTCTGGTAGACGGACCGCCCGAGCTCGACCGCGGCGGCGATGGAGGCAAACGAGTCATCGAGCAGCACCATCACCGCGGCGGCCCGGGCCACGTCGGTGCCGCCGCGCCCCATGGCCACGCCCACGCTCGCCCGCTTGAGGGCAGGGGCGTCGTTGACGCCATCCCCGGTGACGGCAACCACCTCGCCCCGGCGCTCGAGGGCGGCCACGATGCGCATCTTGTGCTCGGGTCGCACACGGGCGAAGAGCAGCTGGTCGTCCCCACCCAGCACCGACTCGAGCGCCGAGTCATCCATGGAGTCGAGCTGAGCTCCAGTGACCACCCGGGCAGTCCCTGTGCCGATGATGCCCACCCGCCGAGCCACTGCCTCGGCGGTGAGCCCGTAATCGCCGGTGACCATGACGATGGCGATGCCTGCCCGCTGGCAGGCTTCTACCGCCGCGGTGACCTCCGGACGTGGTGGGTCGGTTATCCCCACCAAGCCGAGGAAAGTGAGACCCGACTCGGCGTCGGCCTGGGGTGGCTGCAGGTGGTCCAGAATCCTGTCGGCGACGGCCAGGACGCGCATCCCCTCCCCGGCCATGGCGTCGTTCGCCTCGACGATCTTCCCTCGCAGGTCTGGGTCGAGCGGTACGGTGCGTCCGCCCCAGGCGGCCGAAATGCAGCGATCGAGTACGGCCTGGGGCGACCCTTTCACGTGCGCCACCGCGCCGTCGGGGATCCGGTGCAGTGTTGTCATCAGCTTGCGCTCGGGGTCGAAGGGGAAGACACCCGCGCGCGGCGTCCGCTCGGACTCCGCGCCGAGCTCGATGCCGGCCTTCATGGCCGCGACCACGATGGCCCCCTCGGTCGGGTCGCCGAGGACTCGCCAGTCTTCGTCGCCCGACGGCGGGAGAATGCGGGCGTCGGCGCACAGGGCACCGGCCCGCAGGACCTCGGTGATCGGCGCTGCGTCCTCCACTTCACCCACCGGCTCGTAGCCGAGTCCGCTGACTCGATGGACCCGTCCGGAGGCGAACACCGCCTGGACCGTCATCTCGGCCTTGGTCAGGGTACCGGTCTTGTCGGTGCAAATCACCGTCGTCGAGCCCAGGGCCTCCACAGCGGCGAGGCGCTTGATAAGCGCCTGGCGAGCCGCCATCCGCCGGACGCCGACGGCCAGAGACACCGACAGGGTCGCGGGGAGCCCCTCGGGCACCAGGGCCACCATGACCGCCAGGGCGAAGACGAATGAGTCGACCGCCGCGTTGCCGGTGAGGAGCCGCAGCGCGAACAGGAGCGCCCCCGCAGCGATGGCGATCGCCGCCACCCGCCGGGCCATATCGGCCACCTGGCGCTGAAGCGGACTCGGCTCGGGCGGCTGTTCGGCGGTCAGACGGTAGACCTGGCCTAGCTCGGTGGTGGTCCCGGTGGCGTAGACCACCACCTTGGCCGTACCCCGCACGACTGTGGTCCCCATGAACACGCAGTTGCGAGCGTCGAGCGGCGCGGTGCCAGGGTCCACCGCTTGGTCCGTCCGGCCGACCGGTTGGCTCTCGCCGGTGAGCGCGGCGAGGTCGACCGCCAGCTCATGGGCCTCCACCACCCGCGCGTCAGCCGGGACGGCGTCGCCGGCACCGAGCATCACCAGGTCGCCGGGAACGAGGTCTTCAACACTCAGCGCGGTCAGCTGCCCGGCGCGCAGCACCCGGGTCGTCTGCGGAAGCATCGTCTGGAGCGCTTGGGCCGTTCGTTCCGCCGCGTACTCCTGGGCGAACCCGATCAGCGCGTTGAGCACCACGACAGCCAGGATGCCGATCGTGAGCTCCAAGTTGGCCGGGTCGCGCGGCGTGGAGAGCAGGTAGGTAAGGAAGGTGAGCCCGGCCGCGACGACCAGGATCACGGCGAACATGTTGGTGAACTGCGCTCCCAGTTCGGCCATCACGGGCCGGTGCGGTGGCGGTGGGAGGACGTTTTGCCCCGACCTGCCGCGGCGGGTCACCGCCTCCGCTTCGCTGAGCCCGCGCCACGAGGTGCCGAGCGCTGCCAAAGCGGCGCGGGCATCGAGGGACGTGAGAGCGCTTGTCGCGGCGGATGAGCGGCCCGGTACCCGCGCGTCCATCGTGGCGATGCTCACACCCCAGTGTGGAGCGCCAGGACTCTGTCCGACCAGGGCCGAAAGGCCGTCAGACGTCCGCCAACACCACGTACCACAGCCGGTCGGCTACCGCCTCGAGCAGGTCGGCCGCTCGTGCATAGGGCCGGTAGAGCTCCCGTCCGACGACGGCTGCTTGGAGGTCGCCGGATCCATAGAGCTCGGAGACGGCCTCGCGGTAGCGCCAGACGACCGAGCGGGCATGCGCCCTCGCCCGGTCGGCCGCGTCCCCGGCCGGGACGAAGTCACCGCGGAGGTGGGCGAACCCTTCCACGAGCGCGGTCATGCCGGCATGGAGCTCGCCGGCCATGCGCGCCGCATGACTGTCGGGCGACCAGGCCAGTGCTTCGGCTTCCAAGGCGGTGTCTCGGAGGGCGTTCACCACCCGATCGCATCGCTCCGAGAGGATGTAGAGGTCTTCCTGGTCGATCGGCGTGGCGAGCGCGGTCCTGAGGGCGCCGATCAGGGCCCGACGCGCTTCGTCGGCGTCATGCTCGAGCGCGGCGAGAGCGGTGGCATCGGTGGTCCCACCCTCTGACCAGTCGAGGAACGCCGCGGTGGCAGCCACGCTTATCCGACCCTGCGCGACGAGGAGGCCGACGACGTCAGGCGCCACGGTGTGGAAGAACCGGCGGAACCCCCGGTCCTGCCCCCGTCGCGCGCTCACGGGAGCATGCGTAGCAGCTCGAACACACCGACTGCGACGAGGCCGCAGGCCGGAACCGTGAGCACCCATACTGCGACGATCCGGAGCACCCCAGCCCAACGCACGTGCCGGCGCCGTCCGGACATCCCCGCGCCGACCATGGCCGAGGTGACCACGGTGGAGGTGGAGAGGGGAAAGCCGACGGCAGCGCCAAGCAGGATGACTCCTGCCGACGCGCACTGCGCCGAGAGGTCGTCGACCGCGCTATCTCGCGACAGTCCCCGCGACACGCGTGCCACGATTTTGCGGCCACCGAACGCCGTTGCGACGGCGAGGATGACGGCGCAGCTGACACGATCGAACGGCGCGATGCCGCCCGTTGTGCCAAGCGATGCAGTCCCCGAGAGCGCAACGGCGAGCAGGCCCATAGCCTTTTGCCCGTCGTTCGCGCCGTCGGCAACAGCCACGGCCGCCGACGCCAACCACAGGCCGCCGTGAACCTCCCGCCGAGCCGCCCGAGGGAGGCGAAAAGCCGCCTGACGGGCAACGCGGTCGACGAGCCCCGCCACGAGGGCGGCCAGGACGGGCGCAAGAAAGATCCCGATCAACACCCCCAGCACGCCGACGGGACGTCCTCGAGCTAGCCCACCCCACTCGATGGCCCCGGTCCCGCCAGCCGCAACCCCCGCGCCAGCCAGCCCGCCCACGAGCCCCACGCTGGCGCTGGTCGGCAGGCCCTGTCGGGTCGTCGCCCAGCTGAAACCGACCGCGGTGAAGCTCGCCGCCGCGAGAACCGTGGCGGTGGCTCCGGCGTCGACGTGGACGATGCCCACGACCGTGCGCGCCACTGCCTCCCCGGCCAGGAGACCGCCGGCGAGATGCCAGGCCACCGACCATGCCGCCACCGCGGTGTACGAGCCGCTGCGGGCGCCGAGCAGGGCGGCGGCGGCGTTGGGAGCGTCGCTCACGCCGAGGAGAGCGGCCAGGGCCAGAGCGCCGACCACCCCCAGCACAATCGTGATCACGATCGAGCCTCCGAGTACAGCTGACGCAGCCCGGCGAGCACATCGACGTGGGGCATCTTCATGGTCGAGATCTAGCTGCGGAGCGCGCAGTAGGCCTGAGCACCGGCAAGGTTGCGCCAGGGACCTGAGAGCGCGTCGTACACGAGCCGCCAGCGGATGCCCATCGCCACCGTGGTCACGTCGGCGTCCACGAGAGACGCCGTCAGCTCGGCCGGGCTCTGCTGGGTGGTGGGGAAGCGCTGCTTGGCGACCTCGACCTCCCGGGTGAACAAGACGTCCCTCGTGCGGGCCCCCACGCCGTCAGGGTGGACATTGAGGCCGCCCACCTTGTCTCTGATCTCCTTCGCGGGTCACCTCCTTGCTGTCGGGGGCACCGGGAGGGGGCCACGGTGTGAAGCGGAATCTCCGGTTCGTTCTCGTCGCGACATTCGTTGGTTTCCACGGTCCCGCACCAGACTTATGACGCGCACGCGGCTGCAGGCAAACGTCGGCGGCCACACCCAGCGCCCGCCCGCCAGCATTTCATCCTTCGATGGTGACCGCCCAGTTCATGGCGACTTATGATCGAACGTGCCGGTCAGGGCTGTGCCATCGGCTCTGCGCTCTTTGAGCGCATCCACCAGCCCTACGCAAGGGAAGGCCAACGAAGCGGAGCGTTTCGCTTCGGGGATCAACGCGCCATGGCCCTGGCCGATTCATTGTGCCTGGTGGTCCACGCCGTCACCGGCTTCACTAACAAGAGCCTTCGCGAGCAGGTGGCCGGACTCCTCATACCGACTAGCGGCCCACCCAGATGAGCTACGACCTCCACCGCCTCCGCCTCCGCCTCCGCCTCCGCCTCTCCGCCTGATCGAGTGTCTCGCGACGACCAACACCTATGTCCGCACCCGAGAGGGCTGCGGGTGGCGGTCTTCTACACCAAGCTCCATAGCCGCTGCTCGGACCACTGATCGAGGCCGACCAACCACCAGCACCACTTGAGCTCCGACGAGCGCTCGGCACCGTCGATCACATGATCAACGACTACATCGCCGGAGCGCGCCTTGGCAAACCGCCTGAGACTTGTCACACAATCCAGAGCCTGGAGGACCAAGAAGTTCTAGGTTGAGAGTTCGAATCTCCCCCCCGGAGCGCTTCGTATTCGTCCCGGTCAGCTGCATGACCGCTCGGTGTGCATTTTGAAGCGACGCCGACGCGTGCGAGGCGCGCCTGCCCGAAGAGGCTTGGCGGTCGCTGCTGTCTTGGGGAGTCGAGGGACCCTCTATCGAGCTCGCAGATGGCTCTGGGTCTTGCACCAGGTGACCATGACGACTCAGAAGACGCGTCGGCGGGGCGCGTGTCTCGGGGCCACACTAGGACGGCCAGACGTCGAAGTAGCGGTCCGGTTCCTCACGACGGGAGCTTGGCTCTCGCCAACCCGGGTCGCCCGAACAGAAGTCGGGCTCGGATGAATAGCCTGGCGCATTCGTCCCTCCTCGGGGTCTGCGGCGGCGGCGATGCAGCGACCACAGAGGCGCCTCCCTTCGACCGCGTGCGTGATGCCGGCGGAGTGGCAACGCTCGCAGAAGTAGCCGACATAGACGCTGATTCGGGCTTGTGGCCGGGACCGACCAGCGAGTTCGCTCAGACGCTGGGCGGCGGAGGGACGAAGCACCCATCGCCCCTCGCTCTGCTCGACCAGGTCATAGGCCAAGAGGTTGCGGAGGAGCGAGTCAAAGTTCGCGATCGGATGGTCGCCCACGTCAAAGCCTTTCTCGAAGTCCACTGGTGGAGTAGGTCGCGACCGTAGAACGAGCCTACCGATTGACTGCCTCGAAATGGTGTCGGGGCGCGGGTTCTCGCCAAAGATCCGCCCGCCTGGAGCGACGCTCGAGCCGGTGGAGCACCGAAGGTTCACCCCGGGGTGCCCGCACCGGTGGGGGGGCGACTCCCTCTCACACCCCGAAAGGCGGAAAGCTCTTCGCACGAAGAAGCCCCAGAACACAAGCCGGCCGGTGCTCGTCCCCGAGTGCTTCGCGCTGGCCGAGCCCTTCGAATACGCATCTCGGTTGTCGAATCCAGCGCACGCCGACGGCGTGACCACCAGGGAGTCTGCGCAGGTGAATCGTCATCGCCGGCGGAGGTGGCCGTTCGTGCTTGCCGCGGCGATCCTGGTGGTTGTCCTCGCCGGCGTGTCCTTCGAGCTGGCACTTCCAAGCGTGAGCAACGCGCCGAGCCGCGTGATGGCGATCCTTCGATCCCATCACGGCACGATGGACGGCCTGCCCCTTCCAGTGAAGCTGGCGGACGCGGTCGTAGCCGTAGAGGACGAGCACTTCTATTCGAATGTGTTCTTGAATGTCTTCGACGGTGCCGCCCGCGCCGGCTTGGCAACGTTGCGCCGGAGAGGGGATCCCGGGGGGAGCACGATCGCACAGCAACTGGCCAAGATCCTCTACCCGCACGGAGCAGGACTCGGAGGAACCCTCGAGGAGATCGGTGTCGGCGTGAAGCTCTCGCTCACGTTCTCCAAGCCGCAGATTCTCGACATGTACCTGAACGCGGTCTATTACGGGAACGGCTATTGGGGGGAAGCCGCCGCGGCACGCGGCTACTTCGGTGTGCGCCCTCGGCAATTGAGCTGGGCTGAAGCCTCGATGCTGGCCGGGCTCCCCCAGGCACCCTCGGCTTACGACCCTGTCCGCCATTTTGGCCTGGCGAAGCAGCGCCAGCGCCACGTGCTGAACCAACTGGTCTCGAATCACCTTCTCACCCGTGAGGCCGCTGACGCCGCCTACCGAGCACCCTTGGTATTCGGTGACTCGCTTAAGCCGTTTGTCGGGCTCCGAAGGGTTCATGAGATGTGAGTTGGGCAGATCGACGGAGCGTGTGACTCGCGGCTAGTGAGGCCTCGATCGGAACTTCGCAGTCCGTCTCGCGAAGCCCGACGGCGCCTTCTTCGGGTTAGGTTCACCGGATGGGCACGGAATGGGGAGTTTGATTTTCCACTTCCATGGTGAAACGGATCGACTCACAAGACTGGCGCCGTTCTCGCCGACGGCGAGGTTCTCGCCGGTCGCCGATTCGAGCAGTGGTAGCCCTGGCAGTCGTGGCGGTCATCATCGTCGTGGTCGTGACGCTCGCGAGCGCGCCGGGGACCAAACCGAAGGCGAGAAGCATTTCGGCCACTCGACGACCCTCGCTTTCTCAGGGCAGCGGGTCACCGCCCTGGACCTGGGAGGTGTGGCTCGCCGATGCCGAGCGCCAGGTGCGCGGACAACCCGGTCATCTTGCACCTGGATCGGATCCCTCGGTATTGCCCGGGCCGGTGCTGATCGCCGACCGTAACAACTCCCGGCTCTTGCTCGTGGATCAGTGGGGAAGGATCCTCTGGCAGTTTCCCGAACCGGGCAACCTCCGACCCGGGCAGAGCTTTCTCAGACCCGATGATGCGTTCTTCGGAACTCGGGGGGCTCACATCCTCGTCACCCAGGAGTCCGACATGGTCATCTCGGAGATATCCCTGCGTACGGGGCATATCGTTTGGCGTTACGGGAATCCGGGAGTTTCCGGGTCAGCCCCCGGGTACCTGAGCAACCCCGACGACGCCATGCTCTTGCCCAACGGAAATGTCATTACCGCGGACATCAAGAACTGTCGTCTCCTCTACCTAACGAAGGGGAGCGTCGTCCCGCTCCACGTCTACGGCACGACGACGCCCTACTGCTATCACGACCCGCCGACCCGCTTCGGAAGCCCCAACGGGATGTTCCCGATGACCAACGGGGACTGGTTGGTCACGGAGATCAACGGTGACTGGGTCGACGAGATGACGCCGTCGGGGGCCATCGAGTGGTCTGTCCACCCGCCCGGTATTTCCTATCCCTCGGACACCAACGAGGTGTCCCCGGGCGTGTATCTGACTGCCTCATATACCAAGCCGGGAGTGGTGGAGGAATTCAACCAGGCAGGCCAAGTGCTGTGGCGGTACTCACCCACTGGGTTGAATGCCCTCGACCAGCCGTCCTTGGCCCTACCGCTCCCAAACGGTGACGTCCTGATCAATGACGACTGGAATGACCGCGTGATCGTCGTCGATCCGCGAACGGATCAGGTCGTGTGGCAGTACGGCGTGACTGGCTCCCCGGGTTCGTCCCCTGGGTATCTCTACAAACCCGACGGGGTCGATCTCGCGCCGCCACACTCCCTGGACATGGTCAACGCGAGGACCATGGGAATTCCGCCCTACCCTTCTCCAACTCCTCCTGTGACACCCTCTGGAGCCTGACATAGCGGTTCGGAGTGGAACGGACGCGCAAGATGCCAGCGAGCCGCGAATCTCTTGAAAGCCCGCGATCCCAACGCTGGCGCGCTGCGCCAAGATGAATCTACGAGACGGCGAAGGATTGTGATAGTCATCGTTGCTCTGGCGGCAGTGGCCTACGTGTCGGTGCAGGGAGCCCGGCCGGCACCGGCGGCAACGATCAGCGCCTTCGTGCTGAACGGCGCCCTACCCGGGCCGAATCCCTCCTTGAGCTGGCCGAGTGGTGGCGAGGCCGCGCTCGGAGTGGCGGGGATGGGGAACCTCTACACGCATGGCCCCCAGACCTCTACTCCGATCGCAAGCATCGCCAAGATCATGACGGCCTTCGTCGTGCTGCGCGATCGCCCGCTCGCGTCCGGGGCTCCCGGACCCGAGATCACGATCAATCCGGCCGCGGTCACGATCTATCACCGAGACAAGTCGTCGGGGCAATCGGTCGTGCAGGTGCACGCGGGAGAGCAGCTGAGTGAACGCCAAGCGCTTGAGGGGCTCCTGCTTCCCTCGGGGAACAACGTAGCGACGATCTTGGCGATCTGGGTTTCGGGGAGCGTGGCGGCTTTTGTCAAGGAGATGAACGCCACGGCGCGTTCCTTCGGCCTTTCGCACACGCACTACGCCGACGCGAGCGGCGTGAGCCCCTCGACGGTCAGCACTGCCGCAGATCAGGTGCGGCTGGCCATGGCAGCGATGCAATTGCCCGCCTTTCGCCAGCTGGTGGACGAGCCCCAGGTTGAGCTTCCAGTCGCAGGTCTGCAGTACAACGTGAACGCGTTGCTCGGTACTGATGGCATCGTCGGGGTGAAGACCGGCTTCACTCCGGGAGCGGGCGGCTGTTTCGTTTTCGCAGCCAAAAAAGTCGTCTCAGGTCACATGGTCACCGTCGTCGGAGCCGTCCTCCGGCAACGAGCGACAGCGGTCCAGCCCAGCGCCCTGGAAGCGGCATTTTCGGCAACGACGTCGCTCCTATCCAGCGCCCAGAGCCGCCTCGAGGCCGTTCCAATCCTTCGACCGGGAAGGCCGGTTGGTGTGGTCCGTGCGCCGTGGTCCAGTCCGATCGCGGTCGATGCCTCGATATCGGTGACGCTAGTGGGGCTCCCTGGGCTTCGTCCGGAGGTCAGTGTGTTCATCCCGCGTCGGATCTCGACACCGATAATGGGACACCGCGAGATCGGGGTCGCCGTCGTGAACGTCGGCGGTAGGCCGGTACGAGTGCCGCTCGTCGTGGCCGGAAAGCTTCCAGGCGCATCATTCCTGTGGCGCCTGTTCGATGTTTGAGAAGTACCTCGAAAAGTCTCAGCAGGCCCAGGAGCCGGATCGGGGGTTCGTCGCTATCGCGCTGCGGCGCGTATCTCTCACGGTCGAGACTGGGAAGGCTCTCGTCTTTCTGTTCGCGTAGTTCCGTCGCCGCTGTTGAGCCCCGAGGGTTCTTCTGAGAGATGGGTCAGCGCCGTGCTTGCTCACGGGGAGGAAGATCGGGATCGAGCTCGGCGGGGCCCTCGATCGGGAACATGATCGGGCTCAGGAGGTAGAGGCGTCGTCCCGTTCCCGCGAGGTGGTCGCTGCTCGCGACGATGGCAGCGCGCACGATCCTCTGGATGTCGGCGAGTTCTCTCCGACTCAGCCAGAGCGAGGCCTGGGTGTAGCCGACCGCATCGCGGTAGGGATTGGCGTCCGGTCGGTCCAGATAGGTGTTGAACTCGGCCACGAGAGCGGCGATGGCTGATGCAAATGCCTCCCGGTGCTCGTCCTTCGACATGGCGGCGCCTGCCTGGGGGTCGACGGTCGCCCTCGCCCGGTGCAGCCGATAGCTTCGCTCGACGGCTCCGTGGGTCCGTCGTTCGCTGGCCACCTCGAGCAAGCCGCCCCGGGTAAGAAGGCTCACCTGGCGGTAGACGGTCGCCTTCGAGACGTCCGGCAGTCGCGCACACAGCTCCGAGGTGGTGCGCGTCTGGCCCCCCGAGAGGGCGTGGACAATGCGGAGCCGCACGGGGTGCAAGAGCAGAGCGAGCGTGTCCATTGACCAATGTTCTCATATCTGATACCGTTCGCAAAGTTGCGATAGCATGGCCGATTGGGCCGGCGGCCCGTGCCCCGCGAGCGGATCGAGGGGACCAATAGCGAACAGGGGCACCCGACGGTGGACCACGACCACGACAACCGCGCAAACGTCCCAGCTCCGCCGTTGGGGTCGTTCTACCGGGTGCAGGGGCGCCGACTGCTCTTGTACCGCTCCGGGAGCGGGAGCCCTTCGGTGGTCTTCCTGGCCGGGGCCGGGACAGTCGGGCTCGACTACTTCAACGTCCAGCAAGAGGTCGCGCGGCGAACGGTGAGCGTGGTCTACGACCGGGCGGGGACTGGCTGGAGCGACGGGGAGTCGCTGCCCCGAACCTCCGCGGAGGTGACCGACGAACTCCGAGGGCTGCTCACGGTGGCCGAGGTTCCCCCGCCCTATGTCTTCGTGGGCCACTCCCTCGGCGGCCCGTACGCGCGCCACTACGCCAGCCGGTTCGAGGACGAGGTGGCCGGCCCGGTGCTGCTGGATCCGGCCCATGAGGAGTACGACGCGTTTATGCCAGTTGAGGCCCGATCGTCGGAGGTCCCCCAGCAACTCACGGCCCCCGGACTGCCCCCCCGAGATCCTCGCGATCTATCGGGCGCTATTGGAGGCCGAGGTGGCCGATTGGCCGACTGTTGTCCGCACCCCACTCGTCGAGGCTCACTTGCGTCCGGACTGGTTCAAGGTGGGCTTCTTGGAGGCGTCCAACACCGATGTCCTCTATCGGGAGCTACGAGAGGCGGGGCCACTTCCTCCGATCCCCATGATTGTCTTGTGCTCGATGGGTGTCGACGACTTCCGCCGAGCGGTCGCCGCGGGCCAATCCGAGGACCAGCTCCACCTGGAGATCGCGGGGCGACTCCGGCTGTACGAGCACTTCACCCGGAGCGTCCCCGGGGCTCAAGTCTGGCCGGTCGAATCGGTCGGCCACCTCACCTTGCACCTGCGCAGACCCGATGCCGTGGTCGCCGCCATCTCCGAGGTGCTCGGTGCAACCCGGCACTGATCTTTGTCGGAACCACGCCCGAGCGAGACCGATCTTGGAACCGGCCAGGGTGCGCTGAAGAACTCGCCGGGGCCAGAAGGGATGGGTGCCGTTGCGGTCGAGATTTCGATTCGGCGGCCGCTCTAATCGCCTTCCGAAGTAGAAACTAGGAGGCTCTAGTCTCTTGGTCGCGTAGCTCCGGTCGGCCGTTGGCTGAGCCCGAGAGGTTCTTCTGGGCGATTCGTACCGGACGCTGAGACGGGGCCGTAGCTCAGTGGTCAGAGCAGGGGACTCATAATCCCTCGGTCGCAGGTTCGATCCCTGCCGGCCCCACTACATATTTGTATTTGCGTTGTTCCGGGTGAGACCCAGCCTTTCGTGTTCGGCTGATGCCCGACACCTTGCCCACCGTCCTGGACTTGAACCGGTTCGGCGGACAGGTTGGTTGTGTTGATCATGCCGCCTGACGGTCGGCGTTGCCGTGGATCCTCGCTTCGTACTCGGTTGGGCTGAGGT
>JAJYVS010000073.1 GCA_021791895.1 Actinomycetes bacterium | reverse complement strand
GGCCAGGGCAGTGCGACTGGCGGGGGTTGTGCTGCTGGCGGGGGCCGCGGCGCCGGGTCCGGCGGCCAGCGCGATGGCGGCGGCGGCGATCGCGCTGGCGAGGCTAGCGGCGCACAGGCGGGAGCGGGTCAGCACTGGATGTCCTTCTGCGCGCATGCGCTCGTGTGCTGGGTCAGGGTCTTCTCGATCGGCGTCAGCAGGCTGGCCCCGAAGGCGGCGGGCTCGACGCTGGCGGCAGCAGCCTTGCCAGGCATGCCGTCGGTCTCGCCGGCCGTATACAGGAACAGATAGGGGCCGGCGATCTGCACGCCGGCGGCGGCGCGCTGCCCGTTGCCGAACCCGGCTGTGATGGTGCCGGGATACGCGATCGCGTACAGCCCCGATCCTGGCTGCATCGGCTGCAGGTCGCCCACGCTCGCTGCGCCGCCGCTATCGACCCGAAGACGGCCACGCCGAGTAGCAGGGCGGCGAGGGCTACGAGCGTCCGGCGCTGGAGGCCCGGGTCCGGGCCGCCGGGGCGGGGGATTGGCTGAAGCTCCCGGGCCGGGTCGCCGACGCCGACCTCCTCGCCCTGTACCGACGGGCGTGGTTGCTCGTGTCGACGTCTTCCCACGAGGGGTGGGGTATGACGATCACCGAGGCGGCAGCGTGCGGGACGCCAGCCGTCGCCACCCGCATCGCCGGCCACGAGGACGCGATCGTCGACGGGGTGTCGGGGACCCTGGCCGATACCATGGAGGACGTGGTCACGGCGGCAGGGGCCGTGCTCGCCGACGACGAGCTGCGGGCCCGCATCTCCCGGGGGGCGATCGAGACGTCCCGACGCTTCAGTTGGGATGCCACGGCCCTCCAGGCTTTTCGGGCGCTCACCGATCAGACCCAGGGTCGGGCCGGGCGGGGGGATTGACCAAGGTCGAGGTGCACGGGCGCGCCGACGACCTGGCGTCGCCCCCGGAGGAGCCCCCCCCGCCGGTCGACGCCGAAGCGGGCGAGGTCCGACCGGGCCACGAGACGCCCACCCCGCGGCGCCCGCCGCGCTTCCCGTGCTTCGACGGCCTGCGGGCCATCGCCGCCGGCACCGTGCTCGGGGTGCACGTGGCGTTCATCTCGGGGCTCACCCTGCGCAACGCCTCCGTCGGGATCTACACCTCCCGGCTCGAGATCGGGGTGGCGGTCTTCTTCCTCATCTCGGGGTTCCTCTTGTATCGACCGTTCATCGTCGCCCACCTGGCCGGCGAGCGCGACCCGGTCACCGGTTCGTTCTGGGTCCGGCGACTCCTGCGGATCATCCCGGCCTACTGGGTCGCCCTGTTCGTGACCACCACGATCCTGCACGGCCCGATCGGACCGGGGGGCTGGCGCGCCTATCTGGCCCACTACGGGTTCGCCCAGATCTACTTCCCGAGCCAGATCGAGTCGGGGATCACCCAGGCCTGGACGTTGTGCGTCGAAATGTCCTTCTACCTCGTCCTGCCGCTCTACGCCGCTTTCGTCGGCCGTCGCCGGAGCACCCAGTCGCCCGAGCGGCGCCTGGCCCGGGCGCTCGTGGGCGTGGGGGTGCTCGTCGTCATCAGCCTCGTGTGGCGCTTCATCGTGCTGTCGTACCAGGGGCACGGGCAGCTGCTGTCCACCATGACCGTCTGGCTCCCGGCCGAGCTCGATCTGTTCGCGCTGGGCATGGCCCTCGCCATCGCCAGTGCCTGGATGCACCTGCGCGACAGCGAACCGAAGTGGATGTCCCGACGGTGGTTCCCGTGGGCGAGCTGGCTGGTGGCTCTGGTCGCCTTCTGGGGGTCGAGCCATCTCGGCATCTCCCGGGAGGCGCTCTATGTGAAGACCTACGCCAACATCTCCATGCAGACGCTTTACGGCGTGTTCTCGTTCTTCCTCCTGCTCCCGGCGATCTTCGGCCCGCAGCACCGGGGCCTGATCAGGCAGTTCCTGCAGTGGTGGCCGCTGTCCTCTCTCGGGGTGGTCTCCTACGGCCTGTATGTCTGGCACCAGACGCTCATCGATCAGCTCATCAGGCACTACACCGCGCTCTTCGGGCAGCGCCTGTTCTTCAACGTCGGGTTCTGGGGCATGTTCGGCGAGATCTTCGGGTCGGCCGTGGTGGTGGCGACCGTGAGCTACTTCGTGGTCGAGAAGCCGGCGCTTCGGGCGAAGCGGTTCTTCGAGTGGTTCGACAACTTGTCGTCGTCGGGCGCGGGCCTGGTCGAGACCCCGCCGAAGGGGCCGGAGGGCCCCCCGGTGGACGGTCTGGCGGTCGTCACCGAGGGGGTGGTGTCGCCACCACCCCGGGGCGGGCGGGAGCCCTGAGTTCGTTCGAGGGCGAGGGGGCGGCGATCCCCGAATCCCGGGCCCCCAGAGGTCGGTGGCCGGCCCGGGTGGACGCGGCCGAGCCGGGTGGAGAAGGCTCCGTCCGGCGGAGCGGCCTGGCGTACATGCCGGCCCTCGACGGGATGCGGGCCCTGGCCGTCCTCGGGGTCATGGCGTTCCACAGCGGGATCCCCTTCGTGCCGGCCGGGTTCCTCGGGGTCGACACCTTCTTCGTGCTCTCGGGGTTCCTCATCACCTCGCTCTTGATCGAGGAGTGGGTGCTGAAGGAGAGCATCGGGCTGCGGGCATTCTGGGCCCGGCGGGCCCGGCGGCTGCTCCCCGCCCTGTTGGTGGTCATCGTGTTCGTGGTGATCTGGGCCGAGCTGGCCACGCCGGCCGGGACCTACCCCGACCTGCGGGCGGACGCCCTCAGTGCGCTCTTCTACTCGGCCAACTGGCACTTCATTGCCGCCGGGGGCAACTACTTCGTCCAGACCGGCGCGGTCTCGCCGCTCACCCACACCTGGTCGCTGGCGATCGAGGAGCAGTTCTACTTGGTGTGGCCGCTCGTCCTTCTGGGCCTGCTCCGCCTCACGAGAGACCTCCGGGTGCTGCTGGCGGTCTGTGTCGCCGGGGCGATGGCGTCGGCGGCCGAGATGGCCCTCTTGTACCGGCCCGGGGCCGACCCCACCCGGCTCTACTACGGGACCGACACCCATGCCCAGTGCCTCCTGGTCGGCGCGGCCCTCGGGGTGGCCCTGGCCATGGCGGCCGAACGCCGACGGACCCGCGGGTCGGGGCCCGGCTGGCGGGCGACCGGGCCGACCGGGCGCCGGACCCTGGCCGTGGTAGGGACCCTCGGGGCGGCGGCCAGCGCGACCCTGTGGTGGCGGGCCAGCTATACCGGCGGCTTCCTGTGGCGGGGCGGGTTCCTGCTCGCCGCGCTGGCCAGTGCCGCCGTGCTCGCCTCGGTCGCCTGCGCCGACCAATCGTGGTTGGCCCGGGGGCTCGCGTCACCGCCGCTGCGCTTCCTCGGACGGATCTCCTATGGGCTGTACCTGTGGCACTTCCCCCTGTTCCAGTGGGTCGACGCCGCGAGGACCGGCCTCCGGGGCTATCCGCTGTTCGGCGTCCGGTGCCTGGTCAGCGTCGTGGCGGCGACGGCGTCGTTCTACCTGGTCGAGCGCCCGATCCGCCAAGGGGTGATCCTGCGCCGCTGGCGAGCCTGGGTGGCCACCCCCGCGGCGGTCGTCGGGGTGGCCGCGGTGGTGCTGGTCACCACCGCCGGGGCGGGGGCCGGCCTCGCGTCGGGCTCCCCGTCGGCACCGGCGCCCCGCTCGACCACCACCACGGCGACGTCGCCGCAGAGCCGGGCCAGCCTGGCCGCCCAGCCCACGACGGTCTTGCTCCTCGGGGACAGCACCGCGGTGACCTTCGGGTTCGGGCTCGGTGTCGAGGCCGCGAAGTACCATGCGACGCTGGTCAATCAGGGCATCATCGAGTGCGGAGTGGCCGAGGTGACCGACGTGCAGACCGGCCAGTCGGTCGAGCCTCCCGGTCCGGCCTGTCGCCCCTACACCGCCCCGGCCGAGCAGTGGCCGGCGCTGTGGACGGCCGATGTCGCCCGCTACCAGCCCGGGATCGTGGCGATCCTGGTCGGACGGTGGGAGGTGAGCAACGTGAAGTGGGACGGTTCGTGGACCGACATCCTCGCCGCGCCCTTTGCCCACTACGTCCGGCACCAGCTGCAGCTGGCGGTGGACATCTCCTCCTCGCAGGGGGCCCACGTCGATCTGTTGACCGCCCCGTGCTACGACAGCGGCGAGCAGCCCAACGGGGACCCGTGGCCGGCGGACGGCGCCGGTCGGCTGGCGGCGTTCAACGACATCGTCCGCCAGGTGGCGGCAGCCAACCCCGGGGTCGCCTCGGTGCTGAACCTGGACGCGGTCGTCTGCCCGGGAGGTAGCTTCCTCGCCAGCACGGGGCAGACGCCGATCCGGGCCCCCGACGGCGTGCACTTCCCGTGGTTTACGGTCGGCCAGCCCGACGCGGCCGATCCGAACACCCTGGCGGAGGTGGACCGGTTCGGCGCGTGGCTCGGCCCGCAGGTCTGGCCGCAACTGATGGCAACGAGGGGGTAGTGGTGTTCGGCATCGGTCTCACCGGAGGGATCGGCAGCGGCAAGAGCGCGGTCACCGACCGGTTGGCTCGACACGGCGCGGAGGTGGTGGACGCCGACCTGATCGTTCACGAGATCCAGCGTCCCGGAGGGGCGGCGTTCGCCCCGATGCTCGAGCGCTTCGGCGAGGGGATCCGGGCTCCGGACGGGACGATCGACCGACCAGCCCTGGCCCGCATCGTCTTCAACGACCCGGCCGCCCGGGCCGAGCTCAACGCGATCGTCTGGCCCTTCGTCGGCGAGCGCATGCGGGAGCGGGCCGAGGAGCTGGCGGCCACCGACCATGTCGCGGTCTTCTCGATCCCGCTTCTGCGCCCCGAGCACCGGGACCGCCTGGGCTACCGGGCCATCGTCGTGGTGGACTGCCCGACCGAGGTGGCCGTCGAACGCCTCGTCGGATCGCGCGGCATGGACCGGGATGACGCGCTGGCCCGGGTGGCCGCCCAGATGGGACGGGACGAGCGGCTGAAGTGGGCCGACTTCGTGGTCGACAACTCCTCGACCCTCGAGCACCTCGACGCCGAGGTCGAGCGGCTGTGGCGTTGGATCGAGGAGCGCCGGGCGGCCCCGGCCTGAGGGCGGCCCGGCCCAGCCGGCACACCCTCCCGGTACCATCCGAGCGTGCCCGAATTCCAGGTCGTCTCCCCGTTCCAGCCGGCGGGCGACCAACCCGCGGCGATCGCGGCTTTGGTCGAGGGCGTCCGGCGGGGTGATCGTCGCTCGACCCTCGAAGGGATCACCGGCAGCGGGAAGACGGCCACGATCGCCTGGACCATCGAGCAGCTGCAGCGGCCCACCCTCATCATCGAACCGAACAAGTCGCTGGCCGCCCAGCTCTCCTCGGAGCTGCGGGAGCTGTTCCCGAAGAACCGGGTCGAGTTCTTCGTCTCCTACTACGACTACTACCAGCCCGAGGCCTATCTTCCGACCACCGACACCTACATCGAGAAGGACTCGTCAATCAACGATGAGATCGACCGCCTCCGGCACGC
>JAJYVS010000072.1 GCA_021791895.1 Actinomycetes bacterium | reverse complement strand
GCCTCGGGCACCAAGGCCGCTGGTCCTTCTACCGGTGGCCGTTGGTGGCGATCGTCGTCCTGTTCGCGGTCATCACCGTGTTGCGCTGGTTCATCGACGGATCGGGTCAGGCGGTCGCGATGCTCTATGTCCTGCCGATCGCGATCTCAGGGTTCTGGTTCGGACGGAGAGGCGGGCTCGCCGCCGCGGCGGTCGGCGCGACGGCCTTCGCCGTCCTGGCCGTCATCCACGGACGAGGGGACCTCGACGTCACCGGCTGGGCCGGCCCGGTGGTCGCCATGGTGCTCGTCGGCGGGCTGGTCGGGTATCTCGCCGACCTGGCCGAGCGGCGCGAGCAGGCGAACCGGGTGCAGGCCGAGCGCACCCGGGCCCTGGAGGTGATCCGCGACGAGCAGCTGGCCGCGCTCTCGGTGAGCGATTCGATCGTGCAGCAGATCGCTGCGGTCCGTTGGATGCTCGAGTCCGGCAAGACCGATGAGGCGATCAACGTCCTCGCCAGCACTTTGGCGACGGGCATGACCCAGTTGAGCCGAGGGCTCCGCACCGACCAGGTCAGCTTGGGCGAGGATCCCGGCGATTGGGTCTTCGGGGCAGAGGCGGATCCGAAGGAGGGTTGAGGCCTCCGATCGTCGCGATCGTCCCGGCGGTTGCTCGGCCTGCGTCCGCCTCGATCCGTTCCGGTGCTTCGCTCGCTCCAACCGGTCGCGCGACGACCCTTTTCGACGGGCCGGCTCGGCGCTCGAGCTCCTACGTTTGGTGCCGGCCACGGGGCGGCTGGCGGCGCCGGGCGGAGCCACGCCGTGAGCGCCCATGGCCGCCCACGTTGTGGCCGATCGACTCGGAGGGAGCGTGATGACCGGCGAGCAGACGGCGATGGTGGCCGGCGGGGGGATCGCCGGTCTCGGATCCGCGCTGGCCCTGGCGCGGGCCGGATGGCGGGTCACCGTGCTCGAACGGGAGCCGGCCTACGGCGAGGTCGGTGCCGGTCTCGGGCTTCACGGCCAACGGGATGAGGGCGGCCCGGGCGCTCGGCATCGAAGATGCGCTCCGGGACGTCGCCCTCCTCCGTCTCGGCGAGGCGCCGGCGAGGCTCGAGGGGCAGACGGCGCTGTGGGGTCTGCACCGCCAGCGCCTGCACACCGTCTTGTTGGAGGCGGCACGCTCGGCCGGGGTGGAGCTCGTCACCGGCTCGACGGCGACCGACGTCCGCCCGGGCGCGCCGGGCGGCGAGCCGGCGACGCTGCGGTGGCGGACCGGGGCGGCGGAGCACGAGGCGCACGCTGCCTGGTGGTCGGTGCCGACGGGTCCACAGCGCGCTCCGGAAGGCCCTTTTGACGGGGTGCACGGTCCACTACGGCAGCAGCACTAGCTGGCGGGCGGTCATCTTCGACACCGAGTTCGACGGGGGGCTGACCGAGGTCTGGGGCCCGGGGACCGAGTGCGGGGTCCTGCGGGTCGGCACCGGCGCGCTGTACTGGTTCGGCGAGTTCGTGCACGCCGAGGGGGCGTTGTTCGACGACGAGCTGGCGGCCGCCCGGGGCCGCTTCGCCGACTGGGCGCCGTGGGTGCGGGCCCTGGTCGAGGCGACCGAGCCCGACCGGCTGCTGCGTCACGACGTCGACCACCTCGGCGACGGGCCCCCCGGCTACACCGTCGGCCGGGTCGTCCTGGTGGGCGACGCCGCCCACGCCATGCTCCCGACCATCGGTCAGGGGCGTCGAGCGCGCTCGAGGACGCGGTGTGCGTCGGCCGGCTGATCGCCGCCCCGATCGGTCACGGCGGCGACCCGGCGGGCGCCCTGGCCGCGTTCGACCGGGTGCGCCGGCCACGGTGCCGCTTTCTCGCTCGACAGGCGGTTCGCATCGCCCGCTACGGCTTCGGTCCCGGGCCCCGCCAGGCGGTGCGCAACGCGCTGGTGCGCCTGGTCCCGGCCAATCTGGCCGTGTCGGCCGGCACCCGGGTGACCGGCTGGACCCCGCCCGACGCCGTCCCGGGCGTGTAGCCGTGCCCCACCGGGCCGCCGACCGCTCAGCGGGGGGCGCTCGTCGGGGGCTCGCGGTGGTAGTAGCGGGGCGCCCAGACGGCGAGCGGATCCTCGCCGGAGTGCGCCGGCATCCGCCAGCTGGTGAGCTCCGCCCTCGCGATCGAGAGGCCGAGCAGCGCCCGGGGTTCGTCGTGGGTGTCGGCCAGGTAGGCGTCCCCCCACTCCGGGAGCACGTAGCGCATGGTGATCCGGCGGTAGACGTCGCGCCAGCGGTCGTCGGCACCGAGGGGGAACACCGTCTCCACCGTCCCTTGGAGGACGACCTTGCGGTAGGGCGCGGCCGACTCGTCGACGGTGAGGCAGATCCGGGGGTCCACTTGCAGGTTGGCGAACCAGCTCGAACGTTCGCGCGGGGTCACCAGGAACACGCCGTCTTCGACCACGAACCAGGTGGGCACGACGAGCGGCATGCCGTCGGGGTCGACCGTCCCGATGCGGACCAGGTGGCCGGGTTCGTCGAGGAACGCCGCGACCTCCTCGTCGGTCATGCCGGGCATTTGTGCACCGTACCGGCCGGTGCCGTCGGCCGGCCAGGGGCCGCGGGAACCGAGCCCACCCGGCGGCCGGGCTCAGTCCCCGAGCGCCCGTCGCACCACGGCGAGCCGGTCCCGGTCGACCCGCCACCACACCCACCGGCCGCGCCGCTCGCCGATGAGGAGGCCGGCGTCGGCCAGCACTTTGGTGTGGTGGGAGACCGTCGGTTGGCTCCTTGCGAGCGGGCCCTCGAGATCACAGGAGCAGACCGCGTCGTTCGAGGCGACGAGGGAGAGGAGTCGGAGGCGGACCGGGTCGGCCAGGGCGCTCAGCACCCGGGCCAGTTCGGCGGCCTCCTCTTCGTCGAGCGCGGTCTCCATCACCGAGGGACAGCACAGCTCGGGCCCGGTCGGCTCCTCGTCGGCGGTGACGCGCATCTCGCTCCTCGGTATTGACAATCATCAATGTAATCCGGCACACTCTTATCGATCAACATCGATCTGAGCGGGGATGGGAGACAACGGGTGGGGTCTCGGGTGCAGCTGGCCTTGAACGTGGCCGACCTCGACGTGGCGATCGACTTCTACTCGAGGCTGTTCGGCGCCCAGCCGAGCAAGGTGCGGCTCGGCTACGCCAATTTCGGCCTCGACGACCCGCCGCTCAAGCTGGTACTGATCGAGGACCAAAGGAGCGCCCCCGGTTCGCTCAACCACCTCGGCGTGGAGGTCGGCACGAGCGACGAGGTGAGTGTGACCTCAGCCCGCCTGGCCGGCGCCGGGCTCACGACGACCGAGCAGTTCGCCACAACCTGTTGCCACGCCGTCCAGGACAAGGTGTGGGTCGGCGGTCCCGGGGGCGAACAGTGGGAGATCTACACCGTGCTCGCCGACGCCGACGCCGACGCCCCCCAACCCCCCTCGGCCTGCTGCTCTCGGGCGGCCGGGCCCGGTCGCTGAGCGAGCCCCGTCGACCGGTCGGTCCCGACGATGGATGAGCCCGCGCGCTGGCGCCGTTTCGGCGCGGAGTTCCTCGGGAGCGCGTTCCTCGCCGCGGTGGTGATCGGCTCGGGGATCGCCGCGCAGCGGCTGTCGCCTGGGAACACCGGGCTCGAGCTGTTCGAGAACGCGGCGGCGACCGGAGCCGGACTGTTCGCCATCATCTTGATGTTCGGGCCGATCTCGGGGGCCCACCTCAACCCGGTGGTCTCGTTCGTCGACGCCGGGTTCGGCGGGATCAGCTGGCGGGACGCGTTCGGCTACGCTTTGGCCCAGGTGGGGGGCTGCGTCGGCGGCGCGGTGATCGCCAACCTTATGTTCGCTCTGCCGGCGGTGACCCTGTCTACCAAGGACCGGGCCACCGGGCCGCACTTCCTAGCCGAGGTCGTCGCCACCCTGGGGCTGGTGCTGGTGATCTTCTCGCTGGCCCGCACGGGACGGGGCCGGCTCGCTCCGGGAGCTGTGGGGGCCTACATCGGGGCGGCCTACTTCTTCACCAGCTCGACCAGCTTCGCCAACCCGGCCATCTCCGTCGGCCGCATGCTGTCGGACTCCTTCGCCGGGATCGCCCCTTCGTCGGTGCCGGCCTTCGTCGGGGCAGAGATCGTCGGCGGGGCGGTGGCGTTCGCCGTGATCAAGCTGCTCTTCCCCCGGATCGAGCCGGAGGAGGCCGCCGAGGTGGTCTTCCCCCACGGCCGGACCGACGTCCCGCGGCCGGCGGGCTGAGGGGGAGTGTGCGATGGCGAGCCGGCACCGTCGACCGACCGGCGGTGCCCGACAATCCGGGGAGGCGACCCATGGCCGGTCCTGACCCGGCGCCGGGGGAGCGACCCGCGGCGCTGCGCGATCTGATCGAGCGGTTGTCGACGGAGTTCGCGGGGTCCTTCGACCGCGACACGGTCGAGCGGATCGTGGCCGACAGCTGGTCGAGGCGTGCCGCCCGGGCGCCAGGCGGCCGTGCCGAGACCGAGGTCGAGCTTTTGGCCAAAGAGCGTCTGGCGGCAATGGCCCATCCGGCCGCCGGGGCCGGGCGCACCCCGGCCGTCCTGTTCCTCTGCACCCACAACGCCGGGCGCTCCCAGATGGCGTTGGGGTGGTTCGCGCAGCTGGCCGGCGGCCGGGCGATCGCGTGGTCCGGAGGGTCCGAACCCGCCGCCGAGCTCAACCCGTCGGCCGTGGCGGCCATGGCCGAGCTGGGCATCGACATCTCGGGGGGCTTCCCCAAGCCCTGGAGCGACGAGATCCTGGCCGGAGTCGACGTCGTGGTGACCATGGGGTGCGGCGACGCCTGCCCGTACGTGCCGGGGAAGCGCTACGAGGACTGGCCGGTGGAGGACCCGGCGGGCCGGCCGTTGGCGGAGGTCCGCCCGATCCGCGACGAGATCGGGGAGCGGGTCCGCGACCTGTTGGCCCGGCTCGGCGTCCCGGGCTGACAGAAGGGGTCCGGGCCGCAGCGGACCATCCCGCCCCGGCCCGTGGTCAGGTGGGCGCCCACTCGGCCCGGAAGCAGTACCGGTCCCCCCGGACCACGCTGTGGCGCCACTCGACCGGCACCTCGCCGGCCAGGGCCAGGCGCTCGACCACCAGGACCGCGCTCGACGGCGCGAGGTGCAACAGACGCCGTAGGGCGGCGTCGGGGAGCCCGGGCCGGGTCCGCTCCCAGCCACCGGCCACCCGGACCCCTCCCGGACCGTCTGGCGGCTGACGCCGGAGCTCCTCGTCGGTGGGAAGCCGTCGGCGAACTCCCCGTCGGCCACCCGCTTGCGGAGCTCGGTCAGCAGCTGGGCCTACAGGGGCACCGGGCTGCGACGGTCGAGGGCGCTCGCCGGCACCCGCTCAGCCCACCAGCCCCACCACGACCGAGGTGACGGGGACCGCGGTCACCACCACGCCAACGACGACGAAGGTGGCGTCGCGCTCGCGCAGCCAGGCTCGCGAACACGGTGAGCACGCCGAGCGCCGGGGTCAGGGTGAACGCCAGCATCTCGAAGGCCATGAGCTTCTCGCCGGTGGACGCCGGCGCCAGGAGGTCGAACATCTTCACCTGGATCGCCAGGTCGTGCCCGCTGGCCAGCTGGGTGACGAGCCCCGCGAGGAGCAGCACCAAAGAGGTGCTGAGCCGATGCGCAGGACCCGCTTGACCTGGGTGTTGGTTCCGGGGTCGGCCGG
>JAJYVS010000035.1 GCA_021791895.1 Actinomycetes bacterium | reverse complement strand
CTGCTTGCGACCGCTTCGGCGGCCGAGATACCCACGACGGCGACGGTGCAGAGCTCGTCGTTCCAGGTCACCGCGCCGGCCAAGCTCGCCTTCACCCAGGGTCCGGGGGATGGGGTGCTCCAGGAGATCGTCGTTGCCGTCGAAGACATCTACGGGAACGTGGTGACATCCGACTCCTCCTACACGGTGACTCTTGTGGTTCTTTCCGGTCCGGGCTCGATCTCTTGCACCCCGAACTCGGTAGGTGACATAGGGGGGTTCGCGACCTTCCCGACCTGCCTTTTCTCAGCGGCCGGGACCTACACCCTCCAGGCCAGCGCAACCGGCCCGGGCCCGGCCCTCTTCCCGATCACGAGCGCCCCGTTCACCCTCGCGGGGGTCACCCCGAGCGTGCTCGTCTTCACCCAGGGGCCGGTCAATGCCGGCGAGAACCTCGGCCAACCCATCCAGGTCAGCGCGGAAGACGGGTTGGGCGACGTGGTCACGGCGGCACAGGGCTCCGTCAGCCTCGCGATTGAAAACAACGCCGGTGGAGGGGTCCCGACCTGCAGCGCCACCACGCCCATCGCTGGGGTCCGCATGGTCGAGGGGGTGGCCACCTTCTCGGGGTGCTCGATCAACGCCCCCGGTACGGCGTACACGCTCATTGCGACCTTTTTGATTGGAAGTGGAACACCTCCTCCAAACACCACCACCGTCATCAGCCCGTCGTTCAGCATTTTCAAGATCGGGTACTCCGTCCTCACGCTCCCGGCTGTCGTGACCAGCTCGACGAGCGCCGTCCTGAACGGCTCCTACCCGGGCGGCATTGGTAGCACCTGGGACTTCGAGTACGGGCTCACGACCTCCCTGGGCACCGAGATCGGGCCGTTCACGGCCACGACGGCTACCTCTCCACTGGCCGTTCAGGTGACAGCCACTGGCTTGACGCCCAACACCACCTACTACTTCTCCATCTTCACGAGCGCCGGCCCCGGGAGCACCCTGAGCTTCTTCACCAGCCCTACCGGATCGGTGGTGACCCAGGCGGCGATCCCCGTCACCTCGACCAGCGCAACCTTGAACGGGACTGTGAACCCCGGTGGGGTCGCCCAGACCTGCAGCTACGCCTACGGCACCTCGAACACGCTGGCCGGGGCGACGTCCACGGTCTCCTTCAACACCGCAGCCGTCTCGACGGCGATCTCGGAGCCCGTCGTGGTCACCGGCCTGACCGCCAACACCACCTACTACTTCCAGCTGCAGTGCTCCAACGGGAGCGGCGGGATCCTCAGCTTCTTCACCGGTCCGAGCGGCGCCGTGGTGACCGAGGCTGCGACCTCGATCACCGCGACCAGTGCAACCCTGAACGGGACGGTGAACCCCGGTGGGGTCCCCCAGACCTGCAGCTACGCCTACGGCACCTCGGCCACGCTGGCCGGGGCGACGTCCACGGCGTCGTTCGTCACCTCGACCGCGACGACGCCGGTCTCGGCGCCGGTGACGATCAGCGGCCTCACCGCCGGGACGACCTACTACTTCCAACTCGAATGCACCAACGGCAGCGGCGGGATCCTGAGCTTCGTGGCCGGGGTCCAATCCGAGATCACCCAGATCTACGGCACCGACCCCATCGGGACCTCGATCGCCATCTCTCAGGCCGAGTTCCCGGCCAACGGCTCGGCCTCGGCGGTGGTATTGGCCCGGGACGACTTCTTCTCCGACGCCCTGGCCGGCGGGCCGCTGGCGGCCTACGTGAACGGCCCCCTCCTCCTCACCGAGGGCGCCCCGGAGAGCGCCTCGCTCGACCCGAGGACCGAAGCCGAGATCGAGCGGGTGCTCCCGGTCGGGGGCACCGTCTACGTCCTGGGTGGCGACCTCGCCATCAGCCCCAACGTGGACGCGACCCTCCAGAGCCTCGGCTACACCGTCGTCCGGGAAGCCGGCAGCAACGAGTACGACACCGCGTATCTGATCGCGCTCCAAGAGGGCAGCCCCAACGTGGTCTTCGAGGCCACTGGGACCAGCTTCTACGACGCCCTCTCGGCGGTGCCCGCCGCCATCGCCGACCACGCGGCGATCCTGCTTACCGACGGGCCGGTCCAGTCCTTCGAGACCGGGATCTACCTGCTCAACCACCCCGGTGCCACCCGCTATGCCATCGGCGGGCCACTAGCCGCCTATGGGGCCGACCCCGGGGCCATCCCGGTCTATGGCGCCGACCTCTACGCCACCTCGGCTGCGGTGGCCACCACGTTCTTCCCGAGCGCGAGCCTCTTCGGTGCGGCCACCGCCGCGACCTTCACCGACGCCCTGGGCGGTGGGGTCTACATGGCCACCGGCGGGCGGTCAGGACCCCTGCTGCTCGTGAACCCGAGCGCCCCGCTGCCGGCAGAGATCGTCCCGTACCTGAACGGGCTGGCCCCGGGGACACCAGGGGTCGTGTTCGGCGGGCCACTGGCGGTCGGGCCCGACGTGCTGGCAGCGCTGGCGGCGGCGGTCGGGTAGCGAGTCGACCAGGCACGCCCGGGCCCGACGGGGGGAGGGCCCGGGCGTCGCTCCCTTCTCTTGGGGGCTACCCGGGCTTTTGGGCCACCAGGTAGACAGCGGAGGCCACGCCCCGGAGCTCCTCGTGGGAGACGAGGGCGTCGTAGGAACGGAAGCGGTCCAACAAGGCGCCGAGTTCGGCCGGGTCCACCTTGGCCGACAGGCCCGAGGTCTGGGTGAGCCACTCCACAGTCGTCGACAGATCCCCGAACCAGTCGCACTCGAGGACCTCACAGCCGGCGAAGAGGGTCTGGACCCCCCAGGTGGTCATGTTGAAGAAGTGGGAGGGCACGGCGTGCAGCGGCTGCATGAACGCCACCTCGGTCATGACCAGGCCCCCGGGGGCATGCCGAGCGCGCGCCCGGAGCGTCAATCGAGTCGCGCCAGGTCCTTGGCGTCGACGATTCGGTAGGCGTAGCCCTGCTCGGCGAGAAAGCGCTGCCGGCGGATCGCGAATTCCTGGTCGTTCGTGTCCCGGGCCACGACGGCGTAGAAGTGCGCTTGGCGCCCGTCGGTTTTGGGCCGGAGGATGCGGCCGAGGCGCTGGGCCTCCTCCTGGCGGCTTCCGAAGGCGCCGGACACCTGCACGGCGACCGAGGCCTCGGGCAGGTCGATCGAGAAGTTGGCCACTTTGGACACCACGAGCAGCGGGACGTCTCCTTGTCGGAACGCGGAGAACAGGCGCTCGCGTTCGGCGTTGCGCATCTTGCCGGTGATGAGTGGCGCGCCGAGCCGTCCGGCGAGCAGCTCGAGCTGGTCGAGGTACTGGCCGATCACGAGGGTCGGCTGGCCGTCCGCCAGGGCCTCAGCGCAGAGCGACTCCACCACCGCCACCTTCGAGCGGGCACTCGCGGCCACGCGGTAGCGCTCCTCGGGCTCGGCCAGCGCGTAGGCCATCCGCTCCTCGTCGCTGAGCGTCACCCGCACCTCGGTGCAGTGGGCCGGGGCGATCCACCCCTGCGCTTCGACGTCCCGCCACGGCGCGTCGTAGCGCTTGGGCCCGATCAAGCTGAACACGTCGTCGGCGCGGCTGTCCTCACGCACCAGCGTGGCGGTGAGGCCGAGCCGGCGGCGACTCTGGATGTCGGCGGTCATCCGGAACACCGGTGCCGGCAGCAGGTGCACCTCGTCGTACACCACGAGGCCCCAGTCCTCTACGGAAAGCGCCTCCATGTGCGTGTAGAGGCCGCCTCGCCGGGTGGCCAGGATCTGGTATGTCGCGATCGTGACCGGCCGGATCTCCTTGCGCTCGCCCGAGTACTCGCCGACGTCGTCTCCTGCCAGGGTCGTTCGAGCCAGCAGCTCGGCCCGCCATTGCCGGCTGGCGACCGTGTTGGTGACGAGCACGAGGGTGCGAGCGCCGGCCTCGATCATCGCCCCGATGCCGACAAGAGTCTTGCCGGCCCCGCAGGGGAGCACCACCAACCCGCCGCCGGCGGCGCCGAAGGCGGCGACGGCCTGGTGCTGGTACGGCCGGAGCTCGAAGGTCCCATGGCGCTTGGAGATGGCCGCTCAGGCTGCCGTCCGCCACCGGACCCCATTGCCTGTGGCCGACGGTACCGGTGCGCGGGGGCTAGGGCGTGACAGTCAGTGCCTCGAGTCAGCGTCCGGCTGGCCACCTGGTTGTGCGCTCCGGGTCTAGCTCGACGGTTCACGTGGCGCCGCCCCCAATGGTCGATGACCCACGCAAACGAACCGGCCACACCGTTGACAAGTGGACGACCCAGGGCCAGGCATCTCCGAGCGCACTCGGTCTGATCGACGGTGGGCACCTCCGCGCACTGCCCTCACCTGGTCGTGCTTAGCTTGTCGGGCTCTCGTGGGGTGCCCGATCGCGGAAGCACCCGCGGCGCGCTCAGCTCAGAGCGTCGCTCACCCGATTGTCTCGGTGGCTGCGGCACGGATCGCGCTCAGGGTGTCAGGAGTCGTCCTGCCGACACGTCGCACGAGCCGTGCCCGGGGGACGAGTTCCAGATGGTCGAGGTCCACCACCGAGGACCTGCGAACACCGTCGCTTTCGCTCAGGGCGACCTTCGTGCTGAGGCCGCGGACCGGCGACGTGAACGGACCGACCATCACGGAGTGCAGCAATTGCCCCAGGGGGTCGCGTGTCATCACGACAACCGGGCAGCGCTCGTCGAACTGGGCCAGCCACGACCGCGACGGACGAGAAGATCCGCGCCGCCAACGCCGGGGAGGCCAACAAGCCGGCCAAACCGACGACCATCCCTTACCGTGAGGCCCTCGAGCGGCTGTGGATCCTCGACCCGCTCCCTGCCTGGCTGCCGACCTCCAACCACATCTCCCGGCTGACCACTGGCCCCAAGCACCACCTCGCAGACCCGGCGCTGGCTGCTCGCCTCACCGGTGCGGACGCCAGCGCACTGATCGTCGGTGACGAGGATGTCCGTACTGGTGTGGCGGCAGGCAGGATCGGCGGCGACCCGGCCCGCGCGATCGTCGTCACCACCACCGGCCGCGACGCCTTCCGCGGGCCGACGGTATCGCGGTCGTGCCCCTCGCGTTGCTCGGTGCCTGACCCCGGCCGCTGACGCTGCCGCGGTCGTCGACACCGTCGAGTCCGCGGCACAACGGCACGTGGTCAGGCTGACGGCATGTTGCGCGGGCGCCGATTCGCCACACCAAATCGGCCAGCGAGGTCGGGACGGGCGGTGCGCCGTGGGGGATCGCGGCTCGGTTTCCTTTGAAGGTAGAAAGGTGGACATTACGTGGTAGAATTCTTCCATGAGCCTCAACATCAAGAGCGAAGAGGCCGAGCACCTGGCCCGGGAGCTCGCCGCCGCCACGGGTGAAAGCCTCACCCGCGCCGTGACCGAGGCGCTTCGCGACCGCCTCGAGCGGGTCCAGAACCGAGACGAGGCCGAGGTCACAGAGCGGATCGCTCGGGTGCGCAAGATCGCCGAGGACGCTGCCGGGCGGTGGGCAGAGCCCTACCGGAGTGCCGATCATGCTGCGCTGCTCTACGACGACCGCGGGCTGCCACGGTGATCATTGACACCTCGGCAATCATTGCGATCCTGCGTGACGAGCCCGACGCGAACCTCTACGGTGCCGCTCTCGTCCGGGCACATGAGCCGAAGATCTCTGCCGCGACGTACCTCGAGACCGCGATCGTCGTCGACCTGAACCACGATCCGGTGCTCAGTGGTCGGCTCGATGACCTGCTGAGCGTGATCCGGACGAAGGTGGAGCCGGTGACGAAGCACCACGTGGAGATCGCCCGACAGGCCTATCGCGACTTCGGAAAGGGCAGTGGCCACCCCGCCGGGCTCAACTTCGGCGACTGCTTCGCCTACGCGCTGTCCCGGGCCAGCGAAGAACCGTTGTTGTACCAGGGAGACGACTTCGCCCACACCGACGTCGAATCCGCCCTGTGATCCGTTCCTGTTGGACAGCGGGCCGCTGCCGGTGGCCGTGGCCGCCTACCTGATCGCGATGGCGAGCGGGACTCCTCGGCCTTCCTCTTCGGGGCCCGCTCGCCCCAGGGACCAGAAGTTGGTCGCGCTCGGCGCGCTCGGCGCCGCGCAGGGGTAGGAGCGCAGCCAGTCGCGACAGTTCCGAAAGGAGACGAGCGTTCTCGCCTCGAGCGGTCGCCCGGCGTCACCGATCCAACGTGACGCCTTGGGGCGAGTTCACGCGTCGGGTGCCTGCTCCGCCCGGTGACGGTAGAGGGTGGGGAGGACCTGGATGTCCTTCGGCCGGCCGGCAGCCTCCTTGGAGCGGATCACGTCGTCGAGATCGGCGATCGTGACCTCGACGCCGTCGACCACCACTCGGTGGGCCCGCCGAGCCAGTTGGCCATAGCCACCCTCGAAGCCCGAAGGCGAAAACGAGAGGTCGAACTCGCCGAACCGGCAGATGAGGTTCCAGGTGGCAACCGTGCCGAGGGACCGACCATCGTGGTCGAACGGGAGGCCGCCATGGACGCCGTCGGCGCGGATTCGAGCGTCCAACTCCTTCAGCGCTGCCGACAGTGCCTCGAGATTGGCGTCATTGGTGTCCGGGGTGAGGTCGATGTCTCGAGTGGGAGCGATCGGGGCCTGTTGGGCCAGGGCCGCGAACGCGCCGATGACCACATAGCGGACGCGGTGGCGGTTGAGCACCGAGACAATCGCTGCAGCATCGAGGTCTGGCAAGTTGGCTTGGTTCGAAGCGGTCATGAATCAGCGTCGACCGGTACCGCGCGCCGCCACGCCTCGATCTGGCGATCGCGGTGTCTTCGCTCGAGTGGCACTCGCCTCATTTCCAAGCCGGCGAGGACGTCATCGTGGGGGTCAAAGGGTTCGAGAGTCATCCGCAACTCGAAGTTGGCGGCATGGAGCAGTTTGAGCAAGGTCATCAGGCTTGGCCGGCGCTTGCCCCGCTCATAGGCAGAGATCATCGTCGTCGGCACCGAAGCCCGTTCGGCCAGTTCCCGCTGGCTCAGCCCGGCTTTGAGCCGGGCGAGCTGGAGCAGCGCCGCGTCGGGAGGGGGCAGGACAGAAGACGATTGTGTCATGAAACGATTGTATCTCCATTCGCTCCCAGCCGAGCTCCCAAATCCCGCGACCACGTGCCGTGGGCCGCGGTCTCCAGGCAAGAGAGGTGGCGCGGCGTGGTGCAATGGCCGAGTGAGACCGGGGGAAGTTCTGACCAGAACGAGTGGCCACTCGCCGAACCGTGTCTTTCGCGGGCCCCGGTCGGAAGCGGTGCCTCCCTTGTCGATGTCTCTCGCCGCCATCACGCCCGGTCCCAACGGGCGCGCCGAGGCGGAGCAGCCACAGGATCGGGCGCACGGCGTCTCGGGACGGCCGAGTGTGCCCAGCTCGTTCGGGCGGCCCAAACGTGAAGCCGGTTGGGCGTCGGCGCGCTGCATTCGGCCATGAGCCGCCTCAGACCGTGGGATCCTGGCGGTGTGCTCGACGTCTCCGCCGCGGCTTTCGTCTCTCCGCCGCTTTTGCTCGCGCGCCGGAACGACGGCTCGAGCGCAGCGGCTCGGCGAGGTGCACGGCGATGAGCACGATGAACCGGTGAGCTGGTTGCGCCAGCAGCGAAGCGTCGACCGCTTCGAGTTCGACCCGGCCGACCTCACCCGCCTGCTCGAGGCGGCTGCTTGGCTCGCGGCCCACCGCGACGGGTGGCTGAACCTGGTGCCGGGGGTCGAGACCACGACCGAGCCGGTCGAGGGCCCCGGGCTGTTCTCGATGTTCGGCACGGAGGCCCAGCGGGTCTCCATGTGTACCTGGATGCCGCCCGGGCGGGGCCGCCACGCCGCTGACGAGGTGACGGTGGGGGTGATGCACGCCCGGAGCACCAAGGTGATCCCGGAGCTGACGGCGGCCGGGCTCGGGATCCCCGCCGCGTGGCGGGTCTGGGGCGACCATCCCCGTCGGGGCCTGGTGGTGAAGGTCCCCACCGCCGCTGCCGACGCCGAGGTGCTGCAGTGGGCGCTGGCCGCCGGAGCGCTGCTCTGCGGGCTGCCGACCACCGGTTCCTGGCGGGCCGAGGTCTACCAGCCGCGGCACTGAGCCACTGCTCTGTGTTCCACAAACTGGGATATAACATCCAGTTTGTGGAAAGATCTCCGGCACCCCTGCTCCTGCCGATCCTCCGCTCGCGCCAGCAAGGTGACCTCTTGGCCTGGGTGCTCGACGACCCCGACCGGGAGGCGTCACTCGCGGAGCTGTCGGAGCGGTTGGGAATCCCGGTGTCCTCAGTCCACCGGGAGATCGAACGGGCCGAGCAGGCAGGTCTCGTCCTCTCCCGGCGGGTCGGCAGGACCAGGTTGGTCAGGGCCAATCGGCAGAGCAGGTACCTGCTCCCCCTACGCGAGCTTCTGGTCATGTCGTTCGGGACCCCCCGACGCCTGGCCGAGGCCCTCGGTGCCGTCGCCGGGATCGAATGCGCGGTCATTTTCGGGTCCTGGGCGGCGCGGTACCTCGGCGTCGAAGGAACGCGTCCGGTGGGCGACATCGACCTGCTCGTCCTCGGATCACCGGACCGAGAGGCGGTCTACCAGGCCCTGGTCGACCTCGAAGGGGTGCTCGGATATCCGGTGCAGGTGACCTTTCGCCCCCCTGACTGGCTCGAGACCGGCACCGGCAGCTTCCATGACACGGTCGTCGCCGGGTCGATCGTTCAGATCCTCGGCACCGATGCTCGTGTCGCAAACGCCGTTGCGGCGGCGACGGCCTCGGTCGCCCACTGAAGGGCTTGGCGGGCGTCGGGCTCCTCGACGTCGATGGGAACGTCGCTGATGTACTCCAGACGGTGTCGTGTCAGCCGTGCCGGGGTCGCCCGCCGTGGGGCGAACACGCCCGGGGTGTCGTCGGCGACGAGGGCATCCGCCAAGGCGAAGACCGCCTCGTGCACCCCCTGGGTCGCGGCGATGCGGGCCCCCGCCCTGGTCACCACGGCCTCGGCCGCGTGTCGCATGATGTCGTAGGCGGCGCTGTACGCCAGCCGGTAGGAGCCGCCGTCGATCAGCACCTGCACCGCCGGGAGCTCCTGGTCGGCACGGGCGATCCAGGCGACGGCGGCGCCCGAAGCGTCTCCTTCCAGGCGCTCGACCCCCCCGCCGCTCGTAGAGTGCGACCACGCTCGCCAGATGATCGGCCTCCACGATGGCGAACCTACCGGGCCCTGCGAAATGGCCAGCGTTTGTCGGCGGGTCTGTCCTCCTTCGAACCCGGCCCTCGCCGGGCGCGGCATCCTCCCGGGCGTCGAGGTGCAAGCACCGGCGAGGAGAGTAAGGAATAGGGCCCGGGGCTTCAGGCGTTTCCCCTCTCAGGGTGAACCACAGTTCCGTTTTGGGTCGCCCGCGATCGGAGGAGACGTGACCAGCGAGACCCTGACGCTCCCCGTGCTGCCTCTGCGCTCGGGGGTGATGCTCCCGGGGATGGCGTTCACCATTGCCTTGGAGACCGACGAGGCGAAGGCGGCCGCCGAGGCGGTCGGGACCTCGGGTGGGAAACTGCTGCTCGTCCCGCATATCGAGGGGCGCTACGGCTCGGTCGGCGTGGTGGCCGAGATCCTCGAGCGGGGCGAACTGCCCGGTGGGCTGCCGGCGCTGGCGGTGAGCGGCGAGCGCCGGGCCACCCTCGGGACCGGGGTGCCCGGGACCGGGACCGCGCTGTGGGTCGAGGCCGAGACCGTCGAGGAGACCTCTTCGGACGGGGCCCGCACCGCCGAGCTGGCCCGGGAGTACCGGGCAGTGCTCGAGAACATCCTGATCGGGCGGGGTGCACAGCGGATGGCGGCCCAGCTGCGGGAGGTCACCGACCCCGGCCGGCTGGCCGATTTGGCCGGGTATTCCCCGGACCTGAGCCTGGCCCAGAAGGTCGAGGTGCTCGAGACCCTGGACGTCACCGAGCGGCTCTCCCTCGTCCTCGGCTGGGCGAAGGACACCCTGGCCGAGCTGGCCCTGCGCGAGCGGATCAAGAGCGACGTCGAAGAGGGGATGGAGAAGTCCCAGCGCGAGTTCCTGCTCCGGCGCCAGCTTGAGTCGATCCGCAAGGAGCTGGGCCAGTTGGGCGGGGCTGAGCCGGGTGAGCCCGACGACTACCGCCGGCAGCTGGCTGAGCGCGACCTGCCCGAAGGGGTGCGCGCGGCAATCGAGCGGGAGATCGACAAGTTCGAGCGCACGAGCGAGCAGAGCCCCGAGCGGGGCTGGATCCGCACCTGGCTTGACACCGTGCTCGAGGTGCCCTGGGGGGTGGAGTCCGAGGACAACCTGGACGTGAAGGCGGCGGCGGCCATCTTGGACGAGGACCACGACGGGCTGGCCGACGTGAAGGAACGGATCCTCCAGCACCTCTCGGTCCGAAAGCTCCAGGCCGAGCGGGGCCTCGCCCCGGTCGACGGCCGGGGGGCGGGGGCCATCCTCGCACTGGTGGGCCCGCCGGGGGTGGGCAAGACCTCCCTCGGCGAGTCGGTGGCCCGGGCCCTCGGCCGGCGCTTCGTGCGGGTGGCCCTGGGCGGCGTGCACGACGAGGCGGAGATCCGCGGCCACCGGCGCACCTACGTCGGGGCCCAGCCGGGCCGCCTGGTCCGGGCACTGCGGGAGGCCGGCACCATGAACCCGGTCCTGCTCCTCGACGAGGTGGACAAGATCGGCGCCGACTTTCGGGGCGACCCGTCTTCGGCGCTGCTCGAGGTGCTCGACCCGGCCCAGAACCACACCTTCCGCGACCACTACCTGGAGGTCGACCTCGACCTCTCCCGGGTCCTGTTCCTCGCGACGGCGAACGTGGTCGACACCATCCCCGGCCCGTTGCTCGACCGGATGGAGGTGATCCGGCTCGACGGCTACACCGACGGCGAGAAGGTCGCCATCGCCCGGCACCACCTCCTCGCCCGCCAGGCGAACCGGGCCGGACTCCGCGAGGACGAGGCGGTGGTGGCCGACGAGGCGATCCGGGCGATCGTCGAGGACTACACCCGCGAGGCGGGCGTCCGCTCGCTCGAGCGCGAGCTCGGCCGGCTGCTGCGCAAGGTGGCGACCAAGCTGGTCGCCGGCGACCTCGAAGCCCCGGTCGAGATCGGCCGCGACGACGTCGCGTCGTGGCTCGGCCGGCCCCGGTTCTTCCTCGAGGCCGCGTCGGGCGAGGCGATCCCCGGGGTGGCGACCGGCCTCGCGGTGACCGGCGCCGGGGGCGACGTGCTGTTCGTCGAGGCGAGTGTGGCCGACGGACCCGAGGGTCTGACGCTCACCGGCCAGCTCGGCGATGTCATGAAGGAGTCGGCCGAGATCGCGCTGTCCTTCGTGCGCTCGCACGCCGAAGAGCTCGGGATCGACCCGGCGGTGTTCGCCAAGAAGCGCTTCCACCTCCACGTGCCGGCCGGGGCGGTGCCCAAGGACGGCCCGTCGGCCGGGGTCACCATGACCTCGGCCCTGGTCAGCCTGCTCACCGGGGTCCCGGTGCGGACCGAGGTCGGGATGACCGGGGAGGTGACCCTGCGGGGTCGGGTGCTGCCGATCGGCGGCGTCCGCCAGAAGGTCCTGGCCGCGCACCGCTCGGGGCTGACCGAGGTCGTCCTCCCGGCGCGCAACGGCCCCGACCTCGAAGACGTGCCCGAGGAGGTGCGCGACGTCATGACTTTCCACCTGGCCGACCGGGTGGAGGACGTGCTCGCCGCCGTGCTCGGGCCGTCTTCGGCCAAGACCGGTGGCGACGCGGTGGCCGACCAGCGCGGCGCCGGGCTGGCCGAGGTGGCCTGAGCCGCCGCCCGCTCGGCGAGGGGGCGGACGCCTACTCGGCCCGGGAGAAGGCCACCATGGCGGCGCCGAGGAGCACGGCGGCGAACGCGGCCACGATGCCGAGCTCGGCGACGACCGGCAGCCGCCACCCGTTCCAGCTGACCCCGGGCTCCAAGGCGGCCAGGGCCGCCGGGGTGACCGACAGGTGCTCGAAGACGATGTGCCGGAGGGGGTCGACAGCGTAGGTGAGCGGGTCGAGCTTGGTCAGGGCGTTGAGCCAGGAGGGCAGCCCCCGCAGCGGGAACACCGCGCCCGAGAGAAAGAACAGCGGCATCACGAAGAACTGCACCACCACCGAGAACGACTGCATCTGCTGGATCCGGGAGGCGAGCAGCACCCCGAACGCGGTGAGGGCGAGGGCCATGAGGGCCATGATCCCGACCAGCTCGAGCAGCATGAGGGGGTCGTAGGGGACGTGGGCCGCGCCGGCCAGGGCGAGGAAGATGACGCCCTGGAGGGTGGCCACCGTCATGCCGCCGAGGCACTTACCGAGCACGATCGACCACCGGTCGACCGGTGCTACCAGCATCTCGCGCAGGAAGCCGAACTCCCGGTCCCACACGATCGACATGGCCGAGAAGACCGACGTGAACAGGACCGTCATCCCGACGATGCCGGGGAACATGAACGTCTCGAAGCTGACCCCCGGCGGGGTGCGGGCGATGACCGACAGTCCTTCGCCCAGGATCAAGAGGAAGAGGACCGGCTGGACGAACGAGGTGATCATCCGGGTCCGGTCGCGGGCGAAGCGGATGAGCTCACGGCGCCAGACCACCCTGACCCCCCGCACGTCGGCGCCGAAGGTCCCGCCGGCCTCCCGCACCGAGACCACCGGGGGGAGCGAGGGCGGGGTCGGCGGGGGGGCGAGGAGCGTGGCCATCAGTGCCGCCGGGCGAGCATGCGGGCGGCCCCCGCTCGCAGGTGGTCGACGGTCGAGGCCTCGGCGTCGCGGATCGTGCGACCGGTGTAGGTCATGAACACGTCGTCGAGGGTGGGGCGTGCCACCCGCACCGAGTGGATGGCGAGGCCGCTCGTCGTGAAGAGCAGGGGGACGAACTCCTCCCCGTTGGCCACGTAGAAGGCCACCATGCCCTCCGAGATGCTGGCCTCGATCCCGAACCGCTCCTTCAGGGCACCCATGGCGGCGTCGGGGTCTAAGACCGCGATCTCGACCCGGTCCGCCCCCACCTCGGCCTTCAGGGCGTCGGGCGAGTCGAGGGCCACGATCTCGCCGTGGTCGATGATGGCGATCCGATCACAGTGCTCGGCCTCGTCCATGTAGTGGGTGGTGAGGAAGATCGTGATCTGCTCGGCCCGCCGCAGGCTCTCGATGTAGGTCCAGATGTGGGCCCGGGTCTGGGGGTCGAGGCCGACCGTCGGCTCGTCGAGGAACAGGACCCGGGGCGAGTGCAGGAGGCCGCGGGCGATTTCGAGCCGGCGGCGCATGCCGCCCGAGAAGTTCTGGACCACGTCGTGGCGCCGGTCGGCCAGCTCGACCATGTCGAGGATCTGGTCCAGGCGGGGTCCGAGCACGGCCGGGGGCACGCCGTAGAGCTCGGCGTGGAAGCGCAGGTTCTCCTCGGCGGTCAGGTACTCGTCGAGGGTGGGGTCCTGGAACACGAGCCCGATGCGGCTGCGGACCGCCCCTCGTTCTGTGACGACGTCGGCCCCGGCCACCCGGGCCCGCCCACCGGTCGGCGGGAGCAGGGTGCAGAGCATGGAGATGGTGGTGGACTTGCCCGCCCCGTTGGGCCCGAGGAAGCCGAAGGTCTCGCCGCTTCGCACCTGGAAGCTGATGTCGCGCACCGCGTCGAGGTCGCCGAAGCGCTTGTGCAGGCGCTCGACCTCGATGGCCGGCTCGGCGCCGTTCGGATGGCTGCGTTCGGTCCCGGTCGGTCTCGCCGGCGCCGGGGCAGGCCCGGTTCGCCGGAGGTACGAGCGGACGGCGGCCATACCGGCATCATCTGCTCTGGTCACGAGGCGCGCCAGGGGAGAAGGTCACCGTGCCCCGGGGGCCCTCCCTGAGCTCACCCCGCTGTGGCGCGGGGGCGTCGACCGGTCGTCGTCTGCGGCTCCTGTGGTGGTGCCCTCGGCGCGACGAGGGTGCGCGGCCCCACCACATCGACCGGCCCGAGGAGACTCAGCGGGGTTCGCCCTCGGGTTGGGCGTGGGCCTGGTCGGTATCGGGCGGGACCGAGGCCTCGTCGCCTTCGCCGTCGAAGTCGACCTCGACCCGCAGCTCCGGTCGGCGGCGGCCCTGCTTGGCCAGGGCGGCGAGGACCCGCTCGTCGGCGTCGGTGAGGGGCGGCTGGACCATCGAGCGGGGCCAGAGCCGCCGGGCCCAGACCACGTTGATCTCCGCCGCGTACATGGTCACGTTGGCGCCGAGATAGAGCCAGGCGAGGAGGCCGAGCACGATGGCGAAGGTGCCGTAGATCTGGGAGGTGTGGCGGAGCTGGTGCTCGACCAGCGCGGTGCCGATGCTCAAAAGGACGGTCCAGACGAACGCCCCGAGCAGGGCGCCGGGGATGAGGCCCCGGGTGGAGATCTGCTTGGGGGTGAGGATCCGGAAGGCGCTCAGGAAGAGTGCTCCGTTGGCGGCCAGCGAGCCGACCACACCGACGACCCGCAGCCAGGCGGCGTGGTGTCCCAGGGTGGCGATGGCGGCCAGCCCCGAGCTCACCACGAGGAAGAGCCCGAGCATCGCGATCAGGATCCCGGTGCGGGTCAGCCGGGCCCAGAAGTTCGGTCGGACGAGATCGGGGATGTTCCAGACCTCGGCCATCGCGAACTGACCGATCTGGCTGGCGCCCTGGGATCCCCAGAGCAGACCGGCGATCCCGACGGCCAGACCGGCCGCGCTGGCCTCGTGCAGGGCGTGGATGTTGGTGGAGAGGGATCCATTCGAGCCGATGAGGGGGAACTGGCTCAGGGCGGAGTCCTCGATGTGCTTGGCGATCGACGAGCTGCCCCCGGCCACGATGCCGAGCACCGTGACCAGCAACAGCAAGAGGGGAAAGAGCGAGAGGAACCCGTAGTAGGTGAGGAGGGCGGCGAGCTGGCCGCCCCGGTCGTCCCCGTACTTCTTCACCACCCCGAAGACGAAGCCGAGCGCCCGGTTGGACTGCTGGAGGCGGTCGACCCGGCGCAGGAGGCGCTCCAGCCGGTTCACCGCCGCGGCCGGGGGGTGGGGCCCATGGGTTCGAGGCTACCCAGAGGATGGGGGCCATTCGCCCTGGTACCGTGCGTGCAGGCGACAGGGGGAGCACAAGGGAGGACCGATGGCCGAGAGCGCAGGCCTGCACGAACCCGCCGACCGGCTGTCGCCGGCGACGATCGACCGGCACCGGGCCATCGTCTCGCTCCAAGAGGAGCTCGAGGCGATCGACTGGTACGACCAGCGGGTGGAGGCGGCGACCGACCCCGAGTTGGCCGAGCTCCTCGGCCACAACCGCGACGAGGAGAAGGAGCACGCGGCGATGCTGCTCGAGTGGCTCCGCCGTCACGATCCCGCCCTCGACGAGCAGCTCCGGCGGTACCTGTTCACGACGGCCCCGTTGGACGAGGTGGAGGCGGGTACCACCTCCGAGGACTGACCAGGGGCGCCCGCTCTGCGCGCAGTCCCAGCTCAGGGGCCTCCTCGAGGGGTCCCACCGGCGCGGCCCCGGGACTCCGGCCCTCGGGCGGGTGCCGGTCGGTAGGCTCCCAGCCATGGCCGTCCGAGCGACCTTTCAAGGAACGGTGATCGCAGAGAGCGACGACACGGTGGTCGTCGAGGGCAACCACTACTTCCCGCCCGAGTCGGTGGTCGCGGGGTACCTCGAGCCGAGCGACGCCCACACCACCTGCTCGTGGAAGGGCGAGGCCAGCTACCACCACGTGGTCGTCGATGGCGCGCGCGCCGATGACGCAGCGTGGTTCTACCCTGACCCCAAGGAGGCGGCCGCCGCGATCAAGGACCGCATCGCCTTCTGGAGGGGTGTCGTCGTCGAGTGACGCTGGGTCGGCGCGCATCGGGCGCCGGCTCGTTCGAAGGAGGTTCCATCCATGAGGTTCTTCCCCGCCCACAAGGTCGAGATGGTGGACCCGGACCGGGCCCTCCCCGGACGACCAAAAGCGATCACGGCTCCGGGGAAGCACCTCGTGCTCGGCACCCCGATCGCCCCGCCGTTCCCTGAGGGGCTCGACCAGGCGATGTTCGCCCTGGGGTGTTTCTGGGGGGCCGAGCGCCGGTTCTGGGAGCTCGATGGGGTCTACACGACGGCGGTTGGCTACTCGGGCGGGTACACGCCGAACCCCACCTACGAGGAGGTGTGCAGCGGCCGGACCGGCCACGCCGAGGTGGTCCTGGTCGTCTACGACCCGGCGGAGATCGCCTACCGCCAGTTGCTCTCGGCGTTCTTCGAGAACCACGACCCCACCCAGGGGATGCGCCAGGGCAACGATCTCGGCACCCAGTACCGCTCGGCCATCTACGTGGCGTCGAACGACCAGGCGGCGGCGGCGGCCGAGGTGAAGGCGATGTACGAGCAGCGCCTGCAGGCCGCGGGGTTCGACGAGATCACGACCGAGATCGCCGCCGCCGGGCCGTTCTACTACGCCGAGGACTACCACCAGCAGTACCTGGCGGCGAACCCGTGGGGTTACTGCGGTCTCGGTGCGACCGGGGTGTCCTGCCCGGTCGACGTGGAGGCGAACCGGCAAGGCCCGAGCGGGGACTGAGCGCCGTCGGCCAGGCGCCGGCTCAACTGTCGGTCGCGACCATTCGAAGTTGGGTCATGGCGTCGTTCATGACGACCGCGAGGCCCCGATCGTCGTGTCCGCCGGCCCACCGTTCCAGGGCCACCCGGAGCACCGTCATGCCGGCCTCGGCGGCGATGGTTGCCTGCGGCTCGCCGACGCCCCGCCGCCGGAGGACCGTGGCCACCGCCGCGGCGTAGTCGCCGACCTTGGCGAGTTCCCGCTCGCGCAGTTCGGGGTTGGCCGCGATGACGGTATGGCGTTGGCTCGCCAGGTCCCGGCGGAACTCACCGAGCATGCCGGCGGCGGCGTCAAGACCCCGGGCCACCGCGTCGAGCGGAGGGTTGGACTTGGGCGCGCCGGCCACCCCGGCCACGATCCGGTCTTTCAGCACCTCGGAACCACCAAAGAGCACCTCTCGCTTGTCGGCGAAGTGGCGGAAGAAGGTCCGCTCGGTCAGCCCCGCTTGCGCCGCGATCTCCGCTGCGGTGGTCTGATCGAAGCCTCGTTCGGCGAACAGGGCCAGGGCTGCTTCCTGCAGCCGCCCACGGCTGTCCGGTTGCCATCGGCCCATGGGCGTCATCGTAGTGTTGACAGTGACTGACATGCCTGCTTAGGGTGATGTCTGGAACTGACATCCATGGGGTGGAGGTGGTCCCGTGCGCCTCTTTGTGACCGGCGCGTCCGGTTGGATCGGCTCAGCGCTTGTCCCAGAGCTGCTGCGTGCGGGCCACGAGGTGGTCGGCCTGGCTCGCTCGGACGCCTCGGCGGAGCGTCTTGAGGCCGCCGGCGCGGTCGTCGAGCGGGGCGACCTCGACGATCCCGACACGCTGGGCCGGGCGGCGGGGAACTCGGATGGAGTGATCCACCTCGCCTTCCAGCACGAGGTGGCCTTCGGCGGCGACTTTGGCGCGGCGGCGGCCGTCGACCGGCGGGCGGTCGAGGCGATGGGCGCTGCTCTGGCCGGGTCCGACCGTCCCTTCGTGCTGGCCTCCGGGTTGCTCGGGCTCTCAGCGGGCCGAGCCAGCACCGAGAACGACGGGCTGGTGCCCAGCGCGGCGACACGGGCCAGCCCGGCCGGCCGCCGGGCCGCCACCGCTCTCCTCGCGCTGTCGTTCGCCGGATCGGGAGTCCGCTCCTCGGTGCTGCGGCTCCCGCCCACTGTGCACGGCGACGGTGACGAGGGATTCATCAGCCGCCTGGTCGGGATCGCCCGTGACCGCGGCGTCTCCGGCTATGTCGGCGACGGCACCAATCGCTGGCCGGCGGTCCACCGTTCCGACGCCGCCCACCTGGCTCGCCTCGCCGCCGAGTCCGCGCCGGCCGGCTCCGTGCTGCACGCCGTCGGTGACGGCGGCGTGCCACTGCGGGACATCGCCGAAGCGATCGGGCGCCACGTGCACGTCCCTGCCGATTCGATGCCACCTGGCCGAGCCCACGAGCACTTCGGCTTTCTCGGTCCGTTGGTGATGGTCGACAGCCCCGCGACGGCCGAGATCACGCGCCAGTTGCTCGGATGGGAGCCGACGGGCCCGGGCCTGATCGAGGATCTCGAAGCCGAGCACTACTACTGCCAGCGATGACTTCCCTCTTCGATGTGCGGTGCGAGATCAGTGCGGCCGATACACGTCCACACGGTGGTCGAGACGCAGAACACTGACCAGCCGAGCATCGTCGTCGATGGCGTACCCCACCTGATAGGCACCTCGACGGGCCGCCCACAGTCCCCTCAGTTCTCGTTGCAACGGGTGTCCCAGCGTCCGGGGTGTCTCGACGAGCGCTCCGGTCATGAACTCGACCACGGCGGCGGCCACCTTCTCGGGTAGCCGTCGCAAGCCACGCTCGGCACTGGCGGCCATGACGAGCCGGTAAGCCCCGTTGTTCACTGTCGCAGGTACTTGGAGCGAAGTTCCTCGGCGGTGACGACCTTGCCCCGGGCAACGTCTTCTCGTGCTCTGCTGATCTCCTTGAGGGCCTTCGGGTCGGACAGCAACTCCAAGGTGTCCTCCAGTGCTGCGAGGTCTTCGGGGCTCATGATGACGGCGGCGGCGCGGCCATTTCGGGTGAGCACGACGCGGTCGTGCTCGTGCTCGACGCGGTCCACGATCTCGGAGAGGCGAGCCTTGATCTCGGCAAGAGGCAGGGTCGTTGACATGACCAGTATTCTAGTCATAGTGGCTTGGCCAAGATCGCAGCCTCGGCACCGGCGCGGTGAGGAGGCGACGCGCAACCTCGAGAGGTGCCGGGTACCGTGACCGAGTTGCTCCACGTCGGGCGGCTGGAGTCCGTTGGTCAGCGTCTCCGAACCCGATCGACCACCTCGAGCGGGGAAGGGGCGCGGTGTTCGGTGTGACGATTGGACGTGGTCGTGATCGCCCGAGCCGGCGGCGGGTGCAAAGCACGGCGTCGCGGACCCCCTCGATGCGACTCCGGGGTTGTCGGCACACGCAGCCCGACCCCCCGATATCTTTGAAGCTGCACGCGCATCGGACCATTCGAGGGTGTGCTGAACGACACCTCCGGTCGCCAGGTGATCGGCGAGGCATGGCCGTCACGTTCCAGGCACACCCCCGAATGCGGACGGATGTCTGCGGTCGGCCAGCGTCGATGTGGTTGGCGGACCCTTCGTCGTGAGTTGGTCGAAAGGTCCAAGAGGCGGTGCCTTCACGGCGCGTGCGCTGGCCCTCGTTGCTGGCGCACTGATGCTCACGGCGTGCGGTGGTGCTGTGCTTTCGGGGGCCCGAGCGCCGCACACGCCGTCGGCATCCACGTCCTCAACGACCGGTCCGACGACGACCACCACCACGCAAACGGCTTCCTCCCCAAGCCATCCGTGCGGGACGACGAGAACGGCACCGACGCGGTACCAGCACGTGGCGTGGATCTGGATGGAGAACCACACATGGAGCTCGGTGATCGGCAGTTCATCGGCGCCCTACATCACGGCTCTCGCCCACGCCTGCGGCACCGACACGGCGTGGTCGTCGGTGGGTTCGCCCTCGCTGCCCAACTACCTCGGCGCCACCTCGGGGTCCACCCAGGGCGTGACCGACGACGCCGATCCCGGCGCCCACTCCTTCGCCGTGGACAACCTCTTCCGAGAGGTCAGCGCCGCCGGCGGCACCGAGAAGAGCTTCGTCGAGTCGATGCCCGGCGACTGTGTCCTCGTGTCCCAGGGCTCCTATGCCGCCAAGCACAACCCGGCCGTCTACTACGACGGACCCGGGGACCGCGCCGCCTGCAGCACCGACGACGTCCCGTTCAGTGCGTTCTCGGCCGTGCTGGCGAGCGGCCAGCTCCCCACCTACACCTCGATCACCCCGAACATCTGCGACGACATGCACGACTGCTCGGTCGCCGTCGGCGACCAGTGGCTCGCCACCTGGGTGCCGCGCATCCTGGCCACCGCCTCCTACCGATCGGGGACGACGGCGCTGTTCATCGTCTGGGACGAGCCGACCCCTCTCGCCAACGTGGTGATCGCCCCGAGCCTTCGTCCCGGGACGGTGTCCAACGCGGCCGTCGACCAGTACTCACTGCTCCGCACCACCGAGCAGATGCTGGGTCTGCCCCTCCTGGGCGCGGCCGGGTCGGCGCAGAGTTTGCGGCCGGTGTTCGGAATCTGAGTCGGGCCGACGGTCGAGCACGATCGGCGGGGCACGGACCGGCGCGAGTCGCGGTGGCCCACCGTCGGTTCTCATGTCGGGTTGGCTGGCGCATGGTCCGGTTTGCCCGGGGGCGGACGTCGTCCGGTCAGGCCGGCGCCGGGCCGAGCGCTCGTGCCCGAAGGAGTACGATGATGCAAGAGTAATACCTAGCTCTATGAGGTAATACCAATGATCACCACCGTCAGCCCGAAGGGGCAGGTCACGATCCCCGAACCGCTGCGCAGTCGCTACGGCTTCCCCCCGGGGACGAAGGTCGTCTGGTTGGAGCGAGAGGGGGATCTCATCCCGAAACCGCTCCTCTCCGTCGAGCAGCTCCGGGGACGCTTCAAGGGCGGGGGACTGGCGGCGTCGTTGTTGTCGGAGCGGCGGGAGGATCGCGAGCACGAGGATGGCTGACCGCGTCGTGCTCGATGCCCACGCGGTGCTGGCCTTCCTCGGCCAAGAGCCCGGCTGGACTGAGGTGGAGGAGGCGCTGCGGGCGGGCGAACCGTGGATGACGCTGGTCAACCTGGGAGAAGTGGCATACGTGCTTGAGCGAACATCGGGCCAGGGGGCGGCCGACGAGGTGTGGGCCAACCTCCGTGCCGAGCGTCGCCCGGGCGGGGTGCCGATCCGGTGGCTCGAGGTCGACGACGACCTCGTTCGGCGTGCCGCGGCCATCAAGGCGCGGGGCGGGATCAGCTATCCCGATGCCTTCGCCGCCGGCGCCGCGTCCACCCTCGGTTGCCCAGTGTTGACCGGTGACCCGGAGTTTCGGGTTGTTGAAGAACTCGGCATCAGCGTTCGCTGGCTTTCGCATCGGGACTAGGCACCGCCTTTCGCCGTTTGGGGCGATTCCGGTAAATACTTACCGCTACACTCATATCGGTAAGTAAAGGAGCCTCGTGGACGAGCCCGAGGGGACGGAGGTCCCAATCGTCTGGCAGGGCCGGCGGGTGCGGGCGTTCGTCCCCACACCGCTGGCCGCGCGCCGGATCGAGCTTGACGAGAAATCCCTGGTGGCAGCAGCCCGGGCGGGCAGCGAGGTCGCCCACGCCGCCGAGGCGCTCGATCCGGACTACGAGCCGCTGGCCCGGTTGCTCCTCCGGGCCGAGGGGGTGGCCTCCTCGTTCATCGAGGGCGTCCGGGCGCCTCTGGCCGACGTGGTGATCGCCGAGCAGCTGGCGCTGACCAGCGACCCGGCGGCCGGCTGGGTCGCCGCCAACCTCGCCGCGCTCGGCGACGCGCTCGCGAGCGCCGGAGGCGAAGCCTTCTCGGTCGAGCTCGTGTGCCGCTGGCACACCATCTGCATGACCGGGAGCCCGCTCCCCGGACGCTACGTCGGCGCGTTGCGCACCGAGCAGGGTTGGATCGGCGGCACCGATCCGACCAATGCCGCCCTCGTGACCCCGCCTCCCGACGCCGTCTTGGCGTTGGTGGAAGACCTCGTTGCCTACGTCAACCGCGACGACCTCGACCCGGTGGTCCAGGCCGCCGTGGCCCACGCGCAGTTCGAGATCATCCACCCCTTCGGCGATGGCAACGGACGGGTGGGGCGGGTGCTCGTGTCGTGGATCCTGGCCCGCCGGATGTCGCTCGTGGTCCCGCCGCCGGTGAGCGTGGCCATCGCAGCGGACATCGGCGGCTATCTCTCCGGTCTCACGCGCTTTCGACTGGGCGACGCTGCGGGCTGGGTCCGCTGGTTCTCCGAGATGGTGGCGAAAGGCGGCCGGGCCCAGCGCGGCCTTCTCGACGCGGTCGGCTCGGTCAAGGCGACGCTGCGAGCGCGCCTCGAGCGCCACGGGCAGCGGAGTGACGCCGCGGCCTGGAGGGTGCTTGACCTGCTGCCGCGTCTGCTCGTCCTCACGACCCGGATCGTCGAGCGCGAGCTCGGGATCTCGAACAAGGCGGCCAACGCCGCCATGCACCAGCTCGTCGACGCCGGTGTGCTCTCGTCCTACGAGCGCGTCCCGGGCCGGCGTGGGCGTCCGGCCCGGCTCTACGTCTGCCCAGATCTCTTGGCCTTGGCCGGCTCGACGCCCGTGCGCCGAACGGCTTGAGGGGCTGACGAGCGCTCAGGCGTTCGTGTGCTCGGCCAGCCGGGCCATCCGGGCGATCGTCTCCTCGGCCTCGCGCATGAACCGGGCCACCAGCTCGGCCGCCGGGACCAGCTCGTCGACGCCGCCCACCCCCTGCCCCGCCGGAAACCCCTCCTTGGCCGGGTCGATGCCGGCGGTCGACTCGTCGCCACCCAGGTGCCAGGCGTTGGCCCCCATCGACACCCGCAGCTGGTTCGGGAAGGGCGCCAGGTCCTCGGGGTGGGCGACGAAGTGCTCGGCGAACTCGTTGCGCAAGACGCGCATCGGCTTGCCCGAGTAGGCCCGGGAGATGAGGGTCCCGTCCTCTTTGGCCCCGAGCAGGGCGTCCTTGTAGCCGGGGACCGCCCGGGCCTCGGGGGTGGCGATGAAACGGGTCCCGACCCACGCCCCCTCGGCGCCGAGGGCGAGGGCGGCCGCCAGGCCCCGCCCGTCGAAGATGCCCCCGGCGGCCACCACCGGGACCCGGTCGCCGACGGTGTCGACGATCTGGGGGACGAGCGGCATGGTGGCCACCAACCCGGTGTGCCCGCCGGCCTCGGTGCCCTGGGCGACCACGAGATCGCACCCCGAGGCCACCGCCCGCTCGGCGTGGATCACGCGGCCGCACATGTTGGCGACGAGGACGCCGTGGCGGTGGCAGAGCTCGACGGCGTCGACCGAGACCCCGAGACCGGCCACGAACAGGCTGGCCCCGCCGTCGATGAGGACCTGCACCCGGGCGAGCAGCTCGTCGCCCATCACCGCCAACAGGTCGACCCCGAAGGGTCGGTCGGTCACAGCGCGCACCGCCGCCATCTCGGCCTCGAGCTGGTCTGCCGACATGGTCGAGGCGCCCAGGCACCCGAAGCCGCCGGCCGCCGAGACCGCCGAGACCAACGGGGCGTAGGCCACCCCGCCCATGCCGGCGAGCATCAGTGGGTGCTCGATCTCCAAGAGGTCGGTCAGTCGGGTGCGCATCTGGCCTCCCGCCACTCGCGATACTGCACGGGTCGGTCCCGGGCCCGGTCACATTGTGGTCGCCGCCGCTGGCGCGTCAAGCTGCCAGCGACCACCGGGGTCCAGTGGTGGTGGTCGGGCAGCGAGGAGACGTGGGCTTGGGAGAGAGACTGTTCCGGGCACTCGGACGCGGCGTCGTCCGCTACCGCTGGGTGATCCTGGTCCTGTGGCTGGTCGGGACGGCCGTCGCCAGCCGGGCGCTGCCCAGCCTGGGCAGCCAGGTGAACAACAACAACAGCGCCTTTTTGCCGGCCAGCGCCCCGTCGAACCTGGCCGCCCAACTGGCCGGTCCGCTCACCGGCCCGGCGGACCAGACCCTGGTCCAGGTGGTGGCGGTGTCGAGCGCCGGGACCCTGAGCGCCGCGGACCAGTCCTCGCTCCAGACCATGGCGGACGCGTTGCGCAAGGTGGCCACGGTCGATTTGGTCCAGTTCGCCGGGATCTCGCCCGACGGCGCGGCGGCCCAGATCGTCGTCCTGTCCTCCCGCTCGCCCAACGACATCGGGGGGGACAAGACGCTCATCGCCTCCATGGACTCGGTGGTCGGCCGCTATGAGAGCACCGCGCTCCAGATCCACCTGGCCGGCTCGGTGGCCACGCAGGTGGCGAACAACAAGCAGTCCCAGTCGGAGGGCAAGCAGACCCAGACGCTGTCGCTCCTCCTCATCATCGTCCTGTTGCTCCTGATCTTCCGCTCGCTGCTCGCCCCGTTGCTCACGCTGTTCCCGGCGGCCGTGGTGCTGGTGCTCTCCCAGGCTCTCATCGGCGGTCTGGGATCGCTCGGGCTCAAGATCTCCGAAATCACCCAGCTGCTCCTCATCGTGCTCGTGCTCGGAGCCGGCACCGACTACGGCCTGTTCCTCGTCTTCCGGGTCCGAGAGGAGATGGAAGCGGGCCGCTCGGCCCACCAGGCGGTCGAGGTCGCGGTGGCCCGGGTCGGCGAGTCGATCACCGGGTCGGCCTCGACGGTGATCCTGGCGCTGCTCAGTCTGTCGTTGGCCGACTTCGGGCTGTACAAGGACCTCGGCCCGCCGCTCGCCGTCGGGATCGCGGTGATGCTGCTGGCCGGGCTCACCCTGCTCCCGGCACTCCTGGCCATCTTCGGGAGGGCCACGTTCTGGCCGTTCCGGTTGCGACAGCGCGAACAGCAGGCCGGCACCTGGGGGAGGATCGCGGCGCGGCTCATCCAGCGCCCGGCACTCTCCCTGGCGGTCGGCATCCTCGTGTTCGGCGCGCTGGCCATCGCCGTGATCGGCTACAAGCCCGGCGGCTTCGGGGGGAACCTCTCTGCGCCCCCGGGCACCAACGCGGCACTCGGCAACGCCGCACTGCGCCAGCACTTCCCCGAGGCCAGCCAGAACCCGACCAACCTGATCATGACCCTGCCCCAATCGGCCTGGACCGACCCTGCCCGGCTCGAGCGGGCGACGAGCCTGATCAAGGCGAGCGGCCAGTTCACCAAGGTGAGTGGCCCGCTCGATCCCAACGGCACCGTGCTCACGCCGAGCCAGCTGGTCGCGCTGCACGATCAGCTGGGCACGGCCCTCGACCTGCCGACGGCCGAGCCCCCGGGCACCACGGTGCCGGCCACGCTCTACAACGCCTACCGGGCCACGGCGCGGTTCATCTCGGCGGGCGGTGCCACCGTGCAGTGGGAGGTGGGGCTGGAGGCCGGTGCGCCCTCCACCACCGCGGCCATCAACGCCGTCCCGACCATCAGGACCACCTTCACCGGGATCGCCAAGCAGGTGGGGGCGACGGCGAGCGGGGTGGCCGGCGAGGCGCCGGCCCTCAACGACGTGAGCACCATCTCGGACCGGGACCTCAAGCGCATCGTCCCGATCGCCGTGGTGGTCATCGGGATCATCCTCGCCCTGGTGCTTCGGAGCCTGGTGGCCCCGCTCTACCTGCTGGCGAGCGTCGTCGTCTCCTACCTCGCCTCGCTCGGGCTCGCGGTGCTGGTCTTCGTCTACCTCGCGCACCAAGGCGGGCTGACCTTCATCCTGCCGTTCCTCATGTTCGTGTTCCTGCTCGCGTTGGGGGAGGACTACAACATCTTGGTCATGTCCCGCATCCGGGAGGAGGCCAAGCGCCTGCCCCTCCGCCAGGCGGTGGTGCGGGCGGTGGGCGCCACCGGCTCCACGGTCACCTCGGCCGGGCTCGTCCTCGCCGGGACCTTCGCCGTCTTCGCCATCGTCTCGGCCCGCCAGCCCGGCGGCAGCTCGGTCGAGTCCGTGGGCTTCGGCCTGGCGGTCGGGGTCCTGCTCGACACCTTCGTGGTCCGAACGGTCCTGGTCCCCGCAACGGTCAGCCTGTTCGGCCGGCTGAACTGGTGGCCCTCGGCCATGGGGCGCTCGCGCCCCGAGGATCCGACGGCCACCGGCCCCGACCGATTGGTGGCACGATCGGGTCCGGCGGTCCGACGCTGAGATCGAGAGGGGTGGCCGTGGCGCTTCCGGAGGACTCGAACGAGCAGACGACCAGCCCCGAGCCGACCACCCACCGGCGCCGGGACCTGCGGCTGGTGGCCACCGGCGTGCTGCTGGCTCTCGGAATCTGGTTCGCCGTGGCCAACACCCAGGACGTGACGATCCGGTTCTGGCTGGTCTCCACCCGGACCCCGCTCGTGAGCGCGTTGGCCATCGCCGCGGTGTTCGGCGCAGGCATCGGGATCCTCGCGACCCGGCGATTCCGGCGGCGGGGCGAGTAGCGGTGCGCACCCCCGATGGCGCCGGCCAACCCGGCGCGTGCGGCGAAGTGGTCGGCGGCGCCGTAGACTCACCCGCGGTGAGGTCGCCAACGGGTGCGGCGAGTTCGACGGGGGGTCGCCTCGCCCCCTCGCGCCGCCGTTCGGGGGGTGTCGGGAGGGGCTGTGCCGCTCTCTGACCACGAACAGCGCATCCTGGCCGAGCTGGAGGAGTCCCTGGTCCGCCAGGACCCCCAGTTCGCCGAGCGGGTGCGTTCGGAGACCGTGTACCGCCACGCCGGGCGGTACTGCAAGTGGGCCACCGTCGGCTTCCTGGCCGGGGTGGCCATCCTGATCGGCTTCTACCCCCACTCGGTGGCGGTCGGGTTCTTCGGCGTGGCCCTCATGTTCGTCTCCGCCGTGGTGTTCGAGCGCAACCTCCGACGGATGGGCAAGGCCGGCTGGCACGACCTGACCCGCTCGGTCCAGAAGAATCGCCCCAAGGGGGCGGAGCCGACCGGCATCGAGGGCGCCGTGGACAGCGCCCGGACCTGGTTCCGCAGCCGCTTCCGCCGCGACCACTAGTTCCACCTTCGAGGTGGCGGCCCTCTGCCTCGCCGTCGACATCGGCGGCACCAAGCTGGCCGTCGGGCTCGTCGATGCGCACGGCGAGCTCGCTGACGCCGCGCAGGTCCCCACCCCCTCGACCGACGACCCCGAGGCGGTCTTCGCCGCGCTGGCCGGGCTGATCGACCGGGTTACCGCCGCCGCGGAACCCGGGAGCCTGCGGGCCTGCGGGGTCGGCTGCGGCGGGCCGATGGAGCCCGGCGGGGCCACCGTCTCGCCGCTCAACATCGCCGCCTGGCGGCGCTTCCCCCTCCGCTCTCGGGTGCACGAGCACGTCGACTTGCCGGTCGCGGTCGACAACGACGCCAAGGCCCTCGCCTTGGGCGAGTGGTGGGTTGGCGCCGCCGTCGGCAGTGACAACTTCCTCGCCATGGTGGTGTCGACCGGGGTCGGTGGCGGGATCGTCCTCGACGGCCGGTTGCTCGACGGCAGGCTCGGCAACGCCGGCCACATCGGCCACGTGGTCGTCGAGCCTGACGGCCGCCCCTGCTCGTGCGGCGGCTTCGGGTGCCTCGAGGCCGAGGCCTCGGGGACCGCGATCGCCGCGATCACCGGGGGAGTGCCGACCGACGCGCCGAAAGAGGTGGTCGAGCGGGTCGGCACCATGGTCGGGAGGGCGGTCGCCTCGGTGGCCAACCTCCTCGACCTCGACCTGGCGTTGGTGGCCGGCTCGGTGGCGCTCGGGTTGGGCGAGCCGTTCTTCGCCGCCGCCCGGGCCGAGCTCGGGCGGCGGGCGAGGATGGACTTCTCCCGCTCGGTGCGGATCCAGCCGGCGGGCCTCGGCGTCCACGGGCCGCTGGTCGGCGCCGGGGCGCTCGGCTGGCGGCTGTGCGGGGCTGGGCCGGGCCGATGAGGGCGCGGGGCGGGGGTCTGGCGGCCAGGGGTGTCCGGGCCCTGGGCGCCCGCCCCACGCTGTGGCCGGCCGCGTTCGGCGCCCTTCGGAGGCTGGCCCCGCAACGCTGGTGGCGACGTCCGCCGTTCCTGCCGGTGCCCGATGCCGCCTACTGGCGCTTCCGCATGGAGACCGCCTACGGAAACGACGCGCCCGGTCGTCCGAGCGCCGAGGACATCGTCGACTACCTCCGCTGGTGTCAGCGGTCCCGACCTCGACCCCGGTAGCCTGCTCGTCAGTGACCGGCCGGGTCCTCTTGCTCAATGCGACCTTCGAGCCGCTGGCCCTCGTGTCGGATCGTCGCGCCGTCGTGCTCATGCTCGGGGGCCGAGCCGAGCCGGTCGCCTTCCGTCCCTCGGCGGTCGTGTTCCACTCCGCTCAGCTGTCGGTGGAAGTCCCGGCCATCGTCCGGCTCCTCCACATGGTCCGCATCCCCCGCTGGGCCCGGACCCCGCCGCTCACCCGGCGCGCCGTGTTGCGGCGCGACGGCGGGCGTTGCGCCTACTGCTCGGCCCCGGCCGACACCATCGACCACGTCATCCCGCGGAGCCGTGGCGGCCGCCACGAGTGGGCCAACGTCGTCGCCTCCTGCCAACAGGACAACCTGACCAAGGGGGACCAGCTGCTCGACGAGCTCGGCTGGGCCCTGCCGTTCCAACCCCACGCCCCGGAGGGCCATCTCTGGCGGCTCCGCCACCTCTCCGAGGTCGACCCGCTGTGGGCCCCGTACCTGGCGCCGGCGTCGTAGCGGGACGATCCGCCATCCGGCGGTGAGACACCGTTTGTCAACCCCCGGGGACCAAACTTCTGCCATCGGGGTCTCGGTCACGGGCTCAGGCCGCTTCTTTTGCGGTGTCGGCGACCGAACGGCGAGCGAGGGCACGGTCGGCGGCGCGT
>JAJYVS010000071.1 GCA_021791895.1 Actinomycetes bacterium | reverse complement strand
GGGGGGCGACGGTGGTGGGCGGGCTCGGGATGCTGGTCCACCAGGCCGCAGCCCAGCTCGAGTTGTGGACCGGCCGGCCCGCTCCCCTCGAGGCGATGTGGGCGTCGGCCGCGTCGGCCGGCTGAGGGCCCGCCGGGCTCAGCTCGGGGCCCCGTCCGACCCCGGCCACAGGCGGGCGTCGGCCAGCGCGCCGACCACCGCGGCCCGCAGGTCCCGCTCGAGGGCGGCGCGGTGGCCGTGGTTGACCCGGACCAGCACCCGCAGCGTGCCCGAGGCGCCCGACGTCGAGACCAGGCCCAGCACCTCGGGCTCCTGGGTGCAGCCGGCGGCGGCTGGCGCCGCGGCGACGAGCGCCCGGGCCGCCTCGGTCACCACCTCGGTGGCCAGGGACACCTCTGCGGTCGAACGGATGGGGACGTCGACCTCGACCACCGCCTTGGCCCAGCCCCGTGACCGGTTGGTCAGCTGGCGGATGTCCCCGTTGGGCACGTAGACGAGCGAGCCGTCGACCGACCGCACCCGGGTCACCCGCAGGCTCAGGTCCTCGACCGTGCCGGTGATGCCGTTCACCGCGATGGTGTCCCCGATGACGTACTGGTTCTCGACCGTGAGGAGGAACCCCGACAGGTAGTCCCGGACGAGGGCCTGGGCCCCGAACCCGATGGTGGCACCGATGACCGTGGCGCTGGCCAACAGCGGGGTCAGGTCGATGCCGAGCATGCCGAGGACGATGGCGGCGGCGACCACCGCCACGAGGAAGCGCCAGGCGTTGGCCATGACCGCGGCGTTGGTCGACACCCGTGACCCCACCTTGGGCGAGGCCGACAGGGCGGCCGCCTGGGCGCCCATGTGCAGCACCACCCGGCGCAGCACCTTGGCCCCGTAGCGGGCGACGATCCAGGCGCCGACGCCCACCAGCACCACCTCGAGGGGCCGGACCACGAATTCGACCAGCGTGTGGGCCACCGAGGGCGAGACGCCGGCCTTGCGGAAGAGGTCGTAGAACCACCCCTGGTTCCCGCCGATGGCCCCCGGCGGGCCGATCCCCCAGCTCAGTTGGGTCGATCCCGGCGCCCGGGGGGTGTACGGCATGGCCGTTATTCTGTCTGGTGGTGCGTGCCGCCATGAGCCTCGCCGAACCGCGGACCGCACGGAGGCTTGGCGACCTCGACCTCACGTTGCTCGGGGCCACCCTCCTCACCGCGATGGTCGGGGTGGTCATGGTGTACACGGGGTCCCGGGGGACCGCCGCCGCCGCCGGGCTCTCCCCCCACTACTTCATGGAGCGCCAGGCCCTCTTCGTGTTCCTCGGGATGGTGGTCATGGGGATCCTGGCCACCATGGACTACCGGCGGCTCGAGCTCTTCGGCATGGTCATCTACGGGCTCTCTGTCGCCGGGTTGCTCGGCGTGTTCGTCATCGGCCACCAGGCCCAGGGGGCCGGACGCTGGATCAGTCTCGGGCCGATCGAGATCCAGCCTTCGGAGTTCGCCATCGTCGGGCTGATCGTCGCCCTGGCGACCTTTGTGGCCCGGCGCACCGACGGGCTGAACTGGCGGGACCTGTTCCGGATGCTGGTGATGGCGGCCGTCCCCACCCTGCTCGTGATGGTCCAGCCCGACCTCGGCACCGCCATCATCTTGGTGGTCGTCCTTGTCATCATGCTGGCCGTCGCCGGCCTCCCGATCCGCACCCTCCTCCTCCTCGCGGTGGCGGCGGCGGTGGTGCTCTTCGTGGTGGCGGTGGTCGGCCGCAAGATCGGGCTGCTCCACGGCTACCAGTTCTCGCGCCTCGGCAGCTTCCTCCAACAGGACTCGAAGAAGGCGAGCGTCCAGCAGTCGATCTGGAACGTGAAGCAGTCCAAGCTGGCCATCGCGGCCGGCGGCTTTCACGGGCAGGGGTTGCTCAACGGGTCCCAGACCAACTTCGGCTACGTGCCCGAGCAGCAGACCGACTTCATCTTCTCGGCCGTCGGCGAGCAGCTCGGCTTCATCGGCTCGACCCTGCTTCTCGGCATGCTGGCGGTCATCTCGTGGCGGCTCTTGCGGGCGGCCCAGTTGTCCCGGGACACCTTCGGCCGGCTCCTGTGCACCGGGGCCTTCGCCTTCGTCGCCTTCTCGACCTTCGAGAACGCCGGGATGGCCATGGGGATCATGCCGGTGGCCGGGGTGCCCCTTCCCTTCGTGAGCTACGGCGGCTCCGCCGTGCTCTGCTTCTTCATCATGGTGGGCGTCGCCCTCAGCGTGCGTCGGCTCCGCGGCCGGCCCAGCAGCTGAGCCGGTGGCCGCGGTGACGAGCGGTCCGGAGCTCGAGGCGACGAGCCCCAACGGTCCCGACGAGGTCACCCACGACGAGACCGACGCGATCGATGCGATTGCCGACGCGACCGCCGACGCGACCGACGGACCGCCGGTGCCGGGCTTCGCCCTGGTCGAGCTGTGCGGGATCGAGGTCGACCTCCCGGCCCCCCACGCGGTCGTGGTCCTGGCCGAAATCGACGAGCCGCGGCGCTCGCTCGCCATCCCGGTCGCCCTTCCCGACGCCACCGCCCTGGCCCATGCCTGGCGGCGCGAGCCCACCGCCCGCCCGCTCACCCACGAGCTGTTCGCCGAGGTGCTGGTGCGTCTCGGCGCCACCTTGGAGGCCGTCCGGCTCCTCGGGCGCACCGCTGGGGTGGTCCTGGCCGAGATCGAGCTCTCGAGCCCGAGGGGGCGCGAGCGGGTGGCGTGCCGGCCGACCGACGCGTTGAGTTTGGCCCACCGTCAGCTGGTCCGGGCCCCGATTCTGGTCGATCCGGCCCTGTTCGAGGCGGACGTCGACGTCGATCCCCAACCGCAGCGGGGGCTCAGTCCACCCGGGTGAAGGCCCGCTCGCCCGGCTGGCGGACCCCGCTCGCCCGCTCGGCCGGTGTCGCGCTGCCCTCCTCGGAGATGCGCATGAGGATGGCGACCAGCACGTAGTTGGTGACGAGCGACGAGCCGCCGTAGGCCATGAAGGGCAGAGTGATCCCGGTGAAGGGGAGCAGACGGATCACCCCGGCCATGATGAAGAAGGTCTGGAAGCCGAGCAGGGCGGTGAGCCCGACCGCCACCAGTCTCGAGAAGTCCGAGCGGGCGGTCTGGGCGATGCGCAGCCCGGTGCCCACGAGGAGCAGGAACCCGAGGGCCACCGCCGCGGTGCCCATGAGGCCGAGCTGGTACCCGATGGCGGCGAAGATCATGTCGCTCGTGAGGGCCGAGATGAACAGGGCGCACCCCTGGGCGCAGGCCTGGCCCAGGCCGAGGCCCACGCCCCCCACGCCCCCGAGCCCGAGGGCGTACCAGCCGTTGGCCAGCTGGTCGCCGCCCCCGCCGAAGCAGCTCGCGAGCTCGGGCCGCACCGTGCAGGCGTGCGAGTTCGACGTGGAGGCCCACGGGTCGAGCCAGATGGTCACCCGTTCGTGGAACTGGGCGAACAGGTGGGCCACGACGAAGGCCCCCAGCGCGAAGAGCACCAGCCCGAACACGAGGTAGCCGACCCGGCCGGTGGCCACCCAGAGCATCACCATGAACAGGGTGAACAGGAGGAGCGCGAAGCCGATGTCGTCCTCCTTCGCGATCACGAGCATGCAGAAGCCCCAGACCAAGAGCATCGGCACGAGCGGCCGGGGGTCGAGCACGAGGCGGTTCCCGAGACGGGCGGTCGGAATGGAGAGCAGCTCCTTTTTCTCGGCCAGGTAGGAGGCGAAGAACAGGCAGATGAGGATCTTGGCCACCTCGATCGGCTGGAACTCCAACCCACCGACGTGCACCCACAGCCTGGTGGAACCCACGGTCAGGCCGATGTGGGGGATGAGGGGGGAGAGGATGAGGATGCCGCCGACCAAGAGGAGCAGGTAGCGGTAGCGGTCGAGGTCCCGGGTGCGGCGGACCACGAGGAGGGTCGCCGCGTAGAGCATGACCCCGATGGCCGTCCACCCGGCCTGAGCCGAGGCGAACTTCGGGTCGTAGCGGGCGATGATGACGTAGCCGATCCCGTTCAAGAGGGCCACGGTCGGCAGCACGATCGGGTGCGAGTTGGGGACCAGCCACCGGTTCACCAGGTGGGCGACGACCGACAGGGCGAACATGGCGCCGAGGAACGGCCCGAGGTGGGGCGGGATCTTCGAGGTGCTGCCGAGCGAGGCCAGCACGTAGAGGGCGGTGATGATGACCCAGCTGAAGACGAGGAGACCGAGTTCGGTCCGGCGCTTGGGCTTGGGGCCGAAGGCGTAGCGGGGGATCCGGTGGTAGCGGACCGGCGCCCCGAGCGAGGTGGCCACCGAGAGATCGTAGCGGCGACGGTAGAGTTGGCAACGGAGACCCCCAGATGACCGAGTTCCCCGGTGCCATGCCAGACCCACCCGGGTTCGAGGTTCTTTCCGGACCGAGGTCCTGGTCAGGGCCCGCCGTCGCCGACGACGAGCCCGAGCTCGCCAAACGCAAGGCCCGCCAGGAGGCGATCGAGGCCGTCGGGCCCCAGCGCTACACCAACCGGGAGCTCTCCCGGCTCGACTTCGGTGCCCGCCTGCTGGACCTGGCCGACGACGAGCGGGTGCCCCTGCTCGAGCGGGCGAAGTTCATGGCCATCTTCTCCGACATGCTCGACGAGTTCTTCCAGGTCCGGGTGTCGGGACTGGGGGACCAGGTCGCGGCCAACGTCACCACGCCCTCCGACGACGGGCTGCGGCCGGCCGAGCAGCTGCGGGCCATCCGCGGCCGGGTCGAGCGGTTGGTCGCCAGGCAGGACCGGATCTTCCTCGACCGACTGGTCCCCGAGCTGGCGGCGGCCGGGGTCCGGCTCTCGGACTGGTCCTCGCTCGACGACGACGACCGCCGGTACCTGGTGGACGTTTTCCACCGGGAGATGTACCCGGTGCTCACCCCCCTCGCCGTCGACCCCTCCCACCCCTTCCCCTACATCTCCAACCTCTCGCTCAACCTGGTGGTCGAGGTGGGCGACCCGGTCACTGACGAGCACCGGATCGCCCGGGTGAAGGTGCCGCCGGTACTGAGCCGGTTCGTGGTCCTGCCCGACGGGGAGCGCTTCGTCCCGCTGGAACAGGTGATCGCGGCCCACCTGGACACCCTGTTCCCCGGGATGACCATCGGCCGCCACGACGTCTTCCGGGTGACCCGCAACGCGGACCTCACCTTCGAGGAGGACACCGACGACCTCATGATGGCGATCGAGATGGAGCTCCGGCAGCGCCGGTTCGGGCGGGCCGTCCGTCTGGAGATCGCCGCCGGCGCGGCCGAGTCGGTTCGCGACCTCTTGGCCGCCCAGCTCCAGGTGTCGGCGGACAACGTCTACTCGGTCGAGGCTCCGATCGATTTGGCCGGGCTGTGGAGCGTCTTCGCGCTGAACCGGCCCGAGCTCCACGAGGAGAGCTGGACGCCGATGACCCCGCCCCCCCTGGCGTCGTCGTCGAGCGATCCGGTCGACCTCTTCGCGGTCCTGCGCGAGCGCGACGTCCTCGTGCACCACCCCTACGAGTCCTTCGCCACGTCGGTCGAGGCCTTCGTCGAGCAGGCTGCCCTGGACGAGGACGTGATCGGGATCAAGCAGACCCTCTACCGGACGTCGGGCGACAGCCCGATCGTGGCCTCGCTCATCCGGGCGGCCGAGCTCGGCAAGCAGGTCGCCACGGTGGTGGAGCTGCGGGCCCGCTTCGACGAGCAGGCGAACATCGGGTGGGCCAAGGCGCTG
>JAJYVS010000034.1 GCA_021791895.1 Actinomycetes bacterium | reverse complement strand
GTAGCTGGTCGGGGTAGCGGCGTTCCTTGGCCTGGATGGCCGTCTTCTCGTCCACGGAGAGCACCAGCGCCTTCTCCCCCGGGGGGTTGAGGTAGAGCCCGACGACGTCTCGAACCCGGTCCCAGAACTCGGGGTCGTCCCTGCGGTTGAGCCACCCCCGGACCCGGTCGAGACGGATCTGCATGCCGGTCAGGATGCGCCACAGCTGCGACGCCGAGGCACCGATCCCTTCGGTTGCCCGCAGATGCTCGGCCAGCTCCTCGTAGGTCCACGTGGAGACCGGATCACCCGGCGTGCGCTCCGAGGTCGCCGCCGCCGCCATCTTCATCCGCTCGTCGTGGCCGTAGATCCGGGGGCGACCCGGCCGAGGATCGTCGACGAGCCCGTCGAGACGGTGCTCGGAGAACCGCTTGCGCCACTTGGCGACGTTGGACTCGTGCATCCCCACGGACTTGGAGATCTGCCGAGACGCCACCCCGTCGGCGGCCAACAGAATGATCCGTGCGCGCTTCGCGTCGCGAACCGACGACGTGTGCCTCGCCGCGCGCCGCTGCAACTCCACCCGCTCCTCGTTGCTCAGCTCGATGACCGGTGCCTTCCACATGCCATCAGACTACACGCGTGTAACTAACGCGGTACTTAGAGGAGGCCGAAGTAGACGATCCCGGCCAACCCGAGGGCCAGACAGTAGAAGGCGAACAGTGCCAGGCCCCGAGTCCGGAAGTAGCGGACCAGGAAGTGGACCGAGATCAAGGCGACGAAGAACGCGACCACGCTGCCCGCCACGACCTGGCCACGGATGCCGTGGCCGAGGGGCCCGGTCAGGTCGGGGAGTTTGAGCAGGCCGGCGGCCAGGATGGGCGGCGCCGAGAGCAAGAAGGCGAATCGGGCGGCGTCCTCGTAGGAGAGCCCGCGCCACAGCCCGGTGACCATGCAGATCCCGTCCCGGCTGATCCCGGCGAGCAGGGCACTCGACTGGGCCACCCCCACCACCAGCGCGTCACGCCAGCGCATCGAGGCCAGGACCTCCTCGTCGTGGTCCTCCGATTTGGAGGTCGCGAACGGGTCGACCACGAGCGTCGGGACCGGGCTCTGGGCCCCGGCTCGGGCGGCCACGGGGGCCTTCGCGGCGCGGCTGGCCCGCCGACGCAGGATCTCGCCGGTCAAGAGGATGAGCCCGTTGATGGCAAGGAAGTCGGCCGCGGCGTAGGGCTTGGCGAACAGGGTCCGGAGCGGACGCTCGAGGGCGAAGCCCAGGGCGCCCACTGGGATGGTGGCCACGATCACGAACCAGGCCGCCCGCTGGTCCGGGGTCTCGATCTTGCCGGCCAGGGCGCTCGAGAAGAAGCCCCGCAGGATCCGAGCCCAGTCCCGCCAGAAATAGATGATGAGCGCCGCCGCCGTGGCCACGTGCAGGCCGACCACGAAGGCGAGGTAGGGGGACTTGGCCGAGGCCTCCTGGGTGACCAGGCGGGCCCAGGACCCGCCCAAGAAGGCCGGGATGATGATCGTGTGGCCCAGACTGGAGATCGGGAACAGCTCGGCCACCCCCTGGATGATGCCGATCACGATCGCCTGCAGGAAGGTCACCGGGCCTCCTCCGAGTCCGTCGGGCCCGCCGGAGAGGGACCCAGGTCGCGCCGCCACCCGACCCTAGAAGGGCGGGGCGGCGAAATTGCGAATCTCCGCCTCGTGGGCCTCAGTCCACGCCGAGAGCCTTGACCTCGTCGTGAGCCAGGGTGGCGAGGATCGACTCGGCCAGACGGCGGGCCGAGCCGGCGTCGAGCTCGACCGCGACCCGCTCGCTCGGGTCGGCCCGGCTCCCGGCCCGGAAGTCGATGCACAGGGCGTGCTCCACCAGAGCCTCCTGGGGGTGATCGAAGTAGACCACGGCCTCTTCGATCGCGAACCAGCCCTGGGCCCCGAGTCCGGTGCCGGCGACCTTCTCGGTCGAGGTGAGGTAGGTGCACATGACTCAGCCCGCCAGGTGCTCGCCGTAGAAGTCCCAGATCCGGTGCCAGCCGTCCCGGGACGCCTCGGCGTGGTAGCTCGGGCGCTCGACCCAGAAGAACGCGTGCCCGGCCCCTTCGTAGCTGTGGAACTCGAAGCTCTTGTGGTGCTTGGTGAGCTCCTCCTCCATCTTGGCCACGTGCTCGGGCGACGGGCTGGCGTCGTTCACCCCGAAGAGCCCGAGCATCGGGCACCGCAGATCCTTGGTCATGTCGATGACGGCCACCGGTCGCTCCGGGGTCAGCTGGTCGGGCGTGGCCACGACCCCGCCGCCGTAGCAGTCGACGGCGGCATCCAGCTCGAGGTGGCAGGCGCTCAGGTAGCTCTGGCGCCCGCCCGAGCAATACCCGATCACCCCGACCTTGCCGTTCGCCCCCGGCTGGGCCTTGAGGAAGGCCATGGCGCCGGCCACGTCGTCGAGACACTGCGCGTCGGGCACCCCGCCGGCCGCCCGGGCGGCGGCGGCGGCGTCCCCCGAGGAGGCGCCGGGCGCGTAGCGGTGGAACAGGTTCGGCATGACCGCCCCGTAGCCGCGGGAAGCGAACCGGCGAGCGATCTCCTTCGTCGAGGAGTCGTAGCCGGGCATGTGGTGGATCACGACCACGCTCGGGTAGCCGGTGGCCTCCATGGGCCGGGCGTGGTACGCCTCGATCTCGTCACCCTTCCTCGAGGTGATGGTGATGGTTCCCGCTTCCATCCTGTCGCTCGCCATGGTGTGGCCCCCTTGCGGCTCGGTGCCGTCTGTCTCGTGCCGGTGGCGCACCGGTCGCCGGCCAGCCTGCCGGGCGAGCCGGGTCCGGGGCAACCCGGCTGGTTGCAACGAAGCCGGCCGGTCCGAGCCCCGACGGCACCGGCGCCGGCTCAGCGTCCTTCGCCGACGACCGCCTCGAGCTCGATCTCCACCCGCCAGCGCGGATCGAGCAGCCCCGCCACCACCACCATCGTCGCCACCGGCCGCACCGAGGAGAACGCCTCGGCGTGGGCCTCGCCGACCGCAGCCGCGTCGTCGGCACTGCACACGTACATCCGCGTCCGGACCACGTCGGAAGGGCCGGCACCGAGCTCGGCCATGGCGGTCAGCGCGATCTCGAGGCACCGTCGGGCCTGGACAACGGCGTCGCCGGGGCACGACCCGTCGGGCCAGACGGGCGCGGTGCCGGCGACGAGGACCCGGTTCCCCACCCGCACCGCGCGGCTGTAGCCAAAGACAGCCTCGAGAGGGGATCCCGACGCCGCGTGCCGACGGGGGGCCGGGCGGTTCACGAACCCTTGAACCGCGGCTCCCGCCGTTGGCTCGACGCGCTCACGCCCTCGGCGAAGTCGGCGGTGTGACGTAGGCGATCTTGCTCGGTCCGCTCGAGGTCGGTCGCCTCTCGAACCCGTTCGGCGAGGCCCTGGCGCATGGTCGCCCGGATGGCTCGGACCGACAGCGGGGCCGCGCCGGCCAGCTCAGCCGCCATCGCACGGGCCCCGTCCCTGATCTGCGCGCTGGATTCGACCAGGCGATCGCACAGGCCGATGGCAAGGGCCTCCTCGCCCCCGATGCGTCGTCCGGTGTAGAGGAGCGAGGTGGCCCACTGGTTCCCCACCGCGAGCGGCAGGGTCACGGTGAGCCCGAAGCCGTGGTGGAAGCCGAGCCGGGAGAAGTTCGCCGCGAATCGGCTCTCCGGACTGGCCACCCGGAAGTCGGCTGACAGCGCCAACCCGAGACCGCCGCCGATGGCCGCCCCGGTGACGGCCGCCACCACCGGAAGCTCGGCTTCGAACAGCCGGACGGCCTGCCCGTAGAGGTCGCCGACGGTCCGCTCGGTCCCGCTCGTGAGGTCGGCGCCCGCGCAGAAGTGCCGACCCTCGGAGCACAAGACGATCGCTCGGCACGGTCCGCTCTGGAGCTCCTCGTACGCGTCGGCCAGGGCGGCGACGAGGGCCACGTCGAAGAAGTTGTTGGGCGGCCTGTGCAGCTCCACCGTGGCGACCAGGTCGTCGCCCACCTCCACCGTCACGTCGCTCACGACGACACCTCCTCGGCGCCGATCCCGTCCGAACCGGCCGAGTGGACGCTACCGGTGGGGGCGGCTCGGGGGAATCCCTCAGCGCCCGGTGGCATTCGTGCGCACTTCGCGGAAGGGCAACTGCGCGTCGGTCGAGGGTTCCTTGGGCAGTCCGAGCGCCCGCTCGCCCACGATGTTGTGCTGGATCTCGTCGGTCCCCCCGGCGATGGACCCGGCCGGCACCGAGACCAGGATCTCGGCGACGATCCCGCCCCTGAGGGAGGTGGATCCGGTCAAGAGGGCCTGCGCGCCGGCCATGGCGCCATGGGCCTCTGCCGCCCGGCGGGCGATGTCGCTCCCGGCCAGCTTGGCCACCGAGCCCTCTGGCCCGGGCGACCGACCGGCGGCGCGGGCCGCCCGGGAGCGCTCGACGTTCCAGGCCGCCACCCGGGAGCGGACTATGGTCTCCGCCACCAGCTGGCGCTGGGCGGCGGTCGCCCCGGTGGCTCGCGCCATCTCGGGGAGCAGATCTGCCCTCCCGGCCCGTTGGGGGTACCAGGCGTAGGTGCGGGCGTGCTCGTCCGCCTCGGCCATCGCCTCGGCGCTCGTCCGGCCGTCTCGCCAGCCATCGGTGGCCACCAACCGGATGGCGCCGAGGCCCCGCTCGTGGGCGAGCGTGGTGAGCGCTCCAGCCCAGCCCGCGTTGACCGCCCCGACCGAGTGATCGAGCGGGACCCGGGCGTCGGTGAGGAAGACCTCGTTGAACGAGGCGTGCCCGTTCATCTGCCGGAGCGGTCGGACCTCTACCCCCGGTTGGTGCATCGGGAGCACGAAGTAGGAGATCCCCCGGTGCTTGGGCGCGTCCCAGTCCGTCCGGGCCAGCAGCATCGCGTAGTCGGCACTTCGGGCCCCGGTCGTCCAGACCTTCTGGCCGTTGATCACCCACTCGTCGCCGTCCCGCTCGGCCCTGGTGGTCAATCCGGCCAGATCGGACCCGCTCCCCGGCTCGCTGAAGAGCTGGCACCACCGGTCCTCCCCGGTCAGGATCCGGCGCAGGAATCGCGCCTTCAACGGGTCGGAGCCGTGCTCGAACAGTGTCGGAGCAGCCAGGCTCATGGCCGACCCGATCGGTGGACCGACGGCTCCGAAGGACTGACGCTCGTCCGAAGCCACCTGGGCCAGCTCCGCCGAGTACCCCTTCCCGAACCACTCCGTCGGCCACCCCGGGGCCGCCCAACCCGAGTCGGCCAGGAGGGTGCGCCACTCGATGAGCGGTCGGTCGTCCTCCCAGTGCTCCTCCAGCCAGGCGCGGACCTCGGCCCGGACCTCCTCGCGGCTCGGTTCGGTCCCGCTCATCGGATTCGACACCACACGCACCCCCGACCACCCGGCAGCGGGCGGCGCTCTCAGGCTATGTCCGGGCCGCCCGGGCGGCAGCCCCAGGGCACGGCGGGCCGGAAGGTGAGAGAGTCGGTCGGTGCCGGACCGACCCCTAAAGGCCCTCCTCTTCGACGTCTTCGGCACCGTGGTCGACTGGCGCCGCGGGGTGATCGAGGCGGCCCGGGCGCTTGCCGGCCGACGCGGGGAGGACGTCGACTGGGGTGCTTTCGCCGACGCCTGGCGACAAGAGGGGTACCTCGAACCGATCGCCCAGGTCGTGACGGGGGCCCGACCGTTCACCCCCGTCGAGGAGCTCCTCGGTGAGGTCCTCCCCACTCTGGCGGCTCGGTACCGGATCGGACTCAAGACGAACGAGTTCGCCGAGCTGGTCTCGGTGTGGCGACGGCTCCCCGCCTGGCCCGACGCCAAGGGTGGGCTCGAACGCCTTCGGCGACGCCACCTCCTCGCCCCCCTGTCGAACGGCAGCTTCGCCCAGTTGACCGAGATGGCCAAGCGGGCCGGGCTGCCGTGGGACTGCGTCATCTCCACCGAGCTCTTCGGCGCGTACAAGCCCGACGCCGCCACCTACCGAGGCGCGCTCGGGCTCCTCGATCTCGACCCCGACGAGGTCATGCTGGTCGCCGCCCACCCGATCGACCTGCGGGCTGCCGCCGCCTGCGGGCTGCGGACCGCCTACGTGCCGAGGCCCGAGGAGTGGGGGCCGGCGGCCCGGCCGCCGGCCCCGCCGGACCCCGGCTTCGACGTGGTCGCCACGGACCTCGAAGCCCTGGCCGGCACGCTCGACGACCCCGGTTTCGACTGGCCCGCCCGCCCGGAGACCAGGCGATGACCGCACTCGGCCCGGCAGAGCGGGCCTACCTCGCCAGCCAGCCGCTCGGACGGTTGGCGACGGTCGACGCTCGGGGACGACCCCACGTCACGCCGGTCGGGTTCACCTACAACGAGACGACTGGGACCGTCGACATCGGCGGCTTCAACATGTCCTCGACGGCGAAGTTCCGTCACGTCCGCGCGTCGGGGGTCGCCGCGTTGGTGGTCGACGACGTGCTCCCGCCGTGGCGACCCCGCGGGGTCGAGATCAGGGGACGGGCCGAGGCCCTGGACTGGGCCCCCGACGCGAACACCGGACTCATCCGCCTCCACCCCGACCGGGTCCACTCCTGGGGCGAGGGGATGCGGCCGGCGAGCGCCGACGGGCGTTGAGCGCGCCGGTTCAACGGCGCGCCCGGCGCTCGCCATAGTGGTCCCAGTAGGTGGTCTCCTCGACCGGACGACGCGGGGCCTCACCCCACCGGCCGAGCGGGTACCCGAGGGGGATCATCGCCCAGGTCGAGACGTCCTCGGGAATGTCGAGGACCGCCTTCACCTCCTGCTCCTTCAGCCGGTGCACGGTCGTGAGCGCGGTGCCGAGCCCGAGGGCCCGGGCCGCGAGGAAGAGGTTCTGGCAGCCGGGGTAGATCGAGGCTGGGTCGCCGCCCCGGGAACAGGGGATGAGGATCACCGGGGCCTCCCCCATGTGCGCGCCCAGGTGGTCGGCCGAGCGCAGGAGGGGCGAAGGGGGGCTGTCCCCGTCGTAGACGTGCCGAACCGAGCCCCATGCCTCGCCGTAGAGGCGACCGATCTCCGCCCGTTTCCCGGCGTCGGTGACCACCAGCCACCGTGCCACCTGCCGGTTTCCCCCCGACGGTGCCTTGGCGGCGGCTTCGAGGATCGTCCAGAGGTCCTCGGTGGCCACCGGACGGTCGGGGTCGAGTCGTCGCATGGCCCGGGTGGTGCGGATCGCTTCGAAGAGTTCCATCAACGCTCCCTAGCACGATCGGCCCCCGACCCGCCCGAGCCGCTGTCCGGAGCCCCGGCAACCTGGCCGCACCTCAAGCACCGTTTGCAAACCTCCCCGAAGTCCACGAACATCACACCGTGACCTCGGCCAATCGGTCCCGGCCGGTGCAGCTACGTGACGTGGCGGCGGCAGCTGGGGTGTCGATTTCGACCGCCTCCCGGGTGCTCACCGGATCGGGGCGGTGCTCGGACGCGGCGAGACGGGCGGTCGAGGAGGCGGCCCGGCGCCTCGCCTACCAGCCGAACCGCATCGCCCGGGCCCTGCGGTCCCGCGCCACGGGCAGCGTCGGAATGATCGTGCCCTGGCTCCGTAACCCGTTCTACGCCGAACTGGTCGAGGCGGTCGACGTGTTCCTGGAGCGGGTCGGCATGGACCTGGTGCTGGCCGACGCCCGGGGCCTCTGGCAGGACGAGGCCCGGCGGATCCACGCCCTCGTGTCCCGCCGGGTCGACGGGCTCATCGTGGTCCCGGCGGACGCGCAGGCCTCCACCCGGGCGATCTTCGAGGCCAGTCGCTCCATCCCGGTGATCCAGCTCGGCTACCAGACCGGCGTCAACACCGACTACGTGGGGATCGACAACGAGCTCGGCATCCAACTGGTCCTCGACCACCTGGTCGAGCTGGGCGCCGAAAGCGTCCGCTTCGTCTCCTCGACCATTTCCAGCTCGGCCGGGCGGGTCCGCCTCCAGGCCTTCTGGTATGGGGCCGAGGAACGGTCGCTGCGCAGCGAGGAGCCGATTCTCGGGCGCTTCACGGCCAATTTCGGTCGCCAGGCGGTACGCCAGATCCTCGACGAGGGTTCGGTGCCCGACGCGATCGTGTGCGCGTCCGATGTCGTCGCCCTGGGGGTCATCGGGCAGCTCCGGGCCGAGGGCATCTCGGTGCCCGAGGACGTCATGGTCACCGGGTTCGACGACATCGTCTTCGCCGAGCTGTGCGACCCGCCGCTCACGACCATTCACCAACCGAGGCGCAGGCTCGCCGACGCCACCGTCTCGGCCCTCGTCGCCCGGATCAGCGGCGAGCGGGTCGAGGGGACGTCGCGAACCGAGCTGCCCCCCCATCTCGTGGTCCGCCGTTCGTCGCTCGGCGGTCCCCGGGTGCTGGCCACGTCGAACCCGGCCTGAGCCGGCGCGGCCCGCTCAGCTCCCGGGCCTCGGCAGCGGGACGTTCTGGAGACGGAGGCGACCCTGGGCCACCAGCTTGCCGCTGTCATGGGAGACGAGGTCGACAGCCCAGAGCTGCTGGACGCGGCCCTGGAGAACGGGCAGTGCGACAACGTCGACGCGCCCGCGCACGACCGGCCGCAAAAAGTCGATCGAGTTGTGCGTCCCCACAGCGAACTCACCCCGGCCCGCCACCGCCGCCGCCGCCCCCAACGAGGCCACCGTCTCGACGACCGTGGCGAAGACCCCGCCGTGCGCCGTTCCAAAGGGGGTGTGGTGGTCCTCGGTGACCTCCAGGTGCCCGCTGACCCTGGTGCCGCCGATCTCGTCGAGCTCGAGACCGAGTTGGCGCAGCCAGGCACCGCCCTCGGTGGGCACCGGATTCGTGGCGCCGCTCATCGCTCGACCACCCCCGCCGTCGGCTCCGGGACGTCCGCCGCCCCGTCGCCCAGCCCGCCACGCCGAGCCTGCACGTCACGGGGGCCGAGCGCCAGCCGGCAACGGCTGCACATCCGCCGTTCGTCCGGCACACCGCCGCAACCCCGATGGACCACGACCGTCGGCGGCGGACCCTCGATAGCGTGGCGATCACCCCAGAAGAGAAGTGCCATGAGCACCGGCCACAGGTCCATCCCCTTGTCGGTGAGGCGGTACTCGAACCGGGCCGGCCGGTCCTGGTAGCGCTCCTTGCGCACGATGCCCTCGGTCACCAACCGATCGAGGCGATCGCTCAGCACGGTGCGGGCGACGCCGAGGCGGCGGTGGAGGTCGTCGAACCGATAGGCCCCGAAGAACGCCTCGCGGATGATGAGCATCGTCCACCGGTCCCCCACGATCTCCAGGGTCTTGGCGATCGAGCAACGTTCCGACTGATAACGCCTGGGCAGCATCCGGCCACAATAGCCAGTGAGTAGCTTGACAGTACTGAGTACGAGTTGGGCCGCGTGATCTATCGAGACCGTCCCGACGCCGGGCGCCTCCTCGCCAGCGCGCTGATTCATCTTGAAGGAGAGCGACCGATCGTGCTCGGCCTGCCCCGGGGCGGGGTGGCGGTCGCCTTCGAGGTGGCCGCTCGGATCCGGGCACCGCTCGATGTGATCCTGGTCCGCAAGGTCGGCGTCCCCCACCAACGCGAGCTGGCCATGGGCGCCCTCGGCGAGGGCGACATCGTCGTCGTGAACGAGGACGTGGTGCGCTCGGCCGCGGTCTCTCCGGCCGAGTTCGACCGGGTGGCCCGGGCCGAGCGGACGGAACTCGACCGGCGGAGGGCTCGCTACCGCGTCGAGGCTCACCCCATAACGCTCGAAGGTCGGGTCGCCCTCATCGTCGACGACGGCATCGCCACCGGCTCGACCGCTCAGGCCGCGTGCCAGGTCGCGAGGGCCTCCGGCGCCCGCAAGGTGGTGCTGGCGGCCCCGGTCGGCCCGCCGAGGGTCGCCACGGACTTCGCCGGGGTCGCCGACGTCGTCGTCTGCCTCCAGACCCCGGCGAACTTCTTCGCCATCGGCGAGGTCTACGCCGACTTCTCCCCGACCACCGAAGTCGAGGTGGTCACGCTCCTCTACCGGGCCCGGCGCTGACTTCCTGTCCGGATCCGTCCAGTGTCGCGCCCCGACGTCGTCCATCATCGGAGTGTGAACGGGTTCTCGGCCGTCGTGACGACCGGCATCTACTGCCGCCCGGGCTGCGCGGCACGGCCCCACCCCGACCACGTGCGCCCCTTCGCCCTGGCCGCCGCGGCCGAGGCGGCCGGCTACCGGGCTTGCCTGCGCTGCCGGCCCTACCGCGCCGACCCGCCGATCAGCTTGGAGGGACCCGAGCTCGTGTGTCGGGCCGTCCAGCTCGTCGTCGACGGTCTCCTTGACGACCAGCGCGAGGACGCGTTGGGGGACCGGTTGGGGGTGTCGGCCCGGCACCTGCGCCGGCTGTTCGTGACCCATCTGGGTCTCACACCCGACCAGCTGGCCCGGTCTCGCCGGGCCCACTTCGCCCGCCGTCTCATCGACGACACCGACCTCGGCCTGGCCGAGATCGCTTTCGCCTCGGGGTTCGGCAGCATCCGTCAGTTCAACCGGGTCTGCCGGGACGTCTTCTCGGCCACGCCGCGCGAGCTGCGGGCTCGCCGACGCTCGACCGATCGGCTCGTCGCCGACGGCGGCCTCGCCCTGCGGCTCCCGTTCTCCGGAGCCATCGAGTGGGAGGCGGTGCTCGGGTACCTGGCGCGCCGGGCCATTGGCGGGGTCGAGCACGTCACCGAGGGGACGTACCGCCGGACAGTCGTGGTCGATGGCGACCCCGGGGTGCTCGAGGTGTCCCGGGGTGGCGACGATCACCTGGTCCTCGTGGCCCACCTCCCCTACTGGGAAGGCCTGATCCACCTGGTCCAGCGGGTCCGACGCACCTTCGGGCTCGACGTCGACCTCGACGCCGCCCACCGCCGGCTCGCCGCCAGCCCTGTGCTCGGCCCACTCGTTGCTGGCGCTCCGGGGCTGCGGCCACCGGGCGCTTGGGACCCCTTCGAGACGGCGGTCAGGACGATCTGCGGCCAGCGGATCAGCGTCGCCGCCGCCGGAAACATCGTGGGCCGGATCGTCGAGCGCTACGGGGGCTTCGTCCCGGGTCTCCGCCCCATGGGGCTCGACCGCACCTTCCCGACCCCCGAGACTCTGGCCGATGCGGACCTCTCCGGCCTCGGGCTCACCTCGGCCCGGGCCCGAGCGCTGCGGTCCCTGGCGGAGGATGTGGCCGACGGCTCCCTCGCCCTCGAGCGGACCACCCCCCTCGAGCGGTTCGTCCGAACCCTGACGGCGCGCCCGGGTCTCGGCCCGTGGAGCGCCCACTACCTGGCCCTCCGGGTTGGCCACCTGGACGCCTTCCCGGCGGCGGACCTCGGGCTTCGACGGGCGCTGGAATCGATCGAGTCGAGACCGGTCTCGCCCCGAGAGCTCGAGTCGATGGCCGAGGCCTGGCGCCCCTGGCGCGCTGTCGCCGCCACCCACCTGTGGTTCGCCGGCGCCGGTCACGAGGACCGGTCGCGACTGGCGTCGGCCGACCCCCTTTCCTAGGGTACAAAGGTGCCTATCGTGGCACCGACCTTGGCTCTTGTGTTCTCGAGCAGGGTGCGCAGCGCCGTGGGGGGTCGGCGGCAGCACCCTCGCCGGCGGTGACCGGTCGACTCGTCGCGGCGGTGGCAACTGGCCCGGGGCCACTCCTCTACCCGTTCACCCTCGGGCTCGTGGCCGCGGTCAACCCTTGCGGCTTCCCGTTGCTGCCGGCCTACCTCTCGTTCTTCGTCGGAGACGACGGCGACGGCAGGACCCAGCGGTGCGGACGAGCGCTGTGGGCCGGTGCATGGGTGAGCGCGGGCTTCCTGGTCGTGTTCGGCGTCGTCGGGGTCCTGGTCGAGTCGGGCGTCGACGTGGTGCTCGGGTGGGTGCCGTGGGCCATGATCCCGGTGGGCACCCTCGTCGCCGGGCTCGGGCTGGCCAGCGCCCTCGGGCACCAGCCCAAGGTACCGATGCCCCTCCGCCGCCGCCTCGGTTCGGGACGCGGCCCGGTCGCCATGATCGGTTTCGGGGTGACCTACGCCGTGGCCTCGCTCACCTGCGCGCTCCCGTTGTTCGTGGCCGCCGTCGCCGGGTCCTTCGGCCGCCTGGGGGCGGCTCGCGGTGTCGGCTCGGTGGTCGCCTACGCCCTCGGCATGGGCCTGTTCCTCACCGTGGCCGCGATGGCGGTGGCCAATCTCGGGGTCTCCCCGTTGCGGCGCATGGGCCGCCTCGTCCGGTTCGTCCCCCGGGCCGCTGGGGCCGTGCTGGCGCTCGTCGGTGGGTACCTGGTCTTCTACTGGACCGCCTACCTCGTCGCCCCGACGGCGAGCCCCCAGCCGATCGGGGCGGTCGAGCACGTCCAGTCGGCCCTCAGCAACTGGCTGAGCGCCTCTCCCCGGTTGTTTGGGGTCGTTCTCGGGGTGGCGCTCTTCCTTGGCCTGGTCCTGGTCGCCCTGGGCTCCCGGCGGCGAGGAGCAGGCGCGTCGTCCGGTGCCCGGCGGCTCGAACCGGCTGCCCCGGCCCGCTCCGAAGAGCTGAGCGTCAATGGCTGACACCGTCGAAGCACCTCCGGTCGACGTCGGGCCGGCGGCTACGCCCGGACCCCGGGGACGGCGACGTCCGTTGTGGTTCGCCATGACCGGCGTGGGGGTCTCCGCGGTCCTGGCGGTCGTCCTCTTCGTCGGGGTCGGAACCGGCTCGGGGCCGGCGGACGTCGCCCCGGGGATCAACCCGTCATCGGCGAATCTCCTCCAGCTCGACGTCTTCGGGCCCGGTGGGGGCGCCCCCGCGCCGAACTTCACCCTCACCGACCAGCACGGTGCGACGGTGTCGCTCTCGGCCTTCCGGGGCAAGTCGGTGGTGCTGTCGTTCAACGACGATCGGTGCGCCGACATCTGCACCCTGCTCGCGCAGGACGTCGTGGTGGCCGACCGGGACCTCGGAGCGGCCGCCGCCCACGTCGTGTTCCTGTCGGTGAACGTCAATCCGTACTTCCCGGGCGTCGCGTCGGTGCGCTTCTGGAGCGACCAGCACGGACTGGGGCATCTCCACAACTGGGTGTTCACGACCGGGGCGCCGGCCGCGCTCGAGGCGGTCTGGAAGCGCTACGGGGTGGAGGTCGAGCTCAACCCGAGCACGAAGAGCGTGGTCCACTCGACCGAATTGTTCTTCATCGGCCTGACCGGCCGGCAGCTGGCCATCGGCTCGTTCGGGACCGCCTCCGCCGACACGCCGATCTTCGCCCACACCCTGGCCCAGATGGCCAACGACGACCTCCCCCGCTCCGAGCAGGTGCACGTGGGTGGCCCGAGCGCGGTGCCGCCGAACCAGAGCCCGGCCGCCATCGGCGCCCGGGCGCCGAGCTTCTCACTCCCCGTCCTCGGCGCCCCGGGACGTTCGTTCGAGTCGAGCAGTCTCGGGGGCCATTACAGCGTCCTCAACTTCTGGTCGAGCACCTGCACGGCGTGCGTGCGCGAGCTGCCGAACATCGAGCAGGCCTACCGGGCCCTCGGGACCAAGGTGCGGTTCGTCGGCATCGACGTGGCTAACAACCCCTCGGCCGCGGCCGGCTTCGCCCACCGGTTGGGGGTCACCTATCCGCTCGTCTCGGACCGCTCCGGCCGGGTGGCAAGCACGTACCAGGTCCCGGCGCTCCCCTTCACCGCGATCCTCTCTCCCAAGGGGAAGCTCGAGACCCTCCACCCCGGTGCCCTCACCACCGAACAGCTCGAGTACATCGTGGAAAACCTCGACCCCGCCCTACGGTCGTCGTGACATGACCGCCGACGTCCTGTCGCCCCACATCTCGATCCACCGCCTTCTGACCGGGTGGCAGACCGATCCGATTTCGCTCGTCGCGCTGGGGGTCGAGGTCGCGTTGGCCGTCGCCTACCTGGCCGGAACTCGGCGACTGCGGCGCAAGAACCGCGGCTGGTCGCCCTGGCGGACCGCGAGCTTCCTCGCCGGCATGGCCACCGTGGTGATCGCGGTGCAGTCAGGAGTCGCCGCCTACGACGACTCCAACTTCACCGTGCACGTGGTGCAGCACCTCTTGCTCATGAACGTCGCCCCGATCTTCTTCGCGTTCTCGGCCCCCATCACGCTCGGCCTCCAGGCGCTGGCACGCCCCAACCAGGAGCGGCTCCTCCGGGTCCTGCACCACCCGATCGTCGCCTTCGTGACCAACCCGATCGTCGCAGCGGGCATGGTCTACTTCACGATGATCGGGTACTTCCTCACCCCCTTCTACAACTTCTCTCTCGAGCACCCCCTGATCCACGACCTCACCCACCTGGACTTCCTCATCGCCGGTTCCCTCTTCTGGTTCGCCCTGGTCGGCAAGGATCCGTCCCGCTGGCATCCGTCGTTCCCGGCCAAGCTCGGGCTGCTCGCCACCGAGATCCCGGTCTCGGCCGTGATCGGGGTGGCCCTGAGCCAGGCCCGCACGTCCATCGCCCCCCATTTCCACACGGTGATCGACACCCGGGCCGGGGGCTCCATCCTGTGGATCTTCTCCGAGCTGACCACGCTCGTGGCGATGGGGCTCCTCCTCCACCAGTGGCTGCGCTTCGACGAACGGGAGCAGATCCGGGCAGACCGCCGGGCCGATCGAGCACTCGCCGCGACCGAACCGGTCACCTCGCCACCCGACTGATCGGGGGCGCCGGCTCGGTCGCCGAGTTTCACCGGGGTGGTGCCGGGTGGCTATCATGACCGCCGACCGGATGAGGCTCCGGTTGGCGGCGTGCTCGGCTGCTGAACTGCCCTCGGGCTGATGGCCTCTACGCAGGGTCGACCTGTCGTGGAGGTTGCGTGCTGACGCCGATCGAGATCCAAGGGCTCCAGGTCCTGACGATCCTCGTCTGCTCCCCGCTGCTGAGCGGCGTGATCGCGCACATCGAGGCGCGTCTGCAGGGCCGGCGCGGACCGCGGATCCTCCAGCCCTACTACGACCTGGCCAAGTTCCTCCGCAAGGAGACGCTGATCCCCAAGGACGCGAGCTGGGTGTTCGTCGCCGGCCCGATCGTCGCCTTCTCGTGCTATCTGATCGTCCCCTTCCTGATCCCGGTCCTGACCAACTACCCCCTGCCCCTGGGCTACATGGGCGACATCCTCGGCGGCGGGTTCATCCTGGCCCTCGCCGGGTTCTCGGTGTCGTTGGCCGCGGCCGAGTCCGGCGGCCCCTACGCGCAGCTCGGCAGCAGCCGGGCGATGACCTTCGGGGCGCTCATCGAACCGTCGATCCTCTTCGTCATCTTCACCGTGGCCCTCGTCACCAGCACCGACCTCCCCTATTTCGAGGCCGCCACGGCCCGGGCCTCCCTCAGCCAGGCCATCCGACCGGCGCACCTCCTGGCCGCATTGGCCTTCTTCCTGGTGGTGCTGAACGACACCGGCCGCATCCCGGTAGAGACCCACTCGAGCACGCTCGAGTTCGGCATGATCGACGAGGCCCGGACCCTCGAGCACTCCGGCCCGCTCCTCGCGCTCCTCCGATGGGGCTCGGCCATGAACCAGATGCTGCTGTACGTGATCCTGCTCAACGTCTTCGTGGCGCCCTGGGGGCTGGCCGGGACCCGGCAAGCCGGAGCCGTCCTCTTGGCCATCCCGGTCTTCGTGGGCAAGGCCGTCGGACTCGGGGTCCTCTTCGCCCTGGTGGACAACAGCTTCTCCAAGCTGCGCCTGTTCAAGATCACCGAGTTCATGGCGGCGGCCTTCGTGATCGCCATCTTGGCCGTGTTGGTGCTCTACCTCGGAGGTGGGTGAGGTGGTCGCGGCCATGAGCGCCCCCTCCACCTTCACCGGCGGCTCGGAGGCGATCGCCTTGGCGGTGCTCCTGACCGAGTTCGCGATGCTGCGGGCGCCGCTGTCGCGCTCGCAGGTCCGGCTGTACGCCCTCCAGTCGCTGGCCGTGAGCGGGCTCGCCCTCTTCGTCGCGATCACCAAGCACCTCGACGCGCTCTACGCACTGGCTGCGCTGTCGTTCGTCCTCAAGGTGGTCGTCGTGCCGCGCATCGTGCTCCGGCTCCTGCGCGAGTCGCGGGTCGAGTTGGTCGCCAGCCACCGGCTGGGCGTGGCCACCATGGTGCTCATCTCGGTGGTCGCCGCCGCGTTCGGCTTCTTCGTGGTCGGCAGCCTCCCGGTCCACGCCAGGCTCCTTCCTACCCCGTCGTTCGGGCTGGCGGGCGCCGAGATCCTCGTGGCCTTCCTCCTCGTGATCCTGCGCTCCGACGTCGTGTCCCAGGCGGTCGGGTTCTTCTCGTTGGAGAACGGGGTGTCGGTGGCCAGCCTGGTCATCGCGGGCGGCCTGCCCCTGATCCTCGAGATGATCTTCCTCTTCGACCTGCTGGTCGCGGTGGTGGTCTTCGGCGTCCTGATCTGGGTCCACCACGGGCGGACCCAGACCCTGTCCACCGATCCGCTCGAGCAGCTCCGGGGCTGACATGGCCTGGTCTCTCGTCGTCCTGCTGATCACGCCGGTCACCGTGAGCCTCGCGTGCCTGTGGATGCCGGTTCGCGTCGCCCAGGCCCTGTCGGTCGCCGGCGGTGCGCTGACGGTGGCGATGGTGACGATGCTCGTCCCCGCACCGACGACCACCGCCCTCGGAGGATGGCTGCGGGTGGACTCCCTGTCGGTGGTCTTCTTGGTGGCGGTTGCCTTCCTCTACCTGGCCACCGCCCTGTTCGCCGTGGGGTACGTCCAGCCGACGGCGGGCACCCGCTACGGCCGGCGGTTCTTCGCCGGGTTCAACCTCTTCGCCTGGGCGATGGTCATCACCCCGGTGGTCAACGGTCTGGCCCTGCTGTGGGTGGCAGTCGAAGTGACCACGGTCGTCTCGGCCCTCCTGGTCGCGATCGACGACACCGACCGTGCGGCCGAGGCGTCGTGGAAGTACCTGCTCATCGCGTCGATGGGCCTCGGGATCGCCCTGTTGGCCACCGTCGTCATGTACTACGCCGGATCGACCGTCTTCGGGGGGTCCTACCAGCTCTTCTACCCGAAGCTGATGGCCGGCGCCCCGCACTTCCCCGCACCGGTGGTCCGGCTCTCCTTCGTCCTCGCCGTGCTTGGGTACGGGACGAAGATGGGCCTGGTCCCGGTGCACACCTGGCTGCCCGACGCCCACTCGGAGGCGCCAACCCCGGTGTCCGCACTGTTGTCCGGGGCGCTCTTGGCCGTCAGCTTCTACGCCATCTTGCGCTTCTACCAGGTCAGTGTCCAGGCCATCGGGCCGGTGTTCCCGCGCAACGTCCTGCTCGGGTTCGGCGTTGCCACCCTCGCCCTGGCGGCCCTGTACCTCGCCAGCCAACGGGACCTGAAGCGTCTCCTCGCGTACTCGAGCATCGAGCACATGGGCGTGCTGGCCATCGGCATGAGTTTCTCGGCCCCGATCGCCATGGTGGGCGTCCTGCTCCACGTCCTTGCCCATGCCGCGGCGAAGGGCACCGCGTTCTTCGGCGCCGGGAGCACCATGTCCAAGTTCGGGACGAAGGACCTCGGGTCGATCAAAGGAGGGATCGGCGCGTTGCCCTGGTCCGGCCCGATGCTGGTCCTGGCCGTCCTCGGCCTCTGCGCCATGCCGCCGTTCGGCATCTTCCGCAGCGAGTTCCTCATCGTCTCGGGCGGGCTGTCCGATCCGAGGGACGCGATCGGCGCCGTGCTCGTGGTGCTCGTGACCCTGGGCACGCTCGGGTTGAGCTGGTTCGCCAGCCAGACCATGCTCGGCGCGGTCCCCGAGGGGACGGTCCGGGGCGAGACCAGCCGGTTCATCGTCGCCTCGATGGTCCTCGGGCTGGTCGCCCTGGCGGTCCTCGGGGTCCACCCGCCGGCCCAGCTCTCGCACCTCTTGGCTCGCGCCGCCAAGGAGCTCCGGTGAGCGCGCCTCAACCGGTCTTGCGGACGACGCCGGGCGAACTGGCCGAGAGCGTGGCCGCCGGGATCCGACAGGGGGGACGGTTGGCGGCGCTCGTGGCGAGCGGGCGGGACAACGGGTCCCACGTGCTCCGGGCGATCCTCGCGACGGCGGGCCGACTGGCGGTTATCGAGAGCAGCCTTTCGCCCGGCGTCGAGGTCTATCCGGCGGTCACGGCACTCGTGCCCGGGGCAACCTGGTACGAACGGGAGATCCACGACCTGTTCGGCCTGGTCCCGCGGGGCCACGGCCGGCTCGACCCGTTGGTCCTGCCGCTGGCGGACGGGGCCGCCCGGCCGAGGCCCGGGGCGAGTGGCGCCCCCGGGGCCGTCGACCTCGCGGTGGCGGGGCTCCCGGGCCACGTGACGGGCGAGGGCGTCTTCACCATCCCATACGGCCCGGTGCGATCGGGGGTCTTCGAGTCGGTGCAGTACCTGGTCGAAACGGTCGGCGAGGAGATCCCCCACCTGCGGACCCGGGTGTACCACAAGCACCGGGGGATCGAGCGGCGCTTCCAGGAGCTCGGCATGGACGACGCCGTGCTCCTGGCCGAACGGGTGGAGGGCACCGCCTCGGTCGCCCACGCCCTGGCGTTCTGTCAGGCCCTCGAGGCGCTGGCGGAGGTGACGGTCCCCCGACGAGCCGCGCTCGTGCGGGTGGCCCACGCCGAACTGGAGCGCATCGTCACCCACCTGGACTCGGTGATCCGGCACACCGAGGGCGCGGGTCAGGCCGTCGCCAATGCCCGGCTGTCGGTGCACAAAGAACGCCTCCTCCGTCTCCGGGCCCGCCTGTGCGGACACCGCTTCGGCCGCGGTGTGGTCGTGATCGGTGGCGTTTCGGGCCCACCGCTGATCGCGCCGTCGGAGGCGGTCGGCGTGACCACCACGCTCGAGCGCGCGCTGCGCGCCGACCTCGACGCGCTCATGTCGACGCCGTCGTTCCTCGACCGGCTCCGCGGCACCGGCGTGCTCCCGGCCGAGGTGGCCGGGGCCGACGGTGCCGTCGGCCCGGTGGCCCGGGGATCGGGGATCGACACCGACGTCCGGGCCGAACGGCCGTACGCGGCCTACCAGGAGCTCGGCTTCGTCGCCCGGATCGGCTCCTCCGACGGCGACGCGCTCGAACGCCAGCGGGTCCGTCTTGACGAGATCGCCACGTCGTTCGAGCTCGTCCGTCACGCCTTGGGGACACTCGACGACCGGGACGGCCCGTGGAGTGCCGAGGCGGTGCTCGGGGCGGGGACCGTGGTCACCTCGGTCGAAGCCCCCCAGGGCGAGCTGCTCTACCTGGTCGAGAGCAACGGCACCGCCCTCGTCCGGGTCAAGCCCCGAACCGCCTCGTTCCAGAATCTCTCCCTCCTGTCCGAGGCGTTCCGGGGCGACATCTTCACCGACTTCGTTTTCATCGAGGCGAGCTTCGGGGTCTCGATCGCCGGGGTGTCGCTCTGATGCCCTGGGTCCTGCGAGGGCTGCGCGACGGCATCGTGACCAGCGGTTACCCCCGGCGCGCCGACGGGTACGGCATCGGGTTCAGGGGTGCGGTGAGGGTCCTCGACCCCGAGCCGGCACGGACCTCCGGGCTCCCAGAGCTGTGCCCGACCGGGGCGATCCTCGTCGAGCCGGCCGAAGCCCCGACCGTGCGGATCGACCGGGGTCGGTGCATCCTGTGCGGTCGCTGCGTCGGCACCCGCCCCGACCTCTTCGCCTTCGACCCTTTGGTCGAGGTGGCGACGTCGTCGCGTCGTGCGCTCGTGGTTCCCGAGACGCCAGAGGATGACGACGAGGTGCTCCGGATCCGGGTCCAGCTGGCGCGGCGGGTCCGGGCCCTGCGGCGCTCGGTTCACATCCGCCACGTGGACGCGGGCTCCGACGGCGCCGAGGAGGCCGAGATCGCCGCACTCACCGGACCGATCTACGACCTCGAGCGACTCGGGATGTTCTTCACGGCGACCCCCCGGCACGCCGACGTCCTGGTCGTCACCGGAACCGGCACCACCGGAATGGCCGACGAGCTGCGGCGAACCTTCGAGGCAATGCCCGATCCCAAGGTCGTGATCGCCTGCGGGACCGACGCCACGAGTGGCGGGCTCGTCGGCCCCTCCTACAGCGCCGGTGGGGGGATCTGGGAGTTAGTCCCGGTCGACGTGTTCGTGCCCGGTTCCCCCCCCAGCCCGTTCAGCCTGCTCCATGGCCTGCTCCTGGCCGTCGGTCTTCTGCCCGCCGCCAGGAGGTCTCGGTGAACGGCACCCTCTTGATCCTCGCCCTCGCGCTCTTCGCCGCCGGCGGCCTGGTCGATCTGGCCCTCGGGCCGTTGCACTGGTGGGCGCGACTCGTCCCCTACGGCCTCGGCGGCGCCGGCAGCGCACTGCTCTGCGCCGTCGGCGCCCGGGCCAGCGTCGGGCAGCCGCGGGTGTTCGACCTCGGGGCCACGCTGGCCGTCGGCCACACGCTCGTCCGCCTCGACCCGCTGGCCGGCGTGTTCCTCACCCTCACCGGCGGGCTGGGCGTCGGGATCTCGGCCTGCTTCGTCGCCTGGGCCGCGCCACCGGGTCGGGTCGGAGGACGGGGAGTGGCGGCCGCCTACCTGCTGGTGCTCGGGGCCGTCGCGGTGGTCGAGCTGGCGGGCGACGCCTTCAGCTTCCTGTTCGCCTGGGAAGGGCTCACGCTCGGCTTCTACGTGCTCGTCGGCCACCGCCGGGAGCGCCCCGAGTCCGTCGCGGCCAGTTGGCTGAGCCTCGGGATCGGCAAGATCGGCGGCGCTTCGCTGCTCCTCGGCTTGTTGCTCCTGGCCGGTGCGAGCCACACCACCGAGCTGGCGGCGTGGAGCCACCTCGGCCACGCGGCCCCGGTGCGGGCGGCCTTCGCCCTCGTGGTGGTGGGCTTCGCCGCCAAGGTGGGACTGGTTCCGTTCCACGCCTGGCTGCCCAGCGGGTACCCGGCGGCACCGGGGCCGGCGCGCGCGGCCATGGCCGGCCTCGCGGTCAACGTGGGCTTCTACGGACTGTGGCGCTTCCTCGGCATCCTCGGACCGCCGCCGTTGTGGCTGGCCGTCGTGGTCCTGGTGATCGGGGGGCTCACCGCCTTCGGGGGGATCGCCTTCGGCGCAGTCCAGGGCCGGCTCAACCGGGTGATCGCGTACTCGAGCGTCGAGAACGCCGGGCTGATCCTCGTCGGCTACGGGGTGGCGCTGGCCGGCGCGGCGACCCACCACCAAGCGGTCGCCGCCGTCGGCCTGCTGGCAGCCAGCCTCCAGGTCCTGTCCCACGCCGTGGCCAAGTCGGCGCTCTTCGGGGCTTCGGCCTTCGTCGAGGCCGACTTCGACTCCGACGACCTAGAGATGCTGCGAGGCGTGGGTCGTCGGCACCCGGTGAGCGGGGTGGCACTCGGGCTCGGATCGCTCACCTTGGCCGGCCTGCCACCGACGATCGGCTTTGTCTCCGAGTGGTTCCTGCTCGAGGCATTGCTCCAGGAGTTCCGGGTCCACCAGCTCGCCGTCCGGCTCTCGATGGCCCTCGCCGGCGCCCTGGTCGCCCTCAGCCTGGGGCTGGCCGCCCTCGCCTTCATCCGCCTGATCGGCCTCACCGTTCTCGGGCGGGCCGGCCCTGTTCCCGACGAGGGGGCGCCGCGAGGAGACACGACGGCGGCCGGCGCGTTCGGCCTCGCGCTCCTCGCGGTCCCGTGCCTCGGCCTCGCGGCCGTGGCGCCTTGGGTGATCCGGTTCATGGCCGACGGGTTGGCCGTGGTGACCGGGGGCAGGACCGCCCTGCAGGCGCTCAAGTCCCCGTGGGTGCTCCAGCCGGTCTTCGCCAACTTCTCCATCCTCTCGCCCTCGTGGCTGTTCGTCGTGATGCCGATCGCCTTCGGTGCGGTCCTCTTGAGTACGGTCGTCCTGTCGCGCGGCGGGCTCCTTCGGGTCCGGCGGGTCCCCCCGTGGCGATCGGCCACCGCCGGAGTGGTCGGTGCCAACGAGTACAGCGCCTTCGGCTACGCCAACGTGCTCCGCCACGTCCTGTCGAACGTGCTCGGATCGCAACGATCGTTGGTCCACGCCGAGCCGGCCGCCGACGGTGACGGCCGGGGCCACGTGGTGGTGGAGACCGTCGTCGTCGAGCCGGTGTTCGCCTACCTGTACCGTCCCGCCCGGGCGATGTGGCTCCGGCTCGGCGCCGTCGCCAGGCGCCTGCAGTCCGGACGCCTCGACGCGTACGTCGGCTACATGCTCGTCACCCTGGTCGTCCTCTTGGTCGTCGTGGTGGCAATGCAGTGAAGGGTCCTCTCACCGCAGATGCCCCCGATCGGCCCTCAGCGCCCGTGGTGACCGGTGCCCCCCGTCGGTCCCGGCCACCCCGGACCGTCGCGATCCCGAGCTCCCCGCCGGGACGGCCCACCGCTCGGCCCGGTCAGCCGGCCGGTCGGGACGACCCCGCCGGAGGCGAGCAGAAGTAGATGCCGAGGTCCCCGATCGGCGCGCGACCGTGCACCGCCAGGCAGTGGCGGCCGATCCACCGGTAACGGGGATCGTGCGAGGAACCGCTCGCCAGCACGAGCCGGAAGTACCCCTGGTCGACCAGTCGCTTCAGCCGACCGAGGGTCGGGGCGACCCCGGTCCCGTTGTAGCCACCGAGCGGGTACACCTCCTGTCCGCTGGCGAAGATGGTGGGTGCGGCCACCACGGCGGTCTGGGTGGCCATCAGGTCCTTCGTGTGGAACTGCTCCTGGAGGTGCTCGAGGACCGCCAGGAGCCTCGTGGCCCCCTGTCGGACTTCCGACCCGAACAGCCGTTGCATCGCCTGGGCGTAGGCCGGCGGCTCAAAGGGGGTGTCGAAGGACCCCATCCGGTTCAAGACGGCCGTCGCCGACGCGGTGGTCGGGACCACGAGCGCCGCCGCCACGGCGAACCCGAGCGCCGCGCCCAACAGTTGGGGGGGTCGGACCCAGAGCGACGCCACAAGCGCGCCCGCCGCCACGCCGCCCGCCGCCAGGGTGACCGGGACGAGCCACCCGGGGAGCCCGGTGCCGGCGGGTGGGAGGAGCCAGGCGGCGTAGAGGGCGGTCCCAAGCGCACCGAGGGCGGCCAACAGCCTGACCATCCGCTGGTGGCGGTGCTCCCACGCGAGCACCACGCCCGTCCCGACCAGTCCGGCCAGCGCCGGGGTCAACGCGGCGGTGTAATACGAGTTGACCGTCGTGCTCACGCTGAAGACAGCGATGAGGACGAGCAGCCAGGTCCCCCAGAGCAAGAGGCTGGCGCGCAGCCGGTCGCGCCGGGACCGCTTGCCCCGGGCGGCGAGCCCGAACACGAGGGCCCCAAGCGCCGGCGGGATGAGCCACCCGGTGTCGCGGCCGAAGACGCCCCGGACCATGCGACTCCACCCCGGGGGCGTCGACGCCAGCTGACCGATCCCGATCGTCTGGAAGAGCACCGCGTTGGGGGAGGCGTGGTCCAGACGACCGAAGCCGTTGTAATCGAACACCTGCTCGAAGAGGGAATCGTGCTGACTGCCGTCCACATAGGGCCGGGAACCGGGTGGCTGCGCGCTGACGTAGACCATCCAGCTCAACGAGACGGCGACGGTGAGCGCGCCGAACAACGCGATGCCCATCGAGCGCCGCAGCAGTCGTCCGGGCCCGGCGACCAGGTAGACGAGGCCCAGGGCCGGTACGAGGAGCCACGCTTCGAGCATCTTGGCCTGGAAGGCGAGCCCCACCCAGCAGGCCGCGAGCACCAATGAGCGCCAGTGCCCGGTCGTGACCGCCCCGACCACGGCATCGGCCGCCAGGACGACAAGCAGGATCATCAGTGTGTCCGAGATGTTGCCCCGATCGAGGGTGACGTTGGCCGGCGAAACGGCGAGGACCCCGGCGGCGACGACCGCGGCCACCGGCCCGGCCAGTCGACGGACCAGGTGGTAGAGGACCAGCACGGTCAGCGCGCCCTCGACGATCTGGGGCAGCACGATGGCCCAGTCGTGCAATCCGAACAGCCGGACCGACAGGGCCTGGACCCAGAACGCGCCGGGCAACTTGTCGGTGGAGATCGTCCCGGCCGGGTCGAACGCGGCATACAAGAAGTCGTGCCAGTTGGCGGACATGCTGCGAACGGCGGCGGCGTAGTAGATCTCGAGGTACCCAGCCGAGCGCCAGGCGTAGAAGAAGCTGGCGAGCCCGGTGAATCCGAAGAGGGCACCGCGGGCCCACAGCGGCTGGTCCGCCGGGGCGACGAGCCGGCCAGCACGCGCCAACCACCGACGCCACCACGGGCGCCGCACCGGCTCGGCCGGGGATTGGGCCGGATCGAGCAGGGTCGAGCCGCCGGGCGGAAGCGAGACGGTGCTCACCGTCGGGTGGGCGGTCGGGAGAGGGCGATCGCGGCCTCGAGCACCCGCCGCGCCGCCGCGACGTCCGCGACGTCGACTTGGGCGGCTAGATCCTGGTCGAACTGATCGAACGCCCGGACGATCTCGCGGGCCGCGTGTCGTCCCCGGTCGGTGAGCACGAGGGCCGAGCGCCGCCCGTCGGTCGGATCGGGCGTCCGAAGGCAATAGCCCCGCTGCACCAACAATTCGACAACCCGGCTCATCGCCTGCTTCGACACCCTCAAGCGGTTGGCCAGGTCCCCGAGCCCGGCCTCCTCCCGGGCCAGCACGGTGACGACCCGGTAGGCGGAGACCGGAAGGTCGCCCATCCCGGCACGCCCGAGCGCGGTGCGCAGGGCTGCGACGGAACTCCGGTGGGCACCGGCGAGGAGAACGGGGAGTCCGACTGCCGCTCCTCGATCCACGGCCGACAGCCTGTCGCCCCGGGCGGCGACCGTCAACAGTGTGTACTAGATCAAGGCAGGGATCCCTAGGCCCGGCACCGAACACGACTCGGGTGGTGACGCCGGCCGGAACGGTGGCGGTGGCGGACCACGCGATGGACAGAGCGCCGCGAGGCTTACCAGGCGCTCACGCGGCTGCCGAGGGGACCAACGGTCCTCGTCCGAGGACGGCGATCTCGGCCCAGACGATCGATCCCCCGTCGTCGACCGGTGACAGTCCCCAGTCCCGGGTCATTTCGTCGACGACCGGGATCCCCCGGCGCAACAGTCCGGTGCTCCGGCACGTCGAGTCGTCCGGCGCGTCCTCGCAGAGGAGGTCGGGGCGCCAGACCTCGATCCGGAGCGCGTCTGTGCGGGGAACCAGGCCGAGGCGGAACCCGGCAGACTCCTGGATGATGGCGCTCACCACGAGTTCATTGGCCACCACGAGCAGCGCCTCTCGGTCCGAGCCGTGCAGGTCGAGGGCAACTGCCGCCCGTCGGAGGAAGTCACGAGCCTCGAAGAGCGACGTTCGCCCGGGTGTGATGTAACAGCTCAGGCCTCGTTCGTCCATCCTTCGCCCATCCCCACTCCCCCTCCGTCTTTTCGTGCAGCCATCGGAGCCAGGACGGCCACGGTCAGTTTCCGTTCTCGAAAGGGGCGGCTCTAGGGGCGAAAGTCCCTGCGCAAAGTGAACCGTCGGGCCGCATGGAGCGGAGATCGGGGTGGCGTCGCCCCTCGGCCCGAGCGCCCACCGGGTCCGAGCGAGAAGGAAGTGCGACCGTTCGTCGACCGCTATCCACGGTGATGGCGCCCCTCGCCGTTCCCGCGACTGCGCGACCGGCCTCGACAACGGATTGAATCATCGGCGTGTCACCCGTTCGCTCCCGACGACGTTGGTCCCGGCTTGTCGGCCGGTTGCTCGGCGGCGCCATGAGCCTCCTTGTTCTGGTCGGGACGTCCCTCGCCCTCCCCGTGGCGTCGACGCACGCGGCCGGGCTACCCCGACCGTTCGATCGGCTGGCCTGTGCACCGAAATTCACCGTGGTGTTCTGCCCCGGGGGCATCGTCGAGGGCCGGGACGAGCGGGTTCCCTCATTCGACGGGGTGCCCCTGGACGCCGATCTCACCCTTCCGTCCAGCGGACGACCCCCGTACCCGTTGATCGTCCTCCTCCACGGCCTCGGCGGGAACAAGCTCGAGACCGAGTCGACGGTCGATGACGGGGGACTCGACAACGTCACCCTCGCCTCGCAGGGCTGGGCCGTGCTGTCCTACAGCGCGAGGGGTTTCGCCGGGTCCTGCGGGACGGCCGCCTCACGGGTCGACACCCCCGCCTGCGCGCGGGGTTGGCTGCACCTGGCAGACCAACGCTACGAAGTCCGCGACACCCAGTACCTGGCCGGAATGCTCGTCGACGAGGGCTATGCCCGCCCGGGCATCGCGGTCTCCGGCGTCTCTTACGGCGGAGCCCAGGCGCTGGAGCTCGCCATGCTGAAGAACCGGACCGAGCTCGAGAACGGCCGGCTCGTCCCCTTCATGAGCCCGCGCCAACACGTGCCCATGAGGGTGGCGGCCGTCTACGCCGTGTGGCCGTGGGACGACTACGTCAGCGCGTTGGTGCCCAACGGGCGTCCCCTGGTGCGACGCCACCAGGCACTCGCGGACCGGAGCCCGACGGGGGTGGTCAAGCAGGCGTGGAACTCGATCCTGGACCGAGCCGAGGTCGACCTCGGGTACCTCCCCCCACCCGAGAACGCGTCGACCTCAGCCCTGGCGGCGTGGCGGCGGGCGGCGACGAACCAGGCGTCCTCGCCCGCCTTCGTCCGGGCCCTCGGACGCCTGCAGCGGTTCAACTCGGCGATCGGGGTGCCGGCGCCCAAGGGCGGCCCGGCACCCACCGCGATCCAGAGCGGGTTCACCGACTCCTTGTTCCCGGTGACCGAGGCCCTTCGTTTCGCCGATGCGGCCAAGGTCGAGGGCTCGACCTCGCCCCTCCTTTTGATCTTCGACGACGTGGGGCACCCCTGGGCGCAGAACAAGCTCGCCGACGTGGCGTTCAACGACGCGACCGGGATCGATTTCTTGAACGCCGTCGTGCGGCAACACCGCAGACCGCGCACCGGCGTCGCCGTGCGGGCTCAGACCTGTCCGGCGGGCGCGCCGTCGGGGCCGACGCAGTGGGCCCGTTCCTTCTCGGCGCTGGTCCACGGATCGGTGTCCCTGGGCGGTCCAGAGGCCCAAGTGGTCACCTCGAACGGTGGCAGCCCGGTCGTCGCCGCGGCCCTCAACGCGACGACCGAACCGCTGTGCGACCCCCTGCCGGCCGCACCCGAGCACGGGACCGCTCGGTACGCGGTCAGCGCCGGGCCCAACGGACTGCACGTGCTGGGCGGGGTCAGGGTCACGGCCACCCTCGCCATCAAGGGAGTGGAACCCGAGCTCGTCGGGCGGCTCTGGGACGTCGCTCCCGACGGCACGAGGCAGATCGTCGAATTGGGGGCATTCCGTCCGCCGACCAACCGTGCGGGGCCGACAGCCGGGTCGGCGACCGTCACCGAGTCGGTGCGTTTCGAGCTCCCCGCGAACGACTATGAGGTACCGCCCGGTCACCGCCTCGAGCTCGAGCTGGTTGGGAGCACGGCACCGTTCTTCCGCCCGTCGACCGGCTCCTTCTCGATCCGGGTGTCGAAGTTACGGGCTACCGTGCCGCTCGCCGCACCCCCGCGGCGGGCCGGCCGCCGGTGAAGACGGCCCGGATCGGCCGTCCGCCCTCAGCGGGTCGGCTCTACCGAACACGCAACCCACCGGGCGCGTTGCGTCGAAGGCGTCGGCGCGGTCATGAGCCCCACCCGCCGCGATCGGGCCAGGAAGGTCGACGCCGCCCTTGGGCACTTCGAGGGGGATCGGATTCAGCTCGCGAGCGAATGGAACTCGGCCAGGATGTCCGCTCCCGAGTCGCGTCGTGCACACCAGTGCTCGACCTCGCCGAGAACCGCGGCGCGGCTCTGCTCGCGGCCGGTGCCCAGGCTCTGACTCAAGAAGTGGTCCCACAGACGCCCAACCATCTCGGCACCGGCATGGCGCTTGCCGCCCTCCCCGATCCAAGTCCGATCGCGCATCTCGGTGAGCGCCGTCGCCAGGTAGCCCACGTGCGGGGTCTCGTCGGCCCGGATGTAGCTGACTAGCTGGCCCGCGGCGCCCTCTCCGGCCACGAGGTCTGGATCCGACAGCCACGCTTCGGCCCACCGGAAGGTATGGAAGGCAGAGATCTCGATGAACAGCACCCGGATCATGAAGGTGGTCATGAGCTCGAGGTCGACGTCAATGTCGGTGGGGAGCAGCCGTTCCACCGGGGCACTGCCACCTCCCCGCTGCCCAAACCCCATCCGCTCGAGCATGCCCTCGATGTCGAGGTCGACTGCCTGGGTTTCGAATGCCAGGTCCCGGGCCGCGAACCACATGTCCTTGTGGCCGGCCTCCTCCTCCCACCCGGCCTCGTCCCGCCCGTGGGCTTCGAACAGCCCGCCGCCGAGGTGTGCGAGGGCCGTTCCGGCGATGTCCTCGTCGAAGTGTCGCTGGAGATTCGTCGGTTTGAGCAGGCGGATGTTGGCGCCATAGCCCTCGACGGTGCCGATACGGGTCAACGTGGCGATCAACGGCTCGGGGACGCCCGCTTTGATCAAGAGACGGGTCTGGTCGACGTTGGGATAGTGGTCGCCCCACAGCTCCATCGGCGCATCGATCGGCGCCTTGCCGAAGACCTCGCGGTGGTGTGCCCGCCAGGCCTCGATCGCCGGTGCCCGGAACTTGGTCCGGGGCGACACGTAGACGCCCTGGTCGGTGATCCCCCCGTGGCAGCGGACGCCCCCGGCCACGAGCGGTTCGCGCACGTCGACGTTCGCCAGAAGCTCGTTCGCAGTGAACTCGAGTTGAGCGGTGACGGTCACGGCTCCCTCCCCTGCCCTATGTCTACTTCAGTGTATATACTGAACTGTATACCTGTCCAGACTAAGCTCCTGCCCCGCGCCGAGCGTCGGGCTTCGATCATTCGTGGTGCCGCCGAGGCATTCGCTCGTTCGGGGTTCGCCAACACCTCCATGGAGGATGTCGCGGCCGCGTGCGGGGTCACCCGTCTGATCTTGTACCGCCATTTCGCGACGAAAGAAGACCTCTATCGGGCGGTGCTCCGCGGCGTCCTGGAGCGGATCGGTCAGGAGCTTCGGAGCGGCCTGGCAGCGACGCAACGACGGGGCCTGGGCGCCCGGGTACTGCTCACGGTGGCCAGGGAGGAGCCGGCGGCGTTCACGCTGCTCTGGCGACACGCGGCGCGCGAGCCGCAGTTCGCCGAATACGCACGCGAGCTCCGTTCCAGCTCGGTCAAGATCCTGCGCCAGTTCGTCGGACCGGACGGGGCCGACATCATGGACGCCTGGATGGGCGAGGCCCTCTTCGCATGGTTGGTCGAGGCGATCTTGACCTGGCTCGAACTCGGTGACCCCGACCTTGACGATCAATGCATCGAACGGACCGCCGATGGACTCTCAGCCCTCCTGTCTGCCTGGAGCTGAGCGAGGGGTTTGTGGCTCCGGTGACCGCGCCGGGTCCGACTCAACCGACCCGAACCACCGGCGACTCGTTTGGCACGTCGCTCAACAAGAGCACACCTGGCTTCGCAGGGCGGGAAGACCAAGCGGGCGAGGCGACGGAGCGGGCCTCCCCCGTCGCGCGAAGGTTGCCGCCGAGTCGGGGCCCCGGGTCCCCGGCCTCGCCGGCAATCGAGATCCGGGCGGGCCACCCCGGCCGCCGACGACGAGCCAGTGGCCGGGGTGATGGACGAGCCCGGGGGAACTCAGCCGGTGCCCTTCGATCCCGGTGCGGTGAACAGCGGCGGAAGGGTCTTCGGCCAATTGTTCAGGGAGTAGCGCTTCCCGCCGAAGACGGCCACATACGTCCCCTTCTTGCCGTTGATTGGCGAGGTGGCATTCGC
>JAJYVS010000070.1 GCA_021791895.1 Actinomycetes bacterium | reverse complement strand
GGCCAGGCGCTCCAAGAAGAGCACCCGGTTGGGCAGGCCGGTCAACGCGTCGTGCAGGGCCTGGTGGCTCAAGCGGTTCTGCTCCTCTTCGAGCTGGCTCTGGAGGAGGGCCCGGTGGGCATCGAACACCTTGGCCACCCGGACGAGAGCCGAGTCCGAGCCCACCCGGACCGCGCGCACCGCCAGCTCGAGGGCCCCGGGGTCGCTGTCCAGCCGGTCGGCCTCCTCCCCTAAGACCTCGACAACCACGTCGCGCCAGTAGAGGTGCATCTTCACCAGGTCTGACAGCATCACCGACTGGTTGGCCGCCGCTCGGCCCGGCGTGGCCTGGCTGGCGGTCTGCTCGGCGGATGCCGTCTCGCCGTGGATCAGGTAATGGGCGATCTGCTCGGTGCCGCTGCGGCAGAACCGGCGGACGTCATCACGGATCCGCTCGGTCGCCGGGGTCGGGTCGGAGCGACGCTTCTCCCAGCGGGACAGCACGTCGGCCGCAATCTCTTCACAGCGGGCCCGCAGGGCAAGACCGAGCGAGCGCGCCGACTCGCTCGGACGACCGACCACTCGCCCGATCCGACGTTGAGCCCGTCGTTTTGGCGTTGCGGCATCGTTCACTCGGGGCCCGCCTTCCCGAGGCGCCATCGGGGCTTCGGATTCCTCCTCGCGGTCATATGACCTCGGGTTCTTCCTGGTCAGCCAGGGATTGGCCGAGTCAACCGTCCCGTCAGTTGTACCAGACCCCCGTCGTCGAACGGTGGACGCCGCCGGCGGCGGAGCGCGCCCGGGGAGCGGCACCAGCGCGGCACGTGGGCCCACGTGTCCGGGTCGACTCGCCACGACCCCGCGCTGGGCATGGCCAGGTCGAGGGTCGGTCGAGCGCCGTTGCTGAGCACGATGAACGTCGCAAATCCGGCGTTTCGCATGCTGACGAGCGATCGTGCTCTGGCGCCACAGGTCGCATGGAACGTGGGGGATCATGGATAACTTCTGGGCGCTCATCGGCAGTTGCGCCTTCGGCCCGGCCGCGCTCGGCGTCGGCGTGCGTCTCTGGCACCGCGGGCACGCGGCACACCACTGAGGGCGCTCGCCGCTCGAGCGAGCGGTGACGCCTCAAGGGGTCCGCGCTCGGCGATGCCGACGATCTGACGCGCCAGCACGCTGAGCGGAGGACCCGGCGCAGGGCGCGGCGCACCGGGCGTCGATCGAGTCGCCCGTCGACCTCAGGAGGCCCGTCGGTAGGCTCGCACGGCCAAGGGGACGAAGACCGCGATGATCCCGGCCAGCCACAGCGCGCTCTGCCAGGCGTGCAGACCGAGTGGCCCGCCGAGCGCGAGGCTGCGCATTTCGTCGATGACCGTCGTGACCGGCTGGTTCTTGGCGAATGCCTGCAACCAACCTGGCATCGAGAGCACGGGCACGAAGGCGGAGCTGACGAAGGTGAGTGGGAACAGCCACACGAGTCCGAAGGAACTCACCGATTCCTCGTCTTTGATCGTGAGGCCGACGAACCCGCTCACCGTACAGATCACCACCCCGAAGCCCACCGCGAGCAGGACCATGAGCACGGCGGGGACGACCCCGTTCTGGAAGCGGAAGCCGACGGCATAGCCCACGCCCACGATGATCAGCACCGTGACCACGAGCCTGACGGTGTCGGCCGCCAGGCGCCCGAGGAGCACCGCCGAGCGGGCCATCGGCATCGCCCGAAAGCGGTCGATCACCCCCTTTTGGATCTGACGGGCCAGGGCGATCGCAGTCCCGAAGGAGGCGAAGGCGGCAGTCTGGGCGACGATGCCGGGCATGAGGAAGCTCACGTAGCCACCGGGCACCTTGACCGGGATGGCCCCGCCGAAGACGTACCGGAACAAGAGCACGAACATCACCGGCTGGATGAAGGTGAAGAAGATGTAGGACGGGTTGCGAAGCCAGATGAGCAGCTCACGCTTGGTCAGCGTGGCGACGTCGGCGAGGCCCGAGCGGACCCGGCCGAGCACCGGCGGCCTGGGCACCGACACCGCGACCAGGGTCTCGAAGGTGGCCGACACCGACGCTCCTTTCAGACCCGGTGGCCAACGTTGCGGCCCCGTCGCGAAGCGACCCCGGCCCCGTTCCCCGCCTCGGCTCCATGCCCGGTCAAGGCGAGGAACACGTCGTCGAGCGAGGGACGGCGGACCGCCAGACCCTCGGTGCGGATGCCGAGCGAGTCGAGCCGGCGGACCGTCTCGACCAGTGACGTCGACCCGCTGGCCCCCACACGGAGGGCCACCCGGCCCGCCTCGGCGTCGACGGTGGGTTGGTGCTCGGAGAGCGCGCTGACCGCCTCGGCCGCTTGAGCCAGGTGATGGGGATCAACCACGGCGAACTCGATCACATCGCCCCCGACCCGGTTCTTCAGCTCCTGGGCGGTGCCCGCCGCGATGACCCGTCCCCGATCGACGACGACGATCTCATCGGCCAGTTCGTCGGCCTCCTCGAGGTACTGGGTGGTGAGAAGCAGGGTGGTCCCGGCCGACACCAGTTCTTGGATCACCTCCCACATGCCAATGCGGCTCCTCGGGTCGAGCCCGGACGTTGGCTCATCGAGGAAGAGCACCGCCGGGCGGGAGACCAGGCTGAGGGCGAGGTCGAGCCGTCGTTGCATCCCGCCCGAGTAGCCCTTAGTCGGGCGGTCGGCCGCGTCGGCGAGTTCGAAGCGCTCGAGCAACTCGGCGGACCGGCGGCGCCGTGTCTTCGCGTCGAGATGGTAGAGGCGGCCCATGATCTCGAGGTTCTCGCGCCCCGTGAGCTCCTCTTGGATCGCGGTCGACTGACCGGCCAGGCCGATGATCTCGCGCACCGCGGCGGCCGAACGCACCACGTCTCGGCCTTCGACGAGGGCCCTCCCCCGGTCGGGCTCGATGAGCGTGGTGAGGATCTTCACCGCGGTGGTCTTGCCGGCGCCGTTCGGGCCGAGGAGGCCGAGCACATGACCCCGCTCGACCGCCAGATCGACCCCGCGGAGCGCCTGCACCTCGCCAAAGGCCTTGTGAACCCCCTCGACCAGGATGGCCGGCCCACTCCATGTCGGTGCGCCGGCGGTCGCGGTCATCGCCTCGTCCCGTCGCCGGGCGGTCGGAGTCCGGCCCGGTGTCGAACCAGTCGTCGTCGTGCGCTCATGCTCGGTGCACCCTCGGTCAGTCCCTCTCCAGTGCCGCCCGGCGCGGGCGGTGGCGGTCACCGGCGACCGGTCGCCCCGCCTTCGTCAAGTTGATCTTGACAGATCTGTTTTGTTAAGGCAACCTTGACAGATGGCCGGGCAGGAAGGTGCGCAAGGCCGGGGGCCGGACCGAGAAGAGCCCGGACACCACCGACGGGAAGTGCCGCCCCTCTTCCTCGCCACCTGGGAAAGCGCCGTCTCCGACCCCGATCCCCTGGTGGCATTGGGCGCAACCCGGGCGCTCATGGGCCACCTGTCGGCCTGGGAGGCGAAGCTCGCCGCCGAGGCCGTGGCGCAGGGCGCCACTTGGGAACGGATCGGCAGCTCGGTCGGGGTCAGTCGCCAGGCGGCATGGGAGCGCTTTCATCGCGACGTGGCCGAGTTCCGACGTCAGGTCCGCCAGGAGGCGCGGGCATTGAAGGAGCGCCACCGCGACGAGATGCACAAGTGGCGCGAAGAGGTGAAGCAGCGGGCGCTGGAGCACTGGCTGGGTTGAACTGCCCCGGCCGTTCCGTGCGCACTGAACGAACTGAAGCTCCGCCGACCGAGGCCCCCGGTCAAGACGACCGGCGCGCACCCCCAAGCGGCCCGTCGGCTCGGCGGTGCTGGCTGCGGACCCGTCGGGCGATCCCCGGCCCGTCGAGCTCGAGACCGCGCAGGACGTCGGCCGGGCGCCCGTGGGGGACGTAGGCAACCGGCACCCCGGCGCACAACACCCGATCCGGACGCCGACCGTCCCGACCGGCGATCGCCGAGGCCACCAGGGCGCCGACCCCACCCTCTTTTACCCCGTCCTCGGCCACCAGGACCAGTTGGTGGCCGGCCGCGTGGTCGAGCATCGCCGGGTCGAGCGGCGCGACCGCCCGGGGGTCCCAGACGCTGGCCATGACCCCGTCCCCTTCGAGCAGGACTGCGGCCTCCTCACAGGCAGCGAGGAGCCTGCCCACGCCGATGAGACAGACCTCTTGGCCCGCGCGGACCAGCCGGGCGCCGAGGCCGCTACCGGCGCTCGACGATCTTGCCTCGCCCTTCGGCCACCGGAGGGCGACCGGGCCCTCGGCCTCGGTGAGGGCCCAAAGGAGCATCCCGGTCAGCTCCTCGGCACAGGAGGGGGCGAGCACGGTCATGCCCGGCACCTTGGTGAGCAGTGCCAGGTCGGTCACCCCGTGGTGGCTCGGACCGTCGTCGCCGGTGATCCCGGCCCGATCGAGGCAGAAGACGACCGGGAGCCGGTGCAGGCCGACGTCGTAGTACACCTGGTCGAAGGCCCGGTTGAGGAAGGTGGAGTAGATCGCCACCACCGGGCGGGCGCCCCCCATGGCCATCCCGGCCGCGGCGCCCACCGCGTGCTGCTCGGCGATGCCGACGTCGAAGCACCGCTCGGGGTAGCGCTCCTTGAATGCGCTCAGCCCGGTCGGCCCCTCCATGGCCGCGGTGATCGCCACGAGCTCGGGGACGCGCGCCCCCGCCTCCAAGACGGCGCGGGAGAACACCTCGGTGTAGGTGGGACCGCCGCTCCAGTGCGCGACGCCGGTGTCGGGGTCGAAGGGACCGATGTCGTGCAGGCACTTCGCCTCGTCGGCCTCGGCGAAGTGGTAGCCGCGGCCCTTCACCGTGTGCACGTGGAGCGCGACCGGACCGGGGTGCCGCGCCGCCTCGGCCAGCGCCTCCTCGAGGGCGCACAGGTCGTGGCCGTCCACCGGGCCCTGGTAGGCGAGGCCCAGGGCCTCGAAGAATCCGGCCGGCGCCTTCGGATCGAGGTCGTCGAGCCGTCCGGCGGTGGAGAGGGACGACACCGTCGGTGCGTACGACCGGCCGTTGTCGTTCACCACCACGACGACCGGCAGCCCGGCGGCGCCGATGTTGTTGAGCGCTTCGTAGGCGAGCCCCCCGGTCAGGGCACCGTCGCCCACCACCGCCACCACCCGACCGGCGCTGTGGCCGAGCCCCCCGGCGGCGGCCAGGCCGTAGGCGTAGGAGAGGGCGGTCGACGCATGACTGTTCTCCACCACGTCGTGGACGGACTCGGCCCGGTTGGGGTAACCCGAGAGCCCGCCGGCCCGCCGCAAGGTGGCGAACCGGTCGGCCCGGCCGGTGACCAGCTTGTGGACGTAGCTCTGGTGTCCGGTGTCCCACACCAGGCGGTCCCGGGGCGAGCGGAACACCCGGTGCAGGGCCAGGGTCAGCTCGACCACGCCGAGATTGGACCCGAGGTGGCCCCCGTTGGCGGCGACCGAGGCGACGAGGAACCGGCGGATCTCCGCCGAGAGCACGTCGAGCTCCGCTCGATCCATTCCCCGGAGCGCCTCGGGCGTCAGGTCCTCGAGCGACCTCGGCACCTCGGGCCAATCCCTTGCCTCGGCGGGTAGGTGGACGCTCAATGCGTGCTCACCAGCGCTCGCAGGGACTGGCGCAGCGAGCTCATCGACGCGATGACCGCCGAGGGCTCGTAACCGCAGTGGGCCATGCAGTTGTTGCAGCGCGGATCGCGACCCCGCCCGTACTTGGACCAGTCGGTGGTCTCGACCAGCTCCCGGTAGCTCTCGGCGTAGCCGTCGGCCATGAGGTAGCACGGCCGCTGCCAGCCGAGCACCGAGTAGCTGGGGATCCCCCAGGCGGTGCAGGTGAAGTCGACCTTGCCTTCCAAGAAGTCGAGGAACAAGGGCGAGTGGTTGAGCCGCCAGCGCCGGCGCCGCTTCTCAGCGAACGCCTCGGCGAACAGCCCTCGGGTCTGCTCCACCCCCATGAAGTGGTCCTGGTCCGGCGCCTTCTCGTAGGCGTAGGCGGGGGAGATCATCATCGCGTCGACCTCGAGCTCGGCGTTCAAGAAGTCGAGCAGGTCGCGCACGGTCTTGGGCGAGTCGGTGT
>JAJYVS010000069.1 GCA_021791895.1 Actinomycetes bacterium | reverse complement strand
GCGGCCATCATGGGTGACCCGGAGCGGTGCCCGGCTCCGGTGCGGACGGGCCCGTCGCGCGACGAACTGCTCGCGACGCTGGCCGCCTAGGGAAGGGACATGTCCACTGGCACGACCGAGGTGCGCACCGTCGAGCAAGGCGGGGTCCGGCTGGCCGTCGACGTATCGGGGAGCGGTCCGACCGTCGTCCTGGCCCACGGGTTCCCCGAGCTGGCCTTCTCGTGGCGCCACCAGGTTCCGGCCCTGGTCGCGGCAGGCTACCGGGTCGCCGTGCCCGACCAGCGGGGCTACGGCCGCTCCGACCGACCCCCGGCGCTCGAGGCCTACGACATCGAGCAGCTAACCGGCGACCTCCTCGCCGTGCTCGACGACCTGGGGGAGGAGCGGGCGTGCTTCGTGGGCCACGACTGGGGGGCCCTGGTGGTCTGGCAGCTGGCGCTCCTCGCGCCCGAACGGGTACGGGCGGTCGTCGGGATGAGCGTCCCGTTCCTCCCCCGTCCACCGGCGCCGACGATCACCCTCTTGCGCCAGCTGTTCGCCGACCGGTTCTTCTACATCCTCTATTTCCAGGAGCTTGGCGTGGCCGACGCCGAGCTCGCGGCCGATCCGGCCCGGACGATGCGACGCCTGTTGGCCGGCCCCCGCTCGACCGAGCTCTCGGCCGAGCAGGCGAGCGCCCTTTCGGCCCAAGGCGAGGCCGGGTTCGTCGAGCGGCTCCCCGAGCCGGCGGCCCTCCCCGACTGGCTCCCAGAGGCCGATCTCGACCACTACGTGACCGAGTTCACCCGGACCGGGTTCACCGGCGGGCTCAACTGGTACCGCAACCTCGACCGCAACTGGGCGCTGACCGAAGCGGTGGCCGGGGCCCGCGTCGCGTGCCCATCGCTGTTCATCGCCGGCACCGAGGACCCGGTAATCGCCTTCTCGCCGCCCGATGCCGGGCTCGGCCACCTCGACGACCACCGAGGCAACCGGCTGATCGACGGGGCCGGCCACTGGGTGCAGCAGGAGCGCCCCGGCGAGGTGAACGCGGCCCTGATCGAATTCCTCGATGACGTGCATCACAGAAAGGCAACGCCATGACCGACCCGCTGCGCTTCGGCGTGTTCTACGCACCGTTCCACCCACTCGGCCAGGACCCGACCCTGGCGCTCGAGTACGACCTCGAGCGGGTGGTGGCGCTCGACCGCCTCGGCTACGACGAGGCCTGGTTCGGCGAGCACCACTCCGGTGGCTACGAGATCATCGGGTGCCCCGAGATCTTCATCGCCGCGGCGGCCGAGCGCACCAAGCACATCAAGCTCGGGACCGGCGTGGTCTCGTTGCCCTACCACCATCCGTGGCTGGTGGCCGACCGGATGGTCCTCCTCGACCACCTGACCCGGGGCCGGGTCCTCTTCGGCACCGGGCCCGGCGCGCTGCCCACCGACGCTTACATCATGGGGATCGATCCGGTCGACCAGCGCCGCCGGATGGAGGAGTCGCTCGAGGCCATCTTGGCCCTCCTCCGTTCGGAGGAGCCGGTCACCCGGGAGACCGACTGGTTCACCATGAAGGAGGGCCGGCTCCAGCTGCGCCCCTACACCCACCCGCACTTCGAGGTGGCGGTGGCGGCGATGGTGTCGCCCTCGGGGCCCCGGCTCGCCGGCCGCTACGGGGTGTCGTTGCTCTCGCTCTCCATGCAGGTGATCGAAGGCGGCTTCGCCGCCATCGGCAACGCCTGGGGCGTGGTCGAGGACCAGGCGAGAACGGCCGGCCGCGAGCCGCCGTCGCGGGCCGACTGGCGGGTCCTCGGGGCGATGCACATCGCCGAAACCCGCGACCAGGCGCTGGAGGAGTGCACCCACGGCCTGGAGGCGTTCTCCCGCTACTTCGGCACCGCCGGCTTCGTGCCGCTCGGCTACGAGGTGGACTCGGACCCCGGCGACCCCCGGGCCTTCGTCGAGAAGTACGCCGCCGGCGGCAACATCGTGATCGGGACCCCCGACGACGCCATCGACTACATCGACGGCCTGCTCGAGCAGTCGGGCGGGTTCGGCACGTTCCTCCAGCTGGGCCATGACTGGGCCTCTCCCGAGGCCACGCTGCGCTCGTACCGGCTCTTCGCCCGGGAGGTCATCCCGCACTTCAAGCACAAGCTGGCCGCCCCCCGGACCTCGCACGACTGGGCGGCCTCCAAGCGCGACGAGCTGTTCGGCCGGGCGGGTCAGGCGATCATGAACGCCATCGCCAGCCACCTCGAAGAGCAGCAGTCCTGATGCGCGCCGCCGTGCTGTCGGGCGGGCGGATGCTCGTGCGTGACGACGTGCCCGAGCCGGTCCCCGGCCCCGGTCAGCTGCTCGCCGAGGTGAAGGCGTGCGGGATCTGCGGGTCGGACCTGCACTTCGCCAAGTCGGGCGCCACGCTCGTCCAGCTGATCTCCTCGATGCGCGGCGCCCCGGCGCTCGGGGCGGGGGTCGATCTCGCCCGGGACGTGTTCATGGGCCACGAGTTCTGTGCCGAGGTGCTCGAGCTCGGCCCCGACACCGAGGGCCCGGCACCGGGGACCCTCGTGACCTCGGTCCCGATCATGCTCGGGCCGACCGGGATCCAGGACCTGGCCTACTCGAACGACCTGCCGGCCGGCTACAGCGAGCGGATGCTCTTGTCGGCGTCGCTCGTGCAGCGGGTGCCCTCGGGTCTCGGTGCCGGCCACGCGGCGCTGACCGAGCCGATGGCGGTCGGCCTGCACGCGGTCAACCGCTCGGGCGTCGCTCCCGGGGAGGGTGCGGTCGTGATCGGCTGCGGCCCGGTCGGCATCGCCGTGATCGCCTCGCTTGCCTTGAGGGGCGTCGAGCCGGTCGTGGCCGCCGACTACTCGCCCATGCGGCGGGCCCTGGCCAAGCGCATGGGGGCCCACCGGGTGCTCGATCCGTCGACCGAGGACGTTTTCGAGGTCTGGGGGTCGGCGGGCGGCGCGGCCCCGCCGGTCGTCTTCGAGGCGGTGGGGGTGCCCGGGGTCATCGACGCCGCGTTGCGCTCCGCCCCGCCCCGGGCCCGGTTGGTGGTGGTGGGGGTGTGCATGGGCCGGGACCAGATCACCCCGTTCTTCGGGATCGCGAAGGAGCTCTCGGTCCAGTTCTGCCTCGGCTACGACTTGGAGGAGTTCGCCGGGACCCTGCGTTCGATCGCCGAAGGGGCGCTCGACGTGTCGCCCCTCATCACCGGCGAGGTCGGCATCGACGGGGTGGCCGGGGCCTTCGAGGACCTGGCCAACCCCGACGACCACTGCAAGATCCTCGTGACGAGCGGATCGGGCGGGTGAGGGCGCCACGTGCGATGGTGGCGGCGGGCGGTCCGGGCCGGTCCGGGCGTCCGAGGGGAGGTCGAAGATGACGAAGGCGCTGGTGTTGAGCGGCGGTGGCTCGGTCGGGATCGCCTGGCAGATCGGCCTGGCCACGGGGTTGGCGCGCCGCGGCGTGGACCTGACCGATGCCGCCTTCATCCTCGGGACCTCGGCCGGCTCGGCGGTGGGGGCCCAACTGGCCCTGGGCCGCGATCTCGAGGAACAGGTCGAGCGGTACGAGAAGAGCGAGCCGCACTCAGACACCCCGGCCAATGCAGGGGCCGACGGTCCGATGGCCGAGCGCATGGCCCGGTTCATGGCGCTCATGATCGAGACCGTGGACCTCGAGCCCGAGGAGCGACGGGCCCACATCGGCCGCTTCGCCCTCGAGGCCGACGCCCTGGAGGAGGACCGGTTCATCGACATGTTCGGCTACCTGAGCAAGGAGCCCTGGCCCGCCCGCTACTCGTGCACGGCCGTCGACGCCGAGAGCGGGGAGTTCAAGGTGTGGGACGCGACCTCCGGCGTCGAGCTGGACCGGGCGGTGGCCTCGAGCTGCGCGGTGCCGGGGCTGTTCGCACCCATCACGATCGGCGGCCGGCGCTACATGGACGGGGGGATGCGCTCGGGCACGAGCGCCGATCTGGCCGTCGGTCACGACGTCGTGCTGGTGGTGTCACTCATGACCGCCTCCCGCATGCCGGCGGGAGACCCCCGGATCGCCCGGCTCCTCCAGACGATGGAGGCCGAGTCCAAGGTGCTGACCGACGCCGGGGCCCAGGTCGAGGTGGTGGCTCCGGACGAGGGCACCGCCAAGGTGATCGGGATGAACCTGATGGACGCCTCGGTGGCGCCGGCCGCCGCCCTCGAGGGGGTCAGGCAGGGCGAGGAGATCGCGGCGACCGTCGGCGCCTACTGGCACTGAGCGAGCAGATCCTCTGACTAAAGTCAGGATGTGCCCGACGACGGGGTGGATCAGGTCCGGCGGTTCAACCGGCTGGTCGTCGAGCGGATCGGGGCCCTCGAAGACGCCTACCTGTCCCGGGCCCGGCCGCTCGGCCAGGCCCGGCTGCTCTGGGAGATCGGACCGTCGGGCTGCGAGGTGCGGTCGCTGCGGGTCCGTCTCGGCCTCGACTCGGGGTACCTGAGCCGGCTGCTGCGCGCCCTCGAGGGCGACGGCATGGTGAGCGTTGGGGCGAGCGGTGCCGACCGCCGGGTGCGGACGGTGCGGCTCACCCGGCGGGGCCTGGCCGAGCGCGAGGAGCTGGATCGGCGCTCCGACACCGTTGCCCGTTCGATCCTCGGGCCGCTCGCCGGGGGGCATCGAGACCGGTTGCTCGGCGCCATGGCCGAGGTGGAGCGGCTCCTCGCCGCCTCGATGGTCGAGTTCACGGTCCGCCCGCCGGACGACCCGTCGGCGATTGGGTGCCTCGAGCGCTATGTCGAGGAGCTGTCGGGGCGGCTCGCCTCGGGCTTCGAACCGGCCCTGGCCCGCCCGCTGAGCCCCGCCGACCTGATGCCCCCCACCGGGGTCCTGCTCTTGGCCACCCTGCGCGGCGAGGCGGTGGGTTGTGGCGGGATCCGGTTCCACCCGGGCCGGCCGGCCGAGATCAAGCGGATGTGGGTCGCCCCGTCGGCCCGGGGCCTCGGGGTCGGACGACGGTTGCTGGAGGACCTCGAGCGACGCGCCGGCGACGGCGGGGCCGAGCGCGTCCAGCTCGACACCAACCGGGCCCTGGTCGAGGCCGTCGCCCTGTACCGCAGCGCCGGCTACCGCCAGGTGGCGCCGTTCAACGACGAGCGCTACGCCGATCTGTGGTTCGAGAAGGCCCTTTTGGCGTCGGAGCAAGACGGTATGGTGGGTCCGGTATCGCAGTCCGCAGGGTCGGCTCGACTGAGATCGCCGTCGAGGCCCCGCCGCGGCACGCCGGGCGGGACGGGATCCGGAGGGCAATCGGGTGGCTGAGATCGAGATCGGCATCTTCAAGTCGGGGCGGCGGGCCTACGGCTTCGACGACATCGCCATCGTCCCCTCGAGGCGGACCCGCGACCCCGAGGACGTCGACATCTCCTGGGAGATCGACGCCTACCGCTTCGGCCTGCCGCTCCTCGGCGCGGGGATGGACGGGGTGACCTCGCCGGCGACGGCCATCGAGCTCGGTCGCCTGGGCGGGGTCGGGGTGCTCAACCTCGAGGGTCTGTGGACCCGCTACGAGGACCCCACGGCGCTCTTCGACGAGATCGGGGAGCTCGACGACGAGAAGGCCACGGCCCGGATGCAGCAGATGTACAGCGAGCCCATCAAAGCCGAGCTCGTCACCGAGCGGATCCGCCAGATCAAGGGGGCCGGCGTGACGGCGGCGGCCTCGGTCACCCCGCAGCGGACCCTCCAGCTGGCGCCGGCGGTGCTGGCCGCCGAGCTCGACATCCTGGTCGTCCAGGGGACGGTGGTCTCCGCCGAGCACGTCTCGAAGACGGTCGAGCCCCTGAACCTCAAGCAGTTCATCCGGGAGTTCGATCTGCCGGTGATCGTCGGCGGGTGCGCGTCGTACCAGGCCGGGCTCCACCTCATGCGCACCGGGGCGGTCGGCGTCCTGGTCGGGGTCGGTCCGGGCAACGCCTGCACGACGAGAGGAGTGCTCGGGATCGGCGTTCCCCAGGCGACCGCGATCGCCGATGTCGCCGGGGCCCGGATGCGCCATCTCGACGAGACCGGGGTCTACGTGCACGTGATCGCCGACGGCGGGAT
>JAJYVS010000068.1 GCA_021791895.1 Actinomycetes bacterium | reverse complement strand
GGGCGCGAGAGCCGCCAGGTGCGCCGATGATCGCCACGCTACCCGGTCGCACGCGTCGCGGGCCGCCAAGGGCCCGGGCGCGGCGCGGTCCCCGGCTCGTGACCTGCGGCTCAGCCCCGGTCCGGCCCCCAGCCGCCGGCCTTGTCGAGGAACCGGTCCCGCTCCACGGCCACTCTCGTGACCCTGCCCGCGGCCACGAGCGTTGTGTGCCGGTCCGAGCGCAAGGTGACCGAGACGGTGAACACGAGCCGGCGACCCTCGACCCGTTCCAAGGTGGCTTCGGCCGCCACCGTGGCGCCGATGGGCACCGGGATCAGGTGGTCGAACTGGATCCGGGAGGCCACCGACGTCCGGCCCTCGCCGAGCCGCCCGTCGAGCGAGCGGCACGTGGCCTCCTCGCAGAGCGCGACGAGCCGGGGGGTGGCCAGGACCGGCACGTCGCCCGAATGCAGGCAGGCGGCGGTGTCCTCGTCGGCAACCGTGAGGACCACGGTGGCGCTCAGGCCGGGAACCAGGCCGCCCGTGACGGAAGTGGGCACCGGCGAAGGACTGCGAGCCATCGGCCGTTACGATACCGCCGTGCCCAGAGGTGCCCCAAACACCGACGCCGAACAGGCTCCGCTCGTCGAGCCGGCGGTGCTCGAGCGCGTCCTGCACGTCGCCCTCCGGCGAGGTGGCGACATGGCGGAGGTCTTCGCCGAGGACCGCCAGACCTCGGGGGCCTCGTTCGACGACCGCAAGGTGGAGGAGCTCTCGTCGGGCCGCGAGCGGGGAGCCGGGATCCGGGTCGTGGTCGGGGAGACCACCGGCTTCGCCCACACGGCCGATCTGTCCGAGGCCGGCCTCCTCGCGGCGGCCGAGGCCGCGGCGGCGGTGGCCCGAAGCGGCGGCGGGGGGGCGAGAACGGTCGGCCTCCCGCAACGGAGCACCTCGCCGACACGCGGGTTGCTCGCACCGGGTGACGTCGACAAGCTGCGCAAGCTCGAGCTGTTGAACCGGGCAGACGACGCGGCCCGTTCGGTCGGCGGCGCGATCACCCAGGTCCAGGTGGGCTACGGCGACAGCCGACGCCGGATCCTCGTGGCCTCGACCGACGGCGTCCACGTGGAGGACGACCAGACCCGCACCAGGCTGAGCGTGCAGTGCGTGGCCACCGGGGACACCGGGATGCAGACCGGCTACGAGTCGGTCGCTCGGACCGAGGGCTTCGAGGTGTTCGACCGGATCGCGGTGGAGGACCTGGCGAGGGTGGCGGCCAACCGGGCCCTCGGCAAGCTCTCGGCCCGACCCGCGCCCTCCGGGGAGTTGCCGGTGGTGCTCGCCGGGGGAAGCGGGGGGTTCTTGTTCCACGAGGCCTGCGGCCACGGGCTCGAGGCCGACCACATCGTGAAGGACGCCTCGGTCTACGTGGACCGCGTCGGCGAGCTGGTCGCCAGCCCGCTCGTCACCCTGGTTGACGACGGGACGGTGGGGGGTGAGTGGGGCAACTTCGCCTTCGACGACGAAGGGAAGCCGTCGGCTCGCAACGTCTTGATCCAAGACGGCGTGCTCACCGATTATCTGTGGGACTGGCTCCGTGCCCGCAAGGAGGGCCGGGTCTCGTCGGGGAACGGCCGCCGGCAGAGCTACCAGCACCTGCCGATCGTCCGCATGACCAACACCTTCCTCATGGCCGGCACCGAGAACCCCGACGAGCTCGTCGCGCAGACGCCGAGGGGCGTCTACGTCGCCAAGTTGGGTGGTGGCCAGGTCAACACCGCCACCGGGGACTTCGTCTTCGGCACCTCGGAGGCCTACCTGATCGAGGAGGGGCGGATCACCGCCCCTCTGCGCGACGCCAACCTGATCGGCAACGGTCCGGACATCCTCGGGCGCATCGACGCCGTCGCCGACGACTTCGGCATGATGCCCGGCACCTGTGGCAAGGATGGCCAGAGCGTCCCGGTCGGCTGCGGCCAGGCGACGCTGCGGATCACCGGGATCACCATCGGCGGGACCGCGGCGTGAGCGACCTCATGACCCTGGCCGAGCGGGTCATCTCCGCCGCTCGGGGCGGAGAGGAGGTCGAGGCCTACGTGGCCCGGGGCCACGACGTCGAGGTCTGTGCCTACGACGGCGACGTCGAGTCCCTGTCCTCGGCGACGACCGGGGGCGTGGGCGTGCGGGTCCTGTTGACCGGGGGGGCCGAGGGGCCGAGGCTCGGGTTCGCCTGGGCCGGATCGCTCGAGCCCGAGGTCGTCGACGAGACCGTCCGGGCGGCGCGCGACAACGCCGCATTCGCCACCCCCGACGCCCACCTGGCCTTCGCCACCCCCGACGGGGTCGATCCCGCCGCGTTGGACCTCTGGGACCCGACCGTCGGCGAGGTGCCGACCGACGACAAGGTCGCACTGGCGCTCGATCTCGAGCGGCGTCTCCGGTCGGCCGACCGACGGATCCGCCAGGTCCCGTCGGCCGACTACGCCGACGAACGGGTCGAGGTCGCCTTGGCCTCGACCACCGGGATTCGTGCCGTCAGCCGCCGCACGGGCGCCTACCTGTCGGCCGCGGCCATCGCCGGCGAAGGAGCCGACAGCCACACCGGGGTGGGGTTCAGCGTCGCCCGGGGATTCGGCGGGCTCGACCCGGATCGGGTCAGCATCGAGGCCGTCGAGCGATCGACCCGGATGCTCGGGGCGGTCAAGCCGACCTCGGACCGTCTCACGGTGATCTTCGACCGCCGGGTGGTCTCGACGCTCCTCGGGATCATCTCGGCCGCCCTGTCGGGCGAGGCGGTCGTGAAGGGCCGGTCCTTCTTCGCCGGCCGGACCGGCGAGCAGGTGGCGACCGGATCGTTCACCCTGGTGGACGACCCGACGGACCCCCGGGCATTCCGGGCCTCGGCCTACGACGCCGAGGGGCTGGCTTGCCGTCGGAACCTCCTCGTCGAGTCCGGCGTCTTGCTCGGGTTCCTCTACGACACGGTGTCGGCCCGGCGGGCCGGGACGGCCTCGACCGGTTCGGCGGTGCGGGGCGGTTACGCCGGGGCCCCTGGGGTCGGAGCGAGGGCGGTGGTGCTCGCGCCGGGGGACCAAAGCCAGGAGGCCATCATGTCCTCGGTCGGCGAGGGGCTCTTCGTCCAGTCGATCATCGGCGTGCACTCCGGGGTCAACCCGGTCAGCGGGGACTTCTCGGTCGGCGTCGAGGGGCTCATGGTCCGCGATGGCAAGCTGGCCGAGCCGATCCGCGAGGCGACGGTCGCCTCCACCCTCCAGCGGATGCTGTTGTCGGTCGTGCACGTCGGCAATGACCTCGAGTGGCTACCCGGGGTGGCGGCCGGCCAGACCGTGGCCGTCGGGGACATGCAGCTGAGCGGGAACTGACGCTCAGCCCGCTCCCGACCGGGCCGGTACCCGGAGGTTCGGCGTTGCCCGCGTCGACACCGACGCCGGCACGAGCGAACTCGCCGGGGCGGGCCGAAGAAGCGGCCCGAGGGCCAGGGCAAGCGCGCAGATGACCACGCCGGCCTGGATGAACAGCGCGGCGCGCTCTTGGATCGGCACGAGCGCCTCGTAGGCCGGCGGGTACAACGCGCCGGTGGCCACCAGCCAGGCGACGGTGCCGAGACGGAAGCGCCCGCCGACGACCTCGAGCGCCACCAGCGAGACGGCGGCGGCCAGGAAGTAGTAGCTGTAGAGGTTGACCTCGAAGACCAGGCGCAGGATCAGCGAACCTGCGACCAGGGCGGTCAGCGGCACCGGCGCGAGCAGCTCGTCACCGAACCTTCTCCGGGCGAAGACCGCCAGTCCGGCGGCGATCGCGAGCGGCAGGCCCCGGGCCGCCGCGAGGCGCAGGTCCCCGTGCAGTCCGAGCTGGCCGACCAGCGTCTGGCCGTTCATGGTGGTGGCGTAGCGCCCGGCCAGGCTCAGGATCATGCCCTTGCCCATGACCGCGGTCAGCGGGGCCAGGACCACGATGCCGGTCCCGCCGGCTGCGGCCGTGAGCCGGGCCCGGGCGCCGCGGGGCGTAGCGAGGACGAGGGGGATCGCGGCCAGCACGGCGTACTGCTTCGAGCAGCAGGCGAGCCCGAGGCAGATGCCGGCGGCGACCCACCGACGCCGGAGGGCGAATGCGATCGCCCCCAGGGCCAGGCCCATCGCGAGCAGGTCTTCGGGGTGGAAGTACTGCATGTAGGCGGAGGCGATGGCCGGGATGGCGCCGAGCGCCCAGGTTCCGAGCAGTTCGAAGCGGGTGCCGCCCCGGCCCGACACCGAGAGGAGGACGACGAAGCCGGCCAGGAGGGCCGGCCAGGCGACCAGGCCGGTGAGGAGGAATGACCACTCGGGGTAGGCGGTGCCGTTGGCCCGTTGACCGAGGGCGGGACAGGCGGAGGCGTGCACCCGGGGCCCGATGTCGAACAGGGACCCGGTAGCCGCCAGGATGCCCCCGGCGATCGTGGGGTAGAGGGGTGGGGTCGACGAGCGGGCGCTGGCCGGGTAGGCGCAACCGAATACCCCGTGCTCGACGGCGATCGCCGGCGTCGCGCTCTCCCAGGAGTCGCCGGTCGGGGTGATGGGGCCAGTGATCCCGTGGTCAACCCCGTACCAGACGATCAGACTGGTGGCGAAGATGGCCGAGGCGACGATCCAGCCCGCAACCCGAAATCCCCGCGTCGTCGGCACCGAGAGAGATCGATCGAACCCGCCGTTCCGAAACGGGCCCGGACCTCGTTTTTTGAGCAGGACGCCGAGCACACGCTCGAGGGGGTTCGCCGAGGACGGCAGGTCCGACACGAAATGCCAGCCTAAGAAGGTCGAATCGGGAACCCGGGGATGGTGAAGGACCCGGGTGCGCCGTCCTATCCGGCGGAGGTCCCCTTATCGGTTCCGGTGCTGGCGGCGGCCGAGGAGGCGGCGGGCTCCGACGAGCCGGTGGAGCTGGCCGCGGTCCCCTTCTCCGATGCGGTGTCGCCGGACGAGCTCTTCGTCTTCGGGCCGGACCCGTTCGAACCGGTCTTCCGGCTGTCGGTCTTGTAAAAGCCGCTGCCCTTGAGCACGATCCCGACGTTGCCGAAGACCTTGCGAAGCGATCCGCGGCAGACCGGGCAGGCGGTCAGCGCGGGATCGGAGAACGACTGCACCGCCTCGAAGCGGTGTCCGCACGACGTGCAGGCGTACTCATAGGTCGGCATCTGGGCTCCCGGCTGGCGGCGGATTAGCACTCACAGTCTTCGACTGCTAATCCTACCGTAACGGGTCGGTCGGGGAGCCGTGCCGAGACGGACCTAGAATCTCCATCGTGACTGACCGAAGCCTTGCGCACCTCGATCCCCTGGAAGGTGCCCGGATGGTGGACGTCAGCCCGCGGGAGCCGACGCATCGCCGGGCCCTGGCGCGGTGCCGGGTGTTCATGCAGCCCGAGACCACCGCCAAGGTGGCCAACAACGCCATCACCAAGGGTGACGTCCTCGCTGCGGCCAGGATCGCCGGGATCCAGGCGGCCAAACGGACGGCCGAGCTGCTCCCCATGTGTCACCCGGTCCTGGTCGGGTCGGTGGCCATCAATTTCTCTATCGGTGACGACTACGTAGAGGTCGAGGCTGGCGTTGAGACGGTCGATCGGACCGGGGTCGAGATGGAGGCGATGACGGCGTGCACCTTGGCCGCGCTCACGATCTACGACATGTGCAAGTCCGCTGATCGGACGATGACGGTCGAGGGGGTCGCCCTGTGGGAGAAGTCCGGTGGTCGTTCGGGCCACTGGCAACGGGCCCAGACGGCCAGCCCTCAGGACTGAACGGACACTCGGGTCGACCGGATCCGGCGACGGATCCCATTCAATCCGGATCCCCTTACAGAACTGGGGTGGCCCCTGGATTCAGGTTGTCAGCGACGCCCCTTGCCGGTGGCCCGGGCGAAGAAGTCGGCGGTGATCGGCGGCGCTGGGTGCGCGGGTTCCGCTTCAACCTCGGTCTGGGTCTCCGCTGGCTGCGCGTACGGAGCGGCTCCGGTCGACTCGCCGCTCGGAGCCGACAGGGACGTCATCGCTTGAAGGTTCACGAGCAGTTCCGTTGAGTGGGTCGGGGACGAGGTGAACCCCGGAGGAGGCGGCGGCATCGCGGCGTCGGGTGCGAACCCCGGAGGAGGCGGCGGCATCGCGGCGTCGGGTGCGAACCCCGGAGGAGGCGGCGGCATCG
>JAJYVS010000067.1 GCA_021791895.1 Actinomycetes bacterium | reverse complement strand
CGTGACATCCGCCGCGGACCACCCGATAGCGTGACGACCCGTGGCCGTCGTGGTGGCGATCGACGCCGGGACCACCGGCGTGCGAGCCCTTGCGTTCGGCGAGGACGGGTCCGTCCGTCATGTCGCCTATCGAGCCCTGACCCAGCACTTCCCCAGACCCGGCTGGGTGGAGCACGACCCGGACGAGATCTGGGGCCTGGTGCGCACAACTCTCGCCGAGGTGTCCGCGCTGCTGGCGGGCGAGCGGACGGCGGTCGCAGCGGTGGCGATCACCAACCAGCGCGAGACGGCAGTGGCCTGGGATCGCCGGACCGGCCGCCCGTTGGCCCCCGCCATCGTCTGGCAGGACCGACGGACCGCAGACCGTTGCCAAGAGCTGATCGCCGCCGGGCTGGCCGACGAGGTGCGCCGGACCACCGGCTTGTTGGTCGACCCGTACTTCTCCGCCACGAAGTACGAGTGGCTCCTGCGCAGCGGTCAGGTGCGCCGGTCGCCCGACCTCGCCCTGGGAACTGTGGACGCCTGGTTGGTGTGGCAGCTGACCGGCGGGCCCGCCGGCGGTCTGCTCGCCACCGACCCGACGAATGCCTCACGGACCATGCTGTACGACATCGGGGCCCGTCGCTGGTCCGAGGATCTCTGCGGTCTCTTCGGCGTGCCCGTCGCCGCCCTTCCGGAGGTCAGGCCGACCTGTGGCCGCTTCGGCAGCGTCGCGACCGGAGTGGTGCCGGGTGGCTCCGTCTTCGACGGCGTCGGCCTTTCAGCGGTAGCAGGCGACCAGCAGGCGGCCCTGTTCGGGCAAGCCTGCGTGGATCCCGGGATGGCGAAGGTCACCTACGGGACCGGAAGCTTCGTCCTGACCCAGGCGGGTCCCAACCGACCGCCGGATCCTCCCGGGTTGGTGACCACCGTCGCCTGGGACCTCGGCGACCACGGCTCGGGGCTCCCCGAGTTCGCCATAGAGGGTTCGACGTTCGTGGCGGGTGCGGCGGTCGAGTGGCTCCGCGACGGCCTCGGACTCATCGGGGCATCGGAGGAGCTCGGGCCGCTGGCCGGATCTGTCCCGGACTCGTCCGGTCTCGTCGTCGTGCCGGCCTTTACCGGTCTGGGAAGCCCATGGTGGGACCCGTACGCCCGGGGGACTGCCGTCGGGATCACTCGCGGTACCCGACGTGCCCACGTCGCCCGGGCCGTGGTCGAGTCCATGGCCTACTCGGTTCGCGACATGGTCGACGCGATGACGGCGGCCGGCACCCCCTGCCGGGAGCTACGGGCCGACGGGGGAGCGGCTTCCATGTCCCTCCTGCTCCAGATCCAGGCGGACCAGCTCCAGGTCCCCGTCGTGCGACCCACCTGCACCGAGTCGACCGCCCTTGGCGCCGCGTTGCTCGCCGGACTGGCGGAAGGAGTCTGGGGGTCGGTCGACGAGACCGTCGCGCTGTGGCGTCCCGATGAGGAGCACCGTCCCCTGCTGGGGCGTTCCGAGGCGGACGCCGGCTACGCGCGGTGGCTCCAGGGGGTGGAGCGGTCCAGGGCTTGGGCGGCTGCCGGCGGCTGATCGCGCGGACTCCGCGCCCTCGTCCGAGGAGGCGTAGAGCCGACGCCGGAGAGGACGTTGCGTCCTTCGTGCCGACGCGGGTCGTTCGACCCTGTTCACCCCGCGCAGTTGGGCCCACACTCGGCCATGAGCTCCGCGAGAGCCGCGTTGGTGGACCGGGGGGTCGAAGGCGAGGTGGACGACGATGGCCGATGCTGCACTCTCCCCGGTACGGCGCCGTGACGACCTCCGTCGACTCGGAAACGAGCCGTTCGACCTGCTCGTGGTGGGCGGAGGGATCACCGGGGCGGGCACCGCACTGGACGCCGCCACCCGGGGGTTGCGCGTCGGCCTGGTGGAAGCCCAGGACTGGGCGTCGGGTACGTCGAGCCGATCGAGCAAGCTGGTGCACGGGGGCCTCCGCTACCTGCAGCAGTTCGATCTCCACCTCGTGCACGAGGCGCTACGGGAACGTGCGCTCCTCATCGGTGTGGTGGCGCCCCATCTGGTGCGTCCTGTGTCGTTCCTGTACCCGCTGCAGACCCCGGTCATCGAGCGCGCCTACGTCGGGGCCGGCATCGCCCTGTACGACGTCCTGGCGTCCAACCGGGGGAAGGGGAGCCTGCCGTGGCACCGGCACCTCTCTCGTCGGAGCGCGCTCGAGCGCGCGCCCGGCCTCCGCCGCGACAGCCTGGTTGGGGCGATCGAGTACTTCGACGCCCAGGTGGACGACGCCCGCTACGTCGTGGAGACGGTACGCACCGCTGTCGCCTACGGCGCGGTGGCAGTGAGCCGAGCGGCAGCGGTCGGGTTTCGCCGTGATGGCGACCGGGTGTTCGGTGCGAGGCTCCGAGACGCCGAGACCGGTGAGGAGCTCGACGTGGCGGCCAATGTGACGGCGCTGGCCACCGGGCCGTGGACCGAGGAGACCGAAGGGATCGCCGGCCGGTCCCGGACGGTCGAAGTCCGACCATCCAAGGGGGTCCACCTCGTGGTGGCCAAGGAGAAGGTGGAGTCCTCGGCGGCTCTGGTGGTTCGCACCGAGCGAAGCGTCTTGTTCGTCCTGCCGTGGGGGGACCATTGGCTGATCGGGACCACCGACACGGACTGGGACGAGGAGAAGGCACGGCCCATCACTACCCAGGCAGATGTCCACTACCTTCTCTCGCAGGTGAATCGGGTGCTCTCCCGACCCCTCACCGACCACGACGTCCAGGCGACCTATGCCGGCCTCCGCCCTCTCGTGGCTGGCATCGGCGTCGTCCGGGGTCCCGGTGAGCACGGGGCCGAGCGCATCGACCGGATGACCCGCGACGAGCCCGAGACGACGAAGGTCTCGCGCGAGCATGCGGTCGCCCGGCTCGCCCCCGGGTTGGTGGTGGTGTCGGGCGGCAAGTTCACGACCTACCGGGTGATGGCCGCCGACACCGTGGACGCCGCCGTCGCCGACGGGTCGCTTCCCGCTGGCCGTTCGGTCACCTCTGAGGTGCGGCTGCTCGGTGCGGAGGGCTACGAGGCTTGGCGGAACCGGCAATCGGCCCTCGCCGAGGGCCATGACGTGCCCGAGGCCGTGGTCGGCCACCTGCTCGCTCGCTACGGCGCCCTTGTCGGAGAGGTGCTTTCCCTGGTGGACTCCGACCGAGCGCTGGCCGAGCCCGTACCGGGGGCGACGGGATATGTGATGGCCGAGATCGCCTATGCGGTCTCCCACGAGGGGGCGCGCCACCTCGACGACGTGCTGCTCCGCCGGACGAGGATCGGCATCGAGACGCCCGACGCCGGCGAAGTGGCGGCGCCGGCGGCGGCAGCTGTCATGGCCCCGCTCCTCGGGTGGGACGCCGGTACTGTCGTCGCCGAGCTCGACGCCTACCGCCAGACGGCGGCGCTCGAGTACCTGGCGGGCGAGCGGCCGGCCGACGACGCCGAGGCAGCCCGGCGGGCGAAGGAGACGGTACCCCTGCTTCCCCTCCCTTGAGCCGAGGGGCCGGATCCTCCCGAGAAGGGCTGGATCCTCCCGAGAAGGGCCGGGTCCTTGGGCCCTACGGGGACACGACTCGCCCACCCAAAGCTCGAGGTGTTGTGCGCCGTGCCGAGTGACGAGAGAGGGAGGCGGCCATGAGCGAGTCCCCGGATCCCAGTGTCCCGGAGCCCGGTGTCCCGGAGCCCGGTGTCCCGGAGGCGACGTTGAAGGCACCGGCCCCCCTCCGCCCGGCACCTGAGCCGGCTGCGCCCCAACCGCATCTCCGGCCATCGCTGTGGCGGCGCCTGCACAGTGCTCCCGCGGTGCTCGTCGGGGGACTCGTGCTCGTGCTGGCCGGCGGCTTCATGGCCAACACGGCTCAGACGAATGGCGGCACCGTGCGGGTCACCCAGGTCTCGTTCCCCACGGCGTCCGGCCAGATGATGACCGGCTTGCTCTACGTCCCGTCCACGGCGACCGCCAAGCACCCAGCCCCTGGCGTGGTGACCATCGAGGGCTACATCAACACGGTGGACACCATGGACAGCTTCTCGATCGAGATGGCCCGACGGGGCGCCGTGGTGCTCGACGCCAACCAGACCGGCCAGGGCGGCTCGGCACCGCCTGCCTTCTCCACATCGTACGGAGGTCCACCGGCTCTCGCCTACCTCGAGAGCCTGCCCATGGTTCGCCACGGAGACATCGGCCTGATCGGGCACTCGATGGGTGGGTGGGCCTCGGTGCTCGCTGCCGCGACCTACCCGACTGCGTACCGGTCGATCGCGCTGATCAGCTCATCGGTGGCGACCCCATCGCTCGAGCCCCTCCCAGGAACGCCGAAGTTCCCCCGCAACGTGGCGGTCATCGAAGCATCCAACTCGGAGTTCTCGACACTCATGTGGGCAGAGCCGACGGGTGCCGACATCCCGAAGTCGCCCCGTCTCGAGGCGATGTTCGGCACGAAGACCCCGGTGATCCAAGGCAAGGTCTACGGATCGGTCGCCGACGGCACGGGCCGGGTGCTCTACCTGGACACAGCGATCCACCCCGGGATGACCTTCGACCCGACCGCCGTCCAGCAGGCGGTGTCGTGGATGCAGCGCACCCTGGTCGGCACCACCTCGCTCCCGGCGTCCACACAGATCTGGCTCTTCGATGAGGTCGGAACCTTCCTCGGCTTCCTTGGAGTCCTCCTGATCCTGTTCGGCGTGGGCGGCACGCTTCTTCGGACCAGGTTCTTCTCCTCTGTCGTCCGCAAGCACCCGGAGAACCGCTCCGTGAAGGGTGTCTCGTGGTGGGTCGGAGCGCTGGTCCTCGCCGGTCTGGGCCCGCTCACCTTCTTCTGGTTCCAGACATGGGGGCAGAAGGAGTTCCCTGCGGGTTCGATCTTCCCCGAGACCATCACGACCGGGATCGTGGTGTGGGCCGTGGGCGTGGGGCTGATCGGTGCGGCTCTGTTCGCGCTGTGGCACTTCGTCGGCACTCGCCGGCGGAGCTCGCCGTCCCTGTCGCTCGTCGCCATGGCGCCGGCGGGGGTCGAGCCCGCCGCAGAGACCGGCGGGTCGGCTTCGCGCGCCGTGCCCGCGGACGGTGGCGAGCACGGCTGGGGAGCGTGGCGGGCTTCTCAGCGCCGAGCGTTCGCCGCCTACGGCGTTGCCGAGCCGGAAGGACGCGTCATCGATTGGGTGGCTGTCGGCAAGTCCCTCCTGCTGGCGCTCGTCAGCGTGGCAGCTGCTTACGCGGCCGTGTTCTTCTTCGAGTGGGCGTGGTCCTCGGATGTCCGGCTGTGGGTGGTCAACATCAGGCCGATCACGCCCATGTACCTGCCGGTGTTCCTGAGCTACGTGTGGCCCTTCTTCGTGTACTTCCTCATCGTGTCGACCATCGTCTTCGGCCAGCTCCGGCCGCGGGTGAGCACCCTCGGGCGGTTCATGGCCTCGGTCACCGGCGTGCTGGTGGTCGGCTACGTCGCCCTCATCGGCATCGAGTACGGCGGGTCGTGGGCCACCGGCCAGCTCACCACGGCCACACAGCCTCTGCTGGCTATCGTCGGTTTCCAGTTCATCCCGCTGTTCCTCATCGCCGGCACGGTGCTCAGCTACTTCTTCTGGAAGACCGGCCGTATCTGGACCGGGTTGTTCCTCAGCAGCATCCTCGTGACGGCGATGGTGGTGGCCAACACCGCGTTGCAAAGTCCGCCGTGGTGAGCGGTGACGACGGACGCCGCTACGTGGGCGCTGTCGGGCAGCCGGGTGTGGCGGGAGGGGCTGTGCCGCCGACCGTGAGCGCGGACAGGGGAGGGTCGTTGGCGGCCCCAGCCATCGCGCCGAGCGCCGCGGCCCGTCCTTCGAGCTCGGCCTCGAAGAAGTCGGTCGTGACGTGCGCGACGACTGTCTCGTACGGGTTGACGCTCGTGTACGGCGCGAGGTGGTCCGCTCCGACGAGGTCGAGGTAGTACTTGGGCGCCGGTGCTGCGTCGTAGACCTGCACGCTGCACCCCGGCGGGTTGATGACGTCGGCGCTGCCCTGGACGACGAGCAGCGGCGGCGTGGGGGCTGCGAAGTACGGCCCCTGGAAGCCGGCGTACTCGGCCCCCGAGAGGATCGCCAGGGCGCCCACTCCCGGGTACCGGCAGCATGTGTCGGCGCCCACCGCGAGGGACACGTCGCCGCCGTCGGACTGGCCGACGAGACCGATCTCGTACGGATCGACGAGCCCTGAGAGGGTGGACCCGCG
>JAJYVS010000005.1 GCA_021791895.1 Actinomycetes bacterium | reverse complement strand
CCTCGGTGTTCTCCCGGATGACCACGAAGTCGGCCCCATGGGCGATGGACCCCGGGGCGCCGGCGAACGGGCGAAGGTTGATGTACAGGTCGAGCTCGAAGCGGAGTCGGAGGAGCAGCCCGCGCTCGAGGAGGCCCGAGGGGACCGCCGTGTCGCCGATCGGGGGACCGACTGCTCCGAGCAAGATGGCGTCGAAGCCCCGGATCTCTTCGAGCACAGGGTCGTTGAGCACCTCTCCGGTGGCCAGGTAGTGGGCGGCACCCAGGTCATAGGCGGTGGTGCGGAGTCGGACCCCCGCCGCGTCGACGACCTTCAGAGCCTCGGCGACGACCTCGGGACCGATCCCGTCGCCGCCGATGACGGCCACCTCGTGGGGGTCCCGGCCGGCCGGCCGAGAACGGTCGACCGGCGCGCCGACCGGGGCCCCGCCTCGCTCCATCTGTCCAGTGTGGTTCATGGCACTTCCCATCGGTTCTCCGTCACGGTTCGGAAATTGAAAAACCGCCCACAGAGTGGACGGTTCGGGTAGGCACGTGCGGACCGCACGTGCCTACATGATGATGATTACCAGGGTGGCGGTCGACGACACGGGCCGACATTGTCCCTCGTCGGCGCCTCGTTCGTCAACCACCCGGCCGGCGACGCCGTGCCGCCGGTTGACAGGTCCCGGCCCGGCCTGCTGGTCTTCACCTCTCAGGGGAATCGAGCACGCCGAGGAGAACTGCCATGGCCGTCGACCGCCCGGCACCGGCGCCGTCGCCCGGTGCCCCGTGCGCCGGCGGCGCGCCCGTCCGGGCACGCCGAGAGCGGACCGACGACAACGGTGGCCGGGGAGCCACCACCGGCCCTCCCCGGTGACGAACGCCCCGGAGGGGGCCGTCACCCTCGACGAGCTCCGCCGACTGATCGACCAGGGCGAGGTCGACACCGTCGTGCTGGCCGTCACCGACATGCAGGGCCGCCTGCAGGGCAAACGCTGCCACGGGCCCTACTTCCTCGACCAGGTGGTGCCGCGGGCCGCCGAGGCCTGCAACTACCTCTTGGCGGTGGACGTCGACATGCGCACGGCGCCCGGGTACGAGATGACGTCGTGGGACCAGGGATACGGGGACTTCGTCATGCGGCCCGACCTCTCGACGCTGCGGCTCTTGCCCTGGCACCGGGGTAGCGCCCTGTGCCTCGCCGACCTGGAGTGGGCCGACGGGTCGGCCGTAACCCCCTCGCCCCGCCAAATCCTGCGCCGCCAGGTCGACCGGCTGGCCGAGCGGGGCTGGAAGGGCATGGCCGGGACCGAGCTCGAGTTCATCGTGTTCCGCGACACCTACGAGGAGGCGTGGGCCAAGGCCTATCGCGGCCTGACCCCGGTCAATCCCTACAACGTCGACTACTCGTTGCTCGGCACCGCCCGGATCGAGCCCCTCCTCCGGCGGATCCGCAACGAGATGGCCGGCGCGGGCCTGCGGCCAGAATCGGCGAAGGGCGAGTGCCATCCGGGCCAGCACGAGATCGCCTTCCGATACGGCGACCTGCTGTCGACGGCCGACGGCCACTCGATCTACAAGACCGGCGCGAAGGAGATCGCCGCGCAGGAGGGGATGAGCCTCACGTTCATCGCCAAGTTCGACGAGGCGGAGGGGAACTCCTGTCACCTCCACCTGTCCCTACGCGACACCGAGGACCACCCGGTCTTCTCGACCGGTGACGACGGTCCCTCGGGAACCTTCGCCAGCTTCCTCGCCGGGCTCCTGGCCACCCTCCCGGAGCTGACCCTCCTCTGCGCCCCCAACGTGAACAGCTACAAGCGCTACCGCGACGGGAGCTTCGCCCCGACCACCGTCAGCTGGGGAACCGACAACCGGACCTGCTCGTTCCGGGTGGTCGGACACGCGGAGTCGCTGCGGGTGGAGAACCGCGTCCCCGGAGGCGACGTGAACCCCTATCTGGCCCTCGCGGCGATGGTGGCCGGTGGCCTTCACGGCATCGACGAGGGGATGGAGCTCGAGCCCGAGCTCGTCGGCAACGCCTACGAGGCCAACGACCTCACCCCGATCCCCTCGACCCTGACCGAGGCCGCGTCGCTCTTCGAGGACAGCGCCGTGGCCCGAGCGGCCTTCGGCGACGAGGTCGTGGACCACTACGTCAACATGGCCCGGGTCGAGCTACGGGCGTTCGAGGCGGCCGTGACCGACTGGGAACGCTTCCGGGGGTTCGAACGACTGTGAGCGACGACCTCGCGGCCGGTCGCGGCCCGGCGCCGGGCGAACCGGCGGCGGCAGCCGGTCGTCTGGAGGGGAGGGTGGCGGTCGTCACCGGCGCGGCGGGCGGGATCGGCCGGGCGAGCGCGCGGCGGTTCGCGGCCGAGGGGGCCAGGGTGGTGGCGGTCGACGTCGCCGAGCGAGTGGAGGAGGTCGCCGACGAGGTCGGCGGGCTCGCCGTGGTGGCCGACGTCACCGACGGCCGGGATGTCGCGTCGATGTACGCGCGGGCGGTCGAGGCGTTCGGTGGGATCGACATCTGCTTCAACAACGCCGGGATCGCCCCGCCCGAGGACGATTCGATCCTGCTCACCGACGAGGCCGCCTGGTCGCGGGTCCAGGCGGCCAACCTGACGAGCGTCTATCTGTGCTGTCGCCACGGCATCCCCCACCTGTTGGAGCGGGGCGGGGGCTCGGTCATCAACACCGCCTCGTTCGTCGCCGTCCTCGGCTCGGCCACCTCGCAGATCTCCTACACCGCCTCCAAGGGCGGGGTGCTCGCGATGTCCCGGGAGCTCGGGGTGCAGTTCGCCCGGCAGGGGGTGCGGGTGAACGCGCTGTGCCCGGGGCCGGTCGACACCCCGCTGCTCCGGGAGCTGTTCGCGAAGGACCCCGAGCGCGCCGCCCGTCGGCTGGTGCACGTGCCGATGGGCCGGTTCGGCCGCCCGGAGGAGATCGCCGCCGCCGCGGCGTTCCTGGCCTCCGACGACGCCTCGTTCATCACCGCGGCCACGTTTCTCGTCGACGGAGGAATCCACGGTGCCTACGTCACCCCGCTCTGACCGACCCGACCGACCGCGACGGGCGCCGGTCATCGGCATCACCGCCGGTGAGCTGGTCGCGACGTACGGCCTGTGGAAGGAACGGTGCTCCCTCGTCCCGGCCGACTACGTCCACGCCGTCACCCGGGCCGGCGGGGTCGCGGTGGTGCTGGCCGCCGCCGACGGCGCGGCCGGGGCCGTGATCGAGCGCATCGACGGGCTGATGCTCACCGGTGGCGTCGACGTCGACCCCACCCGTTTCGGTGCCGTGGCGCACCCCGAGACCCAGAGACCCGATCCCGTGCGGGACCGCTTCGAGCTCGACCTGCTCGGGGCGGCCACCGCCCGGGGCCTGCCCGTCCTCGCCATCTGCCGGGGCATCCAGGTGGTCAACGTGTGGCGTGGCGGCACCCTGCACCAGCACCTCCCCGACGTCGGCGGCGACCCCGAGCACCTGGGCCAGCCCGGCGTCTACGGCTCCCACCGGGTCCGGGTGGACCCGGCGAGCAGCCTCGGCGCCATCGTGCGACGCACCGAACTCGACGTGCCGACCCACCACCATCAGGCCGTCGACCGGCTCGGCGAGGGGCTGCGGGCCTGCGGCTGGTCAAACGACGGGTTCGTCGAAGCCCTGGAGGACCCCTCGCTGCCCCATTTGGTGGCGGTGCAGTGGCACCCCGAGATGGGCGACGACCCGGTGCTGTTCGAGAACCTGGTTGCGGCGGCGGTCCCGACCGGCGTGGCCTGACCTGCACCTCGAAATCGACCGGGCGGGCGGTAGGGTGGCTCGACCCTCACGCCCGAGGGGGTCCCACCCGGACCGGGAGAGCCGATGATCGAGGCGCACGGCCTGACCAAGCGGTATGGCAAGACGCTGGCGGTCGACTCCTTGTCCTTCGAGGTCCGTCCGAGCCAGGTGACCGGCTTCCTCGGTCCCAACGGCTCGGGCAAGTCGACCACCATGCGGGTGATCATGGGGCTCGACCTGCCCGACGGGGGTTCGGCCACGATCAACGGCCGCCCCTACCGGGACCTCCCGTGGCCGCTGCACGAGGTCGGCGCGCTGCTCGAGGCCAAGGCCATCCACCCGGGCCGCACCGCCTTCAACCATCTCTGGATGCTGGCCCAGACCCACGGGATCCGGCGCAGCCGGGTCGACGAGGTCCTGGATTTGGTGGGCCTGTCCGAGGTGGCGGGCCGACGGGCCGGCAAGTTCTCCCTCGGCATGGGCCAGCGCCTGGGCATCGCCGCCGCCCTGCTCGGTGATCCCTCGGTGCTCTTGTTCGACGAGCCGGTCAACGGGCTCGACCCCGAGGGCATCCTGTGGGTTCGGACGCTCCTGCGCCACCTGGCGGGCGAGGGGCGGACCATCTTCGTGTCGAGTCACCTGATGAGCGAGATGGCCCTGACCGCCGATCACGTAGTGGTGATCGGCCGGGGCCGGCTCATCGCCGACCGGCCGGTCGCCGAGCTGGTGGCCGGCAGCTCCCGTCGGTTCGTGAAGGTGCGGACCCCCCAGCCCGAGGTGCTCACCCCGGTCGTGGTGGGCGCCGGAGCGACGGTGGCACCGGGCACCGACGGCTCGCTCACGGTGACCGGTCTGAGCGCCGAGGCGATCGGCGATCTGGCCGGCGAGCACGGGGTCCGGCTCCACGAGCTCACCCCGCTGCAGGCGTCGCTCGAGGAGGCGTTCATGGACCTCACCCGCGACAGTCTCGAGTTCGGGGGCCAGGGCGTCGCCCGGTCCGAGGCCGGCGGCGGGGCGGTGGCGTCGCCCGCCCAAGAAGGGGCGGCGCGATGAGCGTCGAAACCGTCAGCCTGGGCCCGGCCCGACCGTTGCCCCCCGGGCACTACGGCCCGCTCGGTCAACTCCGCTCGGAGTGGACCAAGATGCGCACGGTCCGCTCGACCCTCTGGACCCTGGTGGCCACGATCATCGCCGTGGTCGGCATCGGCGCGGTCGCCACGGCGGTGACCGCCGCCCGTTGGCGCAGCGGCGGGATCGTCGACCACATCGGCTTCGACCCGACGGCGCGAAGCCTGGCCGGCGTGTTCCTCGGCCAGATCGTGATCGGCGTGCTCGGGGTGCTCGTCATGAGCGCCGAGTACGGGACCGGGACCATCCGGGCCACCCTCTCCGCGGTCCCGAACCGTCCCCTCGTCCTCGCGTGCAAGGCCGCGGTCTTCGCCGTGGTGGCCTTCGTCGCGAGCGAGATCCTGACCTTCGGGGCCTTCTTCCTCGGCCAGGCGCTCCTGCGCGGCTCGACCCCGTACGCCACGATCACCCAGCCCGGGGTGGCCCGGGCCGTGGCCGGCGCCGGCCTGGTGCTGACGGTGCTCGGGCTCTTCGCCATGGGGCTCGCGGCCATCATCCGCCACACGGCCGGGGCCCTGACCACCTACGTCGGCCTCCTGCTGGTGCTCCCGTTGATCCTGCAGGCTTTCCCGGTCTCGTTCCAGCACCAGGTCATCAAGTTCATGCCCCTCGTGATCGGCGAGCACATGGCGGCCACCAACCCCCACGTGCACGACTTCGGTGGCGGGGCGCTCCTGTCGCCCTGGATCGGATTCGGGTTCCTGTGCGCCTACGCGGCGGTCGCCCTGGTGGTCGGGGGGATCCTGATGTACCGGCGGGACGCCTGAGCGAGCGGCCCTGGCCGGTTCCCGACCCCGAACTCGCCCGGTAGCCTCGCGGGAGACCCGCCTCGCGGACGGCCAGCGACAGGACACCCAGGGACGGAGAAGCATGACCCCCAACAGACCGAGCGACGAGACGCCAGGCACCCAGCTCACCCAGGAGACCTACGACCGGCTGGTGGCCGAGCTCGAGGACCTGACCACCAAGGGGCGCCACGAGATCGCCACCGCCATCGAAGCGGCCCGGGCCTTGGGGGACCTCTCCGAGAACGGCGACTACCACGCCGCCAAGGACACCCAGGGGAAAATGGAGTCCCGCATCCGGCACCTCCAGGCGCTGCTCAAGGGGGCCACCGTCGTCTCGGAGGTCACGAGCGACGGATCGGTGTCCGCCGGCACCGTCGTCGCTTTGCGCTACGAGGGCGACGACGAGGACGACCTGCAGCGGTTCTTCGTCGGGTCGATCGAGGAGCGGCGGGGGGACATGTCGGTGGTCTCCCCCAGCGCCCCGCTCGGCCAGGCCCTGCTCGGCCGGCGGTCCGGCGACACGGTCGAGTACGACGCGCCGGGCGGCACGCTCACGGTGACGATCGTCGCGGTCGAGACCTGATGGCGGCGCCAAAGACCCTGGTCGACAAGGTCTGGGAGAGCCACCTGGTCCGCTCGGCCGAGGGCGAGCCCGACCTGCTCTTCATCGACCTGCACCTCGTGCACGAGGTCACCTCCCCGCAGGCCTTCGACGGGCTGCGGATGGCCGGCCGGCGGGTGCGCCGACCCGACCTCACCGTGGCCACCGCCGACCACAATGTCCCGACCACCGACATCCACGCCCCCATCGCCGATCCGATCTCGGCCAAGCAGTTGGAGGTGCTCGCCGCCAACTGCGCCGAGTTCGGGATCGTCTGCTACCCCATGGGCCACCCCAACCAGGGCATCGTGCACGTGATCGGGCCCGAGCTCGGGCTTACCCAACCGGGCACGACCATCGTGTGCGGCGACAGCCACACCTCGACGCACGGCGCCTTCGGGGCGCTCGCCTTCGGGATCGGCACGAGCGAGGTCGAGCACGTGCTCGCCACCCAGACGCTTCCCCAAGCCCGCCCGGCCACCATGGCCGTGACGGTCGACGGCGAACTGCCCGCCGGTGTCACCGCCAAGGACATCGTGCTGGCGGTGATCGGGCGGATCGGCACCGGCGGCGGCATGGGGCACGTGGTCGAGTACCGGGGCGAGGTGATCCGGGCCCTCTCCATGGAGGGCCGCATGACGGTGTGCAACATGAGCATCGAGGGCGGCGCCCGGGCCGGGATGGTCGCACCCGACGACGTCACCTTCGCCTACCTCGAGGGCCGGCCCCACGCCCCGAAGGGCAGGGACTGGGAGGCGGCACTCGAGCACTGGCGCTCCCTGCCGAGCGACCCCGCGGCCGCCTTCGACCAGGAGGTCACGCTGGACGCGTCCGGGCTGGCTCCCCACGTGACCTGGGGGACCAACCCGGCCCAGGTGGTCCCGATCGACGGCTGCGTCCCCGATCCGGACGCGCTGGCGTCGGCGCCCGAGCGCGAGGCGGCCGCCCGGGCCCTTGCCTACATGGACCTGGTCGCCGGGACCCCCATGCGCGAGATCCCGGTCGACACCGTCTTCATCGGCTCGTGCACCAACTCGCGCATCGAGGACCTCCGGGCCGCCGCCGAGGTCGTGGCGGGGAGGCGGGTCCACCCCGGGCTGCGGGCCCTGGTGGTCCCGGGCTCCCACCGGGTCAAGGCGGCGGCCGAGGCCGAGGGCCTCGACGCCGTCTTCCGCTCGGCCGGCTTCGAATGGCGGGAACCCGGCTGTTCGATGTGCCTGGCCATGAACCCCGACAAGCTCGCCCCCGGCGAACGGTGCGCCTCGACCTCGAACCGCAACTTCGAGGGCCGTCAGGGGCGCGGCGGGCGGACCCATCTCGTGTCGCCCGGGGTGGCGGCGGCCACCGCCGTGCTCGGCCGGTTCGGCGCACCAGCGGAGCTGGCGTGAAGCCGGTCCGGGTGGTCACGGGCAGGGCGGTCCCCCTCGACCGCTCCGACGTCGACACCGACCAGATCATCCCCTCGGACTGGCTGAAGCGGGTCGAACGGACCGGCTTCGGCGCCGGACTGTTCGCCGAATGGCGGGACGACCGCGGCTTCGTGCTCAACCGCGACGAGTACGCCGGGGCGACGATCCTCGTCGCCGGGCCCAACTTCGGCACCGGCTCCTCCAGGGAGCACGCGGTGTGGGCCCTGCTCGACTATGGCTTCGAAGCGGTGGTCTCCCCCCGGTTCGGTGACATCTTCGCCAACAACTGCACCAAGCAGGGTCTGTTACCGGTCAAGGTGACCGAGCAGTTGGCGCGGGCCCTGCTCGACGCGCTGGCCGCGGATCCCCGGATCGAGATCACCATCGACGTCGAGCGAGGGACGATCGAAGCCCCGGCGGTGGGTATCGCCGGGTCGTTCCCGCTCGACGAGTTCACCCGGACCCGGTTGGTCAACGGCTGGGACGACATCGGGCTGACCCTCCGTCACGAGGACCGGATCAGCGAGTACGAGTCGACCCGGCCCAGCTGGAAGCCGTCGGTCTCGGCCTGACCCCGCCCCGGTCCCCTCCCGGGCCGGGGTGATCCCTACTGCTCTCGGGCCCGGTTGGCGGCGCTGACGACGGCGCTGAGCGAGGCATCCAGGATGCTCGAATCCATGCCGACCCCCCACAGCCGGGAGCCGTCGACCTCCACCTCCACGTAGGCGACCGCCGACGCGCCAGATCCCGAGGTGAGGGCGTGCTCGCTGTAGTCGACGACCTCGAGGGCGACCCCGACGTCTCGCAGCCCGGCCACCATGGCGTCGATCGGGCCGTTCCCGGTGCCGCGGATGGTCTGGTGGTGCCCGTCGACCAGCAGCTGGGCGGCGACGCTCGTCTCCTCCGCCCCCGAAGAGATCTCGCTCGAGAGCAGCCGGATGCCGGGCTCGTCGGGCAGGTAGGTCTTGGTGAAGACCTCCCACATCTCGTCGGGCCGGATCTCGGTCCCGCTCGCCTCGGTCACCGACTGCACCGCCCGGGAGAACTCGACCTGCAGTCGGCGCGGGAGGTCCAGACCGTGCTCGGTGTCCATGATGTAGGCGACACCGCCCTTGCCCGACTGGCTGTTCACCCGCACGATCGCCTCGTAGGTCCGGCCGAGGTGCTTGGGGTCGATCGGCAGGTAGGGGACCTCCCAGGTCTCGTAGGCATCGCCGATGGCCCCCATGCCCTTCTTGATGGCGTCCTGGTGCGAGCCGGAGAAGGCGGTGTAGACGAGGTCCCCCACATAGGGGTGGCGGGGGTGCACCGGGAGACGGGTCGCGTACTCGGCCACCTTGCGCACCCGCTCGATGTCCCGGAAGTCGAGCGCCGGGTCGATCCCCTGGGAGAACAGGTTCAGCGCCAGGGTGACGAGGTCGACGTTGCCGGTCCGCTCCCCGTTGCCGAAGAGCGTCCCTTCAATGCGGTCCGCCCCGGCGAGGACGGCGAGCTCGGCGGCGGCCACCGCGGTCCCCCGGTCGTTGTGGGGGTGCAGGCTGAGCACGACCGAGTCCCGGTTAGCGATGGTGCGGCCGAACCACTCGATGACATCCGCGTACACGTTGGGGCTGTACATCTCGACCGTGGCGGGCAGGTTGAGGATGATGGGCCGATCGGGGGTCGGCTCGATCACGTCCATCACCGCCTCGCAGATCTCCACGGCGAACTCGGGCTCGGTGCCGGTGAAGCTCTCCGGTGAGTACTCGTAACGGATCTCGGTCCCCGGCAGGGTCGCCTCGAGCTTCTTGCACAGGCGCGCCGCGCCGGTGGCGATCTCCACGATCCCCGCCTTGTCCAGACCGAACACCACCCGGCGCTGGAGCTCCGAGGTGGAGTTGTAGAAGTGGACGATGGCCCGGGCGGCCCCCTGCAACGACTCGTAGGTCCGCTCGATCAGCTCCTCCCGGCACTGGACGAGCACCTGGATCTCGACGTCCTCGGGGACCAGTCCCTCCTCGATGAGCTGTCGCTGGAAGTCGTAGTCGGGCTGGGAGGCCGAGGGGAACCCCACCTCGATCTCCTTGAACCCGATCGCCACCAGTGCCTCGAAGAGCCGGCGCTTGCGGACCGGGTCCATGGGGTCGATGAGGGCCTGGTTGCCGTCCCGCAAATCGACGCTCGCCCAGCGCGGTGCCCGCTCGAAGACCCGGTCCGGCCAGGTCCGGCCGGCCAACTGCAGGGGGATGTGGGAGCGGTACTTGTCGAAGCGCATCGGGGAGGGGTCACAGGGCAGCGCAAAGCGTCCGGCGTCCTCGGCTCGCCGTGGTGACTCCGTGGCTCGGCTCATGGCCTTCTCCTCTTCTCCTCGTCCATCCGGTGGACCCCGGTCGCGACCAACAAAAAACCTCCTGGCCGGAGCCAGGAGGCGAGGGGGCGAACGCGTTGTGGCGTTCGCCTTCAGGTCAGCAGCAGAACCGAGATGTGCGCTCCGGACATCCCAACGATGATGGCACCGCGCCTCGGGAGAGTCAAGGCATCTGATGCTCGGCCCGACCGGTGGAGCGCGGCCCGGTCGGGGGTGGGGACCTTTTCGCCTCACCATCCAACCGTGGCGACGCCGAACGTCGTACGCCGGCGCCGCCGCCCTGGGCGGGCGTCGAGACGGCGCCGACCACGCCGATCCATGGGAGCACCTCCATGTCCGTGAAGTCCCCGTTGCCAGCGCGCCGCTGGCTACCGGTCGCCGGCGCCGCCCTCGCCGTCGCCGCGCTCGTCGCCACCACCGCCGTCTCCGTCGCCGGGTTCAGCGCCCAGGTCGTGGACAATGCGAACACGTTCTCCTCGGGCACCATGCAGCTCGAGGAGAGCGGGGGGACGGTCACCTGCTATTCCACCGGGTCGGGCGCCGGGGGGTCGGTGAGCGTGACCAACAGCGCCAACTGCGCCATCAACAAGCTGGTCGGCACCCTCGACCAGGTGCCAGGTGGCACCCCGCTCTCGACCACCGTCACCATCACCAACGTGGGTTCCTCGGCGGCTAGCCTCGAGAGCCTCGTCATGGGGACGTGCTCGGTCTCGCCGGCCGCCGACGACAACGGCTACGTCGGCACCGACACCACCGGGTTCTGCGGGAAGGTCGACCTCTCCATCGGGGTCAGCGGCAAGTGCATATACCCCGCCAACGCGTCGGCCGGGTGCCCGGGGATCCCGAGCAACGTCGGGAATCTTGCGGCGGTGTCGGGGACCACCTTCAACCAGAGCTCGACCCCTCCGTTGACGTTGCTCGCCGCAGGGTCCTCCCAGGCCTACACCTTCACCGTCATGCTCGATGCGTCGGCCACCAACGCCGACCAGGGCCTGACGGCCGGTATGACGATGACCTGGAACCAGGCGTAGCGGCGGACTCCGGTCCGGGCCCCGGCGCCCGGACCGGCCACCCCGGCACCGACGCCCCTTGCCTTGGCCCGACGCCGGCCCTCGGCAACGATGATGTCCTCTCGGCGCGGCAACGACCAGGTGTCTCAAGGCGCGGCGGCGATCCACACCATGGCCGACACCCTGGGCCTCGAGGTCGTGGGTCGCGCCGAGGGTGGGGAGTTCGGGGCGGCGTTCGTCCACGACCGGGCGGGGGACCGCCTCGTCCTCAAGGTGGTGCGGGGCGCCGCGGCCGCCCCGGCCTGGGGACGCGGGGCGCGACTGGCGGGCGTCATGCTGGAGGCCAGCTACCCCTGTCCGCGCTCCGAGGGGACCGGCAGCGACGGCCGGTGGACCTGGTCGCTCCAGCACGTCCTCCCCGGGTCGTTGCCGACGCGGGCGACCGGGGCGCAGCTCCGCCAGCTCATCGCTTTGGCCGAGCGTCGCGCCGCGCGGGCCCCGGCCCCGGAGCTCTCGTGGGCGGAACTGGCTGCGGGCCAGGCCCGGCACGAGGCCCAGAGGCTGGAGCGAGCGGGGGTCACCGGGCCCTTCGGGACCGAGGTGAACCGGTCGTTGGCCGTGCTCGCCGGGGTCGGGGCGCGGACGAGCGACGTCATGCAGAACGACTTCCACCACCGCAACTATCTGGCCGACGTTGACGCCGTCACCGGGGTGTGCGACTGGGAGGGAGCGTCGGTCGGCGACTGGCGGTTCGACCTCGCCACGTTGGCCTTCTGGAGCGCCGTGGTACCCGAACAGATGAGTGCCGAGGGGGCACGATCGCTGTGCGAAGACTGAGTGTGGTCTGCCCGGACCAGCTCTCGGCCCTCTTCTTTGCCCTGCTCGCCGTCAGGGTTGTCGGGTTCTACGCCACGTTCCGGCCCGAGGTGCTCCCGCCCACCCTCTTGTTCATCGAAGAGCACGTCGCACCGTGGTGGCGCTGGGACCGGGGGGCTTCGGGCCCGAGCGGCGGCTCCGGAGTCAGAAAGCGGGCCCCTTGGTGTTGAACGCCCAGACCCCGAAGAGCGGATCTCCCCGGGCGTCGGGTGGCGTGGCCCGCCGGACGCGGGGCTCACCCCAGGTGCCCGCGTCCTCGAAGTAACGCCGGACGATCCCGCACCGTTCCTCGTCGGTCGCATCGAGCCACCCGCGGATCGCCTTGGTCGGGAAGAGCCGGTTGGAGAACGTGCACACGAAGGGTCCGCCTCGGCGCACCACCCTCGAGAGGTCCCGGAACACCTCGACCGGGGAGGTCAGGTAGTCGACGGAGACGCTGCAGACCGCGCCGTCGAAGGCGTCGTCGGGGAACGGGAGCGCCGGGTCGGCGTTGAGATCGTGCACGACCCGGACCGCAGCGGCGGGGTTGGCCTCGAGCTCGAGTCGGTTCATCCCGAGCACGGTCAGCCGGCTGGGCGGTTTGGTGAAGTGCGAGATCCACGACGACATGAGATCGAGGACCTCGCCCGTCAGGCCGAGCTCGGCGTAGAGGGCGCCGACCGCGTCGATCGCGTTGTCGTCGATGTGGGTCACAAGCCGCGGGGCGCCATAGAAGAACCGGTCCGGGGCGGCGTCGATCCGGTCGAAAAACCCCGGTGGCCAATCCATCCGGCGATGTTCCCACGACGACTCCCCGGTGAACACCACCGGCTGCAAGCCGATGCGGGTGGCACGGCCGAGACCCCGGCGCACGGGGTCGTTCAGAACGCCGCCGCGACGCTGTCGGGGATCGCGAGCGGTCCCCCGAAGACGTAGCCACCGGCCAAGGTGGTGGTGTGTGAGAGGTAGGCCTGGATCGTGCTCGGCAACGGCAGCGACGGGTTGACGAGCAGGATGGGCCCGACCCGTCCTCCGGTGGCCATGAACACCCCGCTGGCCAGGGCGTCGGGGAAGAAGGTGGTTGCCACCGCCGCCGAAGTGCCGAAGAGGTCCTGCCTGTAGATGGGGGTCGCGGTCGGGTCGGCGCCGTAGGCGGCGAGGGTCGCGTCGATGTTCGGGCTCAAGGCCAGGTCTCCGCCCAGGATGTCGACCGTGCCGCCGGGGGGCAGCACCCGCTCGATCTCGGCCAGCACCCGGGGATCGATCTGCGAGCTCTGCGACGCGCCCGGGGTGATGAGGAGCGGCCCGCCGAGCTGGGCCGCCAACGGGCCTCCGGCCAGGGCGTCGGCGAAGTAGTCCGAACAGGCCAGGACGACCCCTTTGGCGCTGCCCGCCGTCGGGAAGCCCGCCTCGGAGATCGCGATTGCGGTCCCGATGGCGTCCTGGCCGTAGATGCGCTGGGTCGGGAGCCCGACGGGAGCCGGGGCACTCGTGGGCAGCGAGAGCGACGCGATGTACATCTCGCGGGCGCCGCCGCAGCCGTAGTTGGTGCAGCTGGGCGGGGTCCAGGTCTGGTAGGAGAGCGACCAGTTCCCACTCGGGTCGGAGAAGACCATCCCCCCGCCGCTACCTCCGGCGGTGCTCAAGATGGGGTCATGGGTCTCATGGGCCCAGTCCCAACCGACGAACAGCACATTGCTCTCCTCTCTGCTCGATGTGTGCTTCACTCGCCGGCGTCGAGGTCCCGGTGCCGCATGCTCATTGTTCGGCCCTCGGTCGGGCATGTTTCCAAAGGCGGTCTCGGGGCCTCGGCGCGTCGGGGGCGGCAAATCTCACAGTGGGTCATGCGGCACGCGTCACTGGCCGTCCCCCGGGCGTCACCGAGGAGCGATCCCGACCCTTGTCGATGTCGCCATCGCAATGGTGGAGCAATGAGCGTCGCTGTCGCCCGCCGAACGGGCCGGCGACTCGGGCCGGGAGAGGCCGACCGTTCCGAAAAGATGCCCCGCCGGCGCCCTTCGACCCCGGAGCGCTCGGGCCCGCCCGCCGCCGGGCCGAGGGCCGGGGGGACCCGCCCGATCCTCCTGACGGTGGTGGCGGGCGCCCTCGCCCTCGGGGTGCTGGCGTCGGTCGCCTGGCGTCTGGACGGGGGGAGCGCCTTCACCATCGGCACCCCGTCGATGTGCCCCGACCTGTGCGTGGGGACCCTCGTGTTCGACCGGCCGCTTGCCGGGCCGGTGCGTCCGGGCATGGTGGTCAGCTTCCGCCCACCGGGCTCCTCGGAGATCTACACCCACCGGGTGGTCAAGGTCCTGGCGGACGGCTCGATCAAGACGGCCGGGGACGCGCTCGGCCGGAGCGACCCCTGGACGGTGCCCCGCTCGAGGATCGTCGGGCGGGTGGTCGGCAACATCCGGGGTGTCGGGTGGCTCTGGCGGTGCCTGCCGGCGATGACCGCCGCCCTGGCCTGCTACCTCCTCGTCCGGTTCCGCCTGGCCCGGTGGCTCCGGACCCATGTCGACGTGGTCTTCGTCACGCTCCTCGTCGCGGTGCCGGCCCTCCTCATCCGCCCGTTCCTCCGGGCCGAGGTGATCGCACTCGGGCACCCCCGGCACGGTGTCGTCATGCGGGTGGTCAACATCGGCCTGTTGGGGGCACAGTTCCGCCTGAGCGGCGGCACCATTGTCGCCCACGTGTCACCGGGCCAGATCGTGACGCTGGTCTCGACCCACTCGAGCGACGTCTGGTTCGCCGAGACGCCCTCGATCCCGTCCCGGGAGTGGGCCGTCGCCGGGCTCGTCTGCGTCGTGGCCATGCTGGCGGTCTTGGCCCGCCTGGCGTGGGCCCGGTTCCGGGCCAACCGCCCGGGGACCGGCACGGGGACCGCCGCCGAGGCCGGGCTCCCGGCCCCGGCGGGTGACGACCAACCCGCGACCGCGAGCCGGTGGTCGGGGCGCGGTAGCTTGAGCGCCGATGCGCAGGTGGCGGGTGATCGGTTCGGCGGCGATCCTCGGGATCCTCTTGGCGCGCTGGTGCCACCGGCCGGCGGTCGCTGAGCCCGAGTCGTGGCCGCCGGTCCCCCGGGCCGGGGGCGACGTCCCTCCTAGAGCCTGACCCGGTCGACCCCGAGGATCCCCGAACGGGCCCCGAGCGCGGCCACGACCTCGTCGGGGGGGTCGAGGTCGACCGACAGGACCATGAGCGCGGTCGTTTCCTCGTTCTTCGGTGCGAGGGCCATGGAGCGGATCGACACGCCGGCATCCCCGAGGACCGTCCCGACCACCCCGATCATGCCCGGTCGATCGTCGTTGCGGATGACCAGCATGTGCGGGGACGGGGCCACCTCGATCGGCAGATCGTCGACCGAGACGATCCGCGCGCCGCCGGCGGTGACCGTTCCGGAGACGGAGTGGACGGCCGAGCGGAGGGTCACCAGGTTGACGTACTCGCCGGCCGTCGAACTCGACGTCTCCCGCACGATCAGCCCCCGGCGCGCGGCCATCTGAGGCGCGTTGACGTAGGACACCGGCTCCTCGGTGCTCGTGGCGAACAGGCCCTTCAAGGCGCACAGGGTCAAGATGTCGTTGCGCTCGGCCCCGATGGCCCCCTCGACCTGCACCTCGAGTACGTCGGGTACCCGCTCGTGCAGGCAGCCGAAGAACCGGCCGAGCTGCTCGACCAGGGCCATGAACGGCTTGACCGACTCGGCCACCCCGCTCGCGGCGACGTTCACCGCGAACGGCACGAACTCCCCGGCCAGAGCGAGCAGCACCTGCTCGGCGATGGTCACTCCGGCCTTGTCCTGGGCCTCGACGGTGGAGGCCCCGAGGTGGGGGGTGACGACCACCGAGTCCAGCGCGAACAGGGGTGACTCGGTGGTGGGCTCCTCGGCGAAGACGTCGAGGCCGGCCCCGCCCACGCGACCCGAGGCGATGGCCTCGGCCAGGGCGGCCTCGTCCACGATGCCCCCCCGGGCCGTGTTCACGAAACGGATCCCCGGCTTTGACCGGGCCAGCAGCTCGGCACCGATCAGGCCGAGGGTCTCGGCGTTCTTCGGCAGGTGCACGGTCACGAAGTCGGCCTCGGCCACCAACTCGTCGAGGCTGAGCAGTTCGACACCGAGATGGCGGGCCCGGTCGACCGACACGTAGGGGTCGTAGGCGACGAGCCGCATCCCGAAGGCCAGGGCCCGTTGGGCGACCAGGGTCCCCACCCGGCCGAGGCCGACGATCCCGAGGGTCTTGCCGTGCAGTTCGACCCCCTCCCAGCGCGACCGCTCCCAGCGTCCGGCCACCAGCGCCGCGTGGGCCTGGGGGACGTTGCGGGCCTGGGCCAGGATCAGGGCCATCGCCTGCTCGGCGGCGGAGAGGATGTTGGACTCGGGGGCGTTCACCACCATCACGCCGTGCTCGGTGGCGGCATCGACATCGACGTTGTCGATCCCCACCCCCGCACGCCCGATGACGATCAGGTCCGACGCGGCCTCGATCACCTCGGCGGTCACCTTGGTGGCCGAACGGATGATGAGCGCGTGGGCCCCGACGATCCGTTCGAGGAGGGACCCCGGATCCAGGCCTTCGGCCACGTCGACCTCATGGCCGGCCCGGCGCAAGAGGTCCAGGCCGCTCGCTGCGATCGTCTCAGTAACCAGTACCCGCGCCACGGGTGCCTCCTCGTCTCCCCCCGGTTGTGCTCCCCCGCTAGGGCCGGGCCTCGGCGAACAAGGACCCCAGCCGCTCCACCCCTTCGACCAGGTCCGCATCGCCGAGCGCGTAGGACATCCGGAAGTACCCGGGGGCGCCGAATGCCTCACCCGGGACCACCGCCACCTTGGCCTCGCCGATGCACAGCCTGGCCAGCTCGGCGCTGGTCTCCGGCCGGACCCCCCGGAGCTCCCGCCCGAGGAGGCCCTTCACCGACGGGAAGGCGTAGAAGGCGCCGTCGGGCTCGACGCAGCGGACCCCGTCGATGGCGTCGAGCATCGCCACGATGGTGCGCCGGCGGCGGTCGAACGCCGCCCGCATCTCGGCCACCGCCGAGAGGTCGCCGGACACCGCCGCCAGGGCGGCCGCCTGAGACACGTTGGCCACGTTCGAGGTCTCGTGGGACTGGAGGTTGGTGGCGGCCGAGACCACGTCGGCCGGGCCGATCATCCAGCCGACCCGCCACCCGGTCATGGCGTAGGTCTTGGCCACCCCGTTGACCACGACGCAGCGGTCGGAGAGCTCGGGGACGACCACCGGCATCGAGTGGTGCTCGGCGTCGCCGTAGACGAGGTGCTCGTAGATCTCGTCGGTCACCACCCAGATCCCGCGCTCGAGCGCCCAGTGCCCGATGGCCTCGATCTCGGGCCGCGGGTAGACCGCGCCGGTGGGGTTGGACGGCGAGACGAACAGGAGCACCTTGGTGCGCTCGGTGGTCGCCGCCTCCAGGTCCTCGACCGAGACCCGGAACCCGGTCCGCTCGTCGGCCGGTACCGGGACCGGCACCCCGCCGGCCAGGGCGATGGATTCGGGGTAGGTCGTCCAGTACGGGGCGGGCACCAGCACCTCGTCACCCCGGTCGCAGAGCACGGCGAAGGTGTTGGCCACCGCCTGCTTGCCCCCGTTGGTCACGAGCACCTGGGCGGGCTCGACCGACAGACCCGAGTCCCGCATCGTCTTGGCGGCGATGGCGGCACGCAGGGCGGGCAGCCCGGCGGTCGGCGTGTAGTGGTGCAGGGCCGGATCGGCGCAGGCGGCCTGGGCCGCCCGGACGATCGGCTCGGGGGTCGCGAAGTCCGGCTCACCGGCCGCGAACCCGATGACGTGCTCGCCCGCCGCCTGCAGCGCCTTGTAGGCGGCGTCGACCGCCAGCGTCGCCGACGGGGCGATCGCGCCGGCCCGTCTCGAGATGCGAGAGGTGACGGTCGCGGCGGGACGGATAGCCACGAATGCCATGATTCCATACGTGACCGGAGCCCCCGACATCGCCATCCCGACCCACCTGCTCCCCTCCGACGGCCGCTTCGGGTCGGGCCCGTCCAAGGTCCGCCCCGAGCAGGTGAAGGCGTTGGCCAGCGTCGCCGACACCTACCTCGGCACCAGTCACCGCCAGCCGGGTGTGCGAAACGTGGTACACCGCCTGCGCTTCGGCCTCGCCGAGCTATTCGGGCTGCCCGAGGGCTACGAGGTGGTGCTGGGCAACGGCGGCACCACCACCTTTTGGGATGTGGCCACGTTCTGCCTGATCGAACGGGTGAGCCAGCACCTGTGCTTCGGCGAGTTCTCGTCCAAATTCGCGGCGGCGGCCCGGGCCGCGCCCCACCTCGGCGAGCCCCAGATCGTCGAGTCCGAGCCCGGCACCCACCCGGCCGCCCGTCCCGACCCCGCGGTCGACCTCTACGCCCTCACCCACAACGAAACCTCGACCGGGGTGGCCATGGAGGTCCGCCGGCCCGAGGGGGCCGGCGCCCTGGTCACCGTCGACGCCACCTCGGCCGCCGGGGGGCTGGCCGTGGACCCGGCTGAGTTCGACGTCTACTACCTGGCCCCCCAGAAGTGCTTCGCCGCCGACGGCGGGCTCTGGGTCGCCCTGATGGCCCCGACGGCGATCGAGCGGGTCGAGCGCATCGCCGCCAGTGGCCGCTTCGTCCCGTCCTCGCTCGACTTGAAGATCGCCGTCGAGAACTCCCGCCTCGACCAGACCTACAACACCCCCGCCCTCGCCACCCTGTTCCTGTTCGTCGACCAGCTCGAGTGGATGCTGTCCAACGGGGGGATGGCCTGGACCACGGCCCGCTGCGACCAGTCGGCCGAGATCCTCTACACCTGGGCCGAGCAGAGCGACTTCGCCCGGCCCTTCGTCGAGAATCCCGGCGACCGGAGCCACGTGGTGGGCACGATCGACTTCGTCGACGAGGTGGACGCCGCGGCGGTGGCCAGGGTGTTGCGGGCCAACGGGATCCTCGACACCGAGCCCTACCGCAAGCTCGGCCGCAACCAGCTCCGGATCGCGATGTTCCCGGCGATCGAGCCCGACGACATCGCCGCGCTGTGCGGGTGCATCAACCACGTGGTGGGGGCGCTCGCCTCCTGAGCCCGGCCCCGGTCCTCAGCCGGCGGTCAGCTCGACGAGCTTCGTGACCGTCCGGACGTTCCGGAGGGTGAGCGGGACCCCGAGGGCCCGCTCGACGTGGGCGATCAGGCGGGTCCGGGCCACCCCATCGGGCAGATAGAAGAAGGCCTCCTCGCCCAGCACCAGGCACCGCTCGGGGAGGAAGGCCGACACGTCAAGCCGCCCGAGCGCGGCCTGCGGTGGGCGACAGGCCAGGAACCCGAGGTGGGTAGCTTCCCGGTGCTCGGGTCCGTACGGGTAGGCGGCAACCGCCCGCTCGAGCTGGCGGGCCGAGCGCACCACGGCGGCGACCGCGAGCCCGAAGGTGCCCCGGATCGCCGCCTCGACGACGGCGGCCCTCGGGGCCCTTGGGGCGGCGAACACCACGTTGCCGCTCTGGATGTAGGTGGTCACCTCCTCGAACCCGAGGCGCCCGAAGAGCTCGCGCAGCTCGGCCATCGGGACCCGGTTCCGGCCCCCGACGTTCACCCCCCGTAGGAGGCACACATAGCGCGCCCCTCGGGCGAGCGCGCTCAACCCCCCGAGACGTCCTGGACCCGCTGGCGGCCCTGGCTGATGAAGGGCATCATCGCCCGAAGCTCGGCCCCGACCCGCTCGATCTGGTGGGCCTGGGCCTCTTTGCGCAGCTGGTCGAAGTGTGGGCGGCCGGCGCGGTTCTCGGCGATCCACTCCTCGGCGAACGTGCCGTCCTGGATGTCGGCGAGGATGCGGGACATCTGCGCCCGCACGGCGTCGTCGATGACCCGGGGCCCGCGGGTCATGTCCCCGTACTCGGCGGTGTCCGAGATCGAGTAGCGCATCCCGGCAATGCCCTGCTCGTACATGAGGTCGACGATCAGCTTGAGCTCGTGGAGGCACTCGAAGTAGGCGGACTCGGGTTGGTAGCCCGCCGACACCAGGGTCTCGAAGCCGGCGATGACCAGCGCGCTGAGCCCGCCGCACAGCACGACCTGCTCGCCGAAGAGGTCGGTCTCGGTCTCCTCGGCGAAGGTGGTGTCGAGGACGCCGGCCCGGGTCGCACCGAGGGCGTTGGCGTAGGAGAGGGCGAGCGCACGGGCCTCGCCCGTCGCGTCCTGGGCCACCGCGATCAGTGACGGGACCCCCCCGCCCTCGGTGTAGGTCCGCCGGACCAGGTGGCCCGGGCCCTTGGGGGCGACCATGGCGACGTCCACCCCCTCGGGCGGGACGATCTGGCCGAAGCGGATGTTGAACCCGTGGGCGAACATGAGGCAGTCCCGGGGTTCCAGGTGGGCGGCGACCTCGGCGTCGTAGACTGCCTTCTGCTCGGTGTCGGGGAGGAGGAACATGATGACGTCGGCCCCTCGGGCCGCCTCTTCGACCGAGGTCACCCGGAGCCCCGCCTCCTCGGCCTTGGCGCGTGACGACGAGCCTTGGCGCAGCCCCACCCGCACGTCGACCCCGGATTCGGACAGGTTGAGCGCGTGGGCATGGCCCTGGGAGCCGTAGCCCAAGATGGCCACCTTTCGGCCCTGGATGAGCGAGGGGTCGGCGTCCTTCTCGTAGTACATGGTGGCCATGGTGCCCGGGTCTCCTGTCGTTCGTGTCGGATCAGTCGGCGTATTTCAACTTAGGCAACGCGACGCGGCCGGTCCGCTGGAGCTCCACGATCCGGTACCCGCCGAGCAGCCGCTCGAAGTCGTCCACGGTGTCGGGGTCGTCGGCCAGCATCACGGTCAGCCGGTCGGGGCCTACGTTGACCACCTCGCCGCGGAACACCCCGATCAGCTCGATGATCTCGCCCCGGTGCGCTGCGTCGACCTCGACCGTCGCCAGGACGAGCTCCCGCTCGACCGCGGCCTCCGGGGCCAGCTGGGAGATGGACACCACGTTGACCAGCTTGTCGAGCTGCTGGACGATCTGCTCGAGCGGGGCCGACTCCACGTCGACGACGATGGTCAGGCGGCTGAAGCGCTCGTCGTCGGTGGGGGCGACCGCCAGCGAGAAAATGTTGAAACCCCGCCGCGAGAACAGGCCGGCCACCCGGGCCAGCACACCGGCCTTGTTCTCCACCAGGACCGAGAGGATGTGGTGGCGGGCCTCGCCGTCGCCGGGCGAGGTCATCGGGCGGGCCGGTTCGGGCTCTGGGCCGGGTGCACAACGATGTCGTCATTGGAGCCGCCGGCCGGCACCATCGGGAAGACCTTCTCGAACGCGTCGGTCCGGAAGTCGACCACGACGGGACGGTCGTCGATGGCGTTGGCCTTCTCGATCGCCGGCCCCACCTCCTCGGGCGAGTCGGCCCGGAACCCGACGCAGCCCATGGCCTCGGCCCACTTCACGTAGTCGGGCAGATCCGGGGAGAGGTACACCTCCGAGTAGCGCTCGGCGTAGAACATCTCCTGCCACTGGCGGACCATGCCCAAATAGGCGTTGTTCAAGATGGCCACCTTGACCGGGATCCGCTCGGCCGCCGCGGTCACCAGCTCCTGGGCGGTCATCTGGAAGCAGCCGTCCCCGTCGATGGCCCACACCGTCTTCTCGGGCCGCCCGACCTTGGCCCCGATGGCGGCAGGCACGGCGAAGCCCATCGTCCCAGCCCCGCCCGAGTTGACCCAGGTGTAGGGGTGCTCGAACCGCCAGTACTGCGACGCCCACATCTGGTGCTGGCCGACCCCAGCGACCACCACGGTGTCGGGGGAGGACAGGTCGCGCAGGGCCTCGACCACCATCTGGGGCTTGAGCGTGTCGCCGGCGCCGTCCTCGTAGTGCAGCGGGAACTCCTGCTGCCACGCCCGGAGCTGGGCCCACCAGGCGTCGCGGGCCGGCCGGTCGGCCGCCCGCGACCCCGGCCGGGCCTTGGCGCCGGTGTCGGTGCGCACGGCGGCGGCGTCATGGGCCAGCCCGGCCGCCTCCAGGCCGGCGACGAGCCGCTCGACGACCCGCTGGCAGTCGCCCACGATGCCGACCTCGGGGACGCGCACCTTGCCGATCTCGGCCGGGTCGATGTCCACGTGGATCACCTTGGCCGAGGGGGCGAAGGCGCTGACCCGGCCGGTGACCCGGTCGTCGAAGCGGGCCCCGAGCGACACCAGCAGATCGGCCCGCTGCATGGCGGTCACCGCCGTGTAGTTGCCGTGCATTCCCGGCATCCCCAGGCACAACGGGTGGGAGTCGGGAAAGGCGCCGCGGGCCATCAGCGTCGTCACCACCGGGAACCCGGTCCGCTCGGCCAGCTCGAGGAGTGCCCCGGCGGCACGGGCCTTCAGGACCCCCCCGCCCACGTAGAGCACCGGGCGCTCGGCGGCCAGCATCAGCTCGACCGCCTCGGCGATGGCGGCCGGGTCGCCCTCGGTCCTCGGGTGGTAGCCGGGAAGGTCGAGGTCGGCCTCCGAGGTCGGCCAGTACCAGTCCATCTCGGCGTTGGAGACGTCCTTGGGCAGGTCGACCAGCACCGGGCCGGGACGGCCGGTGGTGGCGACGTGGAACGCGGCCGCCACCGTCCGGGGGATGTCCTCGGCCCGCTTCACCAGCCAGTTGTGCTTGGTGATGCCCATGGTCACCCCGGTGATGTCGCACTCCTGGAAGGCGTCGCTGCCGATGGCCGAGGTCGCGACCTGACCGGTGATCACCACGAGGGGGGTCGAGTCCATGTAGGCGTTGGACAGCGGGGTGACCACGTTGGTGGCCCCCGGGCCGCTCGTAACCATGGCCACGCCGGCCCGCCCGGTCACCATGGCGTACCCCTCGGCCATGTGCCCGGCGCCCTGCTCGTGCCGGACCAGGACATGGCGGATCGAGGAGTCGAGGATCGGGTCGTAGACCGGCAGGATCGCCCCGCCGGGCAGCCCGAACATCACTTCCACGCCCTGGGTCTCGAGGCTCTTGATGAGGGCCTGGGCTCCGGTGAGTTTCATGGTCGTGTCCTCGTGGTTCGTGGTCTTCGGGTGGTCGGTGGTGGATCGGGCCGGACATGCAAACGACCTCCCGTTCGGGAGGTCGTGAGCGCGCGGCGGAGATGTGGCCGCGCGCTAGGTCACCAGTACCAGGATCGTGGGGGTGGCGGGGGTCTTCTCGGTCACGGCCCGGACATTCTGGCACGTCTCGAAGGGTGCGGACAACCACGTCCCCGTCGGCGCGCGCCGCCGGCCCGGGGCCGCCTTGCCGAAGGTCACCGGGGAGCGAATAGCATCCGCAGGGACGTGACGTCGTTGTCGGAGACCAGAGCCACCGCGGAGACGGCAAGCCCCCGGCCGGAGCCCTCGGTCGCGTACTTCTCCATGGAGATCGCGCTCGACGACACGATCCCCGGCTACAGCGGCGGGCTCGGGGTGCTGGCGGGCGACCACCTTCGGGCCGCGGCCGACCTGGGCCTGCCGATCGTGGGCGTCACCCTTCGATACCGGTCGGGGTACTTCCGCCAGTCCCTCGGCCCTCACGGGACCCAGCGCGAGGAGCCGGTGACCTGGTCTCCAGAGACGGTCCTCGAGCGTCTCGTCGACCGGGCGACGGCGACGCTCTCCGGGCGGCCGGTCGTGCTCGGCGTCTGGCGCCACTGGATCGAGGGGGTCGGCGGCCACCGGGTCCCGGTCCTCTTCCTCGACCCCGACCTCGACGAGAACGACGAGCGCGACCGGGCCATCGCCGACCACCTGTATCCGGACGATCCCCACTGGCGGTTGCGCCAGGAGGCCGTCCTCGGCCTCGGCGGTGCCGCGATGCTCGAGGCGATGGGCCTGTCGGAGATCCCGACCTTCCACATGAACGAGGGACACTCCTCCCTGCTCACCCTGGCCCTCGCGGACAGGGCCGCCCGAAGCCGGTCCCGCGTCGGGGCCCGGGCGCGCCGGGCGGTCCAACGGCGCTGCGTCTTCACCACCCACACGCCGGTGCCCGAGGGCCACGACACCTTCGACGAGGCGGTGGTACGCGACGTGCTCGGCGAGCCCGTCGCCTCTGAGCTCCGTGCGCTCGGGGAGCTCGGGGGCGACGACCGGCGGCTCAACATGACCACCCTCGGCATGTCGATGTCGGGGTTCGTCAACGCGGTCTCGCTCCGCCACCGAGAGGTGACCGCCTCGATGTTCCCGTCGAGCGCGATCGCCTCGATCACCAACGGCGTGCATGCGTCGACCTGGACGGCCCCTCCCATGGGCCGGCTCTTCGACCGCCTGCTCCCGGGGTGGCGAGCCGACAACACCATGCTGCGCTACGCCTGGGCGCTCCCGACCGACCAGCTCGACGAGGCCCACTCGTCGGCGAAGCGGGCGCTCCTCTCCCTCGTCGCTCAGCGGACCGGCACCGCCCTGGACCCCTCGGTGCTCACCCTCGGGGTGGCCCGGCGGGCCACCCGCTACAAGCGGCTCGACCTCTTGGTGAGCGACCCCGAGCGCTTGCGGGAGATCGCCAAACGCGCCGGTCCGCTCCAGATCCTCTACGCCGGCAAGGCCCATCCGGCCGACGAAGGCGGCAAGGCGGTGATCCGTTCCATCTACGAGGCGGCGGAGGTCCTCGCCGGCGAGGTGGCGGTGGTCTTCTTGGAGGACTACTCGATGGCCCAGGCGGCGCTCATGTGTGCCGGATCCGACGTGTGGGTGAACACCCCCCGCAAGCCGGCCGAGGCGTCGGGGACGAGCGGGATGAAGGCGGCCCTCAACGGGGTCCCCAGCCTGAGCGTCCTCGACGGTTGGTGGTGCGAGGGCGACGTCGAGGGGGTGACCGGCTGGTCGATCGGGGACGACGGCCCCGAGAGCGACGACGCCCTCGAGGCCGAGGACCTCTACGCAAAGCTGGGGTCGGCGATCGTCCCGCTCTTCTACGGGGACCCCGGGCGCTTCACGAAGATCCGGCGCGCCGCCATCGCCCTCAACGGGTCGTTCTTCACCAGCGAGCGGATGGTCCGCCAGTATGCGGCGCTCGCCTACCGGGCCCACGACCACCTGGAGGTCCCCCCGCCCGACACCGACGGATAGCGGCGGGGCCGCGGGACCCAGAGGCCTCAGGGCTCGGTGACCGCCCCGCGGTCGGCCCCGGTCACCAGCCGGGCGTACTTGGCCAAGGCACCGGTGCGGTAGCGGGGCTCGAACGCCTTGAGCTCGCCACGCCGGCGCTCGAGCTCGCCGCCCTCGACGAGGAGGTCCACCCGGTGGTCGCGCACGTCGATCACGATCCGGTCCCCGTCGGCCACGAGGGCGATCGGCCCACCGTCCACCGCTTCGGGGGCCACGTGGCCGATGCAGAAGCCGTGCGTGCCGCCGGAGAACCGGCCGTCGGTGATGAGGGCGCAGTCGGCGCCCCGACCGGCCCCCTCGAGAGCGCCGGTGACCGCCAGCATCTCGCGCATCCCCGGTCCGCCCTTTGGGCCCTCGTAGCGGATCACGAGGACGGTCCCCGGGCGGATCGACCCGGCCACGATGGCGTCCATGGCCGCCGCCTCGCCGTCGAACACCCGGGCCGTCCCCTCGAAGGCCAGCTCGTCGAGCCCCGCCACCTTCACCACCGAGCCCTTGGGGGCGAGGGTGCCGGTCAACACGGCGATCCCCCCGGCGGCGTGGATCGGCCGGCTGATCGGGTGGATGACGTCGCCGTCGGGGGCCGGCGGGTCGAGCCGGGCCAGGTTCTCGGCCATGGTCCGGCCGGTCACGGTGAGGCAGTCGCCGTGCAGGAGCCCGTCCTCAAGCAGCGCGCGCAGCACGACCGGGACCCCGCCCACCCGGTCGACGTCGACCATGTGGTAGCGGCCGTGGGGCTTGGCGTCGGTGATGTGGGGGACCCGGGAGGCGATGCGGTTGAAGTCGTCGAGCTCGAGCTCGACCCGGGCCTCGTGGGCGATGGCCATGAGGTGGAGCACGGCGTTGGTGGAGCCGCCGAGGGCCATGACGACGGCGATCGCGTTCTCGAAGGCCGCCTTGGTCATGATCTGGCGGGGACGGACATTGGCCGCCAAAAGGTCGAGCACGGCGGCCCCCGAGGCGTACGCGAAGTCGTCGCGTCGGCGGTCGACGGCCGGCGCCGAGGAGCTCCCGGGCAGCGCCATGCCAAGGGCTTCGGCCGCCGAGGCCATGGTGTTGGCGGTGAACATGCCGGCGCACGACCCCTCGGTCGGGCAGGCGTTGCATTCGATCTGGGCCAGCTCCTCGTCGCTCAGCGAGCGGACGGCGTGGGCGCCGACCGCCTCGAAGACGCTCACCACGTCGAGGGCGCGGTCGCCGAGCCGGCCCGGCAGGATGGTCCCGCCGTAGAGGAAGACCGTGGGGAGGTTGACCCGGGCCGCCGCCATGAGCATCCCGGGGAGTGACTTGTCGCAACCGGCCAGGGCAACCAGGGCGTCGAAGCGCTCGGCGTGCATCATGACCTCGACCGAGTCGGCGATGATCTCCCGGCTGACCAACGACGCCCGCATTCCCTCGTGGCCCATGGAGATGCCGTCGGAGACCGCGATGGTCACGAACTCGAACGGGAAGCCCCCGGCGCCCCGCACCCCGTCCTTGGCCCGCTGCGCCAACCGGGCGAGCGGCAGGTTGCACGGGGTCACCTCGTTCCAGCTGGAGGCCACGCCGACCTGGGGCTTCTCCCAGTCGGCGTCGGTCATCCCGACCGCCCGCAGCATCGCCCGGGCCGGCGCTCGGGTCGGCCCCTCGGTCACCTCGTAGCTGCGCGGCTTCATCCCGGGCCGCTCGGCCCCCGACACTGGTCGCTCGTCCTCAGTCATGGGCCGAGTGTACGGGGCGCCGGCCGAGCCGGTCCTTCCCGAGGGCCGGACCCGGACCGGGGCGGCCGGGGGACGGGCTCAGGCCCGGGCCGCCCGGAGCTCGTCGAGGTGGCGGGCCACCGCCGCCGGATCGGCCTGGTTGTCGGTGGCCCGCCGGACCGCACCGACGAGCGGTCCCTTGACCTTGTCCTCGCCGGCCACGAACCGGGCCCAGTCCTCCGGGTGCTCGGCGATCACCCGGAGAATCACCTCGTCCAGGGCGCCGCCATCCATGGGCTCGAAGCCGAGGCGACGGGCGACCTCGGCGGGGTCACCTCCACCGACCAGCAGCTCGCCCAGCACCGCCTTGGACTGGGACGCCGACAGCTCCCCGCTCCCCTCCAGCATCAGGAGCTTGGCGAAGGCGCCCGGGTCGAGGCCGGGCGCCCGGGAGAGGTCGGCCGCCACCTCGTTCGCCGCCCGCACGAGGGCCAGCGACGCCGGCGCCCCCCGCTCGCAGGCCGCGACGACCAGGGCGTCGAGGTCCGAGGCGACGAGCGAGCGCACCTGGTCGGCCTGGGCCGGCGTCGGCTCCCCGCCGAGCAGGCGCTGCAGCACCGCCCGGCGCTCGGCCGGCAGCGGCCCGATCGAGGCCGCCACCTCGGCCTGCCAGCGGCCGTCGGGGGCCAACGGGACCAGGTCGGGCTCGGGGAAGTACCGGTAGTCGTCGGCCTCCTCCTTGGAACGCATGGGGAGGGTCGCCCCCCGGTCCTCGTCCCAGTGCCGGGTCTCCTGGGTGACCGTCCCGCCACCCTCGAGCACCTCGGCCTGGCGGGCCGCCTCGAACTCGATGGCCCGGCCGAGGGAACGCATCGAGTTCAGGTTCTTGATCTCGCACCGGGTCCCGAACGGAGCCCCCGGGCGCCGGACCGACACGTTGGCGTCGACCCGCATGGAGCCCTCCTCCATGCGTCCGTCCGAGGAGCCCGTCGCGACCAGGATGGCCCGCAGCTCACCGGCGTAGGCCCGGGCCTGGGCGGCTGAGCGGATGTCCGGCGCGCTCACGATCTCGACCAACGGCACCCCGGCCCGGTTGTAGTCGACGAGCGCGTAGTCGGCGCCGCCGATCCGGCCGGTGCCCCCGACGTGGGTGGTCTTGCCGGTGTCCTCCTCGAGGTGGGCCCGCTCGATGCCGACCACCGAGCCGTCGGGGAGCTCGAGGCGTCCGCCCCGGTTGATGGGGGCGTCGTACTGGCTAATCTGAAAATCCTTGGGCATGTCGGGGTAGAAGTAGTTCTTCCGGTGGAACACCGACGGCGCGATCTCGGCGTTGAGCGCGGCCCCGATCCGCATGGCCAGCTCGACCGCGCGCCGGTTGAGCACGGGCAGTGAGCCAGGGAGCCCCAGGCAGACCGGGCAGACGTTCGTGTTGGGTTCGGCGCCGAAGGCGTTGGGGCAGCCACAGAAGAGCTTGGTCCTCGTGGCCAGCTCGCAGTGCACCTCGAGCCCGACCACCAGCTCCCAGCCCGCCGGTGCCGAGATCCCGCTCACCGCTCGCCTCCGGCCTGTCCCGGCGCGGCGCGCTCGAGGGCCCCGGCCAGGGCGAACAGGGTCGCCTCGCCGAGCGCCGGGGCCATGGCCTGGACCCCGACCGGTAACCCGGCCCGGTCGGTCCCGAACGGGACGCTGATCGCCGGGTGCCCGGCCAGGCTGGCGGGGACGGTGCAGGTGTCGGACAGGTACATGGACAGCGGGTCCTCGGTATGCTCGCCCAGCGCGAACGCGGTGGTCGGCGTGGTTGCGCCGAGCAGGGCGTCGAACTTGGCGTAGGCGTAGGCGAACCCGTCGGAGACGAGGGTGCGGACCCGCTGGGCCCGGGCGTAGTACGCGTCGTAGTAGCCGGCCGAGAGCGCGTAGGTGCCGAGCATGATCCGCCGCTTCACCTCGGCCCCGAACCCGGCGGTGCGGGTAGCCACATTCATGGCCGCGACGTCGGGGGCCTCGACCCGCAACCCGTAGCGGACCCCGTCGAAACGGGCCAGGTTGGACGACGCCTCGGCCGGGGCGATCAGGTAGTAGGCGGCGAGGCCGTAGCGGAACTGGGGGATCGAGACCTCCTCCACCGACGCCCCGGCGGCGGTCATCGCCTCGGCCGCCTCGCGGACCCGGGCGGCCACCTCGTGGTCGACCCCGTCGAGCAGCTCGCTGACGAGGCCGATGCGCTTGCCGGCGACCCCCTGGCTCACCGAGGCGAGGACGTCGGGTGCCGGGCCCCGCAGCGAGGTCGAGTCCCGCGCGTCATGACCGGCGATGACCTCGAAGACGGCGGCTGCGTCGGCCACCGTCGCGCCGAACGGACCGATCTGGTCAAGCGAGCTGGCGAAAGCCACCAGCCCGTAGCGCGACACCAGCCCGTAGGTCGGCTTCATGCCGACGACGCCGCAGAACGCCGCCGGCTGCCTGATCGAGCCGCCGGTGTCCGAACCGAGGGCCACGGGCACGAACCCGGCCGCCACCGCCGCCGCCGAGCCGCCGCTCGAGCCGCCGGGCACCCGCCCGTGGTCGTGGGGGTTCCTGCTCGGACCCGAGCACGAGTTCTCGGTCGACGAACCCATGGCGAACTCGTCCATGTTGGTCTTCCCCACGACCACCGCACCGGCGGCCCGCAGCCGCTCAACGACCGTCGCGTCGTAGGGCGGGCGCCAGCCGGCGAGGATCCGCGACGAGCAGGTCGTCGGGACCCCCCTCGTGCAAAGGTTGTCCTTGAGCGCGACCGGCACCCCGGCCAGCGGTCCGGGGTCCGAGCCGGCGGCCACGGCCGCGTCGACGCGGGCGGCGTCGGCCAGCGCCCGGTCGGCCAGCACCTCGAGGAAGGCGTGAATGGCCTGGTCGCCCTCGGCGATCGCCCGGAGCGAGCCCTCGACCACATCCCGGGCTGTGCGCTCACCGGACCGCACCGCCCCGGCCAGCTCGAGTGCGGAAGGGCTCACCCCTCCTCCGAGAGGATTCGCGGCACCCGGAAGCGCCCGCTCTCGGCCGCCGGTGCCTCCGCCAGGACCTCGTCCCGCTCCACCTGGGGGCTCGGCTCGTCCTCGCGCAGGACGTTGCGCAGCGGGAGCGGGTGGGACATCGGCTGGAGCTCCTCCACGTCGAGCTCCGCCAGTTCGGCCGCGTAGTCGAGCACCGAGGCGAGCTGGCTCGTGAAGCGGGCCAGCTCCTCGTCTTCGAGGTCGAGGCGGGCCAGCCTGGCGACGTGGCGGACCTGCTCGGGGCCGATCGCCGGGGGTCTCGATGCTCGCCCGGCGCCGCCGGGCGTCACCGGCCGCTGGCGGTGACCCAGAGCACGAACTCCGTCGCCCGCTTCTCGATCTCGTCCCGGTCGTAGTCGAGGGTGGCCACGTGGTAGCTCCGCTCGAGCCAGACCCGCTCGCAAAGCCCGCCCAAGGCACCGGCGACAGCGTCGCCGTTGTCCGGCGACACGACATGGTCGTCCCGGCTGGAGAAGAGCAGCACCGGACACCTGATGCGGTCCAGGCCCGAGCCCACCTCCTCGGCCCCATTAAGCAGCGAGAGCAGGGGCTCGAGCGGCGTCCGATCGTAGGACAGCTCGGTCACGCTCGGATCGGCGATGTCCGAGCCGATGCCGTCCAGCAGCGTCTCGCCCGCCTCGACGAGGGACCGGACCGCCGCGACCTGGTCGGGAGTGATCGAGCGCACCAGCGGGTTGACGAGGACCAACCCAGCGATCTCGTCGTGGCGCTCGGCCAGCCAGCACGACAGCGTGCCGCCCATGGACAGGCCGACCACCGCAACCTTCGAGCAGCGCGCCGAGAGCTCGGCGTACGCCTCTTCCACCGCGCCCGACCAGTCGGCCCAACGGGTCGGGACCATGTCCTGCACCGAGGTGCCGTGACCCGGCAGGAGGGGAACCTCGACGCTGAGGCCGGCCACGGCCAGCGCGCTGGCGAGGGGGCGCATGGAGTGGGGGTTGCCGGTGAAGCCGTGGACGACCAGCGCCCCGGCCGGGCCCCCGGCGGCGGAAAAGGGCTCGGCACCTGCCAGAACGGGAGCGCTCACCGGAGCGATGCTACCCGGGTCGCGAGCGGGGCCTGCCGCCGGGTCGGACCCGCCCCGCCGGAGCGGAGACCGGCGCGGCGGTTAACCTGCTGGCGCCGACCCACCGCCGCCACCGGGCGCGCCGGGCCAAGGAGAGCCCATGACGTTCCAGTTCCTGAGCGAGGAGTGGGTCGTCGAGGCGCGGCGGATCCGCGCCGAGTTCGGCCGACTCTCGGTGCCGGCCGAGAACCCGGTCAAGATGAACCTGGTCATCACCGAGGTCCCCGAGGGCAACCCGCTCGACGCCCACATCGACACCTCGGGGGGCGAACCGGACATCGAACGCGGCCATCTCGCCGACCCCGACCTCACGGTGACGCTGGACTACGAGACGGCCAAGGCCCTCTTCGTGGAGGGCAACAGCCAGGCGGCGATGTCCGCGTTCATGGCCGGCAAGGTCCGGGTCGACGGCGACATGGCCAAGCTGCTCTCGCTCCAGGGGACCGCCCCGCTCGGGGACGCCGAGGAGTTGGCCGCCCGGATCCGAGAGATCACTGCGTAGCGGCCACTCCGAGCTTCGCCATCTCGGTCCCGAGCTCCGCCACGTTCCAGCGGTCCTTCTTGTCGATGGTCTCGGTCATGGTCCAGGGCTGGAACAGCCGGACCACGCCCCCCTGGACGAAGAACACTTTCCCGGTGGCCGGGCAGTCCTCGGTGCCGAGGTAGGCGACCAGCGGTGAGATGTTGGCCGGGTCCCAGACGTCGAACGCCCCGGACTCGGGCGCCTTGATCACCTCGGAGAGGCCCGGGGTGCTCTCGGTCATCCGGGTCCGGGCCGCCGGCGCGATGGCGTTCACCCGAACCCCGTAGCGGGACAGCTCCTGGGCGGCGATGACGGTGAAGGCGGCGATCCCGGCCTTGGCGGCCCCGTAGTTGGTCTGACCCGGGTTGCCGAGCAGGCCCGAGGTCGACGAGGTGTTGATGACCGCCGCCTTGACCTCTTTGCCCTCCTTGGACAGCTCCCGCCAGTAGGCGGCGGCGTGACGGGTCGGCACGAAGTGGCCCTTCAAGTGGACGTGGATCACCGAGTCCCACTCGTCCTCGGTCATGTTGATGAGGACGCGGTCGCGCAGGATCCCGGCGTTGTTCACCAGGATGTGCAGGGCGCCGAACGCCTCGACGGCCGATTCGACCAGGCGCTTGCCCCCCTCCCAGTCGGCGACGTTGTCACCGTTGGCCACGGCCTCGCCGCCCATGGCCTTGATCTCGTCGACGACCTGCTCCGCTGGGGACCGATCGTCGCCGCTCCCGTCGATGGCGCCGCCGAGGTCGTTCACGACGACCTTCGCCCCTTCGGACGCGAACAGCAGGGCGTGCTCCCGGCCGATCCCCCGCCCCGCCCCCGTGATGATGGCCACCCGGCCGTCCAGTGCACCCATGATCCTTCGCTCCGTTCCTCGGTCTTCGACGGGCCGGCGGTCCGCGGCACCGACGAGCGCGCAGGACCGGCCCTCGGTGGTGGTGCGGGCCCGACGCTCGGCGCTCAGGCTATCTGGGGGCGGAGTGCGCTCAAAACCCGGTCCCCATCTCCGGGGGCCGAGGCAGAATCGATCCATGGACGCGATCCGGCTCGCCGGCCGCAAGGACCTGGAGCGCTGTGTGGAGATCGTCCGAACGCTCCCCGACTACTTCACGCCGGACGTCCCCGACAAGGTCCGATCGGACTGGACTCGTTGCGCCACGTGGGTGGGCGAACGCGAAGACCGGGTGCTCGGCATGGTGATGGTCGAGCGACGCTCGGCGAAGACGGCCGAGATCTTGTGGGCGGCGGTCCAGGCCGAGCATCGCGGTGGGGGGCTCGGAACCGCCCTCGTCAACGAGGTCATCGGCGCGCTGGGGCGCGAGGGGGTCGAGTTGCTCGAGGTGAAGACCCTCGACGAGAGCGCCGATTACGAGCCCTATGTCGTGACGGTGGCCTTCTGGGAGCGTCGGGGGTTCTTCAAGTTGGACGTGATCAACCCCCTCCCTGGTTGGCACCCGGGGAACCCGTGCGCGATCTACGTCCAGGCGCTCCATCGTTGAGGGCGACGCCGACGAGAAGTCGACGGGAGGATCTCGGCCGCCGTCTCGGCGTCTGACCGGCCCCCGGCAACATCGGGGGTGCCACCGAAGGCCACGCTCACGCCGAGCAGGGTCCCGCCGGTGGCCGTCACGAGCAGATCGAACAACCGCTGCACGCCTCCTCGACGGGTATCGAGCTGAACCACGACCGAGACGGCGAGGACGCCGATCGCAATGCCAAAAGCGACCCAGACAACCGCGGTCGCCAATGGAAGACCCATGCTCAAAACAGCCAGGGATCCGCCAAAAGGGACGATCACAGCGTTTGAAAGGTACTTGGTACTCGCCTCGCATCACCTGCTTCCGTTCGCGTTAGCCCCGATCGACGACTTCCTTCCAGAGCCGAAGGTCACATGGCCGTCACTCGATCGACCGCGGGACGCGTGCCGGAACCCCCGTACCTTTCTGCTTCGTCGTCTTCGTCGTCCTCGTCGTCTTCGTCACTCGGTGGTGTGGCACCGATCGTGACCACCGGGGACGCCAGGGCCGAAGGAGACGCCGTGGAGTGCTCGCCCCGGGGCCCTCCGGCTTGACGACCGTCAGGCCGACGGCACGGGGGTGACGTCCGCGCGGTCGAGTTGGTTCCTACGCTCTGGACCTGAGGCCCTGTTCGATCGAACCGATACGAGCTACGACGTTGCCGGGGCCGTCATTGCCGGCCGGTCCAGGGCGGAGCCGATCCTTCGGCATCAGGACAGGGGGTCATCCCAGAGGAACCGATCATGAAGTGTCAAGCAAAGGATTGCGAGAAGGACGCCACGGCCCTCCGTCGGACCCGTCCGGGGACCGGCAACTTCAGCGTGAAGGTGTGCGACGAGCATGCCGCCGCCATCGACGCCGGAAAGCCGCCGACGAGCTACGACTCGGGAAGGGACATGCCGACGGCGTCCTGACGAGGGGGGCGATGGTGTCCCTGCGAGGTCCGTCGGGCTCACCCCCGCCCCTCGGGTCCGCCCTCACCGGCCGAGTTCCCAGTGGTAGGCGAACTCACCCCGCAGGGAGGGGCCGAAGCCGGCCAGCCGGCGGATCTGGAAGTACGGGCTCGCCGGTCCGACCGGCGCGTAGACGACACCGACGGTCCCGGCCGGCTCGAATCCGAACCGCCGGTAGTACCGGTCGCTCCCGAGGAGGACCAGCGCCGGGTACCCGGCCGTCTCGGCCCGGCGCACCACCTCGGTCACGAGCGCGGTGCCGATGCCCCGGCCTTGGGCGGTAGGGGCCACCGCCAGGGGGGCGACGCTCGGCAGGGCGGTGCCCTCGAGGTCACCCAACGCACAGAGCACGTGCCCGACGACCACTCCGTCCACCTCGGCCACGAGCTCGAGCTCGTCGAGACGGCGATCCGACGCCCAGGTGGAGACGACGATCTCGACCTCCTCGGCCGGATCGTGGCCGCCGGTGCCGAAGGCGTCGCGCACCAGTGCCACCACCACTGCCTGATCGGCCGTGGTCGCCTGGCGGATGACGATGTCGTCGGTCACCACCGAAGACTGCCTGTCCGGGCTGCGACGGTCGAGCGGGCACGAACTACCAGCTCGCCGGTACGGTGGGCCGATGAGCGAAACACGAACCACCGTCGACTTCTGGTTCGACCCGGTGTGCCCTTGGGCCTGGATCACCTCGCGTTGGATGCTCGAGGTGGAGCAGGTGCGACCGGTCGAGACCAGCTGGCACCTCATGTCCCTCGCCTATCTGAACCTCACCCAGCACGAAGGGCAGGGACTCAGCCCCGAGTACCTCGAACGGATGGAGCGGGCCTGGGGGCCGGTGCGGATCTGCGCCGCCGCGGCGGCCCAGAAGGGCGACGACGTCCTGCTCCCCCTCTACAGCGCCATCGGGGTCCGGTTCCACAACCGCCAGCAGCGCGGTGACGAGGCGCTGGCCGAGGCGCTCGCCGAGGTCGGCCTCGACCCCTCGATCCTCGACGCCGCCGCGAGCTCGGAACTCGACGAGTCGATCAAGGCCTCCCACGAGCGGGGCATGAGCCAGGTGGGGCTCGACGTCGGGACCCCGGTCATCAGCGTGGAGGGCAATGCGTTCTTCGGCCCGGTGGTGACCCCGACCCCGCGGGGCGAGGCGGCCGGACGCCTGTTCGACGGGGTGCTCGCCGTGACCTCGACCGAGGGATTCTTCGAACTCAAGCGGACCCGGGACCGCCGGCCGAGCTTCGACTGAGCTTCATCCGGGCCGGACCGGGCCGTTCAGCGCCCGAACCTCCGGTACCACCAGTTCGGGTCGCGAGCGTGAGCGTGGAAGTGGTCGGGGATCTGGCGCATCACCCGGTCGATGCTCCAGCCCTCGGTGCCGAACCGGCGGTCGGCCACCTCGGTCAGCTTGGCCACCATGTGCTCGAGCGCCTCGTCCGGCGGCGTCGCGCCGTGCTCGCGCCAGACCACCATCGGCACGTCGCACACCTCGCAGTCGGCCACCCAGCAGACGTCGTCCTCGTGGTACCACTCGGTCATCCGGGCGGCCTCGCACAGCTCACAGGGTCGGGTGCTCACGGTCGGGGGTCTCGGGTCAGGCGGTGTAGACGTTCACGGCGGTCCCCTCCTGCACGGTGGTCCCGCTCTCGGGCACGGTGGCGAAGACCGTACCGTGGGCCGGGCCGAAGACCGACCCGAGGACGAGGCCCTCCTGCTGGAGGGCGGCCTGGGCGGCCGAGACCGAGTCCCCCGAGAGGTTCGGCACCTGCACGGTCGGCGGGCCGGTGGACACGACCACGGTCACGGCCGAGCCGGGCGGGACCTGTGCGCCGATCGCCGGGCTGGTCGCGCCGACCAGGCCCGCGCCGACCTGGGCCGACGGACCGGAGGACTCGGTGACGCTGAGACCCAGCTGCCCGAGCGCTGCGGCGGCCTGCTGGTAGGTGTCGCCCTGCACGTTGGGGATGGTGATGGGTTGGGGTCCCTTGCTCAGTGCGATCAGCACGGTGGCGCCGTAGGGGGCTCGTGTCGGGTCCACCCGGCCGCCATAGGACCAGTTGATGACCTCGCCGGTCGGCACCGAAGAGCTGTAGGCGGCCAGCGCCGGACACTGGGCCTTCAGGTGGTTGACCTCGAGCAGCCTGGTGGCCCCGTTGCAGCCCAGCCCGCGCAACGAGGGGATGGTCTCGACCGGGAGACCGCTTGAGACCACGACCCGGACCGTCCCACCCTGCTTGAGCTCGGACCCGGCTCGCGGGTCCTGGTCGACCACGCGGCCCGCCCGCACCGAGACCGAGGCGACCGGGATCCCGGTGGTCAGGGTGAAGTGGTCCTTGGCCGCCGTTTGGCGGGCCCGCGCCAGCGTCATCCCGGTGACCGCCGGCACCGGATGCGTGGGCGTGAAGACCCCCTTGCGCAGGGCGATCACCAGGCCGGTGGCGACCAGGGCCAGGACGACGAGGAAGATCACGACGAGCGGCCAGCGCCGCGGCACCCGCTCACGGCGCGACGCGCTGGGGCGGGGGCGTCTGGCCGTGGCCTCGACCTGGTCGAGGTCGAATACCTCGCCCGGCCCGGCCCGAGCCGGCGTCGCCAGCAGCCCGGTCTGCTCGCCCGGCCCGACCGGGATTGCCGTCCCGGCACCCGGCCCCGCCAACGTCGGGGGGCCTTCGGTCCAGGGCCTGACGGTGTGGGGGAGGGGGAGGGCCTGGGGTCTGGGCAACCTGGCCGCCAGCGACTCGAGCTGCGCCGCGAGCGAAGCGGCGTCGGGGCGCTCCGACACGTCCGGCGCGGCGGCGGCCGAGAGGATGGGTTGGAGCGGGCCGACCGCCCCGTGACCGGGCAGGCTGGCGCCGATTCGGGCGGCGAGCGTCCCCATCGGGGTGTCGAGGACGAAGGGCACGTAGCCGGTCAGCGCTTCGAAGATGCAGAGGGCCAGGGCATAGACGTCGGCCCGTCCGTCCAACACGACCCCCTGCGCCTGCTCGGGAGCGGCGTACCGGGCGGTGCCGATGACACCGGAGCCGGCCGGTTCGGTCCAGGCTCCCTCGGCGAGGGCCCGGGCCACCCCGAAGTCGGCCACCCGGACCCGGCCCTCGTCGTCGAAGAGCAGGTTGGCCGGCTTCACGTCGCGATGGATGATCCCCCGGGCGTGGGCGTGGGCGAGGCCCCGGGCCGCCTGAGCGGCAAGGGCCGTCGCCTGGGGCACCGAGAGCCGGACCCCCCGTTCCAAGAGGTCGAGCAGGCTCCCGCCACCCAGGTACTCGAGCACGAGATAGGGCTCGGTACCGTCCTCGCCCCAGTCGAAGACCCGGGCGATGTGAGGGTTGTTCAGCCCCGCGGCCGCCCGGGCCTCGGCCCGGAACCGCTTCAAAAAGCCCTGGTCCGACGCCAGCCCGGGCTGGAGGAGCTTGATGGCCACGTGGCGCTGCAAGGAGACGTCCTCGGCCAGGAAGACCTGGGCCGATGCTCCCACTCCGAGGGGCGAGACGAGCCGGTAACGCCCCCCGAGGACCCGGCCGATGGCGTCGGTGATGAGCGGCATCGGAACGGACCCCAGGCTACTTGGGCCCACCCCCACCTTCGGGCACCTCGGCCAGCGCCGTCGCGACCGGTCTCAGGCGTCGGGCAGCTCGCCGGTGGCGAGGAGGCGGTCGAAACCGTCCCCGTCGACGATCGGGACCCCCAGGCGCTCGGCCCTGGTCAGCTTGGCCGTTCCCGGCGATGCCCCGACCACGATAGCGAAGGTCGACTTGGACACCGAACCCGGGGCCTTGCCTCCCCGGGCCACGATGGCCGCCTCGGCCTCCTCCCGGGTGTAGCCGTCCAGGGTCCCGGTGACCACGACCGAGCGGCCGGAAAGGGTCTGGTCCGGTGCCGCCGGCGCCCCGGCCCCGGCCGCCCAGGGCTGCTCGGTGTTCAGCCCCGCCGCCACCAGGCGGTCGAGGACGAGCTGGTTGGCCGGGTTGGCGAGGAAGCCGACGACGCTGTCGGCGATCACCGCGCCCACTCCCTCGACCGCAGCCAGGGCCTCCTGCGAGGCCGAACGGAGGTCGTCGAGGGTCGAAAAGCCGGTCGCGAGGGCACGGGCCACCGTGGGGCCGACGTGGCGGATACCGAGGGCCACGAGCAGCCGGCTCAGAGGCTGGCGCTTCGACGCCTCGATCGCCCCGAGCAGGTTGGCCGCCGACAGCTCGCCCATCCCCTCCAGGGCCACCAGCACCGGCGCCTCGAGGCGGTAGAGGTCGGAGGGGTCGTCGATGAGCCCCGCCCGGACCAGCTGCACCACCCGTTGTTCCCCCATGCCCTCGATGTCCATCCCGGCGCGCGCCGCGAAGTGGACGATCCGCTGGATCCGCTGGGCCGGGCAGTCGATGTTGGTGCAGTAGGTGTCGCTCTCCCCCGGAAGCCGAACGAGCGGCCCGCCACACGAGGGGCAGACCGTGGGGAACTTCCACGGGCCGCGACGACGCTTGGGCGCGTCCGGGTGGTCCAGCATCGGACCCACCACCTCTGGGATCACGTCCCCCGCCTTGCGCACGAGGACCATGTCGTTCGGGCGGACGTTCTTCAGCGCGACCTGGTCCTCGTTGTGCAGCGTGGCCAGCTGGACGGTCGACCCGCCGACAAACACCGGCGCCAAGCGGGCGAACGGGGTCGCCCGCCCGGTCCGACCGATCGACACCTCGATATCGAGCAGCCGGGTCGCGCGCTCCTCGGGCGCGAACTTGAAGGCGATGGCCCACCGCGGCGCCCGTGAGGTCTGTCCCAACCGCCGGTGCAGGTCCAGGTCGTCGACCTTGACCACCACGCCGTCGATCTCGTAGGGGAGGTCGTGGCGGTGCTCCTCGAGCTCCCGACACCGGGTCACGACGGCGTCGATGCCGACCACCGTGGTGGCGTCGGGGCTCACCGGGAACCCGCCCCGCCGGAGCTGGGCCAGGGCGTCGGTCTGGGTGGCTGGCGCCCAGCCGTCGGCACCCTCGCCGACGCCCGGCTCGGGCTCGCCGCCGCCCAGCTGGTAGGCCCAGAAGGCGAGCGGGCGGGCCGCGGTCACCTTGGGGTCCTTCTGGCGCAGGGAGCCGGCGGCCGAGTTCCGGGGGTTGGCGAACACCTTGGCACCCGCCGCGAGCTGGCGTTCGTTGAGCCCTGCGAACGCCGCGGTGGGCATGTAGATCTCGCCGCGGATGAGCAGTCGCTCCGGGAACGGCGCCGCCTCGGCCGCGACGGTCTCGGGCACCGAGGGCACGGTGGCCACGTTGTCGGTCACGTCCTCCCCCACCACGCCGTTGCCCCGGGTCGCGGCCTGGACGAAGCGCCCGCCCGCATAGGTGAGGGACATGGCCACCCCGTCGACCTTGGGCTCGCAGGAGAAGCGGAGCGTGGCCAGCTCGAGCTCGGGGGCCAGTCGGACCAGCCGGTCCGCCCAGCTCCGCAGCTCCGCCTCGGTCTGCGCGTTGTCGAGGCTCATCATCGGGACCTCGTGGCGGACCTCGGTGAACAACCCCGAGGGCGCCGCACCGACGGCCAGGGTCGGCGAGTCGACGGTGGCCAGCTCGGGATGCTCGGTCTCGATCGTCACCAGCTCCCGCTTCAGCGCGTCGTACTCGGCGTCGGTGATCTCGGGACTGTCGAGCAGGTGGTAACGCTCGTCGTGGTGGGAGATGAGTGCCCGGAGCTCCTCGGCGCGCTCGCTCGGAGCAGGTCCGGCCATCAGCACACGATCCCGGCGCCCCGGACCAGGTCCGGATCGGAGGCGTCGTAGAGGGCGAGCGTCTGGCCCGGCGCGACCGGCCGCACCGGACGCTCGAATCGAACGGCCGACCGGCCGGAGCGAAGCTCGACGGTGCAGGCGACCGGCCGGCCGTGGGCGCTCGTCTGGGCGACGGCCCGGGCCCCGTCGGCCAGCGCCTCGTCGGTCCAGGTGACGCTGCCGGCGACGAGCTCGAGGCGGTCGGTGGCGACGTCGCCCACGCTGCCGAGCACCACCGTTCGGGCCACCGGGTCGACCGAGCCGACATAGCGCCGGGTCCCGTCCGGTCCGTGGGCGAACCCTTTTCGCTGGCCCACGGTGACCAGCTCAAGGGCCGGCACCGAGCCGGCAGGGAGCTTCGAGGTGGCGTCGAACACCGTGGCGGGGTGGAACGACAGCCGTCCCCCCAAGAACCGCGCCCGGCCCTCGTCGGAGCGGATGAAGCACACGTCCTGGCTATCGGGCTTGGCCGCCGTCCGCAGTCCGAGCTCGGCAGCCCGGGCCCGCACCTTCGCCTTGGTCATCGGCCCGATGGGGAACCGTACCCGCGCCAGCTGGCGCTGCGTCAGCATCGACACCACGTAGGACTGGTCCTTGTCGGGGTCGGCGCCCCGCCGGAGCCGGTGGGGCCCACCTTCGGAGGTCGACTCCACCCGGGCGTGGTGGCCGGTGGCGAGGGCCTCGAAGCTCAGGCGCTCGGCCCGGTCGAGCAGACGGTCGAACTTGATCCGGCGGTTGCACTCGATGCAGGGGTTGGGGGTCCGCGCCGCGGCGTGGGCGGCGACGTAGGGGTCCACGACGGCGGCCGAGAAGGCCTCGGTCATGTCGAATACGTAGTGGGGGATGCCGAGCTGCTGGGCCACCCGGCGGGCGTCGTCGACGTCGGCGACCGAACAGCACCCCGAATCCCCGTCCCCACCCCACAGTTTGAGGGTGGCGCCGCAGACCTCGTGGCCCTGCTCGAGGAGGCAGGCGGCGGCGACAGAGGAGTCCACCCCGCCCGACATGGCCACCAGCACCCGCACCGACGCAGTCTGCCATCGGCCGGCGCCCGGGCCGGCCGGTCCCCTCAGGCGCGCAGGCGGGCGACGGCGTCGGCCACCACGCCCACCGCGCCCAGCACCTCGGCCTCGGTGGTGGTGCGGCCGAGCGTGAACCGGACGCCGCCTCGGGCCTCGAGCGGGTCGAGCCCCATGGCCAGGAGGACGTGGCTCGGCTCGACGGCCCCGCTCGCGCAGGCCGAACCGGCCGAGGCGTAGACGCCCCCCCGGTCCAGGAGCATGAGCAGCTCCTCCTGCTCGACCCGGGCGAAACGGAGGTGACAGTGGCCAGGCAGGGTCGCCCTCCTCGGGGCGCTCTCGGTCGTGTCGGGGACCGACGCCAGCACCGCGTCGGCGAAGGCGTCGCGCAGCCGGCCGACGCGCGCTGCCTCGGCCTCCCGCTCTGCGTCCAGCGCGGCCAGCGCCGCCGCGAACCCGACGATGCCGGCCACGTTGTGGGTGCCGCTCCTGCGCTCGTGCTCCTGGCCGCCGCCGTGGAGGATGGGGGCCACCCTGTGGGGGGCCCGGACGACGAGCGCCCCCACCCCCTTCGGTCCGCCCAGTTTGTGGGCACTGAGCGCGATCAGGTCGCAGGGGCCGACCACCTCGGCCAGGTCGAGGTAGGGGGCCGCCTGGACCGCGTCGGTGTGCAGGAGCGCCCGTGGGGCACGGGCTCGCACCAGTCCAGCGACGGCATCGATCGGTTGCACCGTGCCCACCTCGTTGTTCGCCGTCATCACCGAGACCAGTGCGGTGTCCGGCCCGAGCGCAAGGGCCAGCGCGTCGAGGTCGATCATGCCCTCTGGGGTCGCGCCGACTTCGGTGAGCTTGACGGCCCCGACCCCGAGGAGACGCGCCGCGCCGCGCGCCGCGGCGCGCATCGGGGCGAGCACCGCTGCGTGCTCGATCGCCGAGCACACCGCACCCACCGGCTCCAGCGCGCCGGTCCGCTCGGTGAGCGTGCCCAGGACGGCGAGATTGTCCGACTCGGTTCCGCCCGAGGTGAACACGACCTCGGACGGACGAGCACCCACGAACCCGGCGACGAGGTCGCGCGCCTCTTCCACCGCCCGGCGGGCCTCCCGGGCGAGGCGGTGCGATCCCGAGGCGTTGGCGAACCCGTCCGCTTCGACGGCGGCCATCGCCTCGAGGGCCTCGGGTCGCGGCGGGGTGGCGGCGGCATGGTCGAGATAGGCGACCGCCGGTCGGGCCGTCATGGGCGCTCAGGCCACCCGAACGGCCTTGGCGTTGCAGAACTCCTTGATGCCGAGGTTGGACAGCTCGCGCCCGAACCCCGAGCGCTTGATCCCGCCGAAGGGGAGCTCGGGGGTCGAGGCCACCATGGCGTTGACGAAGACCATCCCGGCTGCGAGTTCCTCAATGCAGCGTCGCTGCTCCTCGGGGTCCCGGGTCCACACGCTCGAGCCGAGCCCGAAGCTGGTCCGGTTGGCCACCCGGATCGCCTCGTCGAGGTCGGCGACCGGCTCGACCACGGCGACCGGCCCGAACACCTCCTCGTCGTAGGCCCGCATCCCCGGGCCGACCTCGGTCAGCACCGTCGGCTGGTAGTACCAGCCGTCGCCGGGCAGCGTCTCGCCGCCGCAGACCACGACGGCACCCTTGGCCCGGGCGTCGTCGACCTGGGCCGCGACCTCCGTTCGTTGAGCCTCCGAGACCAGCGGACCGACGTCGGTCGCCGAGTCGAAGGGGTCCCCCACCGACAGGGCCGCCATGGCGTCGGCGAACCGGGGGACGAACTCGCCCGCGACGGCGTCGACCACGACGAACCGCTTCGCCGCGATGCAGGACTGGCCGTTGTTCTGCACCCGGGCCTGCACCGCGACGTCGACCGCCCGGTCGAGGTCGGCCGAGGACAGGACGAGAAACGGGTCTGAGCCCCCGAGCTCGAGGACGCACTTTTTCAACGCCGCGCCCGCCGCCGCGGCGACGCTGCGCCCGGCGGCCCCGCTCCCGGTCAACGTCACCGCCACGACCCGGTCGTCCTCGATGATCTTGGCCACCTCGGCCGCCGACACGAGCAGCGTGGAGAAGGCCCCGTCGGGGAACCCGGCCCGGCGGAACAGGTCCTCGATCAACAGGGCCGACTGGGGCACGTTCGACGCGTGCTTGAGGAGGCCGACGTTGCCAGCCATGAGTGCCGGGGCCGCGAACCGCACGACCTGCCACAAGGGGAAGTTCCAGGGCATGACGGCGAGCACCGGACCGAGCGGCTGGTAACGGACGAAGGAGCGGCCGGCCGGGGACTCGACCATCTCGTCGGCGAGCAGCGCTTCGGCCCGATCGGCGTACCAGCGCAGGCACATCGCGCACTTGGCCACCTCCCCTTTGGCCGCCGCGAAGGTCTTCCCCATCTCGGTGGTCAGCACCCGCGCGATGTCCGGCTGTTCGGCGTCGTAGAGGTCGGCGGCCGCCCGCATCCAGCCGGCGCGGTCGCTGAAACTCGTCGAGCGATAGGAGGAGAAGGTCCTGGCCGCCAGCGCGAGCCGTTCCTCGATCTGCGCCGGAGCGTGCGGCTCGAACTCCGCCTCGACCTTTCCTGTCGCCGGGTTCAGCGTGGTGAAGGCCATTGCGCCTCGTTCCCCCCGCGCAGCGGCGCCGGGCTCAGTCCTCGGACTTGCGTCTCGGCTTGAGCGCGAACCACCAGATGCTGGCCATCGTGGCCAAGAGGCCGAGCACGGCGGCGATCGGCTTGACCAGCTTGCGGGCTCGCTCCGCCATCACCTTGACCTTACCGGCCCGCCAAGCGGCGCGGCCACGCACCGGCCGGCGGCGCAAAGACGACGGATTCACAGTGCCGAAACGCCCAGGCAATCCCCCGGACTCACCCCTCCGATATATCCGAGGGGGTGGGGGAGATCCGATATCTCCCGGTCGGGAGCTACGACGAACTGGTGGATCACGACGGGCGGCCCCGTCCGTTGGCCGCGCCGCTGTGGCGCCATCTGAGCGCGCTCGGGACCACCGCGCTCGCACAGCGCCAGGACCGGGCCGACGACGAGATCCGGTCGGCCGGCCTCAGCTTCGGGACCGACGAGGACCGATCGGGCGAGCGCGCCTGGCCCTTCGACCTGGTGCCGCGCCTCGTCGACGGGACCGAGTGGTCCCGGGTGGAAGCCGGTCTCGCCCAACGCCTGCGGGCCCTCAACCACTTCATCGACGACCTGTACCACGACCAGCTCATCGTCCGGGCCGGGATCGTGCCGACCGAGCTGGCGACCGGCTCGCCCAACTTCCGGCCCGAGTGCGTCGGGGTCGAGGTCCCCGGGGGGATGTGGGCCCACATCTGCGGGAGCGACATCGTCCGAGACCGCGATGGCGAGCTCTACGTCCTCGAGGACAACCTGCGGGTCCCCTCGGGGGTGGCCTACATGCTGGAGAACCGGGTGCTGGCCAAGCAGGTGTTCGCCGAGTTGTTCCGCTCCTACAGCGTCCAACCGGTCGACCACTACGTCGGGGTCCTGCGGCGGCTCCTGACCTCGCTCGCCCCGTGGTCGACCGAGCCCCGGGTGGTCGTCCTCACCCCCGGGGCCCACAACTCGGCCTACTTCGAACACGCCTTCTTGGCCCAGCAGCTGGGGGTCGACCTCGTGGAGGGCGCGGACCTGTTCGTGTCCTCCGACGACGTGGCGTATGTCAAGACGATCGACGGCCCCGAACGCGTCGACGTCGTCTACCGGCGGATCGACGACCGGTACCTGGACCCCGAGGTGTTCCGGCGCGATTCGCTCGTCGGGACCCCGGGCCTCATGCGGGCCTGGGTCGCCGGCAACCTGGCCCTGGTCAACGCGCCGGGCACCGGGGTCGCCGACGACAAGGGGGCCTACCCACTCGTGCCGGCGATGATCCACTTCTACCTTGCCGAGGAGCCGATCCTGCGCAACGTCCCGACCTGGCGATGTGCCGACGAGGCGGCCCGGCGCCATGTGCTGGCCAACCTGGCGTCCCTGGTGGTCAAGCCGGCGAACGAGTCGGGGGGTTACGGGGTCGTCTTCGGGCCGACGGCCGGGCCCGAGGCGCTCGCCCACGTGGCCCGCCGGATCGAGCAACACCCGGCCGGATGGGTCGCCCAGCCCCTGCTCTCCCTCTCGACCGTGCCGACCCTGGTGGACGGGGACCTCCGGCCCCGCCACGTCGATCTCCGCCCGTTCTGCCTTTCCGGACCGGACACCTCCTATGTCACCCCCGGGGGCCTGACCCGGGTGGCGAGACCCGAGGGCTCCCTGCTCGTCAACTCGTCCCAGGGCGGTGGGAGCAAGGACACCTGGGTCGTCGACGCCACGCTCACCCTGCCCGAGCTCGAGCCGTGCCGGGCGGTCGGCGACCCCCTCACCGCTGGGCCCACGGAACGGAGCCGTCCGGAGGTGCCGAGACGGGTGGAGATGGCGCAGTGAGGCCGTGGCCTCGAAGCGCCGCGCAGCGGCTGGAGGCGGGCAGATGACCCTGCTCACGCGCAGCGCCGAGGCGCTCTACTGGGCGGGCCGATACCTCGAGCGGGCCGAGGGCATGGCCCGGATCGTGCTGGTGCACGCCGACACCCACGTGGACCTCCCCCTCGGCGAGGACGTGGGCTGGCGCCCGCTCTTGGCGGTGGCCGGCCTGGAGACCGAGTTCGCCCAGTCCCATCCGGAGCTGGCCGCGACGCTCGCCACCCCCTCGGGACCACCCGAGGACGCCGTCGGCACGTTCCTGCTCAGTTCGCCGATGAACCCGGCGAGCATCCTGGCCACGCTCGGCCGGGTCCGCGAGGTGTTCCGCTCCAACCGCCCGGTGATCCCGAGGGAGGCCTGGGAGCTGGCGAACGCACTGTGGTTAGCGGCAACCGACGACGCCGAGGCGTCGAGCACCCGCGACCTACGGGTGGGGTGGCTGCGGGCGGTGATCGCCGGCTGCGACCGGCTCAACGGCACCCTGTGGGGATCCATGTGCCGTGACGACGTCATGGCGATCTTCCGCACCGGCCAGCACCTCGAGCGGGCCGACCTCACCTGCCGCCTCCTCTCGGTCCGGGCCGAGGACGCCCTCGCCGACGCCTCGGCCGACCCCTACGGCGGGGTCCGGGCGATGTCGGTCCTCCGCTCGCTCGCCGCCTACCAGCAGTACCGGCGGGCGGCCGGCCAGCCCGGCCACTCGTTGGTCCGGTTCCTCCTCCAGGACGAGACCTTCCCCCGGACGGTCACGGCGAGCCTGGCCCAGGTGCGCGAGCACCTGAAGGAGCTGCCGAGGAACGAGAACGCCCTCGCGGCCTGCAGCGACGCCTGCGTGCTGGCGTCGGGCGCGGCGGTGGGCGACATCGGTCCGGGCGGGCTCCGGGTGCTGCTCGGGACCCTGGTCGAACAGCTCTGCGCGGTGCACGCACACATCGAGTCGGACCTCTTCGCCGACTCCGAGACCGAGCCGGGCGGTCCGAGACCGAGCGCGGGCCGCCCGGCCGGACCCGGCCGGTCGCCCGAGGTCCTGCGGCGCTACCGGGTGGTCCACCGGACCACCTACCGCTACGACGCCCCGGCCGAGGAGTCGCACAACGAGGTCCACCTGCACCCCCGCACGACCGCCCGCCAGCGGGTGCTCAGCCACTCGATCGCCATCGACCCGGCCCCCTCGGGCCGCACCGACTTCGACGACCCCCTGGGCAACCACGTGACGGCGTTCTTGGTCGGCGGCCCGTTCTCCGAGCTGTCGGTCACCGCCACCTCGGTGGTCGAGCTCCTGGTCATCCCGGAACTGCCGACCGGCCCCCCCTGGGAGTCGGTGCGGGACACGCTCGAACGCGACCGGCGGCCCGAAACCCGGGCCGCCCGCGCCTTTCGGGCTCCGTCACGGCTCGTGCCCCACTCCCCGGCGATCGCCGCCTATGCCGAGCCGTCCTTCGAGACCGGCCGGCCGATCGTCGAAGCGGTGCGCGACCTGTGCGCGCGGATCCACCGGGACATCGCCTACGAGCCTGGCTTCACCTCGGTGACCACCCCGTTGCTCGAGGTGTTCGCCGCCCGCCGGGGGGTGTGCCAGGACTTCGCCCACCTGACGGTTGGGTGCCTGCGCGCCGTCGGCCTGGCGGCGCGTTATGTGAGCGGGTACATCGAGAGCTTCCGGGGGACCGACGACCCGTTGACCGGGGCCGACGCCTCGCACGCCTGGGTGTCCATTTACCTGCCCGGCTGGGGCTGGCTCGATCTCGACCCGACCAACGACCTGATGGGGTGCGCCGAGCACGTCACCTGCGCCTGGGGCCGGGACTACGCCGACGTGTCCCCCATGCGCGGCTCGGTGGTCGGCGGGGGACCGGCCCACGCGCTCGCGGTCGAGGTCGCGGTCACCAGGCGCTGACCGGACGCGGCACCTCGAGGTTCACGTCTCTTCCGAGCGGAGCGCCCGGCGGAGATCCCGCCGTCGTTCGAAGACGTCGACGATCTCGAGGGCGAGACCGGCGGCACCGGCGGCGGCGAGACCGAACATCGCCGCGGCGATGAAGGTCTTGTTCTGCTCGGCCTGGAGGACGGCGTTGTCGACGCCGGTGGCCACGGTCCCGGGGAAGAGCCCGTTGTCGAACCAGTCCCAGTAGACCCCGCCCTGGATGGTCGCCCCCCCGGTCAGGTTCTGGTAGGTCCCGGCGTCGTAGAACACCTCGGAGTTGAAGGGGGCCGGCGGGGCCGAGGACCCCGAGGCGCTCTTGGTCACGATGGTCGGGAAGGTGATGGCCTCGTTCGCCCCCGACTGGGTGGCGACCGGCACCGGGCCGTCCACGTTGAAGTTGATGGTGGAGTCGTCCTGGGGCAACCCGTTGTTGCCGCGCGTGGCATAGGGGTTGAACTGGGTGGAGAAGACCGAGAAGTAGCCGCGCTGGTACTCCGAGAACGAGTGGAACCCCGGATAGGCGGTGCCGCGGACCAGCACCCCGACTTCACCGGGACTCGCGTCGAGGAACTTCGCCGAGAGCGCCCGGCCGAACGACGCGTTGCGCGTCGAACGGTTGACGAGCGAGTCCTGGGCGTCGTAGACGATGACCAGCTCCCAGTTGACCCGCACGTTGGTGTCCATCCCGACCACCACCGTCTCCCCCCCGTTGTAGACGTCGTAGAGGAGGTACGCGGGGACGTTGCTCGGCCGGATGAGCACGAACCCGGTGATCGGCGCCGGGCCTGGTCCGGCCGCGGCCAACGACGGGAGGATCAGCACGCCGGCCAGCGTCGCCGCCACCGTCAGGACGGCCTCGATGGTCACCCGTGGGAAGCGCACCAGCACCCGCAGCGGGCTCACGAGGACCGACAGGATCTTGCGGGGGACCCCCCGCTCCTCCGGAGTCCCGTCGGGCGCCTCGGGCGGGCTCTCGGGCTCGGGGTCGCCGGCCGACTCCTCGGCCACGTCGTCGTCGAAGATCGTCATCGAAGCTCCCCCGTCCCCCGGCTCAGGTTCCCCGTCCGGGCCGCGGCGGCGCTCAAGATAGCGTCACGGTCCGCCGACCCGGGGGAACAGGCGCTACGCGCGCTCGATCCACGCCCGCCGGGTCTCGGCACCGAGCTCGACCGGTGAGCCGGGTCCCTCGCCCTCTCCCTCGACGACCTCCACCGCCAGCACCTCCCGGGCCAGCTGGGCGAAGAACCCCCGGAGCGCTCCCGCCCCCTCGAGGGTCAGCCGGATGCGGTCGGCCACCTCAAGGCCGGCCTCCCGGCGGAGGTCCTGCACCTGACGGATCAGGTCCCGGAGCATGCCCCGGGCGAGCAGGTCCTCGTCCAACGCGACGTCGAGCGCGACCACCTCGTTGCCCTCCCGGGACACCGCGTAGCCCTCCCGGGCGCGCACCTGGAACTCGACGTCGCCCGGGTCGATCTCCACCTCCTCGTCGCCGAGGGTGATCCGGATCGGCTGTCCGGCCTCGAGCGATGCGGCCGCCGCTGCCGCGTCGAGGGCGGCCAGGGCGGCCTTGGCCTCCTGGGCCTTGGCCTTGAGCTTGGGCCCGAGCACCCGGAAGTTGGGGACTAGCACAACGTCGATCAGCTCCTCGAGCTCGGCGGCGATCTCGACCCGGTCGACGTTCAACTCGTCGGCGACCACCTCGGCCAGGAGCTCCGGGGCCTCGGGGGGCAGGAGGACGAGGGCCCGGGCCAGGGGCTGGCGCACCTTGACGCCGGCCTCGCTGCGGGCCGCCCGGCCGAGCGAGGCGAGACGCCGGGCCTGGGCCATCTGGGCCTCCAAGACCGGATCGATGCGGGTGGGCTCGACCGTCGGCCAGTCGGCCAGGTGAACCGAGGCGTCCTCGCCGGCCAAGGTGAGCTCCCGCCACAAGAAGTCGGCCAGGAACGGGCAGAACGGCGCCAACAGTAGGGCCACCGTGGTCAACGTCTCGAGCAGGGTCGCGTGGGCCGACAAGGTGTCGCCGGCCGGGGCGTCGGGATCGGTGTGCCAGAAGCGGCGGCGGCTCCGGCGCACGTACCAGTTGGAGATCTCGTCGATCAGCCGGGCGAACGCGGTGGCCGCCCGGTAGGGGTCGTAGCGGTCGAGCGCGTCGGTGACCTCGGCGCTCGAGGTGGCGAGCCGGGACAGCAGCCAGCGGTCGAGCTCCGGCCGGTCCTTCGGCGCGGGGATCAGCGGGTCGTCAGGCCGGAACCCGTTGGCGGCCGCGTAGGTGGTGAAGAAGCTGAAGGTGTTCCACAGCGTGAGGAGGGTCTCGCGAGTGGCGACGTCGATGGCCGGCAGCCCGGCCTGGGTCGGGGTCCACGGCGAGCCCTGGCTGAACATCCACCACCGCATGGGGTCCGCCCCCCGGCTGTCGAGCACCTCCCAGGGGTCGAACACGTTGCCAAGCGACTTGGAGGCCTTGCGGCCCTGGGCGTCGACGATGTGCCCCAGGCAGACGACGTGGCGGTACGGGGAGGACCCGAAGACCAAGGTGTTGACGGCGAGGAGGGAGTAGAACCACCCCCGGGTCTGGTCGATCGCCTCGGAGATGAAGTCGGCCGGGAAGCGGAACAGCTCGGCCGATCCCGGCCGGTGGGGGTAGCCGACCTGGGCCGCCGGCATCGAGCCGGAGTCGAACCAGGCGTCGATCACCGGCTCGATCCGCCTGGCCGTTCGGGGCCCGCCGTCCTCCGCGCAGGCCGGACAGTCGAAGATGACCTCGTCGATGGCCGGCCGGTGGGGATCGAGGCCCGACAGGTCGCTCCCCACCAGTCCGGAGAGCTCGGCCAGCGAGCCGATGCAGGTGACGTGGCCGACCTCGCAGCGCCAGATCGGCAACGGGGTGCCCCAGTACCGGTCCCGGGACAGCGCCCAGTCGACGTTGTTGGCCAGCCACTCGCCGAACCGGCCGTCTCGGATGTAGGCCGGGTGCCAGTCGATGGTCTGGTTCGCCGCCACCAGGTCGTCCTTGCGGCTGGCGGTGGCCACGTACCAGCTGGGCTTGCCCCAGTAGATGAGTGGGGTGCGGCAGCGCCAGCAGTGCGGGTACGAGTGCACGTAGGGCATCCGGCGCCAGAGCAGCCCGCTCGCCTCCAGCGCGTCGTTGATGTCGTGGTTGGCGTCGCGCACTTCACGCCCGGCGAGCCAGGCGGCGGCGGCGGTGAACCGGCCGTCGGGCCCCACCGGGTTGAGGACCGGGAGCCCGTTCTGCCGGCCGGCCTGGCGGTCGATCTCGCCGAACGCCGGCGCCAGGTGCACCAGCCCGGTGCCCTCCTCGGTGGTCACGAAGTCGCCGGCGATCACCCGCCAGCCGTCGTCACCCGGGTCGACTTCAACCATGTCGAGGGGCCGGGTGTAGCGGAGCCCGACCAGCTCAGCGCCGCCGAGCCGCCCGGCGACCACCGCCGACGGACCCATGACCTCTCCGACCAGGTCCTCGGCCACGACCATCCCGTCGACCACTGCGTAGGTGAGCTCGGGGTTGACCGCCACCCCGGTGTTGGCCGGCAGGGTCCACGGCGTGGTCGTCCACACGAGGAGCGAGGTCGCGCCGGCGAGCCGCGCCGGGTCGGGGTCCACGAGGGGGAGCCGGACGAACGCGCTCTCGTCCTCCTCGTCTCGGTACACCTCGGGCTGGCCGAGCTCGTGGCTCGAGAGCCCGGTGCCGCACCGTGGGCAGTACGGCACCACCTTGATGTCCTCGTACAAGAGGCCCTGGTCGTAGAGCTGGCGGAGATGCCACCACACCGACTCCACGTAGTGGGGGTCGAGCGTCCAGTAGGCGTCGTCGAGGTCGACCCAGTAGCCGATCCGGACGGTGACCTCCCGCCAGTCCTCGACATAGGCGTACACCGACTCCCGGCACAGGCGGACGAACTCGGCGACCCCCACCTCCTCTTCGATCTGGCGTTTCCCGCTGATGCCGAGGCGCTTCTCGACCTCGACCTCGACCGGGAGGCCGTGGGTGTCCCACCCGGCCCGGCGGTCGACCCGGTGGCCGCGCATGGTCCGGAACCGGCAGAACAGGTCCTTGTAGACGCGGGTCCACACATGGTGGATCCCGGGCTTGCCGTTGGCGGTCGGCGGTCCTTCGTAGAAGATCCACGGGGTGGCGTCGGCGCGCTGGGCGATCGAGCGGACGAACACGTCGTGGTCCGACCACCGGAGCAGCTCGTCCTTCTCGAGGGCCACGAAGTCGACGTCGGGGGGAATGGGTCGAAACATCGGGCTCTCGAAGGGGTCTTCTCGTCGTGGTCGCGCCGACCGGGCCGATCGGTGCGGGCAAGCCTACGGCCTGTCCACGGCCACCCGCGACGACCGGCGCACCCCCCGATACGACACTGCGGACCCGAGGTGCCGACGTTCAGGTGGCGCGCTCGGCGGGGACCTCGGGCGCGCCGAGACCGGGCAGCGCGCTGGCGGCCACCAGCGACTCGTAGAGCGGCTCATCGACCTCGACGAGCGACCCGAGGACGGCGTCGGCGATGGAAAAGGCCGGCCGGTCCCGTTCTGCCGCCTCGGGCACGGCGACGCACACCATCCGGGCGGCCTTGGCCGCCAGCACGCCGGCGGCGGCGTCCTCCCAGGCGAGGCAGCGGGTCGGGTCGACCCCGAGCTTGGCCGCCGCCCCGAGGTAGACGCCGGGGTGGGGCTTGCCGAGCGGCTCGTCCTCGGCCGAGTGGACGACAGGGAACGACACGGCCAGCCCGAAGTGGTCGAGGACCAACTCGATCAGCCGGTACCCCGAGGACGAGGCGACTGCCAGCGCGAGGCCGTGGGATCGGCACAGCTCGAGTGTCTGGTGCACGCCGGGCTGCAGGACGCCGCGCTCGACGACCAGCTCGCAGACCCGGTCGACCACCCGCAGCGCGACCTCGTCGGTGGACGGCCCGTCCCAGGGGAAGCGCTCGTGCCAATACACCGTCACCTCGCCGACGAACATCCCCTTGGTCTGTCGGCACCGGTTCGGGTCGAGGGGCACCCCGAGAGCACCGAGGATCTCGACCTCGGCAGCCTGCCACAGGGGCTCGGAGTCGACGAGGAGTCCGTCCATGTCGAAGATGGACGCGTCGAAGCCGGCGGTCATCGGCGTGCCCACCGGCCGGGGCCAGCGCTCAGGACGGCAGGTTGGCGGTGATGGCCTCGAGGACGGTCGGGTCCTGCGGCTCGGTCCGCGGACGGAACCGGGCCACGATCTGACCGGACGGGGCCACGAGGAACTTCTCGAAGTTCCACTGGATGTCGCCGGCGTTGCCCTCGGCGTCGGGGACCTGGGTCAGCTCCTGGTAGATCGGGTGGCGGCCCTGCCCGTTCACGTCGATCTTCTCGAACATGGGGAAGGTCACCCCGTAGGTGGTGGAGCAGAAGGTGGCGATCTCCTCGGGGGTGCCCGGCTCCTGCCCGCCGAACTGGTTACAGGGGAACCCGAGCACGCTGAACCCCCGATCGCCGTAGGTCTTCTGGAGTTCCTCCAGCCCGGTGTACTGGGGGGTGAGGCCGCACTTGGAGGCGACGTTGACCATCAGGAGCGTCTTGCCCTGATACGCCGCCAGGGACGACGACTGCCCGTCGAGGGTCGCGATGGGGATGTCGAAAAGAGCCATGGCCGGGAGGCTAACGGATCGACCGGCCGATCGCCGCGGCCGATACCATCCGGCCGGGGCCGCGTCCGCCGGCCGACCCGTGACGACAGAGGAGCCCGACGTTGGCGCCGCGCCGAAGCCTGTGGATGTGGGGCCTGGAGGCCGACGAGCCGACCGAGGCGCGCCGCCGAGAGGTGGCGGCCTCACTGTCGGCCCGGTTCGGGACCGAACTCGCCGCTCCCCGCATCCCCAACCTCGACGAGCTGACGCTGCGCGCCCCGCGGGTGGCCGTCCCCGCGTCGCTCGCGGGCTGCTGCCGCCAGGACACCTGGGAGCGCGCCTACCACTCCTATGGCTACGACCGGGTCGATCACGCCCCCTTCGGCCGGTACCCGAACCCGCCCGATGCCGTCGCCCACCCGCGCACCGAGGATGAGCTCGAGGCGATCATCGACTGGTGCGGGGACGCCGGGTACTGCATGGTCCCCTACGGCGGGGGCTCCTCGGTCGTCGGCGGCGTCACCCCGCCAGCGGACAACGGACCGGTCGTGACCGTCGCCATGGACCAGCTCGACCGGGTCCTCGAGGTCGACGACGTCTCGCGCGCCGCCCGCATCCAGGCCGGGGTCTTCGGTCCCCACTTGGAGGACCAGCTCCGTCCACTCGGCTTCACCCTGCGGCACTTCCCCCAGAGCTTCACCGGCTCGACGCTCGGGGGATGGATCGCGACCCGCTCCGGCGGGCACTACGCGACCAACCACACGCACATCGACGAGTTCGTCGAGTCGGTGCGGATGCTCACCCCGACCGGGTGGCTGGAGACCCGCAGGCTTCCGGGCTCAGGTGCCGGCCCCGACCCCAACCGACTCGTCATCGGATCCGAGGGGATCCTCGGCGTCATCTCCGAGGCCTGGATGCGGATCCAGGCCCGGCCTCGGTTCCGGGCCACCGCCGGCGTCCGGTTCGCCGATTGGGCGGCCGGCTACGAGGCCACCCGAAGGATCGTCCAGGCCAAGCTGTGGCCGGCCAACCTCCGCCTGCTCGACCCGGAGCTCGCGGCCGGCAGCGCCGGGATCGAAGGCGGCCAGGCCCTCCTGATCATCGGCTTCGAGTCGGCCGAGGTGTCCCAGCGGGCGCTCCTCGAGCTCGCGGTGGGCGTCGCCCGCGCCTCGGGGGGCCTCGTCGCCGACGACGAGCTGGTCGTCGACGACGGCCACGGTGAGGCCACCGGGCGCTCGGGCGCGGTCGGAGCCTGGCGACAGGCCTTCATCCCCGGCTCCGGTGGCCTCGGGGGGGCCAACGCCGGGCTCGGGCTCGTCTCGGGCACCTTCGAGACCGCGATCACCTGGGACCGCTGGCCGGCCTTCGATCACGCGGTCCGTGAGGCCACGACGGCCGCGCTGGACGAGGCCTGTGGCGGCGGGACGCTCAACTGCCGGTTCACCCACGTCTACCCCGACGGTCCGGCGCCCTACTACACCTACCTCGGCGCCTATCGCTCGGGCGCCGACCCGCTGGGCCAGCAGGCCGCCATCAAGGCGGCGGCATCGGACGCCATCGAGGCTGCCGGGGGCACCATCACCCACCACCACGCGGTCGGTCGTCAGCACCGGCCCTGGTACGACCGGGAACGACCCGAGCTGTTCGCCGCGGCGCTGCGGGCGGCCAAGCGGGCGGTCGACCCGGGGGGTGTGATGAACCCCGGGGTGCTGGTCGACCCGGACCCTCCGGCGTAGTCGCGGCCCCGGCACTGTGGTGGCGCCGTCCCGGGCCCTTGGGCCAGGCTCGCGACCGACCGTGACCGAGGAGGTCGCATGCACGCCGTGGTGATCGCGAACGGTGAGCTCGTCTGGACCGAGCAACCCGACCCGGTGCCCGGCGACACCGAGCTCTGCGTCTCGGTGCAAGGTGCCGGCCTGAACGGCGCCGACCTCGGCCAGCGCCGGGGGGTGTACCCGGCCCCGCCTGGGTCCCCGGCCGACGTACCGGGCCTGGAGATGGCCGGAGTCGTCGTGGCGGTGGGGCGCCAGGTCCGTCGGTTCGCCGCCGGCGACCGGGTCATGGGCCTGTTGGGCGGGGGCGGCCAGGCCGAGATCGCGGTGGTCGACGAGGCCCACGCGCTGGCGGTCCCCGACGGCGTCGGGTGGGAACAGGCCGGCGGGTTCCCCGAGACCTTCTGCACCGCGTTCGACGCGCTGTTCAGCCAAGCCGGCCTGGCATCAGGCGAGCGTCTGCTGGTCACCGGGGCCGCTGGCGGCGTCGGCACCGCCGCGGTCCAACTGGGTCGGCTCGCCGGCGCCACCGTGGTCGCCTCGGTCCGCGACCCGGACCGCCGAGGGGCGCTGCGCGACCTCGGGGCCCACGAGGCCATCGATCCCGACTCGGTCGCCGACCACGGCCCCTACGACGTGGTCCTCGAGCTGGTCGGCGCGGCCAGCTTCCCGGATGCCCTCGCCGCGCTCGGGGTCGGCGGGAGGATCGCGGTCATCGGCATCGGCAGCGGCAGGGAGGTCACGCTCCAGCTCGGCGCGGTGATGGCCAAGCGGGCCCGCATCTCGGGCTCGACGTTGCGGGCCCGCGACCGGGTGGCCAAGGGGTCGGTGGTCGAGGCGGTGCGACGCCACGTCCTCCCCCACCTGGCCTCGGGGGCGCTCTCGGTCCCGGTCTGCGCCACCTTCACCTTCGCCGAGGCCGCTGCGGCCTACGACCGCTTCGAGGCCGGGCACAAGCTCGGCAAAGTGGTCCTCGTGGCAGGGCAGAACTGAGGGTTCAGGAGAACGGGTCGTCCGAGGGACCCTTCGGGACCGATGGACGACCGCCCCTGGGGAGCGGCCTTCACCGACTCCCCGGGGCGCCGCCCGCGGAACCCCCTCATCCCAAGATCCGATCGGGGGCCGTCGGCCCATCTCCGGAGGCCACGAACCTAGCCTGCCGGCGGGGCGCCGGACAATGGGCGATCCGACTCACCACGGATCGACGACCGGACGCTTCTTCGCCGTCCGGGCCGGCGGGGCCGGGGCCGCGGCGAGGACCGCCGACAACCGCTCCCGGGTCTCAGCCGGGTCAATGACCTCGTCGACCTCGAAGTAGGTGGCCACGTTGAGGGCCTTGCCCACCGAGTACGAGCGCTGCACCATCGCCTCGAACAGCGCCTCGCGCTCGGCCTCGTCCTCCACCGCCTCGAGCTCACGGCGATAGCCGAGCCGGACCGCCCCCTCGAGCCCCATGCCACCGAACTCGCCGGTCGGCCAGGAGCCGATCCACAGCGGCTCGCGGAAGCTCCCGCCGGCCATAGCCTGGGCGCCCAGGCCGTAGCCCTTGCGCAGGACCACCGTGCAGAACGGCACGGTCAGGCTGGCCCCGGTGACGAAGAGCCGGCCTGCGTGGCGAACCAGGGCCGCCCGCTCGGCCTCGGGTCCGACCATGAACCCGGGGGTGTCGCAGAGGAAGACGACCGGGAGGTCGAAGGCGTCGCAGAGGGCGAGGAACCGGGCCGCCTTGTTGGCGGCCGGGCCGTCGATCGCACCGGCGAGGTGCACGGGGTTGTTCGCCACCACCCCGACCGGGCGCCCTTCCAGGCGGCATAGCGCCGTCACCATGGCCGGGCCGTAGGTGGGGCGCAGCTCGAGGACCGACCCCGTATCGACCAGGAGCTCCAAGACCCGGTGGACGTCGTAGATCCGGCGGCGGTCCTCGGGCACGCACGTCCGCAGCGCCTCCTGGTCGGCGCAGTCCCACCCGGCGAACCGTCCCTGGAAGTAGGAGAGGTACCTCTTGGCCGCGGCCACCGCGGCCGCGTCGTCCTCGACTGCCACGTCGACGACCCCGTTGTCCACCTGGACCGACATCGGGCCCACCGCCTCGGGCGCGAACACCCCGAGGCCGCCACCCTCGATCATGGCCGGGCCGCCCATCCCGAGCGTGGTGTCGGCGGTGGCGATGATCACGTCGCAGCAGCCGAGCAAGGCGGCGTTGCCGGCGAAGCAGCGACCCCCCACCACCCCCACCAGCGGGACCAGGCCGCTCAGGCTGGCGAACAGCGCGAAGGCCCGGGTGTCGAGGCCGGTCACGCCAGCCCCGTCGGTGTCACCGGGACGGCCGCCGCCGCCCTCGGCGAAGAGGACGAGCGGCAGCCGCATCCGCTCGATGAGCTCGAAGAGCCGGTCCTTTTTCCGGTGGTTCATGTGCCCCTGGGTCCCGGCCAAGACGGTGTAGTCGTAGGAGACGACGGCGCAGCGGGCCCGGTCCTCGCCGACAATGGCCCCGTTCACACGGGCGATCCCGCCCACCAGCCCGTCGCCGGGCGTCCGCTCGATGAGCTCTTCGACGCTGCGCCGCCGGCGTTGGGCCGCGACCACCAGGCCGCCGTACTCGACGAAGGAGCCCTCGTCGATCAGGTCGGCCAGGTTCTCCCGGGCGCTCCGGTGACCGGTGGCGTGCCGGCGGGCCATGGCGTCGGGTCGGGCGGCATCCTCGAGGCGCGCCCGCCGGGACTGCAGCTCGACCAGCTCGGGGCGCAACCCGGGGCCGGCACCGGCCGGTTCGACCGGCGCCGACGCCGCGACCCCACCGGGCTCGATGACGACCAGCGGATCGCCCTTCTCGACGGTGTCGCCGGCCCGGGGCGCGACCTCGAGCACCGTCCCTGCCACCTCGGCCACCACGACGTGCTCCATCTTCATCGACTCGAGGACCGCCACCGTCTGGCCCGCCGCCACCTCCTGGCCGGGCGCCACGACCGAGACGACCGTCCCTTGGAGCGGGGCCGTCGCGACGAGTGGCTCGGGGGGCCCGCTCATGTCACACGACGGCGCACAGGCCGCCGTCGAGGTTGATCGCCGCCCCGCTCACATAGCCGGCCCGGGGTGAGAGCAAGAACGCGACCAGGTCGGCGAACTCCTCGGCCCGCCCGACCCGGCCGAGCGGGATGCCCGACCCTCTGGCCATGTCCTCGTAGAGCGCGTCGAGCGACGTGCCGGCGGCGGCCGCCCGCCGTTCCCACTGGCCGCTCTCGACCAGACCGATCATGACGGCGTTCACCCGGACGCCGGTCGGTCCGGCCTCCTTCGACAGGGCCTTGGTGAGGGCGAGGCCCGCCGCCCGGCTCACCGACGACGGCATGGACCCGGACCCCGGCGTCTTGCCCCCGATGGCCAGCACGTTCACGATCGAACCGCCCTGGCGCGAGAGCGCCTCCAACCCGAGTGAGCACAGGCGCGTCGCCGCCGCCAGCTTCAGGGCCAGGTCCTCGTCCCAGTCCGCGTCGGTCAGCTCGAGGAGCGGCCGGGCGGCACCCCGGCCGGCGTTGTTGACCAACCCGTCGAGGCGCCCGAACCGCTCGAGCGTGCCCTCGAGCAGCCGGGCGAGGTCGGCGTGCTCGGTGACGTCGGCCGCCACCGCAAGCACCTGTCCCCCTTCGGCCTCGAGGGCCGCTCGGGTCTCCTCGATCCGCTCGGGGTCGCGCCCGCAGAAGGCCACGGCCGCCCCCTCGGCCACCAACCGGTGGCACAGGGCCCGTCCGAGCCCGTTGGACCCGCCGGTCACGAGCACCGCCTTGTTTTCGAGCTCGAGGTCCATGGATCCCTCCCCCTCCGCGAACGTCGCTCAAGATTCCCCCGACGGCCCGACGCCGCGCCAGCGCAGCCTTAGGGCAGGACCAGCCGGGCCAGGCGCCGGGCGGTGACGGCCAGTCCCGCCGAACCCATCGCCACCAGGTAGGCAACGTGGCCGAGGAGCGACCAGGTGAACAACCCGAGGTCGAACCCCCGCAGGAGGGCCACGGCCTGGTACAGGGGGGTGCAACGGATCACCAGCTGCAGCCAGCCGGGGTAGACGGCGAGCGGGTAGAAGGTGGCCGAGAACAAGAAGAGCGGCAGGGCGACCAGGAACACGAAGTCGAAGTCCTGCCAGCTGCGCATGAACGAGGTGCCGGCCATAGCCACCCCGGCGAACGCGTACCCGGCGAAGATCGCGCCGGGGAAGCACAGGACCACCCACGGGGTGCCCACGTAACCGAACCCGGCCATTACACAGATGAAGACCCCGCAGTAGAGGCCGCCCCGGGCGAGCGCCCACAAGAGCTCCCCCGCCGCGACGTCCCCGGGGGAGAGCGGCGTGGACAGCATCGAGTCGTAGACCTTCATGATCTTCAGCTGGAAGAAGATCTTGAAGGTGCAGTCGAAGATCGCACCGTTCATCGCCGAGGCCGCGAGGAGGCCGGGGGCGACGAAGACCGTGTAGGGGAAGGCGTGGCCGTCGAGGTGGACCACCCCGACCAGCTTGCTCAGGCCGAGCCCGATCGACACCAGGTAGAAGAACGGCTCGAAGAACCCCGAGACGAGGAACTTCCAGCCGCGGCGGTAGACGACAACGTTGCGCTGGAACACCCGCTTGGCCCCGCTCCGGCCGAGGAGGGCGAGCGGGGTGATCCGGGGTCCCGACGGCGCGAGCAGACCGCCGTTGCGGGCCAGGGTGAGGGCGCCGGGCTCGCTCATACCACCAGGCGCCGGGCGAAGAGCCGGCGGGAGAGGAGCACCCCGGCCGAGGTGAGGGCGACCAGGTACACGAGGTCCCAGGCGGCGGAGACCCAGTCGACCCCGCCCAGGGTCAGCATCCGGCACAGGTCGACCCCGTGGTACAGCGGGGTGGCGTAGGCGAGGGGGTGCATCCACCCGGGCAGCTGGCTGATCGGGAAGAACGTGGCCGACAGGAGGAACAGCGGGATGAGCCCCATGCGCGAGATGGTGGCAAACCCCTGGTCGTTCTCCTGGGTCGCGGCGAAAGCCGAGATGAGCGCGGAGAACGACAGGCCGGTCAGGATGGCGGTCGGCACGGCCAGGACCGCCAGCGGGGAGTGCACCGTCCCGAACGCCGCCATGACCCCGAGGTAGGTAACCGCGGTAAGCACGAGGCGCGTCGTGACCCAGGCGAAGTGGCCGAGGAGGACGTCGGACACCTCCAGGGGCGTGGCCAGCATGGCGTAGTAGGTACGAATCCACTTGATCGCCGCCATCACCGGGTACATCGAGTCGCTCGCCGCCACCTGCATGGCGCTCGCGGCGAGCAGGCCCGGGGCGACGAAGGTCAGATAGCGCACGTGGTCGACCGTGCCGACGTGGTGGTTGATGAGCGAGCCGAGCCCGACCCCCATCGCCGCCAGGTACAGGACCGGCGCGAGGAAGCTGGTCGTGAGGGACGACCGCCACGTCCGCAGGTAGGTGTAGAGGTGGTACCGCAGCACGCGCAGGCTGGGAGGCATCCGTGCCCCCTGCGCGTGCTGGATCCCCCAGGTCTCGAGATCGGTCGTCACGACCGAGGCCCCCGATCAGTCGATGAGCGTCCGTCCGGTCAACGACAAGAAGACGTCCTCGAGGCTCGAGCGGCGCACGAGCCACGCGGTGGGCTCCACCCCGCGGTCGGTGACCTCGCCCATAGCGCCCTCGCCGTCGTCGGCGTAGATGAGGACCCGGTCGGGCAGCACCTCGATCCGCTCGCCGATCCCGCGCAACGCTTCCCCAGGCGGATCGGCGCCGAGGAAGCGTAGCTCGAGGACCTCTTTGGTCGAGTAGCGGTCGATGAGCGCCGACGGCGGACCGGAGGCGGCGATTCGCCCCTTGTCCATCACCACCAGCCGGTCGCAGAGCTGCTCGGCCTCGTCCATGTAATGGGTGGTGATCACGAGCGTCACCCCCTCGCTCTTCAGGCGGTAGAGGCGGTCCCACAGGAGGTGCCGGGCCTGGGGGTCGAGGCCGGTGGTCGGCTCGTCCAAGATGAGCAGATCCGGCTCACTCACGAGTGCCCGGGCGATCGTGAGCCGCCGCTTCATGCCTCCCGACAGCGGCTCCACGGTGTCGTCAGCCCGCTCGCTCAGCTCGGCGAAAGCGAGGAGCCGCTCCGCCCGCTCCCTGATCACCCGCTTCGGCAGGTCGAAGTAGCGGCCGTAGATCATCAGGTTGTCCAAGACGGTGAGCTGCAGGTCCAGGCTGTCGTCCTGGGGCACCAACCCGATGCGTCCCCTGATGGCCGGCCCGTCGGTCTCGGGGTCCATGCCGAGCACCCGCAGGGTCCCCGCACTCTTGGGCGACATGCACGCGATCATCCGCATGGTCGAGGTCTTGCCGGCGCCGTTCGGGCCGAGGAACCCGAAGGACTCACCCTTGGCGATGTCGAAGTCGATCCCGTCCACGGCGACCAGGTCCCCGAAGCGCTTGGACAGACCCCGCGCCCAGATGACCGCGTCAACCGAGGGCACTGGCCCCGACGCGGGCGCGGCGAGCGAGGGAGAAGAACGCGCTTGCACCGGTCGCACGCTACCGAACCGCCGCGACGTCCCGGACCGCCCGGCCGGTGCGATGGCGCTTTTCAGGCGAGGCCGCGGAAGGCCGCCGGGTTGATCGCCCAGGGCGGGCGTCGCACCGGGTGGGCCCGCTCCAGGCCACCGGCGATGGCCAACAGGCGAGGCTCGGTCCACGGTCGGGACACGAGGGTCGCCCCGACCGGTCGACGACTCGCCGCCCCGTAGCCGGCCGGGAGCACGAGGCTCGGCCACCCGGCCCGGGCGGCCAGGCTGGTCCCCCCGGAGCCGGGGAAGAGGATCGCCTCGCGGTCCCCGATCGCCGCCTCGAGCGCGCTCAGCGCGGCGGCGCGAACGCCGTCGCGCCTCGTCTCGTGGGCGGCCCGGGCGGTCTCATGGTCGATCGCCAGGGCCTGCTCCACGTGGACCTGGCCGAACTTGAGCGCCCGGTCGGCGTGGGCGGCGTTCCACCGGGCCAGCTCGGCCATGGTCTTGACCGGCGCCGCCGGGCCCAGAGCGGCGAGGTAGGCGTCGACCGCCGGGGCGAACTCGAAGGTCAGCACGGCCATCTCGTCGTCCTGGGGCTGGGGCTCGACGCCCACCTCGACGGTCGCCGCCCCCGCCGAGCGGAGCGCGGCCAACAGCGCGTCGTGACAGCCCCGGCGGTCCTCGCGGCTCCGACCGACCTCGCGCCGGGCGCCCTCGGGCACTGCGACGACCACGGCCAAACGCGCCCCGGTGAGGGACGGCCAATCGGTTCTGAGGCTGCGCAGTCGGGCGGCGACCTCGTCGGCGCCCGCGGTGCTCGGGTCGTCGGCGTCACTGCCGGCGATCACCCCGAGGAGCGTCGCGGCGTCGGCGACCGAGGCGGCCATCGGGCCCGCCGTGTCCTGGCTAGGGGCGATGGGCAGGATGCCGGTCCGGCTCACCAGCCCAAGAGTGGGCTTCACCCCCACCAAGCTCTGGTGCTCACACGGGCTGGTGATCGAGCCGTCGGTCTCGGTCCCCACCGCGACCGGGGCGAGACCAAGCGACAGCGCGCTGGCCGACCCGCTGGAGGACCCGCTCGGGGTGAGGGCGGTGTCGTAGGGGTTCAGCACCTGACCCCCGAGGGAGGAGTAGCCCGAGGGCATGTCCTCGGTGAGGAAGTTGGCCAGCTCCGAGAGGTTCGTCTTGGCCAGGATCACCGCCCCCGCCTCGCGCAGGCGCCGCACCAGCGGGGCGTCGCGCCCGGGAACCGAGTGCTCGAGGGCGAGGGCGCCACCGGTGGTGGGGACGCCGGCGACGTCGATGTTGTCCTTCACGACCACCGGCACACCCTCGAGCGGGCTCCGCGCTCCGGAGGCCGCCCGGCGGGCGTCGCTGGCCCTCGCCTGCTCCTCGCAGTCGTCCGCCACCGCGCGCACCGAGCCAAAGCCCGGGTCCAGCCGTTCGATGCGGGCGCGGTAGGCCGCCACCAGCCCCGCGCTGGTCCAGCGGCCGGCGGCGAGACCTTCTGCCAGCTCGGCCAGACCGGCGTGGTCGGGGATGCCGTCGTCGAACATCGACGGCGACCCTAGGCGACCCTGGTCGGTTCCTCCTCTGTCGGAGGCTCGTCGGCGAAGGCGACCGTGCGCGCCGCGCCGTGACCCGACCTGACGGCTCGACCCGCCCTCAACAGCCCGCTTGACGCGGCCCCTGGGTGTCGCCCATCCTTCTCGCGCCGCGGGTTTGGCCCAGGGAGCCCTTCTGTCTCGGCGAGGCGCAGGACGGTGTGGGAGGAGGGGACATGGCCACCATCGTGGAGGAGGCGCTGCCCGCCACGGATCAGGCGTTCCGGATCGAGACCCACGGGATCGACTACGTCCCGGCCGCCGAGCGGTGGGCGAGACCCCGCGACGTCGGCGCGATGTGGGCCGGCGCCAGCATCCAGATCGAGTACTTCATCTACGGCGCCGTCCTCATGACCTTCGGGCTCAACTTCGCCCAGGCGCTGAGCCTGATCCTGATCGGGAACCTCTCCTACTTCTTGCTCGGCCTGGCCAGCCTGCAGGCACCCCAGACCGGCACGACGGTCTTCGCCACCAACCGGGCCGGGTTCGGACCCAACGGCTCCCGGCTCATCTCGCTGTTCAACTGGCTCACCCAGATCGGCTTCGAGGTGGAGGGGCTCATCCTGATCGTGGGAGCGGCGCTCGTCCTCCAGGCCAAGGCCGGGTTCGCCGGTGGCGACGCCGCCAAGGTGATCTTCCTGCTCATCGCGGTGGTCATCCAGGGGGTCCTGCCGTTCCTCGGCCATGCCACGATCCTGAAGACGCTCCGGGCGCTCGTGGTGCCGTTCGTGATCCTGTTCGCGATCCTGCTCGGCTTCGCCATTCCCCACGCCACCACCCACGGCGTGGCGCATCCGGCCGACTGGCAGACCTACATGGAGGGCCTGGCCTTCGTCATCGTGCTCTCGGGCCTCGGCTGGACCGAGAACGGTAACGACTACACCCGCTACTGCCCTCCGGAGACCTCGAAGGCCGGCATCGTGGGCTGGGTGTTCCTCGGCACCGCCGTTCCCGAGATCCTGATCATGCTGCTCGGAGCGACGGTCGGCACCTTCCTCGGCAACGTCGGGAGCTCGGCCAACGCCTTCAAGCCCTTCATCCACCAATCCTTCATCCCGGCCTGGTTCGTCGACGTCTTCTTGATCTTCAGCATCCTCCAGCTGTTCGCCATCAACAGCCTGGACCTGTACTCCTCGGGGGTGACCTTGCAGGCACTGGGGGCGAAGATCAAGCGCGACTGGGCGGTCGTCATCGACTGCATCCTCGCCGGGGCGGTCGCGATGACGGCCATCTTCAATACCTCCTTCAACACCTATCTGAAGGACTTTGTCGACCTGGTCATCGTCTGGATCGCGCCCTGGTTCGGCATCTTCATCGTCGACTGGTGGATGCGGCGGCGGCGCTACGTGCCGGCCGAGCTCCAGCGGACCGACCGGGGCGGTCTCTACTACCGCAGCGGCGGCGTCTTCTGGCCGGCGATCATCGCCCAGCTCGTCGGGATGTTCGCCGCCGTCGAGGCCCTGGCGGCCACCTTCCACCTGCCCCACTGGCTCAACCTGGTCACGTACCACACCGCCGACAAGTACGGCTTCGGGGCCGACTTCAGCGTGTTCCTCGGCGTCGGGGTCGCGGCACTCGTCTATCTGGCCTTGGGCTGGCGGGGGGTGCGGAGCCAGGCCGACGTCCAGGACTCCATGCTGGCCGCGCTCGGTGAGCCCTCGTAGGACCGCTCTCCACGACCTGACGATCGAGGAGCGGCGGGCGTTCGGGCGGTCGGGCGGTCGCGTAGCGACGTTCCGCGGTCGTCGACGCGCCGGATTCTGGGCGGATCGGCCAACGAAGCGCCGCACAACGTGGGGTTCTCACCCGGGGACACCGGGCGCGGTGCCCTCGATGGCTGTCGGCCACCGCCCGAGTGAACCGGAAGAGACCGGTCCCTGCGGGACACCGATCCCCCGGTCCCGACTTCGGCAAAGCGCTCCCACCCATACCCACCCACGAATCTTGGCGGCAAATGCCGGGGTGGTGGCACCGAAGATGAGTGCGGCGAAGGCCGTGGCGGGGATGACGAAAAGGACCCCGGCCCGCCGTTCGGTCTCGCGCCTGCTCACAGCCTTCCCCCTTGGTTGATAACCGAGGAATGGCCCGTGGCTCAGAACCACCGCAAACGCCACCGGACCGCAGGGTCCTCGGGTCTTCGCCGACCTCTCCGGTGCGACGCGGATTGCCTTTGCCGCCTGGGACGGGCCGTGGGCTACACGAATGGCGGCGTACGAGTCCTCTGGATCGGCACGCGCGGTTTCGACCGCTCCGGGAAGCCGTCGATCTCCTCGAGGTTCCGAGGAGCCTCTTCGACCGGGCCGTCGCCGGATTCGCTGCGCCTGCCGGCCCGAGCGTCAGACCTCGCCGGCGGCGCTCGAGGCCGCCTGTGCCGGCGTGGAGCCCCCCAGGCCCTCCCAGTCCTCGACCAGCGAGCCGGCGGGGCCGTGGCGGAACAGCGGGATCGAGCCCAGCGCCTGGACCAACGCGGCATCGTCGCCCAGGTTCGAGCGCCACTGGGCGCCCTCGGTCACGAGGGTCCCCACCACCACCGGCTCGGCCCCGACGCGCCGCATGAGGTTGAGCGCCGCCTTGGTCGAGCCGCCGGTCGAGATGACGTCGTCGACCACGGCCACCCGGTGGCCGGCGACCGAAGCCAGGCGGGCCCGGTCGAACAGCAACCGCTGGGCGGAGGCCGTCGTGATCGAGCGGACCGGCTCGGCGATCGCGTCGGCCAGGTGGATCTTGGGCGTCTTGTGCAGGATCACGTAGTCGTCGAACCCGAGAGCCCTCGTGACCTCGATGGCGATCGGGATCCCCATGGTGGCCACTGACACCACGATCTCGGGTTCGTAGGGCGAGAGCTTGGCGGCCAGCTCTCCCCCGGCCCGCTGGGCGAAGGCCACACCGAGATCGACCGAGATGAGCAACGCGATGGTCAGGTCCTCGGCCAAGGGGACGAGTGGGATCTCCAGCTCCTGGGAGCCCACCGCCACCCGGTAGGTACCGTGGCGCACCGTCACCGTCCGACTCTGACCGGAGGACACCGATGACCGCAAATGACCGGTCACCCATCTCGCCCGACCAGGCCCGTCAGTTCCTCGCCGTGGCCTTGGAGGAGGCGAGGGCCGGTCTGGCCGAAGGAGGGATCCCGGTGGGTGCGGCGCTGTTCACCAGGGACGGGCAGCTCCTCGGGCGGGGCCGGAACCGGCGGGTCCAGGACGACGACCCCTCGGCGCACGCGGAGACCGACGCCTTCCGGGAGGCGGGTCGACGGCGCGACTACTCGGGGACGGTCATGGTCACCACCCTCTCCCCCTGCTGGTTCTGCAGCGGGCTGGTGCGTCAGTTCGGCATCGGGGCCGTGGTCATTGGTGAGTCGGAGAACTTCTTCGGCGGCCACGAGTGGTTGGCCGAGCACGGCGTCGAGGTGCTCGACCTGGCCGACCCGGCGTGCATCGAGCTGCTGGCCGGCTTCGTCGCCGCCCGGCCGGAGCTGTGGTTCGAGGACATCGGGCGCTGACGACGCCCGATCGCTATGCCGGGGGGCCGAAGAGCCGGTCCCCGGCGTCGCCGAGCCCCGGGACGATGTAGCCGTTCTCGTCCAACGCCGGGTCGACGGCGGCGCAGGCGACCGGGACGCCCGGGTGGGCGGCCCGGAACCGGCGGAGCCCGGGCAACGAGGCCAGCAGGCACAGGACCACCACCGCCGCCGCTCCCCTCACCACCACGACGTCGCACACCTTCACCAGGGTGCCGCCGGTGGCGAGCATTGGATCGCACACCACGACCCGGCGCCCGGCGAGCGAGCGGGGCAGGGCGTCGAGGTACATGGTCGAGTGCAAGGTGGCCTCGTCGCGCCGCAGGCCGACGTGGGCCACCTCGACCGGCGGGAGCATGGCGGTGATGGCCGGCACCATCCCGAGGCCGGCCCGCAGGACCGGGACGAGGAGAGGGGTTTCGGAGATCCGGCGACCGGGGGCGACGGCGGCCACCGGGGTCGAGACGGTGGTCGGCTCGGTCTCGAGGTCCCGCAGGGCCTCGTAGGCGACCAACGCGGCGATCTCGGCGGTCAGGCGCCGGAAGGTGGCGTTGTCGGTCGCCCGGTCGCGCAGGTGCACCAGCCGGTCGGCGACCACCGGGTGGTCGAGGACGGTCAGGGGGGCCAGAGCCGCCAGCGCGGGGTCCGATGACGCGACCGCCACCGGCTCAGCCCCTCACCGCCGCCGGGGCGGACCGGCCGCTCGGCACCATCGGCCCCTCCTCTGCCGCACCCGGGTGCCGGGCGGGCGGCCCACGCTACCGCCGGGTCGCCGGCGTGAGCGATCGGCCACCGGGTGTCAGAAGGTCGTCATCCCGCCGTCGACGGGGAGCACCGCCCCGGTGATCCCGCTCGACGCGACCCCGCACAGCCAGGCGGCCAGCGCCGCCGGCTCCTCGGGTTCCAAGAGCCGCTCGAGGAGCGCCTGGCCGTCGAACTCCTCGACCGAGCTCAGGCCGTAGATCCGGGCCGAGGCCTCGAGAATGGTGGTGCGCGTGGAACCCGGGCACAACGCGTTGGCCGTCACACCGGTCCCGGCCAGGTCGGCGGCCAGCGCCCGGACCAGCCCGATCACCGCGTGCTTGGAGGCGACGTAGGCGCCGAGCCGGCGCAACCCGAGCAGGCCGGCCGCAGACGAGAGGGCCACGAAGCGACCCTGTCGAGGCACCGGCCGGGCGACGAGTGCCGGGATGGCCGCGGCGGCCAGCCGGAGCACGCCGACCACGTTCACGTCGAAGAGGGTGCGCCACACCGCCTCGTCGGTCTCCCACACCGGTCCGCCGCCGGCGAGGACCCCGGCGGCGGCGACCGCGGCGTCGAGCGGACCGAACCGCTCCTGGGCCAGCTCGACCGCCGTCGCCATGTCGGCGCCGGAGCGGACGTCGCCGACGAAGGGCGCCACCGACGGCCCGTGGCGATCGGCGAGAGCCCCGAGGTCCTCCGGGGAAGCGAGCGGGTACGGGATCGCCGGGTCGTCGCGACAGGCGTCGACGGCGACCACCGACCAGCCGTCGGCGACCAGGTGTCCGACGATGGCGGCGCCAACCCCGCGGGCGGCCCCGGTGACGACGGCCACCTTGGTCACGACCGACCCGACCCGGTGCTGGTGGCCGCCAGCTCCTGCCACCACGACTCGAGGGCGCCGGCCAACTGGTCGAGGAGGGTGCCGAGCAGCAGGCGGCCCTCCGCCGCGGTAGCCAGGGTGGGGTCCCCGAGCACACCGCTGGCCGAGACGGCCCGCACCCCGCCGGCCCGGAGCTCGGGCCAGAGGGTCTCGAGGTCGTCGGTCCGCCCCGGGACCAGCTCGCCCGTGCGGACCTCGTCGGGGGCGATCGCCAGCATGAGCGACGTCTCGGTCCGGCCGGCGTGGGCGTCGCCCCCGTCGATCCGGGCGGCGAAGACGAACAGCCGGTCACCTTCGGCGGCGCAGCGCCGCTTGGCCGTCGCCAACCCCTCGGCGTTGCCCCCGTGCGCGCAGACCGCCACGACGGCGGCACAGCTGTCACGGGCCGAGCGGACCAGCTCGACCAGGACCTCGGTGAGCGCCTCGGTCCCGATGGAGAGCGTGCCCGAGAACCCCTGGTGCTCCCCACTGGCGCCGTAGGCGAGGGCCGGGGCGACGAGGACGTAGGGGAGGTCGGCGACCCCTTCGGTGAGCGCCCGGGCGATGGTGGTGTCGGTGTCGAGCGGGAGGTGCGGGCCGTGCTGCTCGAAGGAGCCGAGTGGGATCACCAACAGGCACCTCCCGCCCATCGCGCCGACCTCGGGCCAGGTAGGGGCCTCGAGGTCCCGGTCAGGCACGCGCCACGAGCCGCACCGGGACCCGGACCGAGTGGTCGGCGGAAGGTGTCGGCCGGCCGTGGCCCCCGAGCTCGGCCAGCTCCGCGTCCCCGTGGCCGAGCGCGCACTCGGGGTCCGGGCCGTCGAGCGGCATGCCGGTGAAGAACTTGGCCGCCATGCACCCGCCCCGGCAGGAGTCGTAGGAGCCGCAGGAGGCGCAGGCGCCGGCGCTCGTGGGTTCGCGCAACGAGGCGAACAGTTCGGAGTGCCGCCAGAGCGCGCTGAACCCACCCGGGGCGCGGACGTTGCCCGCCTTGAACTCGTCGTGCAGGACGAAGGGGCAGGCGTAGACGTCCCCCACCGGGTCGATCAGGCACACCACGCGGCCCGCCCCGCAGAGGTTCAGCCCCTCGAGCGGTTCCCCCAAGGCCGAGAGATGAAAGAACGAGTCCCCGGTCAGCACCTCGGGGCGGTCCCGCAGCCACTCGTAGAGGTCGCGCTGCTGGGCGAAGCTTGGGTGGAGCTCGGCCCAGGTGTCCGCACCCCGGCCCGAGGGACGGAGCCGGGTGAGCCGCAGCTGGGCGCCGTAGTGTCCGGCCATCGCGGCCAGGGCGTCGAGCTGGCCCACATTGTGGCGGGTGACCACAACGCTGATCTTGAACGGGCCGAAGTCGGCTGCGGCGAGGTGGTCCATCGCCCGCCGGGCCGAGCGATAGCTGCCGACGCCGCGGACCGCGTCGTTGGTCTCCTCGGTCGCGCCGTCCAGGCTGATCTGCACGTCGACGTAGTCCATGGCCGCCAGCCGCTCGGCCTTGGCCCGGTCCAGCCGGGTGCCGTTGGTGGAGAACTTCACCCCCACCCGGTGGTCGACCGCGTAGCCCACGAGCTCGAAGAAGTCCGGCCGGGTCATCGGCTCCCCGCCACCGATGTTGACGTAGAAGACCGCCATGGCCTCGAGCTCGTCAATCACCGCCTTGGCCTCGTCGGTCGACAGCTCGCGGGGGTCTCGACGGCCCGACGAGCTCAGGCAGTGGATGCAGGCCAGGTTGCAGGCGTAGGTCAGCTCCCAGGTGAGGCAGATGGGGGCGTCCAGCCCGAGCGCGAGCCTGTCCCGGAGCCCGGAGTGGAGCTCAGCGGGCATCGAGCACCTCGGAGGCCGCCAGCCGGGCCAGCGCCTCCCGGTAGCCATGCCGGCGCCGTTCCCCCACGGTGGCGGCGAGGGCCGCCTCCGCGCTGTCGAAGTGTTCGAGCGACCGCACCAGTTCGACCAATGCCGGGGAGCGCAGGAAGACCAGGCGACGGTTCCCATAGTGGTAGGCGAGCGCCCCGAAAGCCTCGTCCCGCAACGCCACTTGGGGGTGCAGCCGCCACGGGCGGCTGGCGTCGAAGGACGGCGGGGCGAGGGTCGGCCCGTCGGCGGTCACCCGATCAGTAGACCCCGCACATCCCATCGATCGAGATCTCCTCGACCAGGGTCTCCTCGTCGACCACCTCGGCGTCCGCTTCTTCCTCGGCGTCGAGGAACTCCTCGATCTGGGTCATTGGGTCCTCCTCCGTCAACGCCGTCGAGATCGACGACGCAGGAGAGCTCGGCACGGATCCGTCCTGCTTGTCCAGCCTAGTGCGGTCGGTCGGCCCGGCCGGGTGGTGGGTCAGATTGCATCCCCCAGGGCACCCCCGGCTGCGGGGACGTTCGCCATCCCCGTCTTTAGTACCTAGGAGGTGCCCGCACAACGGCGACCGCTCGTCCGAGGTCCTGGGCGGTCCTGCGAAGATTGGGGCGATGGCGACCAACGGCCGATCGGCGTCGACACCCCGCCCCCTGCGGCGGGCACCGACCGGGACGGTCCCGGTGCCCGCCGGGATCCGCCTGGGCGCCGACACCGATCTTTGGGTCCTCTCCGAAGGGCGGGTCCTGTTGGGCGGGAGCCCGACGCGGCTCGTCCGGCTCCGCCCCCGGGCGGCCGCGATGGTTCGGGGCTGGCTCGAGGGAAAGCCGGTCGGGCCAGACCGGACCGAGCGGTCGGTGGCCCGCAGACTGCTCCGGGCAGGGATGCTGCACCCGCGCCCCGAGCCGGTCCACCCCGGCGTCCTGGTCACGGTGGTGGTCCCGGTCCGTGACCGCCCCGAGCTCCTCGAAGGCCTGCTCCGCTCCCTCGGCCCCACCCCCTGCGTGGTCGTGGACGACGCCTCGGTCCGCCGGGGCGAGGTGGAGAAGGTGGCGCGGGAGGCCGGTGCCGGGTACGTGCGGCTCGACGCCCGGGGGGGACCGGCGGCGGCCCGCAACGCCGGACTCGCGACAGTGCGATCACCGCTGGTGGCCTTCGTGGATTCGGACTGCACGGTCCCACCCGACTGGCTCGAGGGTCTGGTCGGGCACTTCGTCGATCCGGCGGTGGCGCTGGTCGCCCCCCGGGTGGTGACCCGGAGCGGCCCGTCGTGGCTCGCCCGCTACGAGGCGGTGCGCTCGCCGCTCGATCTCGGGGGACGCGAAGGCTCGGTCGGCCCGGGCCGGCGGGTCGCCTACGTCCCCTCGGCGGCGATCGTGCTGCGGCGGGCGGCCGCACCCGCGCCGTGCTTCGACCAGCGCATGACGGTCGGCGAAGACGTCGACCTGGTCTGGCGCCTGGTCTCGGCCGGCTGGGAGGTCCGCTACGAGCCCTCCGTCGAGGTGGAGCACCACCCCGAACTCCGGCCGGTGCCGTGGGCGGCGCGTCGGGCCGCCTACGGCTCGTCCGCCGGGCCCCTCGCCCGGCGCCACGGCGACGCGGTCGCGCCGGTGCGGCTGTCCCCGGTGGCGGCGGCGGCCTGGGGCCTGGCCGCCGGGAGGCGGCCGCTCGCAGCCCTGGGGGTGGTGGGCGCCTCCGGCCTGCTGCTCGGCGGTCGGCTCCGGGGGGTGGTCGACCGGTCCTTCGAGGTGGCCGCCCGACTGAGCGCGGTCGGGCTGGCCCGCAGCGCGGTCCCGGCGGTGGCCGGCGTGACCAGGGTCTGGGGGCCGCTTCTGGTGGTGTCGCTCCTCTCGCGCCGGCTGGGCCGGTTCCGGCTGGTGGCGCTGGGCGCGCTGGGCTTGAGCGCGACCCGCGACTGGCGGTCGCGCCCCCACACCCTCGACCCGCTGCGCTACGTGGCCACCCGGGCCACTGACGATCTCGCCTACGGCGCCGGCGTGTGGTGGGGGTGCTGGCGGGCGCGGACCCTCCGGCCGCTGGTCCCGGCGGTGGTCGGTCGTCGGACGACACCGCCCCCCTCAAGGCGGGCCGGGACGGACTAGGGCGCCGGCTCACCCGGGCGGCCGAGCACCCGCCCGAAGCCCTCGGACACCACCACGTCGCCGCTCGTCAGTTCGTTGACCGAGGCGCGACCGAGACCGAGGAGGGCCGAGTCGATCCCGCCCCGCAAGAGGTCGAGCACGTTCTCCACCCCGGCCTGCCCGTTGGCCGCCAGCCCCCACAGGTAGGCCCGGCCGATCATGACCGCCTTGGCCCCGAGGGCCAATGCCTTCACGACGTCGCTCCCCCGGCGCACACCGCCGTCGAGGAGGACCTCCACGCGGTCGCCGACCGCCTCGGCGACGGCCGGCAGGGCGCGGATGGTCGCCGGCGTGCCGTCGAGGTTGTTCCCCCCGTGGTTGGAGACCGAGATGGCGCTGGCCCCGGCGTCGGCCGCCCGACGGGCGTCGTCGAGGCGCATCACCCCCTTCACCATGAACGGACCGCCCCACTGCTCGGCCAGCCAGGCGACGTCGTCCCAGCTCGGCGGGGGCGTCTGCATCCACTCTCCGTAGGCGCCAAAAAAGGTCGGCGCCGGCTCGCCCGGCGCGGCCATGTTGGGCACGGTGAGCGTGGGCAGGCTCCTCGTCCGGAGGTAGGCGGCGAGCCAGCGTGGCCGACGCGCCACCTCGGGGGCGAACCGGAGCATGGTTCTCAGGTCCAGGCGTTCGGGGATCCGGGGGCTGCCCCAGTCCCGCCCGTTGGAGAACGACCAGTCGAGCGTGGCGATGAGCCCGACGGCGCCCGCCCTGCGGGCCCGCTCGAGCCGGGCGGCGATCCGCTCACGAGTCCCGCTCCAGTAGACCTGGAAGAAGGTCTTGGGATTGGCCGCCACCACCTCCTCGATGGGCTTCGAGGCGAACGAGCTGAGGCCGACGGCCGTGCCCCGGGCCGCCGCCGCCCGGGCCACGGCCACCTCCGCCTCCGGATGGACGGCTTGGACGCCGGTCGGCGAGAGCAGGACCGGCAGCGAGACCGGTTGGCCCATCACCGTGGTGGCCTGGTCCCGCTTCTCGGCCTGTCCGGCCACGTGGGGGGCGAGACCCAGCTCGCCGAAGGCGACGAGGTTGTCCGCCATCGTGAGGCCCTTCTCGGACCCCGCCACCAGCGCGCCATACACCGAGCGCGGCAGTCGCCGCCGGGCGCGCCGCTCCGCCTCGGCCACCGTCTCGAACCACGACCCGGCCATCGTGCGCCCCTAGCGACCCGACTCGGGGTCGGCTGCGCCGGCGACCGGGGCGGCGGCCCCGATCAGGCTTCCCCGGCCAGCTTCACGACCCCCCGGACGTTGCGGCCGGCATGCATGTCGTCGTAGCCCTGCTGGACCTGGTCGAGGGTGTACTCCTTCGTGATGAGCTCGTCGATCTCGAGCTGGCCGCTCTGGTAGAGGGCGAGCAGCCTCGGGACCTGGGCCCGCGGACTGGCCGAACCGAAGACCGTCCCGAGAAGGGACTTGTTGTACATCGCCAGCTCGAACAGGTTCAGCTGCACCTCCTGCTGGGTGATGGGGGCGACGGCCGTGCACACGACCCTCGAGTCCTTGGACCCGAGCGACAACGCCGGAGCGATGAGATCGCCGGTCAGGGTGCCCGGGGTGAGCACCACGACGTCGGCCATCCGACCCTGGGTGATCTCGGCCACGAGCGGCAGGGCCTCTTCCATGGACGCGGCACCGTGGGTCGCGCCGATCCGCTTGGCCTGGTCGACCTTGAAGGGGACGGTGTCGACGGCCACGATCGCCCGGGCACCGGCCAGGCGGGCCCCCTGGAGGGCGCCCGACCCCACGCCGCCGCACCCGACGACCACGACCACCTCGCCCGGACGGGCCTTGGCCCGGTCGACTACGGAGCCGAACCCGGTCGAGATCCCGCAGCTGATCAGGGCGGCCGCCTTGAGCGAAGCGTCCGGGGCCAGCTTCACCAACGACGCCTCGTTCACCACCATCGACTCGGAGAACGTGCCGAGCTGGGTCATCCGGCCCAGGTTGACGTCGCCCAGGTGGTGGCGCCAGGTGCCGTCGGAGATCATGGGCCCGGCCAGGGTGTACATGCCGAGGTCGCAGAGGTGCTGGCGTCCTGAGGCGCACCAGTAGCAGGTCCCGCAGGACGGGATGAAGGCCACCGCGACCCGATCCCCGACCGCCACGCCGGCCACCTCGGGTCCGACGGCAGTGACCACCCCGGAACCCTCGTGGCCGCCGATCGCCGGGAACATCGAGGTCAGCCCAAGCATGGCGAGCACTTCGGGTGGGGCGGTCATGGCACCGAGCCGGAGATGCTCGTCGGAGTGGCAGAGGCCAGCGTAGGCCACCTGTACCTGCACCTCATGGGCGTGGGGTTCGTCGATCTCGATCTCCTCGGTGACCCACGGAGTCCCCTCTTCATGGCAAATCGCCGCCCGAGTTCTCATCGGCCCTCCCGTTGTGTTCCAGCTCGGGCCAAGTATCGCCGTGCAGCGGGCCGGGGACAACACCGCCCGGCCCGGGCTGGTCTTCGCCGCCGGCCGTGCTTGCCCCAGACCGGGCCTGTTAGATACTCTAATAATGTGAGTGTCGAACAGCTGGGGCCCACGGCGAGGACCTACAACCCCGGACGGACCGCGGCCTGGCTCGCCAAGCAGGTCGAGCTGGGACTGGCCACGGTGGACCTGTCGATCTCCCAGTACCGGATCCTGAGCATTCTGGCTGAGGGTTCGGCGCAGTCCTCGGCGTTGGCCGAACGCCTCGCGGTGCGGCCCCCGAGCGTGACCGCGGTGATCGACGGGCTGGTGACGAGGGGGCTGGTCGAACGGACCCATCGGGAGGACGACCGCCGACGAGTCTCGCTCGAGCTGACCACCGAGGGCCTGAGGGTGCTGGCGTCGGCCGACGATGCGGTCAACGGCCGGTTAGAACAGATCTCCTCGAGCCTGGGTGCAAAGGGCTCGGCCCGGGCGCTCTCCTGCCTGTCCCGCTGGCACGAAGCCATGGTGCTCTACCGCGCTGCGAGGGCCAAGTAGTGACGATCCTCTCCCGCCGCCCGACCGGTGAGACGAAGATCGACGGCGATCTTGTCCAGTCGTCGACATTCGAGCCGGTCTCCACCACACCACGCTACCGACCCCCGAAGGCGGGTATCGATCCCGATCGAGAGAAGACTTGGCTTCGCCGGGCAATGCCGGTGGTGCTCTCGCACAAGCGCATGTTCATCACCTCGCTCGTGCTCTCCTTTGTCGGTCTCGTGATCCAGGTCCAGATCCCCAAGATCCTCCAGGACGCGATCCAGAACGCAGTCGTCTTCCGCCGCGCCGGATTGAGTGGCTACATCACGGTCATGCTGGTCCTGGCGGTCGCCGCGGGTATCGCCGGCTATATCTCGCGTTACTACCTCATGCGCACGGCCTACGAGATTGAGTTCGACCTCCGCAACATCATGTACATGCATCTCTCGAAGATGTCGTTCCCCTTTTACGACCGGGTCCAGTCGGGGCAGCTGATCTCAAGGGCGAACTCCGACATCCGGTCGGTCCAGATGTACCTCACGTTCGCTCCCTCGATCCTCGTGCAGTGCAGCGTGGCCCTGGTGGCTTTTGGCTACATGCTGTCGATCAACGTGCTCCTAGCGCTGGTGGCCATGATCCCGATGCCCCTCGTGTACTTCCTCGGGGTCGAGATGCGGAAGCGGATCTTCCCGGTGTCCTGGCTGATCCAGGCCCGCCTGGCTGACGTGGCGACGATCGTCGACGAGAACACCAACGGGGTCCGGGTGGTCAAATCCTTCGCCGCCGAGCAGCGGGAGCTCACGACCCTGGCCAAGTCGACAAACCGGCTGGAGTGGTCCTACGTGAAGGACGCAGATATCCGAGCGACCTTCACCCCCACCGTCCAAAACCTCCCCCAGATCGGCCTCGCGCTCATCTTGATGTTCGGGGGCTGGCTCGCCCTGGGCGGGCACTTACCGGTCGCCGCCATCATCTCGTTCAGCCTGTATATCGTCATGCTCCAGGCTCCGTTCCAGATGCTCGGCCAGATCATCATGATGAGCCAGCGCGCCGCCGCCTCGGCCCAGCGGATCTACGAGATCCTCGACGAGCAGCCGACGGTCGTCGACCGCCCCGGTGCGGTGGACCTGGTCGACTGTCGTGGAGACGTCCAGTTCGACCGCGTCAAGTTCAAGTACCTCGACGACAACCCCTACGTCCTCGACAACTTCGATCTGCACCTGGCCTCCGGTGAGACGGTCGCCATGGTCGGGCGAACCGGGTCTGGCAAGTCGACCGTGGCTCGACTCTTGGCCCGCTTCTACGACGTGAACGAGGGCCGGGTACTCATCGACGACAGGGACGTGCGGGACCTCACCTTGGCGAGCGTCCGGGGCAACGTCGGCATCGTGCTCGACGAGCCCTTCCTCTTCTCGGTCTCGATCCGGGACAACATCGCCTATGGGGCCCCCAACGCCGACATCGACGACATCGTGGCCGCGGCGAAGGCTGCCGGTGCCGACGAGTTCATCAAGGAGCTCCCTGAGGGCTACGACACCGTCGTGGGTGAACGCGGCTACACGCTCTCGGGCGGGCAACGCCAGCGGATCGCTATCGCTCGAACCCTGCTCGTAAACCCGCCGGTATTGGTGCTCGACGACGCTACCAGCGCCATCGACGTCCAGGTGGAGCTGACCATCCACGGCGCGCTGCGCGAGCTGATGAAGGGTCGGACGACCTTGATCATCGCCCACCGGCTGTCGACGATCAGCCTGGCGGACCGGGTCTTGTTGATGGACCAGGGCCGCATCGTGGCCGACGGCACCCACGCCGAGCTCATGGCCACGGTCCCGCTGTACGCCGAGGTCCTAGCGCAGGGCGAACGAGACGATGCGGCCCGACTAAGTGCCGACAGGGTCGACGGGAACTCAACGGTCGCCCGGGAAGCTGGGTTCGGGCTGGATAGCGAACCGAACGGCCCGATGTGGAGCGGAGGGGGTCACTGATGGCCTGGGGCGGCGGCATGTGGGGTGGCGGTGGCATGGGCGGCCACCCGGGCGGCGGCTCACCGGGCAACCCCGGCAACGGTCTCCCCTTCGCCGGGATCCCGCCGGAGCTCCAGGGCGGGGTCAACCTCCTGCTCGAGAAGGAGCCGGAGCACCCCGAGCCCACGGCCCAATTCAGTTATCAGATGTCCGAGGCCGACCGCCGGCCATTGACCCTACGGAGCCTGCTCTCCCAACACTGGAAACTCGCCGGTCTGGCGTTCGGATTCATCGTCCTCGTCAGCCTGACGAACCAGGCCGGCCCCTTGCTCGTCGACAAAGGCGTCAACGTCGTCACCGCGGTTCTCGCCACACACCAGCGCTCGGGAGCCTTCGGCAAGGTCATCCTCTACGGGATCATCTTCTTGATTGCCACGGGTGTCAGTGCCGGGTCCCAGAGTGGCTACGTGCGCGCGACCGGCCGGCTGGCCGCAAGAGCGCTGAACGACCTACGGGTCAAGGTCTTCACTCATCTCCAGCGGATGTCGCTCGACTTCTACACCGACGAGAAGGCGGGCGTGATCATGACCCGCATGACGAGCGACATCCAGAACCTCCAGATGTTGCTGCAGGACGGGCTGGCCAGCTTCGCCGTCCAGGGGCTCACGATGATCGTGATCACCGTCATCCTATTCGCCCTGAACATGAAGCTGGCCTTGGTCACCGTGCTGGTGGTGATCCCGGTGCTGGCAGGACTTTCACTCTGGTTTCGCACCGCCTCGGAGAAGGGATACCAGCGAGTGCGTGACGGGATCGCGAACGTGCTCGCCGACCTGTCGGAGAACCTCCACGGGATCCGGGTGGTGACCGCCCACAACCGCCGGAACCACAACGTCGTACACCACCGCAACGTGGTCGGCCAGTACCGGGACGCCAACATCTATACGGCGCAGATCAACGCGATCTACGGCCCCGGCACCCAGATGCTCTCGTTCCTCGGCCAGGTGGTTCTGCTCGGCGTGGGCGGCACGATGGCACTGCACCACGAGCTGTCCCTGGGGGCGCTGGCGGCCTTCATCTTGTACCTGAACCGGTTCCTCCAGCCGATCACGCTCTTGGTCCAGCAGTACAACACGTACCAGCAGGGCCAGTCATCGTTCATCAAGCTCAACACCCTGTTGCTCCAGCCCCCGAGCGTCCCGGAGAACAACGGGGCGCCCGCTCTGCCCCCGATCGAGGGCAACATCGTCTTCGAGGACGTCACCTTCGGCTATGACCCGGGCACCCCGGTCCTACGCGACATCAACTTGACCATCCGTTCCGGGGAGACCGTCGCCTTCGTCGGGCCGACGGGGGCGGGGAAGTCGACGATGGCCAAGCTGGTTACCCGGTTCTACGACCCGACGGCGGGCCGGGTGCTCATCGACGGCCACGACATCCGGAACTACTCGGTGCAGTCGCTGCGACGGCAGCTGGGCGTGGTGCCCCAGGAGCCGTTCCTCTTCGCCGGCACGGTGCGCGACAACATCGCCTTCGCCCGCGACAAGGTGAGCGACGACGAGGTCCGCGAGGCCATCCGCACCGTCGGGCTCATGGAGGTGGTGGAGCGGCTGCCCGAGGAGATCAACACCTTCGTGTACGAGCGCGGGCAGTCCCTGTCGTCGGGGGAACGCCAGCTCATCGCCCTGGCGAGGGCGTTCGTCGCCCATCCCCGGGTCCTCGTGCTCGACGAGGCCACCTCCAACCTCGACCTGCTCTCGGAGAGCAAGATCGAGCGGGCTCTCGACGTGCTGCTCGAGGGCCGAACGGCCATCCTCATCGCCCACCGGCTCACCACCGCCATGAAGGCGGATCGCATCGTCGTCGTCGACGAGGGCGGCATCGTCGAGGTCGGCTCGCACGACGAGCTGGTCGAGGCGGGCGGCCGCTACGCCGAGATGTACGAGACCTGGATCTCCCACGCCGAGGGCGCCGCAGCCTGAGCGGCCGGGGGCCGGCCTCAGCCCGGCTCGGCGTTGACCTCGGCGACCAGGTCGAGCAGCGTCCCCAGGGTGTCGAGGCGGGCGGTCCGGTCCGGCCCGGGCACCCCGACCCGCAGCGTCTGCACCCCGGCGTCCCGGTGGCGGCGGAGCCGGTCCCGCACCATCTCGGGGGTGCCGAGGAGGTTGGTGCGCAGGCCGATCTCGGTCGGCACCCGGTCGGCCGCCGCCTCGCGCGCCCCGGCGCGCCAGAGCCGGGCCACCGCCGCCACGTCGTCGGCGAAGCCCTGGCGGCCGAAGGCGTCGTTGTAGAAGTTGTGGGTCTCGCTGCCCATGGCGCCGAACGTGAAGGCGTAGCCCCGGGCGTGCCGGCGGGCCGCCCCCTCGACGTCGGTCGTCAGCTCGATGCTGGCCGAGACGGTCAGGTCGAGATCGGCCAGGCTCCGGCCGGCCGAGGCGGCGCCCTGCCGGATCGGCTCGAAGAACGCCTCGGCGGTCTCGGGCATGAAGCCGGTGCCGATCCAGCCGTCGGCGAGCCGGCCGGTCAGGGCCAGGTTGACCGGGCCGAGCGAGGCGACGTAGATCGGGACGTTCGCCGGCGGGGCCGACGAGCGGATGGCCCGGCCTTGGCCGCCCGGCAGGGGCAGGCGGTAGTGCCGGCCCTCGTAGTCCGAGCGTTCCCCCGAGACGAGGAGGCGGACGATCTCGATGGTCTCCTCGGTCCGCCGGATCGGCCGGTCGAACGCCACGCCGTGCCAGCCCTCGATCACCTGGGGGCCGCTCGTGCCCACCCCGAGCACGAACCGTCCCTTCGAGAGGCGCTGGAGCGACAGGGCCGCCATGGCCAGCGCGGCCGGGGTGCGGGCGCCGAGCTGGACGATGGCCGTGCCGAGGCGGACCCGCGAGGTCCTGGCGGCGAGGTAGGCCAACGGGGTGAGGGCGTCATAGCCCCAGGCTTCGGGGGCCCAGACCGAGTCGACCCCGAGGCGCTCGGCCTCCTCGACGAACGCGGCGTCCTCGGGAAGGGAGCCGCCGGCCACGATCCCGACCCGGAGAGCCATGCCCGTCCGCTCGCCCCGGCCGATCAGCCGGCGCCGTTGGCCAGGTCCTGGATCCCTTCCAGGTTGGCCGCCATGTTGGTGCGGTACTCCTCCAGCCGGCGGCCGACGATCCGTTCCTCGCGCTCGGGGGCGGCCTCGATCGCCGCGCTGAGGCCGGAACGGCCCGGGCCCATCGTGGCCCGCTGACGGAGCACGACCCCGGCGCCGTCGGGCTCGATCTCGAACCGCCAGACCGCCGCGGGACGTCCCGGGTCCCCGACGCTCCACTCGAGCACCCGTTCGGGCTCGCACGCCGTCACCACGCTCACCGTCTCCCACTCACCCACCGCCACGTGGCGGTTCTTGCCTTTGAACCGGGCGCCGACAACCGGGCCGGTGGCGCCGTCGAGCCACTCGGCACCGAGGAACTCGGTGGAGAACCGGGCCGGGAGGTTCACGTCGCACAGGAGCGCCCACACGAAGTCCGCCCCGGCGTCGACGTGGGCCGACACCTCGACGCTCGGACGATCGGCATAGCGCGCCACCGGCACCCCCTGCTCTTGCGCGTTGGTCCTCGATGCTCGGGCCCGACTCTGGCACAGCGCCCCCCGCTACGCTCGGTCCGGCCGGCGGCACGGCGCCTGCCGTCGTCGGATTGCTGGGACGGACTCGACGGAGGAGCCAGGTGGGATTGCTCGAGGGCAGGTCGGCGGTGGTCACCGGCGCCGCGCAGGGCATCGGCCTCGCCATCGCCCGGGCGTGCGTCGAGGAGGGGGCGAGCGTCGTGATCGGCGACGTGGACGCGGCCCGGGTCGAGTCGGCGGCGATGGCCGAGATCCCCATGGGCCGGGCGGGTGAACCCGAGGACGTCGCCGGGGTGGCCGTGTTCCTGGCCCCGGACCTCTCCGCCTACATGACCGGCGCGGTGCTCGAGGTCACCGGCGGACGGCACATCTGATCGGCGGCCCGGCCGCCCCGACGAAGGAGGAACCATGCGAGAGGCGGTGATCTGCGAGCCGCTGCGGACGCCGGTCGGGCGGTTCGGCGGAGTGCTGCGGGACGTCCCGGTCCAGGACCTGGCCACCACGGTGGTGACCGAGCTGCTGGCCCGCACCGGGATCCCCCCCGAGGCGGTGGACGACGTCGTGCTGGGCCAGGGCTACCCGAACGGCGAGGCGGTCGCCCTCGGTCGCACGGTGGCGCTCGACGCCGGGCTGCCGGTGAGCGTCCCCGGTCTCCAGCTCGACCGCCGGTGCGGTTCGGGCCTCCAGGCGGTCCTCTACGCCGCCATGCAGGTCCAGACCGAGGTGGCCGAGGTAGTGCTGGCCGGCGGGGCCGAGTCGATGAGCCAGACCGAGTACTACACGACGTCGATGCGCTGGGGGGCCCGGACGGAGAACGTGGCGTTCTTCGACCGCCTCTCGCGGGGCCGCGTGACGGCCGGCGGCAAGCACTACCCGGTGCCCGGGGGGATGATCGAGACCGCCGAGAACCTCCGGCGCGAGTATCGGATCGGCCGGGACGAGCAGGACCAGCTGTCGCTCCTCTCCCACCAGCGGGCCGTGGCGGCACAACAGGAGGGCCGGTTCAAAGACGAACTCGTCGCCGTGGTGGTGAGGGGCCGGGGCGGCGACACGGTCGTCGACACCGACGAGCACCCGCGCGCCGACACCTCCCTCGAGTCGCTCGGCCGGCTCCGCCCGGTCCGGCTGGGCGAGGACGAAGAGGCGACGGTCACCGCCGGGAACGCGAGCGGGCAGAACGACGGGGCGGCGGTCTGCGTCGTCACCACCGACGAACGGGCCCGCGACCTGGGCCTCCGGCCCCTGGTCAAGCTCAGGTCGTGGGCCGTGGCCGGCGTCGCGCCGGCGACCATGGGCATCGGCCCGGTGCCGGCGGTCGCGACGGCCCTGGGCCGGGCCGGCCTCACCATGGCCGACATCGACCTGATCGAGCTGAACGAGGCCTTCGCCGCCCAGGTCCTGGCGGTGACGCGCGAGTGGGGGTTCACCGAGGCCGACTTCGAGCGGCTAAACGTGAACGGCTCGGGCATCTCGCTCGGCCACCCCATCGGCGCCACCGGCGGGCGCATCCTGGCCACCTTGGTGCGGGAGATGCAGCGCCGCGGGTCCGGTCTCGGTCTCGAGACCATGTGCATCGGGGGCGGCCAGGGGATCGCCGCGGTCTTCGAGGCGACCGGGTAGTCCCCGGGCGCCCTCGGGTCAGCCGTCCGCCGCCGACCCGAGGGCGGCCCGGGCGATGATCACCTGCTGGATCTGGCTGGTCCCCTCGAAGATGCGGAACAGCCGGGCGTCCCGGTAAAAGCGCTCGACCGCCACGCCGCGCATGTACCCGGCACCGCCGTGGATCTGCACCGCCCGGTCGGCCACCCGGCCGACCATCTCGGAGCAGAAGTACTTGGCCGTCGACGGACCGAGCTTGCGGTCGGTCCCGGCGTCGTAGGCCCGGGCGACCTCCAGGGTGAGGCTCCGGCCGGCCATGTAGTCGGTGACCGAGTCGGCGATCATGCCCTGGATCAACTGGAAGCTGGCGATGGGCCGTCCCGACTGACGGCGCTCCCGGGCGTAGTTCACTGACTCGTCCACCAACCGGCCGGCCAGCCCCACGCAGCAGGCGGCCATGTGGGCCCGCCCGTGGGCAAGACAGCGCATCGCGGTGGCGTAGCCCTGGTCGATCCCCTCTTGCTCCCCGACGACCGCCGGAGCGTCGACCCGGACGCCGTCGAAGTAGACCTCCGAGGTCCAGGCCCCGGACTGGCCCATCTTCGCGTCCTTCGGCCCGACGGTGAGCCCGGGGGCGTCGCGGGGCACGAGGAACGTGGAGATGCCCCGGGTCGCCTTTGCCCCGGGGTTGGTCCGGGCGAAGACCATGAAGACGTCGGCGATCGGCGCGTTGGTGATGTAGCGCTTGGAGCCGTTCAACACCCAGGTGTCACCGTCGGCCACCGCGCTCGTGGTGAGGGTGGAGGGGTCCGAACCGGCCTCGGTCTCGGTCAGGGCGAAGGAGGCGGTCACCTCGCCGCTCGCCAGCTTGGGGAGCCACTCCTTCTTCTGGGCCTCGCTCCCTCCCTCCAAGAGCACGTGGCCGGCGATGCCGTTGTTGGTCCCGAACATCGAGCGCAGGGCCGGGGTCGTGTAGCCGAGCTCGAAGACCAGCTGGACCTCCTCCTCCAGGTTGAGGCCCAGGCCCCCGTATGCCTCGGGGATGGCGAACCCGTAGAGCCCCATGTCCTTCGCGCGCTGCCTGATGTCGTCGGGGACGGCATCGTGCTCCTCGATCTCGTTCTCGGCCGGGACCACCCGGTCCCGGACGAACTCTCGGGTCACCGACACGATCTGGGCGAACTCGGCACTGTTCACGTGCCCTCCCCTCCGACGAGGCGCCGAGCGCTTCGGCGGCGCGGCTCGCGCCAATTCTACGTTTGGCGGCCGCGGGCTAGCCTGGCCGCCGACGCCGGTCCCTTGTCCGAGGCCCGGCGCGCGAGGAGGTGGGAGATGGCCGAGTGGAGCTTCCCGGTCGAGGCCGGGCACATCATGATGTTCGCCCGGGCGGTCGGCGATCCCAACCCGGTGTACTACGACGAGAAGGCGGCCGCCTCGACCGAGGTGGGTGGCGTCATCGCCCCGCCGACCTTCATCCAGGCCAGCGCGCAGTTCAACCCCGACTACTTCCTACGACCGAAGATCGGACAGCTCTGGTTCGGCTCGGGCAAGGGCCCGTCGGGCTCCGGCGCCGCCCCGCCCGAGCCAGCGGCCGAGGGTGCCGGCGGGGGCCGGCGAGGCGGCGGCGGGGGCGGTGGTGTCGGCCTCCACGCCGAGCAGCACTTCGAGTACCACCGGCCGCTGCGGCCCGGCGACGTGCTCACCCCGACCAACAAGGAGGGGAAAACCTGGGAGCGCGAAGGTCGCTCCGGGCATCTCGTGTTCAGCGAGAGCATCACCGAGTGGCACGACGCGGAGGGGAACCTCGTGATCACCACCCGGGGCGTCGGGGTCCGGACGAGCGGTCCGGCCCAGAGGAGCTAGGAGCAGCCATGGCACTTTCCGCATCCACGCTCAAGGTCGGCGACGCTCGCAGCGAGGTGGTCGCCACCAACCTGTCGCGCACCCAGATCGTCCAGTACGCGGGGGCCTCGGGCGACTACAACCCCCTGCACTCCGACGAGGTCTACGTGACCCAGAGCGCCGGCTACCCCACCGTCTTCGCCCACGGGATGTTGACGATGGGCCTGACCGGGCGCCTCCTCACCGACTGGGCCGGCGACGGCCGACTCCTCACCTACGGCGCCCGCTTCGAGAAGCAGGTTTGGCCGGGGGACACCCTGACGGCGACGGCCACGGTCGAGGCGATCGAGGACACCGAGGAGGGCAAGGTTGCCAAGTTCTCGGTCGTGACCGTGAACGAGGCCGGGGACCGGGTCCTGTCGGGGACCGCCTCGGCCCGGCTCGACCCCTGAGCCGGGCGGGCACGAACCAGCTCTGAGCGGCGGGGTCGACCCCGGCGTGCCGGGTCGTCACCGTTCGCGGCCGCGCTTCGTCCCCGTCGCCAACTTGGAGCGGGTCTCGCGCAACGCCAGCGGGGTTAGGTCCGCGGCGCGGCGGTCGAGATACCCCGCCACCGTCTCGGCGTGGTGCGTGGTGAGAGCCCGCAGGAGCCACGAGACGGCCTTGGTGACGAGGGGATCCCGCTCGCCTGAGGCCCGGTCGATGACCGCGATGGCGAGCTCGAGCAGTCGGTCGTCGCTCAACTGGCGCACCGGGCCGGTCAGGAGCACCAACGACGCCCGGCGCTTGTTCGGGTTCGGGCTCCAGCTCAGGCCCGAGATCGCGCGGCGCCACGCGGCCCAACGACCGAGCAGATCGTCGGACGAGAAGACGCTCTGGCAGAGCGAGTCGACCTCCGCCCACCCGGCGCAGGTCGTCCAACCACGCCACCACTTGCCCCGGCGAGGCCCGGACCCGCACCTCCCGGCGCTCCTGCGAGAGCATGCAGCCGAGCGTCTTCTCCTCGTAGGACGGGGCGTCGAGGAGGCTCTGCACCGTCTCGAAGAGCGCTTCGGGCGGGGACCCCTCGCGGGTGGCGAGCCACCGGCGGGCCAGGCGACGCCGGTCGGGAACCGAGGTCTGGTAGTAGGGGCGGCCGCTGGTGGCGTGGGAGCTCGAGGAGTCGGGGCCCTCGGGCACGACCGGTCCGTGACCCGCCAGGGCCTCCAAGTCGTGCAGAAGTGCCCGATGGCCGGGGTCTTTCGGGCGCCGTCTCGTGTCACCCACGCCATCCGATCCTGGCACGAGGGTGGCGCGTCCTCGGATGCCACCGACGGTCGCGGAACCGGCCCGGCGTCCCAGGCGGCTCGGGACGACGGACGGCCCGCCTTCCACCCCAGCTCAGCCGGGGTGTCGCCCCGGCGGGACGAAACCGTTCCCACCCCCCTCACCAGGGCCTGGCCCAGGTGTGCGCGTCGCGTTCGCGGGCTAATTTCAGTGCACCACCGCGAAAGGGGGGGACATGGAACTCGACCTCGGTCCCGAGCTCCGAGCATTCCGGGACGAGATCAGGACCTTTCTGTCCGAGCACCGCATCGAGCAGCTCGCCGGTGAAGACGAGATGGCCGGCTACGCGGGCCTGGCCGAGCCGGAGTCGGAGAGTCGGGTCGAGGCATGGCGCGAGTGGGAGGCGGCCCTCGCAGCCGAGCACCTGATCTGCCCCCAGTGGCCGGCAGAGGTCGGCGGCCGGGGACTCTCGGGCGTCGAGATGGCGGTCCTGAACGAGGAGTTCGACGCGGCGGGCATGCCCCGCGTGGTCCGGGGGATGGGCGAGTCCCTGGTCGGCCCGTCGATCATCGTGCACGGGACCGACGAGCAGCGGGCGTACTTCCTCCCGCGCATCATCGACGGCACCGACCAGTACTGCCAGGGGTTCTCGGAGCCGGACCACGGCTCGGACCTCGGCGGTGTCGAGACACGCGGCGAGGTCGACGGCGACGAGGTCGTCATCACCGGCCAGAAGGTGTGGACCTCGGGCGCCCACCGGGCCAACACCATCTTCATCCTCTGCCGGACCGACCCCGACGCTCCCAAGCACCGGGGCCTCTCCTACGTGCTCGTCCCCATGAAGCGCGCCGACGGATCAAGCAACGGGATCGACCTGCGGCCGCTGCGTCAAATGTCGGGGGCGAGCGGGTTCTGCCAGGAGTTCATCGACGGGGCCCGGGCCCCGCTCTTCAACGTCATCGGCGGGCTGAACAACGGCTGGCGGGTCGCGATGACCACCCTCGGCAACGAGCGCGGCGGGCGGGCCACGACCCAGCACCTCCGCTACGAACGGGAGTTCTGGGACCTCGTCGACGCCGCCCGCAAGCAATCGGCCGACACCGACCCGCTGCTCCGCCAGGACCTGGCCTGGGCCTACACCCAGGTCGAGCTCATGCGGTACTCGGGCCTGCGCCTCCTCTCCGCCCTGGCGGCCAAGCGGGAGCCCGGCCCCGAGGCCAGCGTGAACAAGCTCTTCTGGTCCGAGTACCACAAGCGCTTCGGCAACATCGCGATCAACCTGCTCGGCGCCCAGGGGATGATCCGCCCCGACGGTCCCGGCTACCGCACCGACCGCTGGCAGCAGGCCTTCCTCGGCAGCCGGGCCGGGACGATCTTCTCGGGCACGAGCGAGATCCAGCACAACATCATCGGCGAGCGCGCCCTCGGGCTCCCCAAGGAGCCGGTCGTCGGCTGACGCGCCCCCGATCCATCGAGACCGACCACCCATCGACAACCTGGCAGCATCCACTACAGAGACGCAGCATCCACCAAGAGACGAGGAGCACCGAGTGCCGGACGAAGAAGCCGTAATTGTTGCAGCCACCCGCAGCGCCATCGGTCGGGCCAACAAGGGGTCGCTGGTCGACTACCGGGCCGACGAGCTCATGGCGACCATCCTGAACGCCCTCATGGACAAGGTCCCCGAGGTCGACCGGGAGGACATCGTCGACATCATCTGCGGCAACGTGGCCCAGCAGGGCGAGACCGGGTTCAGCATCGCCCGCACCGCGGGGATCCTGGCCGGGTTCCCCCTCACCGTGCCGGGACTGACCCTCAACCGGTTCTGCTCCTCGAGCCTGCAGTCGGTCCGCACCGCCGCCCACGCCATCAAAGCCGGCGAGGGCGAGGTCTTCATCGCCTGCGGCGTGGAGAAGAGCTCCCGTCCGCCGGCGCCCGAGGGTGAGGCCCCCGCCGCCCCGCGCGCCCGGGGCATCGGCCCGGGCGGGCTCAACCCCAAGCTGCTCGGGCGGGACTCCGGGTTCCCCAACGTCTACATCCCGATGGGCATGACGGCGGAGAACGTCGCCGAGAAGTTCAACGTCTCGCGTGAGGAACAGGACGCCTTCGCCAAGCTCAGTCAGGACCGGGCGGTCGCCGCCCAGGAGAACGGCGTCTTCGAGCGGGAGATCACCCCGGTGACCAAGGAGGACGGCACCGTGGTGAGCAAGGACGACGGCCCGCGACCCGGGACCACCCTCGAGCGGCTGGCCGAGCTCCAGCCGGCCTTCAAAGAGGGCGGCACCGTTACCGCCGGGAACGCCTGCCCGCTCAACGACGGGGCGGCGGCGGTGATGGTCATGAGCGCGACCATGGCCAACCGTCTCGGCATCAAGCCTCTGGCCCGGATCGTGGCCTCGGCGATCAGTGGGAACAACCCCGAGATCATGGGGGTCGCCCCGATCGACGCCGTCCCCAAGGTCCTCGAGATGGCCAACATGAAGCTCTCCGACGTCGACGTCGTCGAGCTCAACGAGGCGTTCGCCGCCCAGGTGCTCCCGGTGTGCCGCGAGACCGGCATCGACATCGAGACCCAGCTCAACCCGCACGGCGGGGCCATCGCGCTCGGCCACCCCTTCGGCATGACCGGGGCGCGGATCATGACCACGCTCATCAACGACCTCGAGACCCTCGACAAGTCGGTCGGGCTCGAGACCATGTGCGCGGCCGGGGGCATGGCGATGGCCATGATCATCGAGCGGATGAACTGACCTCGGGGTCCCGCGGTGAGTGAGATCCTCCGCCTGGAGCGCGACGGCCACGTCGGTGTCGCGACGCTCAACCGTCCCGACAAGCTCAACGCCCTGAGCGGCGAGCTCTCGGCCGACCTGCTCGCGCTCTGCGCCGAGGTGAACGAAGACGACGGGATCTGGGCGCTCGTGATCACCGGGGCCGGCGCGGGATTCTGCTCGGGGGTCGATTTGCGCGGTGGCGGGCGCCAGCGTGTCGGGCTCTCCGAGCAGACCCACACCGACCGGCTCGACGAGCTTGGGTGGGTGGGACGCCAGGCCAGCGCGGTCTACGGGATCGCCAAGCCCACTCTCGCCGCGGTGAACGGCGTCGCCGCCGGCGCCGGCATGAGCCTCGCCCTCGCCTGCGACCTGAGGACCGGCGACCCGAGGAGCCGCTTCCGCACGGTCTTCGCCGAGCGGTCGCTCAGCCCGGACTCGGGGATGAGCTACTTCCTCACCCGGATCGTGGGGTACGCGCGGGCGGCCGACCTCGTCTTCACCAGCCGCGACGTGGGCGCCGAGGAGGCGTACCGAATGGGGTTGCTCGACCGGCTGGCCGAGGGCGAGGGAGCGCTGGACGCCGCCATGGAGCTTGCCGGCTCGATCGTCGCGTTGCCCCCGATCGCCATCCGCTCGGCCAAGCGCGTCCTGCAGCACAACGTGGACGTGGCCCTGCACGAGGCCCTCCTCTACGAGACGGCCGGCCTGGGCTACGCCCGCCGGGCGCCCAACGACCAGGCCGAGTCCATCGCCAGCTTCCGGGAACGGCGTCCGGCCCGGTTCACCGGCACATGACGAGCGAGGCGGAGACGACCAAGCTCTCGGTGTCCGGTCCGGTCACCGGGGGACGGCACGGCTGGCCCTTCGCGGCGTCGCTGGACGACCTGGGCGCCGTGGGCTACGTCGAGGAAGAGTACTTCCTGGCCGGTGAGGCGACCACCTACGTCCCGGCCGCCCCGTTCGACGAGCGCGGGATCTGGGACGCCGAGCCGGCCGGGACCGCGCCCTTCGTGACCCGGCTCCTGGTGCAACGGCCGCGCGAAGCCTCCCGGTTCAACGGGACGGTGGTGGTCGGGTGGAACAACGTCACCGCCGGCTACGAGCTGCTGGCCGACCTGCCGATCCTGCTCGAGGAGGGCTACGCCTACGTCTGCGCCTCGGTGCAGGCGGTCGGGGTCGAGGGGGTCGGGGCCGAGCCCCACGGCCTGTTGCACTGGGACCCCGAGCGCTACGGGTCGCTGCACCATCCCGGCGACCGCTATTCCTACGGCATCTTCACCGCCGCGGCCCGGGCGGTCGGCCCGCAGCGTTCGGACGGCGTCGACCCGCTCGGCGGCCTGGCGGTGGAGCGGGTGGTGGCCCTCGGGGCCTCGCAGTCCGCCGCCCGGCTGGCCACCTACATCAACGCCGTCCAGCCCGCAATCGGGGCCTTCGACGGGTTCCTCGTCCTCATCCACTTCGGCAACGGGGCCGCGATCGACGACGACGCTGTGTTCGACGCCAACGCGGCCCGTCCGGCGCCGGTCTTCCGCACCCGGACCAGGTTGCGCGACGACCTCGACGCCCCGATCATGCTGGTCAACTCGGAGACCGAGACCCTCGCGTACTTCTCCTCCCGCCAGCCCGACACCGAACGCTTCCGGTTCTGGGAGGTGGCCGGCGCGGCCCACGTCTCGGCTCCCCAGCTCGTCCGGCGTCAGGCCAAGTGTGAGCGCGACGGGGTGCCGATGCGCCCCAGCCCCAACCCGCCCTCGCAGATCTCCTACATCCCCGCGGCCTCGGCGGCCCTCGGCCATCTGCAGCGCTGGATGACCGGCGGGCTCCCGCCACCGGCCCAGCCGCTGATCGAGGTGTCGGGCGATCCTCCCGAGATCGGACGCGACGGGCACGCCAACGCGCTCGGCGGCGTGCGCATGCCCGGCGTGGAGGTGCCGGTGGCCCACAACACCGGGGTGAGCCCGGTGCAGGGGTTGGGGGGCCTCGGCGGCGCCCACGAACCGTTCCCCCGCGAGCAGCTTCTCGCCCTCTACGGCGACCGAGAGCAGTACCTGGCCCGGTTCTCCGCCGCCGCAGTGGCGGCGGTCGGCGCCGGAGTGCTGCGCGCCAGCGAGGCCGACGCCCTGATCGACGAGGCCGGCTCGGCGTTCTTCTGAATGTCATGAAAGGGGGGCCTCCCCCGGTGAGAACTTGGGTTCTCGCTGGAACCACACCAAAGGAGGCCCCGAACAACGCCATGATGCACGTTGGATTGGACTTGAGCAGGAAGCGCCTGGACGTCTGCGTCCTGGACGACGCCGGCCAGAACAAGCTGGTCACCGCCTGTCCGCCCGACGCCGACGGACTCCAGCACCTCGTCGTTTCGCTCGACCGCCTCGGAGGGCCGATTCAGGCGGCGATCGAATCGATGAACGGGGCCCGCTTCGCCCACGACACCTTGGAGCTGGCCGGCTGGAGCTCTCGCGGCGGGACCTGGTTCCGGCCATCTGGCTTTCGACCCCAGGGATCCGGGCCGAACGGAAGCGGGCCTGCTTCCGCCTCCACCTGGACCGGGTGACGTTGAAGAACCGCATCCACGCCACCCTCATCGCCTTGGCAAGCCCTGCTCGGTCTCGGACCTCTTCGGGCTGGACGGCCGAGCGCTCCTCGGTCGCCTGGAGTTCCCCGACCCCTGGCGGGCCACCCTCACCACGGCCCTCGAGCTCATCGACGACTTGAGCGAACAGATCGACGCCGCCGGAGCCGAACTCGCCGCCATGGGCGCCGACCATCCCTATGTGGAGCTGTTGACGAGCGCCCCGGGCATCGGCTGGGTCCTCGGCGACACCATCGCCTCGGAGATCGGCGACATCAGCCGGTTCAGCGCACCCAAGAAGCTCGTCGGCTACACCGGGCTGTGCCCCAAGGTCAAGCAGTCCGGTGGCACCGACCGACGGGGGCCGTTGGCCAAGAACGGGCCCAAGCACCTGCGCTGGGCGCTCATCGAGGCCGCCACCCACGCCGCCCGTCATCCCTCTCTACCGCCGAGCGCCTCGGGCGCCAGCGCGGCAAGAAGGTCGCCCGGGTCGAGGTGGCCCGCAAGCTCGCCGACGCCATCTGGCACATGTGCCAGAACGGCTCCAACTTCGCTCCGGCTCTGGCTGCCTGACAGCCCATTTCTGAGATGGACCGCCGGAGTGCTCCCATCCGACCTGATCCTCGACAACGAGGCCATAGAGAGATGAGCACAGCTCACCCGACCCGACCTTGGTCAGTCCGGCCCGTGCGACAAGAAGGTGGATCAGCCAGCCCTGGACAACCGGCCACCCTTCATAAAGAGCGGGCGCGCGACCGCCACCCGCGGGCCCGGCGTCCCTGGTCAGAGGACCTTGCGTCCGGGCTCGCTGTGGGCCCGTCGAGTCCCGCCGGTAGGATCGGCGCCGGATGTTGTCGCTCAACCCCGAGAAGCTCTTCATCGTCCTGATCGTGGCCCTGGTCCTGCTCGGACCGGACAAGCTGCCCAAGGTGGCGCGCCAGCTCGGCGCGGGCTGGGCCAAGGTTCGGGAGTTCCAGCGACGGGTGGAGCAGGAGGTCCGAGAGACCATGCCCGATCTCCCCTCCACCAGCGAGATCGCCCGCATCGCCCGCTCCCCGGTGTCGTACCTCAACTCCCTGGCCGACGCCTCCGACGGCCTGGTCCCCGATCCGGCGGCCGCGCCGAGCGAGGAGGCGAAGGAGGACGAGTGGCCGGCCGACCCGGCGGGCCCCGAGTCCGCCACCAACGGGCACCTCGGGCGCCCACCGGTCTTCGCCCGACCCGGTGGGGTCCCGCCCCACCAGCTGCCGGCCGACCCGGGTATGAACTGACCGCCGACACCTCGCGACACGATCGGGAAGCGGAGCCATGGCCACCCGACTGCTGAACGGCCGAAGACGGCGTCCCTCGCCCGACGCGATGACCCTGGCGCAACACCTGGGGGAGCTGCGGCGGCGGCTGATCATCTCGGTCATCGCCTTCGTGATCGGGTCGTCGATCGCCGCCGCCTTCTACCAGGGAATGCTGAACCTGCTGCAGCACCCGTACTGCCGGGCCAACCCCCACCACTGCGGCTTCTACGTCACCGGTCCGCTCGATCCGCTGACCCTGCGGATCCAAATGGCGGCTTTCGGCGGGCTCCTGATCGCCTCACCGGTGATCCTCTTCCAAATCTGGCGGTTCATCACCCCGGGGCTCAACCACAACGAGAAGCGCTACGCCGTCCCCTTCGTCACCGCCTCGATTGCCCTCTTCACCTCGGGGTGCGTGCTGGCCTACAGCGTCTTCCCCCACGCTCTCGAGTTCCTGCGCTCGGTCGGGGGGCCGAGCCTGCACCAGATCCTCTCGCCCAACCAGTACCTGAGCCTGATCCTGCTCATGATGTTCCTGTTCGGGATCACCTTCGAGTTCCCGGTGGTTTTGGTGGGGCTCCAGCTAGCCAACGTGGTCCGGCCGGGGCAGCTGCTCCGGGCATGGCGGTGGGCGGTCATCGGCCTCACCCTCGTCGCCGCGGTCTTCACCCCGAGCGCCGACCCGCTCTCGATGCTGGTGTTGGCGGTGCCGCTGATCTCCTTCTACTTCCTCTCCATCGCGCTCGGGAAGCTCCTCGGGCGTTGAGCAACGGCGCATCGGGCACCGCAGGAAGCGACCGAGCCGCGCTCCGAGGTCCGTTCCTCCAAAACCTGCGCTTCGCCCCCGACCCGTTCCAGCTGGAGGCGTTCGACGCCCTGGAATCGGGCTCCTCGGTCTTGGTCTCGGCGCCCACCGGATCGGGCAAGACCCTGGTCGCCGAGTACGCGATCTCCCGGACCCTCGCCCACGGCACCAAGGTCTTCTACACCACGCCGCTCAAGGCGCTGTCCAACCAGAAGTACCGCGACCTGTGCGCCGCCCACGGCGAGGAGCACGTGGGCCTCTTGACCGGCGACACCGCCATCCGACCGGGGGCTTCCATCGTCGTGATGACCACCGAGGTCCTGCGCAACATGCTCCTCGCCGCGTCCGATCTGCTCGAGCGCCTCGAGCTGGTCGTGCTGGACGAGGTGCACTACCTGCAGGACCCCTACCGCGGCGGGGTCTGGGAAGAGGTCCTCGTCCTCTCGGCCCCGAGCGTGACCTTCGTGTGCCTCTCGGCCACCGTCTCCAACGCCAACGAACTCGGCTCGTGGCTCCGCTCCATCCGGGGGCCGGTCGAGGTGGTCGTCGAGGAGCACCGGCCGATCACCCTCCGCCACCACTTCGCCGCCTACCGGCGCTCCGACGACCAGCTCCTCATGGCCCCCCTGCTAGCGCACGGCGCGGCCTCCGACGAGGCCCAGCGCATCGACCAGGCCGTCCGGCGGGCCGGTCGGAGCGCGATGCCCTCCTCGTTCGCCCCCTCGGGCCGCCGGAGCGGCCCCCGCCTGCCGTTCCGCTCCCCGCGTCGGGTCGAGCTCATCGAGCTCTTGGAAGACGAGGAGCTCCTCCCAGCCATCGTGTTCATCTTCAGCCGGGCGGCCTGCGACGCCGCCGTTCGCCAGTGCCTCCAAGAGGGGGTCCGGCTCACCAGCCGGGCCGAGCGGGCCGCCATCCGCGAGGTCGCCGAGCGTCACGTCGAGTCGCTCTCCGACGACGACCTCGCGGTGCTCGGCTACCCCGAGTGGCTGGAGGGGCTCGAATCGGGCCTGGCCGCCCATCACGCCGGCCTGGTGCCGGCGTACCGAGAGACCGTCGAGGAGTGCTTCGCCGGAGGGCTGTTGAAGGTCGTCTTCGCCACCGAGACCCTCTCACTCGGGATCAACATGCCGGCCCGCACCGTGGTGATCGAGCGGTTCACGAAGTTCGGTGGGGCCGGACGGGCTACCCTGACCTCGGGGGAGTACGCCCAGCTGACCGGGCGGGCCGGGCGGCGAGGGCACGACGCCGAGGGCCACGCCGTTGTGGTGTTCGCCCCCGAGACCCCCCTCAGCGACGCCGGCCGGGTAGCGCTGGCGCCCCTGCCCGACCTGCGCTCCACCTTCCGCCCGACCTACAACCTGGCCGTCAACCTGGTCCGCCGGTTCGAACGGGAGACGGCTTACGAGGTGCTGCGGCGCTCCTTCGCCCAGTGGCAGGCCCACCAGTTCCCGAACCGCTCGCGCGTGGCGCTCACCGAGGCCCTCGGGCGGCGCCTCGCGGTCCTCGAGGAGCTCGGGTACGTGCGGGACTGGATGCTCACCGAGGCCGGTCGGCGCCTGTCGAGCGTGTACCACGAGTCCGACCTGCTGGTGGCCGAGGCCCTTGCCAACGAGGTGCTGGCCGGGGCCGAGCCCGCGGTCGTGGCCGGGGTGCTCTCGGCCGTCGTCTTCGAGAAGCGGCGGGCCCGCAAGATGTTCGGGCCCCGGCGCACCCAACCCGGCCGGGGCGGCTCCCGGCGCTCGGGCGGGGACCGCTTGGGCGAACGGCGCCGGGCCGACCTCGCCGAACGGCTCGGGCTCCTCACGATCCACCACGAGCGGATCCGCGAGCTCGAGGAGGTCCACGTCGTGCCGCGCACGCCCCAGCCCGAGCCGGGCCTGGCCACCGCGGTCGCCGCCTGGGCCCGCGGCGCCTCGTTCCGGGTCACCCTCGAGGTGGCGGCTCGGGACGTCGGCGAGATGGCCCCCGGAGACTTCGTGCGCACCGTGCGCCAGCTGGCCGACCTGGTCCACCAGGTGGCCCTGGTGGCCCCGGACCCTGCGGTGGGGGCCGCGGCCGGCGCCGCCCACGACCTCCTGCTCAGGGACGTGGTAGCGGCCGGGACGATTCCCTCATCCGCCATCGCGCAACAGGTGGCGCCCTAAGGTTTCGACCACATGTTTCCCTACGTCGAGGAGCGCTTCAGCGACGACGAGGTCGCCATTTTGCAGCGCTACTTCACCAACGTCTACGGACCGGTGTTCGCCCTGGTCAACCTGCCTGAGGTGGTGAAGGGGGCCCTCTTCGCCCGCTACTCGCGTTCGGCCAAGAGCCTGCGGCGGCTGTTCCTCGACGAGTTCGTGGTCGACCTGGACGTCTCGGGCGACGCCACCGTGGATGCGACGGTGGGCCTGAAGCGGGCCGAGGAGCTCTACGAGCGGGTCTTCTACGAATACGGGGACGACTCGGTGGCCCAGCTCGGCGGGGTGCACCTGGCGTGCGAGCAGGCCTCCAACATCCTGACCAAGGTGCTCGAGTGGGGCCGGTTGATGGCCTATCTCGAACAGTCGACCCGTTACATCGGCTACGACACCCGGATGGCCAACGGCCACTACCGCTACCACCGGCCGAGCGCGGTCTTGGAGTCGGGCCTCGGGGCCCGCTACGTGGGCGACATGGACCGCATGTTCGACACCTACGGCGAGCTCATGCCGAGACTCCAGACTTGGCTGATGGCCCGTTTCCCCCGCCAGCCCGGCGACTCGGACTTCGTGCACCGCCAGGCGGTCCGGGCCAAGGCCCTCGACGGGCTCCGGGGACTCCTGCCGGCGGCCTCGCTGTCCAACGTGGGCATCTACGGATCGGGCCAGTCCTACGAGTCGCTGCTCTTGAAGATGCGCTCGCACCCGCTCGAGGAGGCCCGGTTCTACGCCGAGCTGATGCTGACCGAGCTGCGCAAGGTGATCCCGTCGTTCCTCCAGCGGGTCGACGTCTCCGAGCGCGGTGGGCGGTGGTCGGCCTACCTCGCCGACACCCGGAGCGAGACCGAGCGGACGCTCGAGCGGCTCTGGCCCGACGCGCTGCCCGGCGCCCCGGCCGAGCGCCTGGGGAGCACCGCCGGCGAGGTCCGGCTGGTCGACTTCGACCCCGAGGGGGAGGACAAGCTCCTCGCGGCCATCTGCTTCGCGTCGTCGACCTTCTCGGAGGCCGAGGCGCTGCGCCGGGTGCGGGCGCTTTCGACCGACGAGCGGGTGGCCCTTGTCCACGCCTACATCGGTGACCGCAAGAACCGCCGGCATCGCCCCGGCCGGGCGTTCGAGCGGATCGACTACCGCTTCGAGATCGTCGTCGACTACGGCGCGTTCCGGGACCTCCAACGCCACCGGCTGCTCACCATCGAATGGCAGAAGCTCACCCCCGAGCTCGGCTACACCCTGCCCGACCTGGTGGTCGAGGCGGGCGAGGAGCCGGCCTACGTCGAGTCCCTCGAACGGTCCCGGGCCCTCTACGACGCGATGGTGGGCGAATTCCCGATCGAGGCATCCTACGCGGTCGCCCTCGCTCACCGGGTCCGCTGTGTCATGCAGATGAACGCCCGGGAGGCCATGCACCTGATCGAGTTGCGCTCGGGCACCCAGGGCCACCCCTCCTACCGGCGGATCGCGCAGCAGATGTACCGCGCCATCGCCGAGCAGGCCGGCCACCGCGCGGTGGCCGAGGCCATGGTCCACGTCGACCACAGCTGGTCCGACCTCGAGCGGCTGGAGGGGGAGCGGCGGGCCGAACGCCGCCGGGCCGAGCGGGAAACCCAGAAATCTTGACAGTTACGTGACCAGGGATGACGGCCGAACTCCCTGGTCAGTTAACGTCAAGCGCAGTTGACGGCCCCGCGTCCGATCTGCGTATCGTACGTGCGTCCCAATCTTCCCGGAGACGCAGGCCCGTCGTCCTGCGCTCCGGTGGGGAAGGCATTGTGCGGCGGCAGGCTCGGGGGGTCGAGTAGAGAACACCACGTCGATCGGCGACGTGACGGCACCAAAGACCCCCGGGCCAGCCCCGTATCGGAGCCTCCGCTCATGCGCCGGGAGCCCGGAGCCCACCTCGACCGCCCGATCGCGTCTGCGACGCGACCGAGAACGTCTATGCTCCCGCCGGCGATACCCCGGCTCGAGAGGACATGGTGCCCGAAGACCTCGACGAATCCGCCTCCGACGACCTCGAGGACATCGAGGACGACGAGGACCTCGATCTCGACATCGACGAGGACGACCTCGGCGAGGACGAGGACGGCGATCTCGACATCGACGAGGACGAGGACGAGGACGAGGAGGACGACGAGGACGGGGAGACCGCCGCCGCGGCCCGCAGTGGCGAGGAGTCCGACGAGGACGAGGACGAGGAGGCCGAGGACGAGGACGTCGAGGCCAGCCTGGACGTGATCTTGAAGGAGCGGCTGGTCGTCGAGGATGAGGTCGAGGACGACGAGTTGACCGACGTCGAGGACCGGACCGAGCAAAGCGAGCGCGTCCTGCCCAAGCAGCCCGACGAGTTCGTCTGCAAGTCTTGCTTCCTGGTGAAGCATGCGAGCCAGCTGGCCGACAAGCGGCGGGGACTGTGCCGTGACTGCGTCTGAGCCCGAACACGCCGGCGAGCGACCCATCATCGAAGAGGCACTCGACCTGTTCGTCTACGCCCCGGTGGGATTGCTCTCGAGCTCGCTCGAGGAGCTCAGCCCGGCCAACCTGCCCCAGCTGGCCGAGAAGGGCCGAGGCCGGGTCGGCCGGCTCTTGTCCAATGCCCGGGTGGTCGGCCGCCTGACCATCGCCATGGGCCGTCGCACCGTCGAGTCCGAGCTCCGCCAGTGGCGTCCCCGGGCCGAGGACCCGGGCACCGTGGCGACACCCACCCGGCCCCCGGCGGTCCCGGCCCCGCCGACCCCCGCCCGGCGGAGCGGCCCCGCACCCGATCTTTCGATCCCCGACTACGAGGCCCTGTCGGCCTCCCAGGTGGTCCGGCGCCTCGACGGCCTCGGCCCAGCCGAGCTCGAGGCGGTCTACCGCCACGAGGCCTCCACCCGGCGGCGGAGGACGATCCTGCACCGGGTCCAACAGCTGCTCGGCCACGAGGGCACACCCGGGCCGAACCGCCCACCGGCCTAGCGGACGGTCGGTCGTGGAGGCGGTCCGTCCGGCAAGCGAGGCCGACCTCGAACGCTGTCGGGAGCTGTTGACCGGCGCCCAGGCGTCGGTCGAGAACGAACGGGGTGCTGCGCTGCTCCTGGCCGGTCCGGGGGTGAACCCGGGGGCGCTCCTCGCCCGCTGGCGGGGTGGGCCGGCGTCCCACCTCCTCGTGGGCACATACGACGGGGTGGTCGTCGGGCTGGCCGCGGGCACCGTCGGCGGACTCGGGGCACGGCGGGTCGGCCAGGTGGAGTGCTGCTACGTGGAACCCGCTGCCCGCGCCGTCGGGGTCGGGGGGGCGCTCGTCCAGGGGCTCCTCGAGTGGTTCGCCGAGGCGGGCTGTACCGACGTCGACGCGATCGCGCTCCCCGGCGACCGCTCGAGCAAGCAGCTCTTCGAGACCTCCGGGTTCAAGGCTCGGTTGCTGGTCCTCCACCGCTCACTCGGGTGAGCGGCCGCCGCGGCGGCGGTCGCCGCGGCGGCGGGGGAGGGATGGGCAGGCCAATCAGCTTGGCCAGCTCCGGCACCGAGCCGGCGGCCCTGCGGGCGGCCTCCTTGGCCTCGTCGCTCTCGGGGACGCCGGCCGGGCGGACGGTCCGTCGAACCGGCGAGTCGAGCACCGCGGCCAACAGGGCGAGCCACTGCTCGGGCGGCGTCTCGGCGGTCATGGCCTCACTGGCCCCCTGCGCCAGCCGGACTGCCAGGTCCGCCGGGCAACGGGTGGCGATCTCGGGCGGACGGGCCGAGACCTGGAGCGCCTCGAGGACCCGGCCGGACTCGAGGGCGTTGTCGATCCGCTTCTGCCACTCCTCCCGCAGGTGAGCCACCCGTTCGTTCAGGCTCTCCGACAACGAGCGGGCGAGGGTGCGCGCCTCGTCGTCGAGCGAAACCGTCCTCGACGCCGCCACCACGGCGCGCAGCTCACGCAGGCGCATGGCCCGCCCGGCGTTCTGGGCCGCCGTGGCACGGTCCTTCCAGCCGGCGAGGTTCACCACCGGCAGCAGCTCCTCGGCCATCGCCAAGAGGGCGTCGGCCGCCACCGGCGGCTGGCCGGCCGCCTTGGCCGAGGCGTTCTGCTCCTCGATCGCCTGGCGGACCGCCGGAATTCCGCCCCGGAGGAGCTGCTCGGCCACCGGGAGCTGCTCAGGGCGCAGCTTGGCCAAGGCGGCGTTGCGATGGGTGGTCGAGACCGCGGGCCGCGGTTCGCGTCGGCCGGCGCCCGAGGGCGCCCGGCCAGCGGCGCGGGCCCCCTGCCCCTCGCCCTCTTGGCCCGACACCGGGCGCCGACGCCCCTCGTCCCGCCGGCGCTCAGCGCCGTCGCCCTCGGGCCCGCCTCCGCGTCGGTCACGCTGAGGGCGCCCATCGCGCCGGGGGCGGCGATCCCGGTCGCCCCGGCCCTCGCGCTCGGGCCGCTCGCGCAGAAGTCTCGAGCCCCGGGCCAGCGAGAGGACCACCCCCGGGTCGGACCGCGGAGCGCCCAGGACCTCGATCCGCTGGGCCGACTCGGTCGGGCTACGGAGGGGCTTGGGGGCGGTGAGCGAGATGATCTCGACCCCTTCGAGGCCGGATTCAATCTCGGCCCGCATGACGTCGCCGACCCGCCCCCCGGGGGGGACGAGGTCCCCCGACACCGTGCCTTTGGGCTGCCGGGCGCCGGCAGCACGCCAGGTCCACGAGCCCCCCGGGCTCTGGCTGGTCAGCTCGATGTCTGTGTACCGAGACATGCAATCGGCCACGCTACCGCGCCGACCAGACCAAGAAGAAGTGGCCGGGAGGGGGGGCGGGGGCCGCCGGCCCTCGCGGTCGCGTAGCATGGGTCCGACGTCGACCGGCCGGCGTGCCGTCGATGTGGTGCGGCGGGAACCTGGGCGCAGGAGGACCGCTCATGAGTGAGCGTTTCGGCGAGTCGGCCGAGCGCGCCGGAGGACCCAGTGACGCCGAGGCGGGCGAGTCGGGCCCGTCCCACCCGCTGCCCCAACCCCCCTTCAGCTGGGCGCCCCCGCCCCGGGGGCCCTCCGAGCCGGCCAAGTTTGCGGCGGACCCCGAGCCCGTGCACCCTTCCGGCTGGGCGGGCACGACGGCCGAGGAACGACCGTGGGCGCCGCCGGTCACGGTGTCCGGGGACGCTGGCAACGCCAGGGCGGCCACGGCGGGCGCCGGAATGGTCCGGGGGAGGGGTTGGCTCCCGGTCGCCGTGGTCGCCGCCCTGATCGGGGCGGGCGTGGGCGGGGGGATCGCCGCGATCACCAACGGCGGTACGACCAATCCGGGCGTCACGACGATCAAGGAAGGCTCCGCCGCGCCGGGCCCGGCCGTCGCCGGCGGCGCCGACATCCCCAAGCTGGTCGAGAGGGTGCTCCCGGCCGTGGTGTCCATCGACGTGAAGGCCGCGGGCCAAGAAGACCAGGGGACGGGCATGATCATCTCGCCCAACGGGATGGTGGTGACGAACTTCCACGTGGTCGCCCTGGCGGTCGGGGCCGGGGGGACCCTCACCGTCACCGAGTCCGGCTCGACCAACGCCATCAGGGCCAAGCTCCTCGGCGCGGACCAGACCGACGACGTCGCCCTGATCCAGATCGAGGGGGCCGCCAACCTGAAGACCGTCACCTTCGGTGACTCGACCAAGGCGGTCGTGGGGGACGCGGTGGTGGCGATCGGCAACGCGCTCGGCCTCTCGGAGGGGTCCCCGACCGTGACCTCGGGCATCGTGTCGGCGATCGGTCGGACCGTCACGGTGAGCGGGAACTCGACCGGACCCGAGACGCTCTCGGACCTCATCCAGACCGATGCCGCCATCAACTCGGGGAACTCCGGGGGACCGCTCATCGACTCGGCCGGCCAGGTGATCGGGATGAACACCGCCGTCGCCGGCACGACCAGCGACGGCACCAACGCCCAGAACATCGGCTTCGCCATCCCCTCTGCCGAGATCGAGACGCTGTTGCCCGGGCTCGAGAACGGGACCACCCGGGTCAGCACCCCGGGCTATCTCGGGGTCGACATCGCCACGCTCACACCCCAGCTGCGGGCCGAGTACGGCTTCACCCCGAACCAGGGCGCCATCGTCCTCGACGTGGTCCCAGGCGGCCCGGCCGCTTCGGCCGGTCTGAGCCAGGACGACGTCATCGTGGCCATCGACGGCAAGCCGATCACGTCGTACCCACAGCTCCAGCAGGTGATCACGTCCCACCAGGCCGGCCAGCGCGTCACCCTCACCTACTACCGGGGCACCGCCAAGCACACGGCCTCGCTCACCCTCATCTCCTTGTCCGCCCTGCAGAACCTGGAGAACCAGGCCGGGGGGCTCAACCTCCCCTGAGCGCGACGGGGCTCGGCGCCGACCGAGCTCGGGGGCCGATGCCGCGAGGGTCAGGCCCCGGGGTGCCGGTCGCCCGTCGTGTCGGAGGCTTCGAGCTGATCGAGGCGGGCTCGGAGCGCGTCCAGTGCGTCCTGGCGGAGCCGGAAGACTCGCGCCCGGGCGTCCGCCAACGGTCGCTCGTCGACGACCAGGCCGGCCTCGAGGAGCATCCGCAGGTGCTTGCTCATCGTCGGCGCCGTGACCCGCAGCACCGCCGCCAGCTCACCAGCGCGACGCGGCGCCGCGCTCAGCAGCACCACGGTCCGCCACCGGGTCGGTTCGGCGAGCGCCTGGAGCATCGTGACCACGTCTGCGGTCCCCGAAACGCGCATCAGCGGCAATTATTGCCTATATCCGCAACTATTACTAGAATCAGAAAGTACCTTGCGCGCTCGATGGAACCGGCGAGCGGCGGCAGATCCCCGCTGCGACGGCCACCTGGACGGCGCCTTCGGGCGACGACCGGGCCGCCTGGCCAGAAACGGGTGACGATCGCGAGATTTGCGGGCAATGACCCGGCAGGATGAGGGGACCATGGACGCACAGACCGAGGAGCTCTTCGGGCGGATCGAACGTCGCAACCCGGGCCAACCGGCCTTCCTCCAAGCGGTCAAAGAGGTCCTCTCGAGCCTCGGACCGGTGCTGGAACGCCATCCTCACTACGCCGACGAGCGGATCATCGAGCGCCTGAGTGAACCCGACCGGATCATCGTCTTCCGGGTCGAATGGCTCGACGACGCCGGTCGGGTGCGGCTCAACCGGGGCTACCGGGTGCAGATGAGCAGCGCCATCGGGCCCTACAAGGGGGGCCTGCGCTTCCATCCGTCGGTCGACCTCGACATCTTGAAATTCTTGGCTTTCGAGCAGGTGCTCAAGTGCGCGCTCACCACGTTGCCGATGGGTGGGGCGAAGGGCGGGTCCGACTTCGACCCCAAGGGCCGGAGTGACTCGGAGGTCCGTCGGTTCTGCCAGTCCTTCATGACCGAGCTCTTCCGGCACATCGGGCAGTTCACCGACGTGCCGGCGGGCGACATCGGGGTCGGCCTCCGCGAGATCGGCTACCTCTTCGGTCAGTACAAGCGGATCACAAACGAGTTCTCGGGGGTGCTCACCGGCAAGGGCGTCGAGTGGGGTGGCTCCTATGTCCGGCCGGAGGCCACCGGCTACGGGCTCGTCTACTTCGCCGAGGAAATGGCGGCGACCGCCGGCGAGACGCTGGCCGACAAGCGGTGCCTCGTCTCGGGGGCCGGCAACGTCGCGCAGTTCACGGCGAAGAAACTGATCGAGGTCGGCGCGAAGGTCCTCACCATGTCGGACTCCGACGGGTTCATCCACGATCCCGAGGGCATCGACGCCGAGAAGTTGGCCTGGGTCTTTCAGCTGAAGAACGAGCGCCGGGGCCGAATCTCCGAGTATCCCGAGCGCTTCCCCGGCGCCACCTACGTTCCCGCCGCCGCTTCTGGAGCCACGCTCTGGAGCGTCCCGGCCGACTGCGCGTTCCCCTGCGCCACACAGAACGAGCTGAGTGAGGCCGACGCCGCCCGGCTGCTCGCGAACGGCGTCACGCTGGTGGCGGAAGGAGCGAACATGCCCACTTCGCCCCGGGGGGTGGCGCGATTCCTCGAGGCGGGGGTCCTCTATGGGCCGAGCAAGGCGGCCAACGCCGGGGGAGTGGCCGTGTCGGGCCTGGAGATGAGTCAGGACGCCGACCACCTGTCATGGAGCCCCGAAGAGGTCGACCGACGGCTGCGCCTGGTCATGGGCACCATCCATGCCAACGTGCGCCAGGTCGCCGCCGAGTACGGGCACCCCGGCAACTACGTCGTAGGCGCCAACATCGCGGGGTTCGTGAAGGTCGCCGACGCGATGATGGCCGAAGGGGTCGCGTGATCCGCCACAACCACCGGCGCCGGACGGCCGCTCAGCTGATCGCCGACACCAGCTCGGCCGTCACGTTCGACCCCACGGCCAAGGGGCCGCCGAACACCATGCCCAGTGTGATCCCGCCCGAGGTTGCTTGCAGGTAGGCGTCGACCGCCGGTGGAAGAGGGCCCGAGCGCGGCACGAGCCGCATCGGCGCACTCAGGCGCCCGAGAAGCGGCCCGCCCGAGAGGGCGTCGGCGAAGTACAAGCCGGTGGCGCCCCCGAACGTCGTCGGGCGAGGAAAGCAGCCAAGCCGACGCAATTCCGGCCCGGCTGCGGTGCCGCTGTCCCCTTGGTGGGCAGTGAAAATCTCCTGCGCTGCACATGTGGAGCGACAAACCTCGTCCTGGCGACAACCTGGCCGCGGATCACCTCGTGATCGCCTCCCCGGCCTCGCGACCACGTCCCTCACATCCCATACTCCGAGGTGGCTAAAGGAGTCTTGACAGGTGGGGCTAACTTCAATTCCCCTTTTTGGTCACTTGCGGACGAGCATCACTTCCGTGTCACCCGGCCAGTCCCAAAAGACCCCTTGAGGCGATCGCCTCCGTAGCAGCTCTCGCGCCTCCTCGGCGAAGGCTTCGAACCGGTCCCCGAACAGATGCGGCGCAGCGAAGGACATGGACAAGTAATTGGACAAGACGCCCTCGATATCCTGCACGCGGTCAGCAACCCCGGGGGAGAAGATCACCCGCGGCGCGCCGAACCGGCTGTTGGCAAGGGCATCTTCAAGGCTGAGCGCCTGAACGGGCGCGGTGCCTTGGCCGGCTCGTCTCGTTGATCCGAGATAGCTCACGACGAGTTCTCTGATCTCGTCGTGCGGAATCCGCGGCGGCCCAGGGCTCGGCGGCTCGGGGCGCCCCTGTGCCTGGTGCCCGACAATCGCCAGCGCGCCATTCGGCTCAACCATGTCGTACACCGCTTCGGCCACCGGAATCTCGTCGGTCCAGTAGAACGACTGGCCGAACGTCACCAGCCGGTACGGCCCCGGCGCCGCCCCGGGCAACTCCTCGGCCCGGGCCAGAATCCAGGTGATATTCACCGCACCTCGCTCCTGGGCAGCCCGGCGCCCTTCCGCGATCATCGCCGGGTCCGGATCCAACCCGACGGCGTCCTCGAACAGGTGGGCCAACCGTACGGCGAGCACGCCGGGCCCGCATCCCACGTCCAGAAGCCTTCCGCGCCCATCTAGACCAACTTCCCTAATGAGCAGAGCCTCGAGCCCAGGCGAGTACGGCGGCCTCCCGTACCGATAATGGACAGCCGTACCGGCATAAAACGTGGGGTCGTACCGCACCGCAGAACGCTACCGGCCAGCGTTCAACACGACGATCCGAGCCAACCTACGGACCCCTGAGCCGGCCTAGGACGGTTGGCCGCGCGAAGCCAGCCCATCACGGCTCGTACTTTCCGGCTTCAGCACACGTCCCCACCGCCGAGGTGGTGTGAGCGCAAAAAACCGCGGCTCCTACTTGGAAGTCCTGTCTTCACCACTGACAGCGTCCGAGGATTAGGGGTTCAGCCTCGCCGGGGACGGTGTTTTGGGCACCAGTCCAGCTTCTTCTCCAGGTCGACGGCCCAGTCCTTCTCGTTCCCTTCCAGCTTTCGACGTTTAACGTCGTCGGGTTCCCCGAGCAGCGCGGGCGGAACGGCCCAGTCAGCGACACAGCCCGGCTCGTTGCACCGGATCAGGCGACCGTTGCCCGTGATCACGCGTCCTCCGGGTCGGCGGCGGGGTCGTCGGACGCCTCTTCGTCGGCTCCCAGGAGTTTCCGGAGCACGTCGTCCGGCTCGGTGTCCTCGTCCAGCGAGAACCGCTCGTCCAGGTCTGGTCGTCTGGGGCGCTCAGGCATCGCTCACCAGGCTAACGGGTCGATCGTTTCGTAGGCTGCACGAATGGCCAGACGCCCACCGGTTTCTCCTCGGTGGCGTAATGAGTGGCGGCGTGGTGGGGCGGCCGCGATGACCGTCGGGGGCCTGATGGCCGCTGGTTGGGCATCGGCCACGCAGAGCTTTGTTGTAGAGAAGAACGGCTCGCTTGTTCACCCACATCTCTGGCAATGGCCATTTATCGCCAGCCTGGTTGTAGCGGGAGCCGGTTTGTGGGTGTTCTTCAGTACCTACCTTGACTGGCTTCCGGTGTTTGGTCGAGACCGGAGCCTGGACCACTCGTCTCAGTATGCCCTTTGGTTCGTTCAACCAAATAGCATTATTTCCCCGGACTCGCAACACGCTGGGCGTATCACCTGGTCACTGGGTTTAGTGCTTCGGAATGGAGGGCCGAACACGATTGACATTGAGCTAGACAGCAGCACCGTCACTATCAATGAGATGCCCCAGAAGGTGACGCCTCCAGAGCCGCGACGCCGCCGCGTATTGCCGGGGCATGAGCGAGTGTTCGGATTGGGTTTTGTATCAGATATCGCAACCGATCCGATGCCGACTGCCGCCCTCCGATATTCAGTCATCTACGGTCAGCCCGGAAATGTCGCAAGATACCGAAGAACACATGCAGTGCGGGTGGGGTTCATGGACCCTTACGATCCGACCAATCCGGCTCTTCGCGATAATGCGTGGGGCGGTGCTTCCCTGGTGACCCGTCCATAGACATCCACCATGAGGGCCCCGTGGCCCCCGATTCTTGCGGTTGCGACACCCAAGGATCGAAGGGACACGGGGCAT
>JAJYVS010000033.1 GCA_021791895.1 Actinomycetes bacterium | reverse complement strand
CCCCCCCCCCCCCCCCCCCCCCCCCCCCGGCCTGGGCCGGGCCCGTCCGGCGACCCTTCTGGCGGCAGCGCCGTCCCTTGACTGGCCCTGCAGATCCGGGTTCATCTGATTTCTCCCGCGTGCACGCCAGCACGTATCTCGAGACCGACTTTGCACGGGTCAACGGCCTCGCTGACGGCCAAAATGAGTTGGTCGAGTTCATCCGGCCGGTCCTTAGTTCCCGTCCAGAAACTGTGCCACGCACCCGGCGTTCGGGGTCACTGTGAGCCGAACCAGCCTCCAGTCGCGTGAAGATCCACAAGTCGACGCAGCTCTGACAAAGGCTCGGGATGGTCGTCGACCCGCAGGTCGATCAGCAACCCATTGATACCTTCCACCGGATCGTTGGCAACGATCTTGACGGCAGAGGATTGTCGTCCGCGGAAGTCACCACCTGCTGCCTCGGCCGCGTCGAGAGCGCTCAGGATGCGAGCAGCCAGGGGGCCGCTCGTGGTGACAAATGCGTCTGCCATTGCCTCGGGGACGCCCGAACGGCGCATCATGTTGGCCTGACAGCTAAATTGCTCGCCCAACACAGATCCGGCCTCGGGAACGCACTGCGAGCCGTCGTGGACGGCGATCCGACCCTGGGCGTCGATGACCGCAACCTGGCGAGTTGCAGCTCCCGCATCGGCGCCTGTCAGTTCTTCAAGGACAGTCGCCGGCGCCGTTCCGTCCCGCAGGGCAGCAAGTGACTTCGCCCCGTAGCTCAGCTCGACGAAGGACTGCGTCGCCACCGCTCCAACTCCGGGCTCAACCCAAGGACACAGTGCCCCGACCGCCAGGACGCGCGAAGCGACGCCCACACCCAGCTGACCAGTCTCGGGGTCCCTCGCAACGATCGAATAGGTCACCTGACAAGTGTGACGCCGAATGGCGTCCACAGCCCGTTGTCGCTGAACCGCCGGCACCGACTCACCTTCCCCGAGACCACGGATCGCCGCACAGCCGGTGGTAAGTGCTACCCAGACCTCGCTTAAATTGGTCAGGCAGTGGGCACGGGGATGGAGTCCAAAGAATCGGACGGAATCCCAAGGGTCCCATCGGAGAGCCTGATCCGCGGAACCTTTCGTTCGTACATCGCTTGAATTACGACCCGAGTGGGAACACCAAGGCGACGCGCCGCTTCGGCCGGCCGCAGGACCTCTGACTCGCTCATCCCACGCCTCCCTCGTCCAGGCCAAGCCTAACGTGCAGCAGTCGAATCACCGTCGCCAGCTCGTCTCGAAGCCCGGGAGACACGTTCGCTTCCTCCATGGCCAATAGCGCATCCTCAAGTGCCTCCAATACGCGGAAAGCCTCATCAAGACCGAGAAGCAATCCCGGCGGCACCGGATCGTCGTTCTGATCCACGGGGTAAGGGTTGCCCGATGGTTGTGACGATTCCGGTCTTACGAGCACTGAACGGCTATCCCCGATGTGCCGGTCGAGGCGCACTCACCTATCGCAAGCACCCGGCGCCGGTCATCCCGCTTTGGTTCAGGAAATCAGTCGTTCAGCGAACCTTCGGGAGTCGAGCGTTCACCTCACCGAGATCGAAGGCGTTCGGATCCTAGGTTCTCTCAGGCGCCCCAATCGGCAACCCTCCAGGGGTTGGCGCTGGCGATTGCCGATCACCGGCACCTTCCCGGGGTGCCCGGGGCACCTTGTAACCTCGACCAGGCGCGACGGCCCGTCGTGAGCCCGGCTCGACGGCCCGGGCCGGTCGCCGCCCCGCTCAGCAGACCCGGTCAGACAAGGTGCCCCCGATGCCCACCACCCTCAAAGTCAGACTCCCCGACGGCAAGGAACTGGAGCTGGCCGAAGGCACGACCGCGGCGGAGCTGGCGGCGTCCATCGGGCGGCGCCTGGCCCGCGACGCCGTGGCCGCGGTGGTGAACGGGGTCGAGGTGGACCTGGGGAGCGAACTGCACGACGGGGATTCGGTGAGCCTGCTGACCGACACCACCGAGCCCGGCCGGGAGGTGCTGCGCCACTCGACCGCCCACGTGCTCGCCCAGGCGGTGCTCCAGTTGTGGCCCGGGGCCCACTACGCCATCGGTCCGGCCATCGAGGACGGCTTCTACTACGACTTCGAGCTGCCCGGGGGGGCCCACTTCAGCCAGGACGACCTGGAGCGGATCGAGGCGGCCATGCGGGCGATCGTGGCCGAGGACCAGGCCTTCGTCCGGGCCGAGCACCCGATCGACGCCGCGCTCGGCCTCTTCGCCGACCAGCCCTTCAAGCGCGAGATCATCGAGGCGGTCCGCACCGGTGCCGACGAGCACGACGCGCCGGCCCAGGGCGAGGGCGAGCGACCGGCCATCTCCACCTACGCCAACGGGGACGGCTTCGTCGACCTGTGCCGCGGCCCCCACGTCCCCTCGACCGGCCGCCTCGGGCACTTCAAGCTCACCCGGGTGGCCGGTGCCTACTGGCGGGGCGACGAGCACCGGCCCCAGCTCCAACGGATCTACGGGACGGCGTTCGAGTCGAAGGCCGCGCTGGCCGAGCACCTCCACCGGCTGGAGGAGGCCGAGCGGCGGGACCACCGCAAGCTCGGGGCCGAGCTCGACCTGTTCAGCTTCCCCGACGAGCTCGGCTCGGGGTTGGCGGTCTTCCACCCGAAGGGCGGGACCATCCGCCGCATCATGGAGGACTACGCGCGCCAGCGCCACGAGGCCGGCGGCTACCAGTTCGTCGCCACCCCCCACATCGCCAAGGCGGAGCTCTTCGAGACCTCCGGCCACCTCGAGTGGTTCGCCGAGTCGATGTACCCGCCGATGGAGCTCGACGGCGGCCAGCAGTACTACCTCAAACCCATGAACTGCCCGATGCACCTGCTCATCTACCGCTCGAGGCAACGCTCCTACCGGGAGCTGCCCATGCGGCTCTTCGAATTCGGCGGCGTCTACCGCTACGAGCTCTCCGGCGTCGTGCACGGGCTGACCCGGGTCCGGGGGATGACCCAGGACGACGCCCACATCCTGTGCACCCCAGAGCAGCTGGAGCCCGAGCTCGGCTCGCTCCTCTCCTTCGTCCTCGGCCTCCTGCGGGACTTCGGGTTGGAGGACTTTTTCCTCGAGCTGTCGACCAGGCCGAAGGACAAGGCGATCGGGGAGCTCGCCGACTGGGAGCGGGCCACCGAGGTGCTGGCGAGCGTGGGCACCGCGGCCGGCCTCGAGCTCGTCGCCGACGAGGGCGGGGGCGCGTTCTACGGTCCGAAGATCTCGGTCCAGGCCCGCGACGCCATCGGCCGGAGCCACCAGATCTCCACGATCCAGCTCGACTTCCAGGAGCCCAAGCGGTTCGGTCTCGAGTACATCGGCCCCGACAACCAGCGCCACGTCCCGGTCATGATCCACCGGGCCCTGTTCGGCTCGGTCGAGCGGTTCCTGGCCCTCCTGCTCGAGCACTACGGCGGGAACCTGCCGACCTGGTTGATGCCCGAGCAGGTCCGGGTGCTGCCGGTCAAGGCGGACAACCACCCCTACGCCCAAGAGGTGGTGACCCAGCTGGCCGCCGCCGGCCTGCGGGCCACCATGGAGGGCGCCGACTCGGGGGTGCCGGCCCGGGTGGCCCGGGCCAAGACCCAGAAGATCCCCTACGTGCTCGTGGTGGGCGACGCCGACGTCGGCGCGGGGACCGTCGGGGTGAACCGGCGGGGATCGAGCGAGGCGGTCCGGGGGGTGCCGGTCGGGACCTTCGTCGCGGAGGTGGCCGACGAGGTGGCGACCCGGTCGGCCGGACCCCAGCCGCCGGCGGCCGTCCCGGCGTCGTGAGCGGCCTCGAGCAGCTCTGGGCCGGGTGGCGCCACGAGTACGTCCTCGGTGCGACCGACAGCGAGCAGCCGGGCGGGGAGCAGGCGTGCGTGTTCTGCGCGCTGGCGGCCAGCGGGGCGCCGTCGGTGGACAACGCCGTGGTGCACCGGGGCCGGCACTGCTTCGCGGTCCTGAACGCCTACCCCTACACGAGCGGGCACCTCCTCGTGCTGCCGGTGCGCCACGTCGAAGAGCTCGAGGGCCTGAGCGAGGAGGAGTCCTCCGAGCTGTGGGCGGCCACCGTCGACGCCCTGCGCGCCCTGCGGGCCGCCTACGGCCCCGAAGGGGTGAACCTCGGGGCCAACCTGGGTCGGGCCGCCGGGGCGGGGATCCCCCGGCATCTGCACCTCCACGTCGTCCCGCGCTGGGCCGGGGACACCAATTTCATGACCGCGCTGGCCGGGGTCCGGGTGCTGCCCGAGTCGCTCCCGGTGTCCTGGGAGAAGCTCTCGGCCGCCTGGCCGAGGCACCCCGGGGGGACGGGGGAGCGGACCTAGCTACGGCTTCACGTCGTAGTGGTCGTGGTTCACCCGGAACCGGCCCCGGCCGCCGGTGATGGCCCGCAGGTCGATGGCGTAGCGGGAGAGCTCGGCCGTCGGGACGAGGGCGGTGATCGTCTGCATCCCGTCGCCGGACTCGGTCCCCTGGACCCGGCCCCGCTTCGCGTGCAGGTCGCCCAGCACGTCGCCCTGGAGCTCGGAGGGGACGGTCACCACCAGGGCGGAGATCGGCTCGAGGACCACCGCACCGGCCTGCTCGAGCGCGCTCTTGAAGGCCAGCGCGCCGGCCATCTTGAAGCTCATCTCCGACGAGTCGACCGAGTGGTACTTGCCGTCGTCGCAGGTGACCGAGACGTCGACCACCGGGAACCCGTACTGGCCCCCCTGCTCCATCGCCTCGAGCACGCCCTTTTCCACCGCCGGGATGTACTGGCGGGGGATGGCCCCGCCCACCACCGCGTCGTGGAACTGGAAACCCTCACCCCGCGCGAGCGGCTCGAGGCGGAGGTGGACCACGCCGAACTGGCCGTGACCGCCGGTCTGCTTCTTGTGCCGGCCCTCGGCCTCGGCCGCCTTGGTGATGGTCTCGCGGTAGGGGACGATGACGTCCTCGCGTTCGACGTTCACCCCGAACTTGCGGGCCAGGCGCTCGAGGGTGATCGACAGGTGGATCTCGCCGGCCGTGCCGAGCACGGTCTGGTGGGTCTCGTCCACCCGGGTCACGCTGAGGGAGGGGTCCTCCTCGGCGAGACGTTGGAGCGAACTCATCAGCTTGTCCTCGTCGGCCCGGGAGCTGGGCTTCACCGCCGCGAGGAGGGCCGGGGGATCGGGGTCGGGGAGCGGGAACGCCACCGGCTGACCCTTGGGCGCCAGGGTGTCGCCGGTCTTCGTGCCGCTGAGACGCGGGACGGCCACGAAGTCACCGGCCACCGCCTCTTCGACCGGGGAGGTCGCGTGGCCGCGGAGCACCTCGAGGACGTGCAGGCGCTCCTCGGCGCGGGTCCTCGTGTTGGTGAGCACGGTGTCGGGGAGGATCGTCCCCGAGATCACCTTGCACAACGAGACCCGTCCGGCGTGCTGGTCCGAGAGGGTCTTGCAGACCGCGAGGAGCGGCGGCCCGGCCGGGTCGCACTCGACCTCGCTCGAGGCGTCCCCGGCCAGGATCTTGACCGGGTAGCGGTGGTCGGCCCCCGGCGCCAGCTCGACGAGGAGGCGGGCCAGCCGGTCCACGCCCACCCCCGAGATCGCCGACGCGCACAGCACCGGGAAGACGCTGGCCGCCGCCACCCCGGTGGCCAGCGCCTTCTGCAGCTCGGCCCGCTCGATCGTCTCGCCCTCGAGGTAGCGGGTCATGAGGTCGTCGTCGCCGACCACGATGCCCTCGACCAGCTGCTCGTGCACCTCGTGCTCCACGCTCTGGAGCTCGGGGGGGATCGGGCCCTCGGTGCCGCGCACCGGCGGCGTCCCGGCCAGGTCGTAGACGGTGGCCGAGTCGTCGAGCAGGTCGATCACCCCCCGGAAGGTGTTCTCGGACCCGATCGGGAGCTCGACCGGCGCGACCCCCGCGCCGAAGGCGCTGCGGACCTCGTCGAGCACGCCGGAGAAGTTCGCCCGTTCGCGGTCGAGCTTGTTGATCACGATCAGGCGGGGGAGGCCCATGGCGGCGGCGGCCCGCCAGGCGTCCTCGGTCTGGCCCTGCACGCCGTCGCTCGCGCTGACGACCACGACCGCGAGGTCGCTCAGCGCGAGGGCGATCGACAGCTCGGTCGAGAAGTCGACGTAACCGGGGACGTCGAGCAGGTTGACCTTGACCCCGTCGAGGTCGTAGGGGGCGATGGCGAGGGAGACCGAGAGCTGGCGCTGGACCTCCTCGGGCTCGAAGTCGCACACCGTGGTGCCCTTCTCGACCGACCCCAGGCGCCCGATGGTCCCGGTCACCGCGAGCACGGCCTCGGCGAGTGCGGTCTTGCCCGCCCCGTGGTGCCCGATCAGGCACACGTTGCGGATCGACGACGGCGAACGGCTCGCCACGGCGCCACCTCCCCTGGATCTTCTCGTGGGTGTGCAGCGAGCTTACGTTGGGGGGGCGCGGGTCCGCCTGCCCCGAAGGACGCCTGGGGGCCGGTGGTAACCTGGGAAAACCATGTTCGACGGTCGCTGGCGCGAGGCGGTCGACCGGCGCACGGCTCCGGTCGGGGCAGCCCTGCAACGCCACGGGGTCACCGCCGACGTGCTCACCGCCACCGGCCTCGTCTCGGCGGTGGCCACCGCCGTCGCGGTGGCCACGGGCCACCTGCACCTGGCGATCGGCCTGCTCACCCTGACCGGCCTGCACGACCTGCTCGACGGACCGGTGGCCAAGGCGGCGGGCACGGTGTCGGCGCGCGGGGCGTTCTTCGACTCGGTGGTCGACCGCATGGCCGACGCGGTGGTGATGGGCGGGGTCGCCTGGTATCTGGTCTCGACCCGGCGCGGCCACCTGTCGCTCCTGCCGCTCGCCATCTTGGGGGTCACCTCGCTCGTCTCCTACCAGCGGGCCAAGGCCGACGCGCTGGGCCTGGGCGGCGCCACCGGTGGGCTGATGGAGCGGGCCGAGCGCATGATCCTGCTCGGGGCGGGCTTCTTGAGCTCGACCCTCCTCGTGCCCGACCTCTGGGTGCTGCTCGGCCTGACCAGCCTCACCGCCGCCGGGCGCTTCGTCCGGGTGTGGCGGGCGGCCGAGGGCCCCGCCCGGCCGGCCGGGGCCGCGCGCGGGCGGTCGCGCTTTGGCGAGGGCCGAGTCGACTCCCCCTGGCGGGCCTGGCGGGAGGAGCGGACCACCGGGCTGCGGCGGGCCAAGGAGCCCGGCGAGCGGTGGCGGGCCCGTCGCCGGGAGGCCCCGATGGCCAGCCGCGCCGGTCGGGCGCGCCGCGCCCGGGGTCACCGCGCGAAGGCCGGTCGCCCCTCGGGCGACCAGGCGCCGTAGCCCGGCCGACAACCGGGCGCTTCGACCATGTTCCGGCGCGAGCGTCGATCGGTGCGGCTCCGGCTCACCTACCGGACCTACCGGGGCCTCGCCTTCTGGCTGCGGGCGCTTCCCGAGCCGCTGGCCCGGCTGGCCGCGGCGGGTGTGGCCCTCGGCATGCGCCACGGGACAGGCATGACGGTCCGGATGCGGGTGGCCCACCTGCGCCGGGTGCTGGCGGCGAGCGGTGAGGAGCCCGACGAGCGGACCATGAAGGCGATGACCCGCCGGGCGTTCCTCGCCTACGCGCGCTACTGGCTCGACGGGGCCCGGCTGCCGAGCGCCTCCACGGCGCTCGTGGCCGCCCGGATGAGCACCGAGGGACTCGAGCACCTGACCAAGGCGATGGCGGCGGGCGCCGGGGTGATCATGGCCCTTCCCCACGTGGGCAGCTGGGAGTGGGGGGGCTCGTGGCTGAACAGCGTCGGGTACCCGATGACCGCGGTGGCAGAGGTGCTCGAGCCGCCCGAGCTCTTCGACTGGTTCATCGAGCAGCGCACGGCCGCCGGGCTCCGGGTCGTGCCCCTCGACCAGCGGGCCAGCGCCGAGATCAGTCGGGCCCTGCGGGAGGGCCTGCTGGTCGGGCTGCTGTGCGACCGGGACCTGGTGGGCAACGGCGTGGAGATCGAGTTCTTCGGCGAGAAGACCACCTTCCCGGGCGGCCCGGCCGTCCTCGCCATCCGGACCGGGGCGGCCCTCGTCACCACCGCGGTCTTCAACCCGGCCTACGGCGTGCACCACGCGGTGATCTCGGCGCCCATCGACACGTCGCGTACCGGTTCACTCCACGACGACGTGGTGCGGATCACCCAGCAGATCGCCCGCAACTTCGAGGGCTACATCACGAGCGCCCCCGAGCAGTGGCACATGTTCCAGCCCGAGTGGCCGAGCGAGCACGCCGCGGAGGAAGCGAGGCGCCGGCGCTGATGGGCCGGTTGCGGGTCGCGATGGTCTCGCCCTACGACCTCGAGGTCCCCGGCGGCGTGCAGGGACAGGTGCGCGGGCTCGCCGCCGCCCTGGGCGACCTCGGCCACCGGGTCCGGGTGCTGGCGCCGGGCCGCCCGGCCGCCCACGGCGGCGAGGGGGTGGCCACCCTCGGCCGCTCGGTGGGCCTGCGGGCCAACGGCTCGGTGGCGCCGGTGTCGATCTCGCCCTTGGCGGCGGCGAGGGCGGCCCGGGAGGTGCGGCACGGGTCCTACGACCTCGTCCACCTGCACGAGCCGCTGGCGCCGGCGCTCAACTACGGGGTGCTCCTGGCCGCCCGGCAGCCGATCGTCGGCACGTTCCACCGCAACGGGCCGAGCCTGTGGTACCGAGCCCTGGCCCCGCTGGCGCGTCCGGCCCTGGCGCGCCTCTCGGCGTGCTGCGCGGTGTCCGAGTCGGCGCGCGACAACGTGGCGGCGCTCGTCGACGGCGAGATCGAGGTCCTGTTCAACGGGATCGATCTCGGACGGTTCGGGCCTCGGCGCGGCACCGGGCCGGGGCCCCCGAGCGTGCTGTTCGTCGGGCGTCACGAGCCCCGCAAGGGGCTGTCGGTGCTCCTCGAGGCGTTCGAGCGCCTCGCACCGTCCGCCCGGCTGTGGGTGGCGGGAGCCGGCCCCGAGACGGCCGCCCTCCGCCGCCGCCATCCGCCCTCGGACCGGGTGGTGTGGCTGGGACCGATCACCGACGAGGAGAAGGTCTCGAGGCTGGCCGAGGCGGACGTCTTCTGCGCCCCCTCCCTCGGCAAGGAGTCCTTCGGGCTGGTCCTCTTGGAGGCGATGGCCGCCGGGGTCGCCCTGGTGGCCAGCGACATCGACGGGTACCGGGCGGTGGCCGCCGGGCATGCCCGGCTGGTCCCCCCGGGCGACCCGGCGGCCCTGGCCGACGCGCTCGCCGGCGCACTGGCCGACGCCGCGGTCGGCACCGGAGGGTCCTCGCCCGAGGCCCTGGCGAGCGCCCGGCACCATGCCGAGGGTTGGTCGATGGCGGCGCTGGCCCGGCGCTACGTCGAGGTGTACGAGCGGGTGCTGTCGACCGAGACCGCCGGCGGCGGGCACCCCGTTCGCTAGCCTGGCCCGGTCATGGCCGACGCCGGCTCCTCCCGACCTCCCGGCACCTCGGGCGGGGGGTCGCGTCCGGGGGGCTCGGGGCGCCGTCGGCACCGCGGCGGGCAGCGTCGCTCGCCGAATCGCCAGCCCCAGGGCGCGCCGGCCCGTGCCTCGGGATCGGGGGCGAAGCCGGCCGGCGCGGGCGGCGGGAAGCCCAGGCGCCCCCGCCAGGGCGCTCCTGATCCGGGGAAACCGAAGAGGTCCGACGGCGAGCGATCGCCCCGCCCGGCCCCGGTGACCACCGAGCCCCCGCCGCTCGTCTCGGACCACGACGTCCGGGCCAACCGACGCCGGGCCGCCACGACCTGTGCGCTGGGGGCGGTGAGCCCGTCGCTCGTCGTGGGCGTGGTGCTCGGGCTCGCGGTCTCGACCCTGGCCGGGGTGATCGGCGCGGCGGGGCTCTTCGTGCTCTTGATGGTGTCCATCCCCCGGATCGCCACCCGGATCGCGCTCTTGGTCATCGGGGCCCGACCGCTGGGCGACGACGAGCTGCCCCGGCTCCAGAACCTGGTCGACGGGCTGTGCCCGACCTTCGGGCTCCGACGCCCCACGCTCATGGCGCTCGACGAGGCGTTGCCGAACGCCTGCTCGGTCGGTTCGGGTCCCGACCACGGGGTGCTCGTCGTGACGACCGGGCTCGAAGCGGTCCTGGACCTCATCGAGCTGGAGGGGGTCGTCGCCCATGAGCTGTCGCACCTGAAGCGCTCCGATGTCGTGGTCTCGTCGGTGGCGGTGGCGGTGCTCGCGCCGTTCATCTGGATCTCGGGGAGCGACCGACTCCTGCACCGGGTCCTCGGCACCGGCCGAGAGCTGCTCGCCGACAAGGTGGCGGTGCGGGCGGTGCGCTACCCCCCCGGTCTGTGTGCCGCGCTGGAGAAGTTCGAGGCGATGGGCGAGCCCGAGGCGGGCTCGCTGTTCGCCCGCCGGCGGCTGGCGATGTCGCGCTGGCTCTGGATCGACCCGGCCGTCGGACGCCGAGGGGAGCACGCGCTCGGGGACCTCGACCTCACCTCGGTACGGGTCGGGGCGCTGGCCGAAGCCTGAGGGCCGGCCCGGCTCGACCGTCGCGGTCCTGGCCGGAGGCCCCGCTCATCTCCGGTCGCGATGCACCGTGTCGGGCGAGAACGCCGGGAGGCACACCGAGACATAGCGGGCGCCCGCGGGACCCGGGGTCGAGTACCGGACCCACTCGCCGGCCCCGACGTGGATCGCCTGCCCGGCCGGCACCACGAGCGTGGTGTCCTCGGTCTCGACGGTGAGCTCCCCGGACAGCACGACGGTGTACTCGTCGAACTCCGGTCGCTGGCCGGGTTCGGACCAGCCGGTCGGGCTGTCCATCACCGCCACGGAGAGCGCGTCGGTCCCGGTGGCGACCCGACCCACGTGCTCGGTGATCGTCTTCGGCGGGGTCCCGGGGGAGGGGATCACCGCCGGGGACCTCAGCAGTTCGGCCATGGACGTGCGCTCCTCTTCTCGGCGGTCTTCGGCGTGATCGCCCCGTTGCCTGCCCCGTGGTGCCCGGGGCCCGTGGCCGCACGGGAACCGGGGGCCCTGGCCAGGGGCGGACCGGCCACCGGTAGGATTGCACCATGAGCGAGCACGCCGAAGCGAGCGCACACACCGGGACCTTTGCGGTGAAGCGGGGCTTGGCCGACATGCTGCGAGGCGGGGTGATCATGGACGTGGTCACGGCCGAGCAGGCCAAGATCGCCGAGGACGCCGGGGCCGTCTCGGTGATGGCCCTCGAGCGGGTCCCCGCCGACATCCGACGTGACGGCGGCGTCGCCCGGATGAGCGACCCCGCGCTCATCGGCGCCATCCAGGAGGCGGTGACCATCCCCGTGATGGCCAAGGCCCGGATCGGCCACTTCGCCGAGGCCCAGGTCCTCCAGGCGCTGGCCGTCGACTACATCGACGAGAGCGAGGTGCTGACGCCGGCCGACGAGGCCCACCACATCGACAAGTGGCCTTTCACCGTGCCCTTCGTGTGCGGGGCCACCAACCTCGGTGAGGCGCTCCGGCGCATCTCGGAGGGTGCGGCGATGATCCGGTCCAAGGGTGAGGCCGGGACCGGCAACGTGGTCGAGGCGGTCCGGCACCTCCGCTCGATCCTGGGTGACATCCGCAGGCTCACCCAGGCCGACAGCGCCGAGCGTTACGGATGGGCGAAGGAGCTGGGCGCGCCGATCGGCCTGGTCCAAGAGGTCGCCGAGACCGGACGGCTGCCCGTCCCGCTCTTCTGTGCCGGCGGCCTCGCCACCCCGGCCGACGTGTCGCTCGTGATGCAGCTCGGGGCCGAGGCCGTCTTCGTCGGTTCGGGGATCTTCAAGAGCGAGGACCCGGCCCGCCGGGCCCGTGCCATCGTCGAGGCGGCCGCGCACTTCGAGGACGCGGACCACGTGGCCAAGGTGAGCCGGGGTCTCGGCGAGGCGATGCGGGGCGAGGAGCTGAGCGCCCTCAGCGAGCGTCTCGCCGATCGCGGTTGGTGACGCCGGGCCAGGGGTGCCGGCCGTGACCATCGGGGTGCTCGCCCTGCAGGGCGACGTGCGCGAGCACCTGGGTGCGCTGGCCGAGCTCGGGGTGGGGGCGCGTCGGCTTCGCACGCCGGCCGACCTCGCCGGAATCGACGGGGTGATCCTCCCGGGAGGCGAGTCGACCACCCTCTCGCTCCTCTTGGCGTCCTCGGGCCTGTTCGACCCGTTGGCCGCGGCCATCGGGGCCGGTCTGCCCACCTTCGGGACCTGCGCCGGGCTGGTGCTCCTGGCCCAAGATGTCCGGGGCGGCCGTCCCGACCAGCGGGGGTTCGGCGTGCTCGACTGCCGGGTGCTGCGCAACGGGTACGGCCGCCAGAGCGAGTCGTTCGAGGCGACCATCGAGGTCTCGGCCTCGCTCGGTGCGAGCGCGATGCCTGCGGTCTTCATCCGGGCGCCGCTCATCGAGTCGGTCGGGACGGACGTGGAGGTGCTCGGTTGGGCCGAGACTCCCCGCGACGGGACCCGTCGTCCGGTCATCTGCCGGCAGGGCAACGTGCTGGCGTCGGCGTTCCATCCCGAGCTGACCGGGGACCGGCGCCTGCACCGGTACTTCGTGGGGCTGGTCGCGTCCAGCGAGTTGGAGACCCCCGAGGACCCGGTGGCGGCCCTGGCCCGCTGAGGCGACGCCGGGCGACGGAGCGCCGGGCACGGACCGCCCGGCGACAGCGCGCTGAGCGACAGACAAGGAGACGAGATGTCCGGTCACTCGAAATGGGCGACCACCAAGTACCGCAAGGGGGCCCAGGACAAGGCCCGGGCGAAGCTGTTCGCCAAGCTGATCCGCCAGGTCGAGGTGGCGGCGCGCGACGGCGGTGGCGACCTGGGCGCCAACGCCAGCCTGCGCACCATGTACCAGAAGGCCCGCGACGCCTCGGTCCCTTCCGACACCATCGAACGGGCCATCAAGCGCGGCACCGGCGAGCTCGAGGGGGTGCGCTACGAGGCGGTGGTCTACGAGGGCTACGCGCCGAGCGGGGTGGCCGTCATCGTCGAGACCTTGACCGACAACCGCAACCGGACCAGCGCCGACATGCGCAACCTGTTCACCCGCAACGGCGGGTCCCTGGCCGAGCCGGGGTCGGTCAGCTGGCAGTTCGAGCGCAAGGGCATCGTCGTCGTGGGCGACGGCGACGAGGAGAAGGTGATGGAGGCGGCGACCGACGCCGGGGCCGAGGACATGAGCGCCGACGGGGACCGTTTCGTCGTGACCTGCGCCCCGGGGGATCTCCCCGGGCTGCGTGACTCCCTGGAGGCCGCCGGGCTCGCGGTCGAGTCGTCCGACCTGTCCCTCGAGCCCACCGCGACCGTGCCGGTGGCCGAGGAGGGTGACGCGAAGAAGGTCCTCCGGCTCTTGGAGGCGATCGACGAGCACGACGACGTCCAGGCGGTGCACGCCAACTACGACATCGCCGAGGAGGTCCTCGCCGCCTTCTACGGCTGAGGTCGCGGATCCCACGATCCGAGACGGTCACCGGATAGGGTCGAACGCGTGTTCGTCCTCGGGGTGGACCCCGGCCTGTCCCGCTGCGGCTACGGCGTCGTGACGCCCTCGGGGGGACAGGGGCTCGTGGCCACCGCTGCCGGGGTGATCGAGACCGATCCAAAGGCCCCGGTGCCCGAACGGCTCCTCACGCTCCAGCGCGAGCTGCGGGCCCTGGTCGCCGAGGTGGCACCGAGCGTGGTGGTGGTCGAACGGGTCTTCTTCCAGGTCAACGCGAAGACCGCGGTGCCGGTGTGCCAGGCGAGCGGGCTGGCCCTGGTCGCCGCGGCAGAGGCCGGCTGCGAGGTCGCCCAGTACTCGGCCAACGAGGTCAAGCAGGCGCTCGTCGGGTACGGGAGCGCCACCAAGCGACAGGTGCAGCAGATGGTGGCCTCGGTGCTCTCCTTGTCGGTCCCGCCGAGCCCGCCGGACGCCGCCGACGCCCTCGCGCTCGCCGTCTGCCATCTGCACGGGGCCGGCCTGCGGGTCGCGATGGCCGGCGCCCGGGCCCTCGGGGGTGGGGCGTGATCGGGTCGTTGCGCGGGAGATACCTGGCCCGCCCGGCCGAGTCGGAGGTGCTGGTCGAGGTCGGCGGCGTCGGCTACCGGCTGACGGTGTCGACCGGGACCCTTGCCGCGCTGGGCGCGCCCGGCTCCGAGGTCCACCTGTTCGTCCACACCCACGTGCGCGAGGACGCCATCGTGCTCTTCGGGTTCGCCCACGACGACGAGCGCCGGTGCTTCGAGGTCCTGCTCGGCGCCCACGGCGTCGGTCCGGCCCTCGCCCTCGCGATCCTCTCCCAGCTCTCCCCGGCGGCGCTCACGACCGCCCTGTGGGAAGAGGACCTCGACGCCCTGTGCGCCGTGCCCGGGGTGGGTCGCAAGACCGCCGCCCGGCTGATGATCGACCTGAAGAGCCGGCTCGAGCTCCCCGACCTCTCGGCCGGCGGGGGTGCAAAGGCGGCCGGCCCCTCGACGCTGGCCCGGGCCGAGGTGCGGGCCGCACTGAGCGATCTCGGCTACGGCCCCGACGAGATCCGCGGGGCGCTCGAGCGGCTCGCCGACGGCGACGGCTCGGACGGCGACAGCGTGGAGGAGCTCCTCCGGGGCGCCCTGCGCGAGCTGGCGTCGCGATGACCACCGGCGCCCGTCGCGAGGTGCTGGTCGGGCCCGAGCGCCCGGTCGCCCCCGGGGCCGTCGGGATCGAGGAGGCCGAGGAGGCCGGCCTGCGGCCGCGGACCCTCGGGGAGTTCGTCGGCCAGGGTCAGCTCGTCGAGCACCTGCGGATCGTGCTCGAGGCGGCCGTCCAGCGCGGCCAGCCGGTCGACCACATCCTCTTCGCCGGCCCCCCCGGCCTGGGCAAGACCTCGCTCGCCGGCATCGTCGCGGCGGAGCTCGGCGTGGGGCTGCGGGTGACGTCGGGACCGGTGCTCGCCCGGGCCGGCGACCTCGCCTCGCTCCTCACCGACCTCCAGGAGGGCGACGTCCTGTTCGTCGACGAGATCCACCGGATGCACCGCTCGGTGGAGGAGATCCTGTACCCGGCGATGGAGGACGCCAAGCTCGACTTTCTGATCGGCAAGGGGCCGACCGCCCGCTCGATCCGTCTCGACCTTCCCCGGTTCACGCTCGTCGGTGCGACGACCAGGACCGGGCTCGTGTCGAGCCCGCTCCGGGACCGGTTCGGCTTCCTCGGACGGCTGGACCTCTACGGGGTCGACGACCTGGAGGCGATCGTCCGCCGTTCGGCCCGGATCCTCGGGGTCGACGTCGAGCCCGACGGGGCGCGGCGCATCGCCGATCGGTCCCGGGGGACGCCCCGGATCGCCAACCGCCTCTTGCGCCGGGTGCGCGACTTCGTCGAGGTCCGGGGCGACGGAGTGGTGACCGGCGACGCGGCCGAACGGGGCCTCGAGCTCTTCGGGATCGACGAGCTCGGCCTGGACAAGGTCGACCGGGCCATCCTCGACGTCCTGTGCCGCCGTTTCGGCGGCCGCCCGGTCGGGCTCACGACCCTGGCCCAGTGCGTGGGTGAGGAGACCGACACCCTGGAGGACGCCTACGAGCCGTTCCTCCTGCAACAGGGGCTTATCGAGCGCACCCCCCGGGGCCGGATGGCCACGCAGCGGGCGTGGAGCCACCTCGGACTGGAAGCCGACGAGCGGGCCCTGTTCTGAGGGTCCGCCGTGGTCGGCGGGCCCGCGACCGGGGGTTGATCTGGCCGGTCGACTAGGGTGTCCGTTTTGCGCGGGTCCAATCCCGCCGACCGTAGTGCCGACCGTAGTAAGGACACGTCGAACGTGAACCACCTCCTCGCCCTCGCCCCCGCTCTGCTCGTGGCGGCCACCAAGGCCACCACGAAGACCAGCTCGTCGAGCTACACCTTCTTGATCTTCATCGTGATCATCGTGGCGGCGCTCTACTTCTTGTTCCTCCGGCCCAACCAGCAGAAGGCTAAGCGCCAGCGGGAGGAGAACGCGAGCATCGGGGTGGGTGACCGGATCGTGACCATCGGCGGCATCGTCGGCACCATCGAGGAGATGCGGGGCGACCGGGTCGTGCTCTCGACCGAGCATCCCGAGCTCGACGGAGCGGGCGAGGTGGTGCGCCTCCTGCTCCTCCGTTCGGCCGTGGCCCGCAAGGTCGACGCCGGCGCGGCGCCCGAACCCGAGCACGACGACGCGACGGGCGAGGGGGCCGAGGACCACGAGGCCGACGAGACCGGGAGGGCGGAGGGCACCCAGGAATGAGCCCGGCGGCCCGCCCTCAGAACCGTCGACCGCGGGCCCTGGTCGTCAGCCTGATGTTCGTGGTGGTGGTGGCGCTCGGCTCCCTGGCCGGCGTGCTGGCGTCGGGATGGTCCCCGCGACTCGGCCTCGACCTGGCCGGGGGCTTCTCGGTCGTCTACAAGCCGGCGCACAAGACCTCGACGGCGAACCTGGACGAGGCGGTCAACATCTTGAACGACCGGGTCAACGCCCTCGGGGTGAGCGGGGCGACCGTGAACACCCAGGGCGACCAGATCGTGGTCGCGGTCCCCGACGTGACCGACCCCAACCAGGTCCTGAGCGCCATCGGCCAGACGGCCCAGCTGCTCTTCCGACCGGCCCTGTGCTACGCCCCGCCCTACCAGCCGGCCACGAGGAAGGTGAACGGCAAGAAGGTGGTCGTCAACCCGGGCGCCTTGCCGTCGAACTGTCCGGCGGCCAACCAGCTGGTCACGGCCAACCTCGCCGCCGGCGGGGCCAACTCGTCCAACCCCTACCCGAACGCGGTGGACAACTCGCTCGCCGTCTACCCGAGCACGACCCAGACCCAGGACGCCAAGGACCACAACAAGACGGTGCTGCTCCCGTCGGCCAACGGCAGCGGGGGGCTGCGCTACCTAGCCGGGCCGGCCGAGCTGACCGGGCACATCGTCCACTCGGCCCAGGCCTCGCTGACCCAGACCCAGGGTTGGGTGGTCGACATCGGCCTCACCAAGACCGGCGCCACCGCCTGGGACAACATGGCGCGCAAGTACTTCCACGAGGTGATCGTCATCGAGCTCGACGGCAAGGTGCAGTCGGCACCGATCACCCTGCCGGCCTCGTCGACCTTCACCTCCTTCGGGGGCCAGGTCGAGATCTCCAACGGTTCGGGCGGCATCCCCGAGGCCCAGGCCAAGAGCCTGGCGGTGGCCCTCAACTACGGCACCCTGCCCGTCCGGCTGATCCAGCTCACCACCCAGACGGTCTCACCGACCCTCGGTCGTTCCTCGCTCGACGCCGGGCTCGGCGCCGGCATCGCCGGGTTGATCCTGGTGCTCTTGTACACGATCGTCTACTACCGCCTCCTCGGGATCGTCGTGGTGAGCGGGCTCGGGATCACCGCCGCCCTCTTGTGGGCGATCATCTCGGCCCTCGGCCACACGAGCCTCGCACCGAGCTTCGACCTCGCCGGTGTGACCGGCATCATCGTGTCGATCGGGATCACCGTCGACTCCTACATCGTGTACTTCGAACGGCTGAAGGACGAGACGCGCGCCGGTCGGACCGTGCGCACCAGTGTGGACCGGGGTTTCCGGAGCGCCTTTCGCACCGTCCTGGCCGCCGACTTCGTCTCGTTGCTCGCCGCGATCCTCTTGTACTGGCTGGCCGTCGGGCAGGTGAAGGGGTTCGCCTTCTTCCTCGGCCTCTCGACCTTGCTTGACGTGTTCGCCACCTACTTCTTCACCCGGCCTCTCGTCTTCCTCCTCGGCCGGAGCGAGCGGCTCACCCGGGCCCGGCGGATCGGGATCAACCAGGGGCTGGCGGTCGGCTCGGGGGCCGAGGCATGAGCCCGACCCAGCGCCGCAACGAGAGCCTGCGCAACGTGGAGATCCCCGGGCGCCTGGTGGAGACCGAGGTGCCCGAGGACGAGCTCGACGACGAGCTCGACGACGAGCTCGATGTGGCGGAGTTCGACGAGGACTTCGAGGACGAGGAGCCCGACGGCGAGGAGCTCGGGGGCGAGGACGGGGGGTCGGGCGGACGCCGGCGCCCCGGCGCCTTCCGGCGCCTCTACCGGGGCCAGACCCGGTTCGACTTCGTGGGCCGACGCCGGTGGTGGTTCCTCATCTCCGGGGTGATCATCCTGGCCGGCCTGGCCTCCTTCGCGGTCCGGGGCTTCAACTTCGGCATCGACTTCCGGGGCGGGGACTCCTGGCAGATCAGCGCACCGGGCGCCTCCCAGGCCCAGGTGACCAACGCGGTGGTGGCCGCCGGGCTGCGCCAGCCGGTGGTCGAGATCCTGGGCGGCAAGACCGTCGAGGTGCAGGCGGACCTGAACTCCCTCCCGGCGGCCAGGCAGGCCCAGATCAACACGGCCGTCGTCAAGGCGCTCCAGAAGTTCGCGCCGGGCCAGCCGGTCTCGATCTCCCATGTCGGGCCGACCTGGGGCGGCCAGGTCACCCAGCACGCGCTGATCGCCCTCATCGCCTTCTTCGTCGCGGTCGGGGTGTACATCAGCCTGCGGTTCGAGCCGAAGATGGCCGTGGCCGCCTTCGCCGCGCTGGTGCACGACCTCCTGGTGACCGCCGGCGTGTACTCGCTGTTCGGCTTCCAGGTGACCCCGGACACCGTCGTGGCCATCCTGACCATCCTCGGGTACTCCCTCTACGACACGGTCGTGGTGTTCGACCGGGTCCGGGACAACACCCGTGGGCTCGGCTCCTCGGGTCGGATGACCTACTCGGAGATGGTCAACCTGTCGATGAACCAGACCCTGGCCCGCTCCATCAACACCTCGCTCGTGGCGATCATGCCGGTGCTGGCGGTGCTCGTCATCGGGGCCGAGGTCCTCGGTGCCGTGACCCTGCAGAACTACGGGCTGGCCCTCTTGGTCGGCCTGCTGAGCGGCGCCTACTCGTCGATCTTCATCGCGTCGCCGATCCTCGCCATCTTGAAAGAGCGCGAGCAGCGCTACGTCGTCATCCGCCAGCGCCTGGCGGCCCGGGCCGACCGGGTCGGGCTGCTTAGCCCGGCCGCCGCCGCCGCGCTGAGCGGCCAGAGTGCCGGGGGGAGCCGGCAGGCCGCCATCACGAGGGCGGGGGGGCCCGCCCTCCTGCGTCCGGGGGTCGCCCGCCAGCGTGCGGCCGCGGGCGTCGGGCGCAGCGGCGGCGCGAAGAAGGCGGCGGGCAAGACCGAGGTGTCGGCGGCGTCGACGCCCACCGCGGGGGGCCCGGGATCCATCGGGCCCCGCCGACCGCCGCCCCGCCCGCGCAAGGGCACCAAGCGGGGTGGGCGCAAGCGTCGCTGAGGACGCGAACCCCCAGTTCGTGAGCGGCACCGGGCGTCAGATGTCCGCAGCCGTCAGGTAGCGTGGGGAGATGGTGAGCCTGGCTGGGGTCACGCCGGCCCCGGACACCCGCGACGACAAGGATCCGCCGGAGCTGCTGGCGCCGGTGCTCGCCGCGCTGGCCCGGGAGCGGCCCCAGGAGAACGCGACGCTGGTGCTCGAGGCCGGCCGGGCCGCCATCGAGGTCCACGCCGAGCAGCGACGGCGTTCCGGCGAGCTCTACGTGACCCACCCGGTCGCGGTGGCCACCGTCGTCGCCCAGCTCGGCCTCGACGCCCCGACCATCGCCGCGGCGCTCCTCCACGACGCGGTGGAGGACACCAGCCTCACCGTGGAGGCCATCGAGGCGCGCTTCGGCCCGACCGTCGCCCGGGTGGTCGACGGCGTCACGAAGCTCGACCGGCTCCAGTTCGACTCGAAGGAGGCCCAGCAGGCCGCGACCATCCGCAAGATGCTCATCGCCATGGCGAGCGACTGGCGGGTCCTCCTCATCAAGCTGGCCGACCGCCTCCACAACATGCAGACCCTGGCCGTCATGCCGGAGTGGAAGCAGCGGCGGACGGCGCAAGAGACCCTGGACGTCTACGCACCGTTGGCCCACCGTCTCGGGATCGAGCAGGTCAAGTGGCAACTGGAGGATCTGGCCTTCGCCACGTTGCATCCCAAGCGCTACGCCGAGATCGAGCAGATGGTGGCGACGCGGGCCCCCCAGCGCGCCGAGCTGTTGGCCCGGGTGCTCGTGGCGGTTCGCGAGCGCCTCGAGGCGGCGGGGGTCTCGGCCGACGTCACCGGCCGACCGAAGCACCTCTGGAGCATCTACGAGAAGATGGTGGTGCGGGGCCGGGAGTTCGACGACATCCACGACCTGGTCGGGATCCGGGTGGTGGTCTCCTCGGAGAAGGACTGCTGGGCGGCACTCGGGGCGATCCACGCCATCTGGCCCCCGGTGCACGGGCGGTTCAAGGACTACATCAACACCCCGAAGTTCAACCTCTACCAGTCGTTGCACACCACCGTCATCGGGCTCGACGGCAAGCCGGTCGAGGTCCAGGTGCGCACCGAGGAGATGCACCGGCGGGCCGAGTACGGGATCGCCGCTCACTGGGGCTACAAGGAGCAGGGCGACCCGTCCGGTGAGATCGCCTGGATGCAGCGCCTGGCCGAGGTCGAGCAGGAGACGACCGACCCGGTCGAGTTCCTCCGGGCCCTGAAGTTCGACCTCGAGCAGGACGAGGTCTACATCTTCACCCCGAAGGGCCGGGTGATCGCCCTGCCGGCCCGCTCGACCCCGGTCGACTTCGCCTACGCGATCCACACCGAGGTCGGGCACCGCTGCATCGGGGCCCGGGTGAACGGGCGTCTGGTCCCCCTCGACACCAGGCTCAACTCGGCCGACACGGTCGAGATCATCACGTCCAAGTCGCCCTCGCCGGGCCCTTCTCGCGACTGGCTCCAGGTCGTCGCGTCCTCGAGGGCGCGCAACAAGATCCGCCAGTGGTTCAGCCGGGAGCGCCGTGAGGACGCCATCGAGAACGGCAAGGACGAGCTCACCAAGGCGCTGCGGCGCGGCGGGATGCCCCTGCAGAAGGTGCTCGGCTCGGCCGCGCTGAGCGCGGTGGCCGAGGCCATGAACCTGACCGACGTCGACGCTCTCTACGCGGCCATCGGCGAGCACCAGGTGTCCTCCCAGTCGGTCGTGCAACGGCTGGCCCGGGAGCTGCGGGGCGGCGAGGAGGAACAGCTGCCGACCACGGCCGCCGTGCTCGGGGTGCGCCGACCCAGCCCGTCGCGTCGCGCCGCCGCCGGGGTCTACGTCGAGGGGCTCGACGACGTCATGGTGCACCTGGCCCGGTGCTGCACCCCGGTGCCCGGGGACGACATCGTCGGCTTCGTCACCCAGGGTCGCGGGGTCTCGGTGCACCGGGCCGACTGCGCCAACGCGATGGCGCTCGGTCGGCGTTCGCAGGAGCGGCTGATCGAGGTGGAGTGGGACCGGGGGAGCGAGGGCATCTTCCTCGCCACCCTGGAGGTCCTGGCCTTCGACCGGTCGCGGCTGCTCGCGGACGTGAGCCGGGTGGTGTCCGAGCACCACCTGAACATCGTGGCCGCCCGGACCCTCACCACGCCGGACCGGGTGAGCCGCATGGCCTTCGACGTCGAGCTGGCCGACCCCTCGCACCTGCAGTCCCTCGTGAGCTCGCTCAAGTACCTCGACGGCGTCTTCGACGCCTACCGGCAGCTCCCCGGCAAGCGCCAGTGAGCCGCGGCGGTTCGACGGGCTCGCCACCGCGCGCCCTGCGGGGCACCCACGACGTGCTGTGGCCCGAGTCGGCCCGTTGGGAGCGCTTCGTGGCCGTCTTCGCCGGCCTCGCGCACTCAGCCGGCTACGGCCTGGCCGAGACCCCGGTCATCGAGGACGCGTCGGTCTTCCGCCGGGGCATCGGCGAGGCGAGCGAGGTGGTCGGCAAGGAGATGTACGAGTTCGTCGACCGGGACGGCACGCTCCTCGCGCTGCGGCCCGAGGGGACGGCGTCGGTCGTGCGCGCCTACCTCCAGCACCGGCCGGTGTTGCCCTGGAAGGCCTGGTACCTGACCCCGGCCTTCCGCCACGAACGGCCCCAGGCCGGCCGGTACCGCCAGCACCACCAGGTGGGGATCGAGGCGTTGGGCACCGCCGACGCCGACCTCGACGTCGAGGTGATCTGGCTGGCCGACCGGTTCTTCTCCCTCCTCGGCCTGAGCGACTACCGGCTCTCGATCAACTCCATCGGCGACGAGCGCTGCCGGCCGGCGTATTTGCTCGAGCTGGCCGCCTACCTGCGGTCGCGTGCCGACGAGCTGTGCGACGAGCACCGGGGGCGGATCGACGCCAACCCGATGCGCCTGTTCGACTGCAAGCGTCCGGAGTGCCGGGCGGTCACCGAGGAGGCGCCCCGGATGGCCGAGCACCTCTGTCCCGACTGCGCCCCCCACTTCGCCCGGGTCCTGGCCGGTCTCGACGCGCTCGGGATCGAGGCCCGTCTCGACCACCGGCTGGTCCGCGGCTTCGACTACTACACCCGCACCACCTTCGAGTTCGCCTCGGGCGCCATGGAGGCGGCCCAGAACGGGCTCGGCGGGGGCGGCCGCTACGACGCGCTGGCCGAGGTGCTCGGGGGGCCGGCGACGCCGGGCATCGGGTTCGGGATCGGGATCGAGCGGGTGCTCCTGGCCTGCGACGCCGAGGGGTGCTTCCCGGCCGACCCCGATCCCCTCGACGCCTACGTGATCGACCTCACCGACGGCGCACAGGCGAGGGACCTGAGCGCAGAGCTGCGCACCGCCGGACTGGCCGTCGACCGGGGCTTCGACCGCCGGAGCCTGAAGGCCCAGCTCGGCGCGGCCGACCGCTCGGGCGCCCGGGCGGCGCTCATCGTCGGGGACCAGGAGCTGGCGGCCGGGGTGGTCACCGCCCGGCCGCTGCGCGGCGGCGACCAGCGGACCCTCGCCCGCGGCGAGGTGGCCGGTTGGCTGGCCGCGCTGCGGGAGGAGTCGTGAGCGCCGAGGGGGACCGGCCGACCTCGATGCGCACCGGGCTGTGCGGCCGGCTCGGCCTCGACGACGTCGGCCGCTCGGTGCGGCTGTGCGGCTGGGTGGCCCGCCGGCGCGAGCACGGCGAGCACCTGGCCTTCCTCGACCTGCGGGACCACACCGGCCTCGTCCAGTGCGTCGTCGACGGGTCGCTCGAGGTGCGCAGCGAGGACGTGGTGGCGGTGGAGGGCGTGGTGCGGGCCCGTCCGGAGGGCACGGCCAACCCCCGGTTGGCCACCGGGGAGGTGGAGATCGGCGACTGCCGCCTGGAGGTCCTGGCGGCGGCCGAGACCCCGCCGTTGTCGATCGAGGACCGGGTGGAGCCGGACGAGGCCCTGCGGATGCGCTACCGCTACCTCGACCTGCGCCGCCCGAGGATGCAGCGCAACCTGCGCCTGCGGGCCGCGGTCAACTCGGCGATGCGCTCGGCGATCGAGGGCCACGGCTTCTGCGAGGTCGAGACCCCCCTGCTCTGGGCGCCCACCCCCGAGGGGGCCCGGGAGTTCGCCGTCCCGTCGCGCCTGCACCACGGCGACTTCTACGTGTTGCCCCAAAGCCCCCAGCTGGCCAAGCAACTGTTGATGGTGGCGGGCCTCGACCGCTACTACCAGATCGCCCGCTGCCTGCGCGACGAGGACCCGAGGGCGGACCGCCAGTACGAGTTCACCCAGTTCGACCTCGAGGCGTCGTTCGTGTCCCAAGACGACGTCATCGCGATCGTGACCGACGTCGTCAGCGCGGCGACCGAGGCGGTGACCGGCGAGCGGCCGGAGCACTTCGACCACATGACCTTCGAGCAGGCGTTGGAGCGCTTCGGGACCGACAAGCCGGACCTGCGCTTCGGGATGGAGCTGGTCGACCTCACCGCGGCGTTCGAGGGGACCGCGCTCCGGGCCTTTTCGGCGCCGGTCCGCCGGGCGATCACCCTGGCCGGCGGGGCCGAGACCTCCCGGAGCCGGCTCGACGCGCTCGTCGAGCGGGCCCGGTCACTCGGCGCGGCCGGCCTGGCGTGGTTCCGGGTCGGGGTCGAGGCCGGCGAGCCGGCCCTGGACTCCCCCCTGGCCGGCCACCTCGGCGCCCACGAGCGGACCGGGCTCCTCGAGGCGACCGGCGCCGCCCCCGGGGACCTCGTCCTCGCGGTGGCGGGCGACGACCGCAGGGCGGTCTGCGGGGTCCTCGGCGCGCTGCGGGTCGAGCTCGGGGCGAAGGCGGTGGGCGACGGCCCCCATCGCTTCGTGTGGGTGGTCGACTTCCCGATGTTCGAGCCCGGCGACCGGGGCAACCCGGTCCCGGCCCACCATCCCTTCACCATGCCCAACCCAGACGACCTCCCCAGGCTGCTGAGCGACCCGTTGTCGGTGCGGGCCCAGTCCTACGACCTCGTCTTGAACGGCTGGGAGCTCGGGTCCGGGAGCGTGCGGATCCACCGGGCCGACGTCCAGCAGCAGGTGTTCGATGCGCTCGGCATCTCGGCCGACGACGCGAGGAGCCGGTTCGGGTTCCTCCTCGACGCCTTCGGCTACGGTGCGCCGCCCCACGGCGGCTTCGCCATCGGCCTCGACCGGATGGTGGCGATCTTCTGCGGGGAGGAGAACATCCGGGAGGTGATCGCCTTCCCGAAGACCCAGTCGGGGGCGGACCCGATGACCGGGGCCCCCAAGCCGTTGGCCGCCGCGGCCCTGCGCGAGCTGGGACTGGCCCCGCCCAAGCCGTGAGCCCGGCCGACCTGTTCGCCGCCCGCCGTGAGGAGGCGCTCCGGTCACGGGCCCCGCTCGCCGCCCGCCTCCGGCCCCGTTCGCTCGACGAGGTGGTCGGGCAGCGTCACCTGGTCGGGACGGACGGGCCGCTGCGGGCCCTGGCCCAAGCGGACCGCCTGGGCTCGGCCATCTTCTGGGGCCCGCCGGGGTCGGGCAAGACCACGCTCGCGAGGGTGCTCGCCGAGACGAGCGCCAAGGCGTTCGTGCCGCTGTCGGCGACAGCCTCGGGGGTGAAGGAGGTCCGTGCCGCACTGGAGGACGCCGAGCGCCGCTTGGGCGAGCAGGGCCAGGGGACGCTCCTCTTCATCGACGAGGTGCACCGCTTCAACAAGGCCCAGCAGGACGTGCTCCTCCCGGCGGTCGAAGACGGGCTCGTGGTCCTGATCGGGGCCACCACCGAGAACCCGTTCTTCGAGGTGAACGCGCCGCTCATGAGCCGCTCCACGCTGTGGCGCCTGGAGCCGCTCGCAGACGCCGACCTGGCGGTCGTGGTCGCCCGGGCCCTCGAGGCCGAGGGCGCGAGCGCCGAGGAGGAGGCGCTCGAGCTCTTGGTGGCCTCGGCCGCCGGCGACGCGCGCAGCGCGCTCAACACCTTGGAGGTCGCCCTGGCCCTCGCCCCGGCCGCGGTGCCCCCGACCTCGGGCCCCGTCGTGACCAGGGACCTCGTGGTGGCGGCCCGGGACCGCCGGGTCTTCCACCAGGGGGTCTCGGAGCACTACGACCAGATCAGCGCGCTCATCAAGAGCGTGCGGGGCTCGGACCCCGACGCCGGGCTGTACTGGTTGGCCCGGATGCTCGAGGCGGGCGAGGACCCCCGGTTCCTCGCCCGACGGCTCGTCGTCTTGGCCAGCGAGGACGTGGGCCTGGCCGATCCGATGGCCCTCGTGGTGGCGGACGCCGCCTCGAGGGCGGTCGAGGTCGTCGGGTTGCCCGAGGCGGCCCTCAACCTGGCCGAGTGCGTCGTCTACCTGGCCAGCGCACCCAAGTCCAACCGGGTGACCGTGGCCCTCGCCCGGGCGCTCGACGACGTGCGCTCGGGACCGCGGGGCGAGGTGCCCAACCACCTGCGCGACCCGAGGTCCCCCAACGCCGCCGCCCGCCTCGGCGAGCCCACCTACCGCTATCCCCACGACGAGGCGGCGGGGCATCTCGACCAGCAGTACCGGCCGGCCGAGGTCGAGGGCCACGTCTACTACGAGCCCTCCGAGCACGGCGCCGAGGCCGAGCTGGCCGACCGCCGGTGGCGAGGGCCGGGGGCTGCCCCGCCCCGCCGGTAGGCTCGGTGCGCCCCCGACCCCGGGCGGCGACCCCAAACACCCTCGAAGATCCGACACACCCGAGACCGAGCACCCTCAAGGCCGAACCGATGGACGCGAACCAGCTGCGCTCGAGCTTCCTCGACTTCTTCGTGCGACGGGACCACCACCTCGTCGCCTCGGCCCCCCTCGTGCCCCGGGACCCCTCGATCCTGTTCACGATCGCCGGCATGGTCCCGTTCAAGCCCTACTTCACCCGGGAGAACCAGCCTCCGTGGCCCCGGGCCACCTCGGCCCAGAAGTGCTTCCGGACCGTCGACATCGACCTGGTCGGGGCCTCGCCCCGCCACGACACGTTCTTCGAGATGCTGGGCAACTTCAGCTTCGGGGACTACTTCAAGGAGCGGGCCATCCCGCTCGCCTACGAGTTCGTGACCGAGGTGCTCGGCCTCGAGCTGGACCGGTTGTGGGTCACGGTCCACGAGCGCGACGCCGAGGCCGAGGAGATCTGGCGCTCCTCGAGCGCGGTGCCCGGCGAGCGGATCCAGCGGATGGGCGACGACGACAACTTCTGGAGCATGGGCGACACCGGCCCCTGCGGTCCGTCCTCGGAGATCTACTTCGACCGGGAGGGCGCCGACGGCGCCGGGCCGGCGAATGGCCCCGGGGACCGCTACGTCGAGCTGTGGAACCTCGTCTTCACCCAGTACGACCGGCTCGCCGACGGCTCGCTCACCGAGCTGCCGAACAAGAACATCGACACCGGTATGGGCCTCGAGCGGACCCTGGCGGCGGTGCAGGGCGTCGACACGATCTTCGACACCGACGCTTTCGCCCCGTTGGTCGAGACGGCCGAGCGGCTGGTCTCGGTCCGCTACGGGTCGGGGTGGGAGACCGACGTCGCCATCCGCAAGCTGGCCGACCACGGCCGGGCCGTGACCATGATCATCGGCGACGGGGTGCTGCCGTCCAACGACGGGCGCGGGTACGTGCTGCGCCGCCTGATCCGCCGGGCCGTGCTGGCGGCCCGGCGGCTCGACGTGAGCGTCCCGGTGACCGGTCCCCTCGCCCGGACCACCGTCGAGCTCATGGCCGGGGCCTATCCCGACCTCGCCGGGCGGCTCGAGCTCATCGAGTCGGTCCTCGGCCGCGAGGAGGCCGCCTTCGACCGGACCCTGCGTTCGGGGCTGGTCCTGCTCAAAGAGGCGATGGAGGCGGCCGGCGCGGCCGGGGGTTCGGTCATCGACGGCGAGGTCGCCTTCCGGCTCCACGACACCCACGGCTTCCCGATCGAGCTGACCGAGGAGGTGGCACGGGAGGCCGGCCTCTCGGTCGGCCGGGAACGCTTCGACGCCGAGATGACCGCCCAGCGCGAACGGGCCCGGCGGGCCGCCCGCACCCCGGTCCTGGCCGACGAGGCCGCCTATCGCGCGCTCTTGGAGGAGGGTGAGACCGAGTTCGTGGGGCGCCGGGCGGAGACCTACGCGGTGCCGGCTCGGATCGTCGGGGTGCTGGCCGGGGAACGGGAGGGGACGGCGGAGATCTTCTTGGACCGTTCCCCCTTCTACGCCGAGGGGGGTGGGCAGATCGGCGACACCGGGTCGATCGTGACCGAGACCGGTCGGGCCGAGGTGTTCGACACCGTGGCCCCCCTCCCCGGCCTCCATGCCCACCGGGCCAAGGTGAGCGGGGAGATCTTCGTCGGTCAGGATGCGCTGGCCGCCATCGACGTCGAGCGCCGCGAGGCGACCAGGCGGAACCACACCGGCACCCACCTGCTGCACGCCGCGCTGCGGGGCGTGCTGGGCGACCATGTGCACCAGCAGGGCTCCTATGTCGGCGCCGACCACCTCCGGTTCGACTTCAGCCACCACGAGGCCCCGGCCAAAGAGGAGCTGGTGGCGGTGGTGGAGATGGCCAACCGCGACGTGCTCGGCGACGACGAGGTCGTGACGACCGAGACCTCGCTGGCCGAGGCGGAGGCCGAGGGGGCGCTGGCCTTCTTCGGCGACAAGTACGGCGACGTCGTCCGGATGGTGCGCGCCGGACCCCACTCCCTCGAGCTGTGCGGCGGGACCCATGTCCACGCGCTGGGCGAGATCGGGCCGATCAGCCTGGTCTCGGAGGGCTCGATCGGGGCCAACACGCGTCGCATCGAAGCGGTGACCGGCGAGAGCGCGCTGGCCCGCACCCTGCGACGCGAACGCCAGGTCGAGGACGCGGCCCGGCTCCTGCGCACCGAGCCCGACGGGGTCATCGAGGCCCTGGAACGGCTGCTCGAGCGCCAGCGCGAGGGGGAGCGGGCCCTGGCCCAGCTGCGCCGGCGGGCCCTCGACGACGAGGCGGCCCGGCTGGCCGAGGCAGCCGACACGGTGGTCGTGGCCCGCCGCGATGGCCTCGGGGCCGACGAACTGCGGGCCCTGGCCCAGGCGGTGGTGGGCCGAGACGGGATCCGGGCCGCCGTCGTCGGCGGGGTGAGCGGCGAGCGGGTCGCCCTGGCGGTGGCGAGCGGGGGCACGCCCAACGCGGCGGCACTGGCCAAGGAGCTCGGGGCCATGCTCGGTGGCTCCGGTGGGGGCCAGGCCGAGCTGGCGGTGGCCGGCGGGCGCGACCCGTCGCGCCTCGACGAAGCCCTCTCGGCGGCCCTCGAGGCGCTGCGGGGCCCGTGACCCCCGACGCGGTGATGGCAAGGGCGGTGGCGATCGACCTCGGGAGCCGGCGCATCGGGGTGGCGGTGTGCGACTCGGCCGGGACCATGGCCTTCCCGAAGACCGTGATCCATCGGGGGGCCGAGCCGGCCGACGACGTGGCCGCCATCGCCGCGGTGGTGACCGAGGTCGGGGCGACGACGATCGTGGTCGGGCTGCCGGTCTCCTTGGACGGGCGCGACGGCCCCGCGGCCCGCCGGGCCCGGGCCGAGGCCGAGGAGCTGGCCCGGGGGCTCGGGGGGGTCCGGGTGGTGCTCTTCGACGAGCGCCTGACCACCGTCTCGGCGGAGGCGGCCCTGGCGGCCGGCGGTCGCCGGCGGCGCCGGGACCGAGGTGAGCTCGACGCCGCCGCCGCCGCGGTGCTGCTGCAGGCCTGGCTGGACGCGGGGGGGCCGACGCCGTGAGCGAGCTCGCCCCCGAGATGCCCGGGGCCCATGGCCCCACCCCGCCCCCCGGGGTGGAGGAGACCCACGACCCTGCCTGGGCGGCCGAGGGGCCCGAGGCCCGCGGACCGGCCCGGCCGCCCGAGGGGCCCGGACCCCGGGGCGGGGCCCGACGCCGCCAACGGCGGCGCCGTCGGCGGACGATGGTGGTCATAGGGCTGGTGGCGGTCCTCCTCCTCGGGGGCGCCGTCGCCTGGTACGAGTTCCAGGCCAACCCGCTCGGGGGGCTGGGCAAGGCCGTCGTGGTCACCATCCACCCGGGGGAGTCGACCGGAGCGGCGGTCGGAACCCTGGCCGCCGACGGGGTCATCTCCAGCTCCTTCGCGTTCCGGCTCTCTGAGCTGATCCACGGCACGCCCACCGTCGTGCCCGGGATCTACCTCGTGCACGAGAACCTCTCGTTCAGCGCGGTCCGGGGCCTCTTCGCCGCCGGGCCCAACGTCTCCACCTTCGAGGTGCTGCCGGGGCTCACCCTGGCGGAGCTGTCGCAGCGGATCACCGCGCTCGTCCCGACCAGCCCCAAGGGCTCCTTCCTCGACGCGATCAAGCAACCGGTCACCTCCCCCTACGTCATGCCCGGCACCGACAGCTTGGAGGGGACCGTCGCCCCGGGGACCTACCGGGTCATGCCGGGGGAGACCGTGCACACCCTGCTGGCCCAGATGGAGGCCCGCTTCGCCCGCCAGGCGGTGTCGCTCCACCTGGTGACCGCGGCCCAGAGCCTCGGGGTCACCCCGGCCCAGCTGGTGGTGGTGGCGTCGATCGTGCAGAAAGAGGGCGTGTACGAGAAGAACATGGGCAAGGTGGCCCGCGTGATCTACAACCGTCTCGCGACCGGCAGCCCCCTGCAGATGGACTCGACCGTGCTGTACTCGATCGGCCAGGACGGTGGGCCGGTGACCTCGGCAGACCTCGCGCTCCAGACCCCCTACAACACCTACCTGCACACCGGCCTGCCCCCGACGGCGATCTGCACCCCCTCCGCCGCCGCCCTGCGGGCGGCCGCCCACCCGACGCCGGGGCCCTGGCGCTACTTCGAGCTGGTCTCGAAGGACGGGACCGAGCAGTTCTCGGTCACCTACGCCGAGCAGTTGGCGGCCGAGGCCCTGGCCAAGAGCCGCGGCCTGCCCTAGGTGAGCGTGCCCGCGAACCCCGGCACCTGGCCGTCGGCCGAGACCGTCCTCGTCGGGGTCATCGGCGACCCCATCCGCCACTCGCTCTCCCCGCTCCTGCACAACACGGCCTTCGCCGCGCTCGGCCTCGACTGGGTGTCGGTGGCCTTCCAGGTGCCCGCGGGCGAGGCCAGCCGGGCCCTCGACGCGTTGGTGCCGCTCGGCATCGCCGGGATCTCGGTGACCATGCCCCACAAGACCGAGGCGGCGGCCCGGCTCGAGACGCTCTCGGCGGTGGCTCGGCGCCTCGGCGCGGTCAACTGCGTGGTGAACCGGGACGGCTCGCTCGAGGGTGAGAACACCGACGGCCGGGGCTTCCTGGCGGCGCTGGCCCGGGGTGCGGCCTTCGAGCCGGCCGGCCGGCGCTGCCTCGTGATCGGGGCCGGCGGGGCGGCCCGGGCGGTCGTGGACGCCCTGGCCGAGGCCGGGGCGTCCGAGGTGGTGGTGGTGGCCCGCCGTCCGGAGCCGGCGGTCGGTGCGGCCGAGCTGGCCGGCCCCCGGGGTCGGGTGGGGTCGGCGCGCGACGTGCCAGAGGTCGACCTCGTGGTGAACGCCACCCCGGTCGGGATGGAGGGGGAGGGGGCCTCGGCCCCCATCGTCCCGGCGGGGGTGCTCGAGGCGGGCCAGGTGGTGGTCGACCTCGTCTACCGGCCGGCCGAGACCCCCTGGATGCGGGCCGCCGCCGAGCGG
>JAJYVS010000004.1 GCA_021791895.1 Actinomycetes bacterium | reverse complement strand
GACGGTTCCAAGGGTGCAATGCTGGTCATGCTGTACTCCTCCTCGTTTGGATGGCAGTGCACGCCAGCTGGTCGAGGGGGCGGACAGGACTGTGACGGGTCGAGTTTCCAGCAGGCCCCTATTCGGTCACTGCCCTCCCGACCGGCCAGCAGGTGGAGCGCCGTCCGGCGGGCCGACAGATCAACGCAAAGGCACTCAGCGGCCTGTCGTAACAAGAGTCAGACCCGTTCGGACGACCCTTGAATTCTTCTCACAGTCGACCCAGGTCAGCGCGATGGCCCGTACGCCGCGGGCCGCCAGCTTCTCCACGAAACTTCCCCACGCCAGCGGGATAGGTCTGCTTCCTGACGCGTCAAAGTGCTCGGGCGTCGCGCTTCGTTCGTCCGAGAACAGCAGGTGGCCGGACACGGGCCGCGACCTGAGAAGGCGTCTAGCTGGAGCTCACAACCGAGGGGGCGTCGAGATCGGCCGCCATCTGCGCCGAGCGGTTGGCCATCGCCATGAACATGGCGTCGCCGCGCTCGGTGCGTCCGACCATCATCGAGGCGAAGATGGCCATGATCAGACTGTTGTAGCTCGATCGCACGTAGTCGTCCCAGCACTCGTCGAGCGGGTAGTCGTCGACGGCGTAGTCGTCGATCAGCGAGCGGTGGTAGCGGGCCACCAGGTCGCGCTCGCACGACCGTCGGAGCGCGGGTTCGAACGCGTTGCCGAGGAAGTAGGCGACGTCACCCGGACCGAGGCCGAGCCGCACCGTCTGCCAGTCGACGACGGTCAACGGTCGGACACCGTCCGAGGTGCCGAACAGCATGTTGTCGAGCCGGTAGTCGCTGTGCACTGGGGTGGGTGCGGACGGAGCCTTGGACCGGATCACTGGCATGAGCGCGATCAGCTGGGGTCCGGCCTCGAGCGTGACCGGATCGAGCGTGGCGCGGTAGCGTTCGACGAAGGCATCCCAGATCGCGCCGAGCATCATGGCCACGCCCTCGGAAGTCCGGCTCCCGTCGAGCCACGCCAGTTGCTGCAACGTCGGGTCGCCCCACCGGGGGCCGTGTAGCCGGGCCGCCTCCTCGACGACGAGCACCGCCTGCTCCACCGTGCAGCCGGCGATCTGGTCGCCCTGCTCCGCCGGCGCCAGGTCCTCCATGACGACCACGACGTTGGCGGTGCCCTGCTCGACCTCGGCGAAGTAACAGTGGGGACGGCTGACGTCGACCGTATCCGCCAGGTCCCGGTAGAAGGCGACCTCGGTCTCGTAGGTGAGCGTCGACACACCGGCCGCCGCGCTGTCGGGGTCGCGCGATGCGAACTTGCACACCACGCTCGCCGGGCCGTCGGAGTCCGTGCCGTCGTAGGTGAGTGCGAAGCGCACATTGGCACCGACCTGACCGGTGCCGATGGACGATGCCACGAACGAGGTGACCTTGGCGTCCGCGCCGATCGCTCCGGCGTGTTGGAGCACCTCGGTCAGCCATCCCGACGTCACGAGCTCCGGGTCGGCGACGAGCGGTGGCCGTCGTGCCATCGGTCAGCTCGCAGCCCGCGAGCCGGCCCTGAACTCGACCGGCAAGTGCTTCACGCCGGAGATGAAGTTCGACCGGAGCCACTCCGGTTCCTGGGCAAGGCGCAGTCCTTCAAGGCGCGTGAGGATCTGCCGCAGCATCGCCTGGATCTCGGCCCGGCCCAGATGCGCCCCGAGGCAGAAGTGCGGTCCGCCTCCGCCGAAGGCGACGTGCTCGTTCGGCCAGCGCGTGACGTCGAGCACGTCGGCGGCGCTGAACACCCGCGGATCGCGATTCGCCGAGCCGTAGTACATGACGACCTTGTCCCCTTGCGCGATCTCACGCCCACCGAGCACCGCCGGTCGCGTCGCCGTTCGACGCATGTACACGACCGGGGTCACCCAGCGCAGGAGCTCCTCGATCGCTGTGTTGAGACGGCCGTCGAGATCCCCGCGCACCACCTCCATTTGGTCGGGGTGCTCCAGCAGGGCCAGCGTGCCGGTCGCCACCAGGTTCCGGGTCGTGTCACCGCCAGCGTCGACCAGAAGGAGGAAGTACATCCCGAAGTCGAGCTCGCTGAACGGCTCGCCGTCGATGGTGGCATGGGCGAGCTTCGTCGACAGGTCGTCACGGGGCTCGGCTCGCCGCTCTTCCCAGACCGCGTGCGCGTACTGCAGCATTTCGATGACCGCCAGCATCCCCGCCTCGGGGTGGTCGGGGTCCGGGGTGCTGTGGATCGTCTCGGTGAGGTCGTAGAGCGCCACCCCGTCGGAGAGGGGGATGCCGAGCATCTCGGCGATCACGTAGGAGGGCATGAGCCCGGCAACCTCGGCGACGAGGTCGCACTGGCCCTTCTCGATCACCCCGTCGATGATCTGGGCAGCGAGATCCCCGAGGCGCGGGGTGATGGCCTTGACTGCCTTGGGGATGAAGTCGGGGACCGCCAGCCGTCGGAAGTGCTTGTGGTCCGGCGCGTCCATGGAGATCATCATCCGGGGCACGGCGTCGCCGGCGCCGGGCATCCCCGAGGTGTCCGGGATCATGATGCCGCGTGCCGACGAGAAGGCCTCTCCGTCGTGCCCGACCAGCTTCACGTCGTCGTACCGGGTGACGGCCCAGAACCCGGTCCCGTTCGGTTCCTCGTGCCAGTGGACTGGATCGTTGTCCCGGAGCCAGGCGAACACATCGTGCGGTTGCCCGCCGTCGAAGGCTGCAGGATCCAAAAGATCGATCGAATGGGCCGTCGGCATGATGCCAGGTTACGGCACCGTCGGTGCCCGGTCCGAGGGGCAGGAAATTGAGTGGACCAGCCGCTGAGAACGACGGGCCGGGAAACGATCAGAACGGTCTCGGGCCTTCTTCGCGAAGGACCCGACGGTCGGGTGTTCAGCCCTCTCCCCACGGCGTCTCGAGACGTTGCTCGGATCCGCCCTGGTACCATCCGACGCCGTGACCGACCCTCGAGGAGGGGAACGGTGTCCGAGAGTGAATCGCTGATCCGTGAATTCTGCGCCGCCTGGTCACGGCGGGATATCGACGAGTTGCTCGGGTTCTTCACCGACGACGCCGTGTACCACAACATGCCCATGGGGCCGGTCCAGGGCCACGACGGGATCCGGACGGTAATGGAGTTCTTCGTCCCGGGCTCCTCGGAGATCGACTTCGAGATCCTGGCCATGACGAGCCTGTCGACCGGCGACGGTCGGGCCACGGTCTTCACCGAGCGGGTGGACCGCTTCGTGATGGGCGACAAGCGCGTCGAGTTGCCCGTGGCCGGCGTGTTCGAGGTTCGGGCCGGCAGGATCGCCGCCTGGCGGGACTACTTCGACCTGACCACCTGGTTGAACCAGACGACCTAGACCTCTCGGGGGTCACCGATGGACTCACGGGGCCGACCACGGTGCACCGCAAAGGTCCAGGCAGTCGGACCGGCGAACTGGGCGGCTCCCGCCTATCGTGGGTGACGCATGACTGCTCCGACCGCAGATGAACTCGCCCCGTTCCGCGCCCTCGACGAGGCGCTGAGCAGGTATATCCGACCCGACACCTTTCCGCTCGGCATCCGGATGCTCTCGCCCGGCGAACCCGTGCCCGAAGGCGTGCGGATCCCGACCAGGGATGTCGGCGAGCACTGGATCGTCTGCCAGTCGATCGGGATCGCCCGCCGCTTCGGTTGGTCGATCGCCGTCGGCAAGGAGGAGGTCATCTGCCCCCTCGCGTCGGTCTCCTTCGGCTTCCGCCCGCCGAACGCCCGTTACGACACCGGGGAGGCCGCGCTCGGCATGTACTGCAGCGACGAGGAGGCGGCTGGGGCCCTTGAGGCGGCGACGTGGCGGTTCGAGGCAGGCCGGTTCGAGCGGCTGTGTGTGGCCCCCCTCTCCCGGCTGACCTTCGAGCCCAACGTCATCGCCGTCTACGGCAACAGTGCCCAGGTGATGCGGCTGGTCAACGCCGCCCTCCATGCCCGCGGCGGGCGCATCGAGAGCTCCTCGGGTGGTCGCCTCGACTGTGCCGAGCTCGTCATCCAGACGATGCAGACCGGTGAGCCCAAGGTGGTCCTGCCCTGCAACGGGGACCGGATCTTCGGGATGGCCCAGGACACCGAGATGGCGTTCGCCTTCCCCGCCGAGCGGGCCGGCGAGATCGTCGCCGGGCTCGAGGCGACCCACCAGGGCGGCATCCGCTTCCCCATTCCGGTCGCCATGCGGTCCACGGTGACCATGCCACCGAAGTACCAGGAGCTGCTCGAGTCGCTCGAAGACCCCGGTTGACCGTGGCGAAGAAGCAGATCGGGATCCGGCTCCCGCGCCAGGCGTTCAACCAGAGCGCCGAGCGCGACTGGTCCCTCGAGCTGGAGGCACTGGCCCCGATCGGCGTCATCGTCGAGATCCCGGCGGATACCTCGGCAGAGTTCGCCGACGGGGCCCGGGAGATGGACGCCCTCATCACGTCGTGGGGAATGCCCATCACCAAGGAGGTCATCGACGCGGCCGAGCACTGCGTGGTGATCGGCATCGCGAGTGTAGGCGTCGACATGGTGGACGTGGACGCCGCCACTGCCGCGGGCATCGTGGTCACCAACGTCCCGGACGTGTTCATCGAAGAGGTTGCGGACCACGCGATCATGCTCCTTCTGGCGGTGGCCCGGATGACCCCGCTGATGTCCCGCTTCGCCGCCGGCGAGTGGTTCGAGGCCCGGCCGATCCTGAGTCGCCGGCCCCGACTGCTCGGCCAGACACTGGGCTTCTACGGGTTCGGCAACGTGGCCCGGTGCACGGCCCGGCGGGCGAGAGCCTTCGGGCTCCACCTCCTGGCCTATGACCCCTACGTGAGCGAGCTGGAGCTCACCGCCGAGGGCGTGGAGCCCGTCGGGTTCAACGAGCTCCTGGAACGGAGCGACTTCGTCTCCCTCCACGCGCCCCACAACCGTGAGACCGAGCGCGCTTTCGACGCGGCCGCCTTCGCCCGCATGCGGGCCACGGCCATCCTCATCAACACCGCCCGGGGCTCTCTCGTCGACGAGACCGCCCTCATCGACGCGCTGCGCAACGGGGAGATCGCCGGCGCCGGCCTCGACGTATTGGACCAGGAACCGCCCGCTCCCGACAACCCGCTGCTTACCATGGACAACGTCGTCGTGACCCCGCACGTAGCCTCGGCCACCACCCGGATGCGGCCCGAAACCCGCCGTCGGGCCGGCCGCGAGGTGGCCATGGTCCTGCAGGGCCGGTGGCCCATGAGCTGTGTCAACCCGACCGTCCTGCCCCGCACCGACCTGGAGCGATGGCAGCCCTATCCGATGAACAGGGGTCCAAACCGATGAACGTCGCACGTGCCATCGCCACGGCGTTGAAGGCCGAGGGGGTCGACCTCCTCTTCGCCTACCCGGTCAACCCGCTCATCGAGGCGGCAGCCGAAGAGGACATCCGGACGGTCATCGTGCGCCAGGAGCGGGTCGGCCTGCACATGGCCGACGCCTACTCCCGGGTGAACTCGGGCGACAAGATCGGCGTGTTCTGCATGCAGCACGGCCCGGGCTCCGAGAACGCCTTCGGTGGCGTGGCCCAGGCCTTCTCGGAGTCGGTGCCGATCCTGGTGGTCCCGGGTGGCTATCCCCGCCGTCTGGCCCACCGTTACCCGAACTTCAACTCCACGCTCAACATGCGCAACGTGACCAAGTGGGCCGAGCCCCTGACCATGGGCGCCGCGGTGCCCGAGGTGATGCGCCGGATCTTCTCCCAGCTCCGCAACGGGCGTCCGGGCCCCGTCCTGCTCGAGGTGGCAGCGGACCTGTGGAACGAGGACGTCCCCGAAGGATGGGTTCACACTCCGACCCTCACGGCCCGCAGCGCCCCCGACCCCGCCGACGTCGCCGAAGCGGCGAGGGTGCTCGCACGAGCCGAAGCGCCGGTGATCTACGCCGGCCAGGGCGTGCACTGGGCCAAGGCCTGGGAGGAGCTCAAGGTGTTCGCCGAGACCTGGAACATCCCGGTGACCACCTCCATCGAGGGCAAGAGCGCCTTCCCCGAGACCCACCCACTCTCGCTGGGCAGCGGCGGGCGCTCCAACCCCCGCCCGGTCAAGCGCTTCCTCGCCGAGGCCGACGCCATCCTCGGGGTGGGATGCAGCTTCGCGTTCACCAACTACGGGGTCGCCATGCCGCGGGACAAGACCATCATCCACGCCACCGTCGACCCCAGCGACCTGAACAAGGACGTGGCGGTGCAACACGGTCTGGTCGGTGACGCCAAGCTGACCCTCCAGGCGCTGCACCACGCCATGGAAGGGATGGACCGCGCCAAGGCCGAGAGCCGCCACGCCGTCGGACAGAAGATCGCCGACCTGCGAAGGGAGTGGCTGGCGGAGTGGGAGCCCAAGCTCACCAGCACCGAGTCCCCGATCAGCCCGTACCGGGTGATCGCCGAGCTCAACCGGCTCGTCGACAAAGACCGCACGATCGTCACCCACGACGCCGGCAGCCCCCGGGACCAGATGACGCCGTTCTGGGAGTCGGTCGCGCCCCTGAGCTATCTGGGTTGGGGAAAGACGACCCAGCTCGGCTACGGGCTGGGGTTGGCGATGGGGGCAAAACTGGCCAGGCCCCAGCACCTTTGCATCAACGTGTGGGGTGATGCGGCCATCGGGTTCACGGGCATGGACCTGGAGACTGCCGCCCGGGAGCGGATCGCCATCCTGTCGATCCTGTTCAACAACCATGCGATGGCGATCGAGATCCCGGTCATGCCGGTCTCGCAGGCGAAGTACGGCGCCATCGAGATCACTGGGAACTACGCAGACATGGCCGAAGCCCTCGGTTGCTTCGGCGAGCGGATCACCGATCCCGCCGAGATCGTCGGAGCGTTGAAGCGCGGCATCGCGGCGACCGAGGAGGGCCGGCCGGCGTTGCTCGAGTTCATGACCGAAAAAGAGGTCGCGATCTCCAACGAGTAGCTGAGGCGAGGCCGAAACTCTGCGGGCGGCAACCATCGGAAGGCAACCCCGACGGGGTGACCGAGCAGCACGGACTCGGTTCCTCGATTCAAACGGACCAGACTTCTGATCCAACAGGCACCGTTTTCCTCAGGCTCATCGAGCCCCATTATCGTCGCTTCCGGTGCGATGGATCGCGCGGAGCCAGCCTCGCACTGGCGGCATCCGAAGGCCGCCTCGACTCCTTCGCCGTGGAGCCCTCGTCGCTCTCCTCCTCGGAACAGCGGCGTTCCGAATGGCCCAGAACATGGCCGTCACGACGCTCTCGTTGCTGGCGCACGAGGCCGTTCACCTCGGGTCGGGGGCCATCGGGGCCCTTGGGGCCATCAGCGGAGTCATGGTCGCGGTGGTCACGCTCGTTCTCTCTCGCCGAGTCCCGCATCAACGAGCGGCCATGTCGGCAGCGGCCGGAATGGGCGCGCTCGTCATGTCCCTTCTTGTCCTCGCGTCCGCCCCTTCGTTCGGTGTTCTCGTCGCTGGAGTTGTCCTCCTCGGGGCTTCGGGTGGGGTCACCATGCCCGGACTCCTCAACGCCGTCGTCTCGGAGGCCGGAGGTCAGCGCGAGCGCGCGATTGCGATCTACACGGTGGTGTTGAGCATCAGCCTTGCAGTCGGACCACTGCTCGAGACCTTAATCTTGTCGATCGCTCACCAAGCCGTGCGAATACCCTTCGTGGTGTTCGCGGTCTTCCCGTTCCTTGGTGCACCGCTCGCGATCGTGGCGGGGCGACGCCAACGCCCGAGCCTACCGAGTCGTGTCGGCCAAACCGAGCCCATCGCGGACCAAGACGCCGGGCTGGTCCCGACGGACCTCGTCGTGGAGGTCTCCATCGATGAGGTCGCTGCCGTGGGCCTCGACAGGACCAACCCTTTGGTCGGGACGGAAGGTCTTCATGAGCAGCAGAGAAAGTCTGGGTTGCTCTCGACACACGCGGGGCGGATGGCTCTCGTCGCTCAACTGCTCTACGGCGTGCCGTTCGCCGGCATCACAGTCTTTGGAGCGCTTGTCGCTCGAGTTGGCTTTGGCTTCAGTCCCGCCGAAGCCCAACTCGGGTTTACGGTCTTCTTTGTCGTCTCCTTCGTAGCCCGTGCCGCTGTTGCCTGGAGAGCACCGGTCACCCACAAACGTGGCCTGCTAACGGTTTCAGCCGCGATGACGGTCGCAGGACTCCTCCTTCTTGGCCTCGGTCGGGGTGGCTGGGCGCTCTACCTGGCGATGGGTGCACTCGGAATTCCCCACGGGCTGACCTTCCCACTGGCACTTTCGCTCGTCGCAGAGGCGACGCCAATAGCGGCACTCCCGCGGGTGAACGCCACCCTGCTCGGAATCGGGAACATCACCACGGTGATCGTTCCGCTCATCCTTGGAAGCATCATCATCCCGGCGATCGGCTACCAGAACATGACCCTCGTCCTGCTCGCGCCGGTCCTGGCCTTTACTGCGATCCACGTCAGGCTGGGAAGCGGCCCAACAGCCGGGAAGAACCAAGCGCATCCGTTGTGAGCGAGCGAGCAGCCCCAACGGGATTCGAACCCGTGTCTCCACCTTGAGAGGGTGGTGTCCTTGGCCACTAGACGATGGGGCCCCGGAGACCGCTCGCGCGGACTCCGCAGCTCGGGGGGGAGGACTCGAACCCCCAATAACAGGGCCAGAACCTGTCGTGTTGCCGATTACACCACCCCCGAACGGGCAGGGAGAGGCTACCCGATGGCGGGATCACCACCGCTCGGGGGGTCGCTCAACCAAGGCCGATGCTGAGCCGGCTGAGGTTGTGGTAGCCGATGATCCGGCCAGCCCCGACTGCCAGAGCCTCCTTCAAGAAGTAGGGAATAGTTCCGAATCCGTGGATCGGCGAGCTGCGGGTGGGAGCCGGGAAGGGGACCAGCCCAAGCCCGCTGGCGATGGCCAGGGACCGGTCCTCGTGGAAGGGATCGGTGGCAATTAGGACGGTGCGGTCCCCCCGGCGATGGAGCACTTGATCGGCGTCTACCAGGTTCTCATAGCTGTCCGCTCCACCAACCTCGACCACGGCCGACGACGGGACACCGTGGTGCTCGAGGTAGGTGCCACCCACGTGGGACTCGGTGAACCGATCGCCCTTCTCTTTGGAGCCGGTGATCACGATGAGCGGCGCGCGACCCGCTCGGTAGAGGGAGAGGGCCTCGTCGAGCCGGGCGCGGAAATCCGGGGAGGGAACCCCGTTGTACTGGGCCGACCCCATGACCACGATCGCGCTGGCATGCGCGGTCGCCGACTCGCGCGACGTCAGCCACACCTGGACCCCGGTCACGACGAAGTAGACGACGACCGCCGTCACGAGCACCATGGCCAGCCGAAGGCCGATTCGCAGCGGCCACAGGAGCACCGGTGCCGGGCCTAGCCGGCGTCGAGCCTGGTCAGTGCCCGCTGCAACCGCTCAAGCACTTCGGCCCGGCCCAGGAGCTCGAGGGGCTCGAAGAGCGGGGGGCCAACCGACCGACCGGTCACGGCGATCCTGATCGGCGCCTGCCCCTTGCTCAGGGTCGTCCCGACCGCATCGACCGCCGAGCGGGTGACCGCCTGGATCGTTTCGCGCTCCCACTCGCAGTCCTCGTAGGCCCTGGTCACGGCCTCGAGGATCGGACGGGCGAGCGGGTCCGCGAGCACCCTGGTCGCCCAAGCGGCCTCGTCGACAACCGGTTCGGCGAGGAACAGGAAGTCGACCATCGTCGGCACCTCGGAGAGGAGCGAGACCCGGCCCTGGACCGAGGGGGCAACGGCGGCGAAGACCTCCTGGTCGAAGCGCTCCGCCGGCCACGGCGGGGCCCCGGTCGACGGGGCCCATCGGGCCGTGACCCGACCGGGGGCAACCCAGGGCGCCGCCGCCTCGATGAACGCGGCGGCCGAGAGATCCCGGATGTACTCCCCGTTCAGATGGGTCAGCTTCTTTACGTCGAAGAAGGCCGAGGCATGGTGGATGTCCTCCAGCCGGAACTCGCCAATCATGGTCTGCACGTCGACCTTCTCCCGGTCCCCCGAGGGGCTCCACCCGAGCAGGGCCAGGTAGTTGCGGAACGCCTCGGCCAGGAAGCCCTGGTCCCGGTAGTACTCGACGGCCACCTGGTCCCGGCGCTTGGACAGCTTCTTGCGCCGCTCGTTCACCACCTGGGGGAGGTGGGCGAACGCCGGCAGGGGCACGGGATCCCGCTCGTCGAGCGCGTTCCAGATCAGGACCCCCTTGGGCGTCGTGGGCAGGAGGTCGTCGCCCCGGATCACGTGGGAGATGGCCGTGTCCCGGTCGTCCACCGCGTTGGCGAGGACGAACAACGGCTGTCCCGAGGATTTGACGCAGACGAAGTCCTCCATCGCCGAGTGCGGAAACTCGACGTCGCCCCGGATGATGTCGTGCACGACCGTGGTCCCGGTCTCGGGCGTGCGGAACCGCAGCGCGGTGGTCGGACCCCGCTCGAGCCCCCGTTCCCGGCAGTGCCCGTCGTAGCCGGGGATCGGGTTGTCGCGGGTGCGGGCCAATACCTCCTCGCGGGTGCAGTCGCAGGCGTAGAGGCGGCCGGCCGACCAGAGCTGCTCGACGATCTCGGCGTAGCGGTCGGTCCGCGCCGACTGGTAGTAGGGACCCTCGTCGGCGTCCATGCCGAGCCACGAGAGCCCGCCGATAATCGCCTCGACGAGCGAGCTCTGGCTGCGCTCTTCGTCGGTGTCCTCGATCCGAAGCACGAACACCCCGCCCTGGTTCCGAGCGAAGAGCCAGTTGAACAGGGCGGTCCTGGCGTTGCCGACGTGCAGGTAGCCGGTCGGCGAGGGGGCGAACCGGACGCGGGGGACGCTCACCGCCGGGTGCAGGTCTGAGGTGCTACTCGTCGACCAGGGAGATGGACTGGGTGGGACAGCTCCGCACCGCCTCCTCGAGCTTCTCGCGCATGGACTCGGGCTGGTGCTCTTCGAGCACGTAGAGGTAGCCGTCGTCGCGCACCTCGAAGATCTCGGGCAAAAGGCTCATGCAGACCGCGTTGCTGGCACAGCGATCGAAGTCGACGACGATCTTCACGGCCACCTCCGTGTCCCCACCCTCGCGGTGCCCTCACTCTACCGGCGGGCGCTCCGGCGCTCCGAACTGGGCGCCCGGGGTGTTCGGCGCGAGCTCGGGGGCATTCTCGATCAGCTGGCTGAAAAACTCCTTGTCCCGCAGCAGCGGCACGTCGGCCAGGAACAGCCGGCCGTAGCGCTCGAAGTACATGAGCTGCTTGGACAAGAGGAAGGTGCCCCGGTCGAACTCGGAGAACAGCCCGCCCGACTCGTCGGCCAGCCGCCGGACCCGGCGTTGGAAGCGCAGCCGCCGCACGATCGAGCGCAGGCTGCGCTGGTGGGCCTCCACCCCCTGGGCCCGGGCCAGCTGCAGCTGCACCGCCTGGAACAGGCCGGCCAGGGAGAACTCCCCGAAGGGACGGGTCAGGGTGGGTTCGACCAGCTGGCGGATGAACGCGGCCATCTGGCGCTCGTCCATGCCGACGGCCATCCCGAGGGCCGGCCCGTAGGTCTTGACCAGGTGGTCGGTGACCTCGTCCCACGCCGCCTCCTCCCCCAAGGCGGCGGCCAGGAGCCGGAGGACGAAATGGTGGGTGACCGGGTCGAGCCGCCCGACGATCCCCCAGTCGACCATCCCGATCCTCCCGTCCCGCAGCAGCAGCATGTTGCCGGCGTGGGCGTCCCCGTGGAACAGGCCCCGGCGGACCACACCCAGGAAGAACAGGCGCACGATCTCTTCGATGAGCGGTGCCGGGTCGACGCCGAGCTCGGCCACCGTGGCCAGGTCGTCGATCGGCACGCCGTCGAGCAGCTCCATGGTGAGCACGTTGGGGCCCGACAGCTCGGGGTAGGGCTCGGGGACCACGACCCGGGGCAGGTCGACCTCGGTCAGCAGGCGCCGGACGTTGGCCATGGTCCGGGCCTCGTTGCGCAGGTCCATCTCCTCGCCCACCTGGATCCGGAAGCCGTCGACCATCTGGAGGACCGATCCGGCCATCTGGTCCCCGGTCTGGCGGGCCAGGACCTCGAAAAGCGGCTGCATCAGGTCGAGGTCCGTGGCCAGCTGGCGCTCGATACGGGGCCGGATGATCTTGACCGCCACCGACCGACCGTCGCGAAGCGTGGCCCGGTGGACGACAGCGATGGACGCCCGGCCGACCGGCACCGGGTCGAAGTCCCTGAAGACGTCGTGCATGCCCGTGCCGAGGTCCTCCTCCACCCGGAAGCGCACCTCGGCGAAGGGGACCGGGGGGCCGGTGTCGAGGCAGGACCGGAACTCCTCGGCCACCTCCTCCCCGAACATCCCCGGCGCCGACGCCATCACCTGGCCGAACTTGATGAACGTCCCGCCGAGGTCCTCGAAGGTGAGGCGGAGCGGCCGGGCGAAGGCGGCCGGGGCCAGCTTGTGGTGGGGGCGGTCGAACACGTGCCGGGCCGCGACCGGAAGGAAGTGGCGCGTGGTGATCTCGGCGATCTGCACCCCGCGCCGGGCCAGGGCGGCCAGTCCCGGCTCCGGGAGCCGCCGCGGGTGGATCCGGGGCTGGCCCTCTTCGACGTCCCCCCCATCGCCCCGGACGCCACGGCCACCAGACACCGACAGGCAGGCTAGAGCAGCCTCTGGCGCCGGTGTCCCCCGGCCGACCAGGACGCTCCCCGGCTACGCGACCCGACCGGCCGATCGCCGCCGGCGCCTCCCGAAGAGGCCGAGGGGGGAACGGGCGCGCCGCCATCTGTCCGACCATCGCCGCACCCCGCCCAAGAGCTCGGACACGGCGGCGGCCGAGGCGAGCACCGTCAGGACCCCGTCCTCGGTGTCGATCTCGAGGACCTGCAGACGCGGACCACCGGGCGAGACCTCGGTCCGGTCGGCCGAGAACCCACGCAGGGATCGCCACGTGATCACGGTCGGCTCGGACTCCACCGGTCCGAACCCGGATCGTCCGCCGTCTCCGAGACCCGGCGCAGCCACAGGCCGTCGCTCGCCACGGTGATCCGGCACCGGTGCTGCGACCGGGCCACCGGGTGCACGAGGAGGACTTCAACTGTCGGGTCTGCGGTGGTCGTGCCGCTCGTCGTCGGCACCTCCCGGCTCCTCGTCGCTCATCCCTGGGTGCGGGGCCGTGGCGACCCCGCCGGACTCCAAGCCTTCCACGCAGCGGACGGCCCGCGCGATCGGACCCCGAGCGACTCCGGACCTCCGGCCGGCCGGCTACCCCGGGCTCGGGCACCGACCCCGGGTCCGGCGCCGGGCCGGCCCGGCATCCGGGCCACGCCCGCCGCCTCGGGCTCAGGGCTCATAGGGCGGCTCCTCGCTCCAGGGGAACCAGGTTGGCAGGTCGGCACTCGGTGCGAGCGTCCAACGGGCGGGACGCTTCTCCAAGAAGGCGAGGACCCCTTCGGAGGCGTCGGCCATCCGCCCGGTGTCGTAGATGGCCCGAGAATCGATCCGGTGGGCCTCCATGGGGTGGTCGGCCCCGAGCATGTCCCAGAGGAGCCGCCGGGTGATGACGGCCGACACCGGGGCGACGCTGGCCGCCATCTCCCGGGCCAGACCCTGCGCCACCTCCAGGACCTGGTCCACCGGGTGCACGCTCCGGACAAGGCCACCCGCCAGTGCCTCCTGCGCGCCGAACACCCGCCCGGTCAGGCACCACTCGAGGGCGCGGGAGATCCCGACCACGCGGGGCAGGAACCAGCTGGCCGCACCGTCGGGCACGATCCCTCGGGCGCCGAAGACGAAGCCGACCTTCGCTCCCTCGGCGAGCACCCGGACGTCCATCGGCAGGGTCATCGACGCCCCGATCCCGACTGCCGAGCCGTTCATCGCCGCGATCACCGGCTTGAGCGACCGGAAGATCCGCAGGGTGAGAACCCCACCACCGTCGCGCGGGGCCGAGCCGCCGGCCCGAGCCAGCCGGGACTGGTCGAAGGTGGCGGCGCCGGCCCCGAGGTCGGCTCCGGCGCAGAACGCCCGGCCGGCACCGGTGACCACCACCGCCCGGACGGTGTCGTCGGCGTCGGTCTCGTCGAAGGCGGCGAGCAACTCCTCGCCCATGGCCCCGTTGAAGGCGTTCAGCCGATCGGGGCGGTTGAGGGTGATCGTGGCGACGCCGTCGGCGACGTCGTAGGTGAGCGTGCTGGCCATGGTCTCCCTCACTTGGCAGTCCGTTCGCGCCGGCGGCTCCGGTCGGGACGCAAGCTAGTGCCCGAGCTCCACCTTGGACCGGGCCACGGAGGGCCGAGATCGGGGACACGGGACCGGCCCCGGCCGATACCCCGGTTTTGCTGGGCCCCCCATTAGTGTCGGTGGCGAGTGCTGTTCGTCGAGCTCTTCCGCCTGGTTCTGGTCCTCATGGGGGCCCTCGCAGGCTATGAGCTGGGCCATTCCCCCCACTCCTCCACCGGCCAGGTGGTCGGCCTGGTGCTCGGCGCCCTGGTCGCCTACGTCTTCGGGGGGGTCATCGGCCGCCTGCTGCGACGCCAGAGCGTGCGAGCGGCGGAGCGCTTCGACCGCATCCCTCCCGGCGAGCTCTTCGCCGGGACCCTGACCGGCATCGCCGCCTTCCTCCTCGGCGCCGCCCTGAGCGTGCCGCTCCTGGTCCTGGTCCACTCGCCGGTCACCTGGCCGACGGCGGCGGCGATCTCGCTCACCGTCACCTTCATCGGGTTCGAGGTCGGCATGGTCAAGGGACGCCAGGTCGTGGCAGCGGCCGGACTGGGCCGGATCCTCGCCCCCCCGGCCGAGCCACCGCCGGGCTACGCCCTTTTGGTCGACAGCTCGGCGGCCATGACCCCATTCCTCCTCGTCCTCGGCCGCTACGGCCTCCTGGTCGGCGGGCTGGTCGTGCCCCGGTTCGTCATCGACCAACTCCAGACGATGGCGGCCGGCCCGGACCCGGTCTCCTCCCGCCGGGCCCGGCGGGGGCTCGAGCGGTTCGATGTCCTGCGCGACCTGCACGTCCCGGTGCACGTGGCCGAGAACGAGGTCCCCGAGATCGACGATCTGACCGACCGGCTGGTCGAGGTGGCCCGGCGTCTCGGGCTGCGCCTGGTCACCTGCTCGGGTTCGGTGAAGGAGGCGGCCAAGCGCCGCGGGGTGGCCGTGACCGACCTGCGGCCCCTGGCCACCGACCTCACCCCGGACCACATGCCCGGGGAACAGCTGGTCATCGACCTCATCAAGGAGGGGAACCAGCCTCGGCAGGCGGCCGGCTACCTGGCCGACGGTGATCTCGTGGTCGTGAACGACGCCGCCCACATGATCGGGCGGGAGAACGTGGTGATCGAGGTGCTGTCGACCCGGCGGACCAACCAGGGCCTGCTGGTGTTCGCCCGGCTGGCCGACCGACCGTCCAACGCCGGCCCGATCCTCACCGGAGACGCGCCCGACGCGACGCCGGCGGAGCGGGGCACGGACAACTCCGACAACTCCGACAACGAGAACGGGGCCGCAACCGGTGTGCCCGAGGAGATCAGCGTCGACTGAGCCGCCCGGCGGCAGATTCAGGCCTTCTTGACCGCGGCGACCAGCTTCTGGAGGGTGTCCTTGGCGTCCCCGAAGAGCATCGTCGTCTTCGGGTCGTAGAGGAGGGCGTTGTCGATCCCGGCGAACCCGGGCCGCATCGAGCGCTTCAGGAACACGACGTGCTGGGCCTCGTCGGCGTTGATGATCGGCATGCCGTAGATGGGGCTCCCCGGCGTGTCCCGGGCGGCCGGGTTCACGGTGTCGTTGGCCCCGACCACCAGAGCCACGTCGGTCGCCGGCATCTCCGGGTTGGCCTCGTCCATCTCCTTCAGTTCCTCGTAGGGGACGTTCGCCTCGGCCAGGAGCACGTTCATGTGGCCGGGCATCCGGCCGGCCACCGGGTGGATGGCGTAGAAGACTTCCACCCCCTTGGCCAGCAGGGTGTCGGCGAGCTCCTTGGCGGTGTGCTGGGCCTGCGCCACGGCGAGGCCGTAGCCGGGGACGATCACCACCCGGCGGGAGTAGGCGAGGAGGGTGCCGATGTCCTCTGGGGTGCCGGCCCGGACCGACCGACCGCCTTCACCCTCGGTGGAGCCGCTGGCGGTGACGACCGAGCCGAAGGCGCTGAAGAGGATGTTGGGGAGCGAGCGGCCCATGGCCACGCTCATCATCCGGGTGAGGAGCATGCCCGACGCGCCAACCAGGGTCCCGGCCACCACCAGCACGTTGGAGTCGAGGGTGAACCCGGACGCCGCGACGGCGAGGCCGGTGAACGAGTTGAGCAGCGAGATGAGGACCGGGACGTCGGCCCCGCCGATCGGGAGCACGAAGATCACCCCGAGCACGAGCGACAGCCCGAGGAGGATCCACAACAGGAGCGTGGACGAGGTCACCAGGATGGTGAGGACAAAGCCCAAGATGGTGAGCCCGACGATGCCGTTGATCACCTGCTGGGCCGGGTAGGTGATGGGCCTGGTGCTCATCATCTCCTGGAGCTTGGCGAAGGCGAGGGCCGAGCCCGAGAGGGACACCGAGCCGACCAGGACCCCGAAGATGACCTCGAGCACCTTGTAGGTGGCGAGGGTCTTCGGGTCCGAGCCCAGGAACTCGGTGATCGACACGACGGCCGCGGCCCCGCCGCCCACCCCGTTGAAGGCCGCCACCATCTGGGGCATCGCCGTCATCTTCACCAGGCGGGCGGCCGGGACCCCGATGGCGACGCCGATCACCATGGCGATCACGATTAGCCCGATGTGACCCAGTCCCGTGCGGGCGAAGGTGGCGCCGATGGCGAGCGCCATGCCCGCCGCCGCCACCAGGTTGCCGGTCCGGGCGTGCCGGGGGGAGCTCAGGCCTTTCAGGGCGATGATGAACCCGATCGCCGCGACCAGGTAGCACAGGTCGATGGCGGTGCCCCGGCTCACGATTGGCCCCGGTCGGTCTGCTCCGCCTGGTCGCCGCCGCCTGGCCGGTCGGGCTGGCGGGAGCGGAACATGTTGAGCATGCGGTCGGTCACCACGAAGCCGCCGACCACGTTCAAGGTGGCGAGGATCACCGCGATGAACCCGAGCGTCTCCTCGGCGCCGGTGTGGGCCGAGCCCATGACCACCATGGAGCCGACCAGGATCACCCCGTGGATGGCGTTGGACCCCGACATGAGCGGGGTGTGCAGGATGCTCGGGACCTTGGAGATCACCTCGTAGCCGACGAACGCCGCCAGCACGAAGATGGTGAACAGCTCGAGCAGCCCGTTGGTCACGACGCAGCCCCCTCGGCGGCCGGCGGCTCGCTCCGGACGATCGGGGTGTGGGGGAGGCCGAGCAGTTCGGCGGCGGCGGCCAGCGCGGCCTCGCCGCCCTTTAACACGCAGCACCCGGCGATGATCTCGTCGTCCCAGTCCGGGGCCACCGCCCCGTCTCGGCCGACCAGCGCCAGCAGGTTGGCGGCGTTGCGGGCGTAGAGGAGGCTGGCGTGGGTGGCCATGGCCGAGGGCGGGTTCGCCACCCCGACCACGGTGGTCCCCTCGACCTCCACCTCCTCGCCGACCCGGGTCGCCTCGCAGTTCCCGCCGTTGTCGGCGGCGAGGTCGATCACGACCGAGCCGTGGCCCATGGCCCGCACCATGTCGGTGGTCACGAGGAGCGGCGCCTTGCGCCCAGGCACCGACGCCGTGGTGATCACCACGTCGCTCCCGGCCACGACCTCACCGAGCGCCTCCTGTTGGCGGGCCAGTTCCTCGGGCGAGAGCTCCCGGGCGTACCCGCCGGCCCCCTCGGCCGAGATGCCGAGGTCCACGAAGGTGGCGCCCAGGCTCTCGGCCTCCTCCTTGGCCGCGGCGCGCACGTCGTAGGCCCGGACCACCGCGCCGAGGCGCCTGGCGGTGGCGATGGCCTGCAGCCCGGCGACCCCGACCCCCATCACGAGCACCTTGGCCGGGGGCACGGTCCCGGCCGCGGTCATGAACATGGGGAAGAACTTGGCCAGGTGCTCGGCGGCGAGCAGCCCCGAGCGGTAGCCCGACACCGTGGCCTGCGAGGACAGGGCGTCCATGGACTGGGCCCGGCTGATGCGGGGGACGAAGTCGAAGCTGAGCACGTTGGCCCGCCGCCCGGCCAGGAGCCGGAGGGCCTCGACCGACTGGGCCGGCTGGAGGAAGCTGAGCGTCGTCACCCCCTCGGGCACCGCCCCGGCGAGCTGGGCTTCCAACGGATTGACGGTGAGGACCACCTCGGACCCCGAAAGCAGGGCCTGGGCGTCGGGGGCCACCGACGCGCCGGCAGCCTGGTAGGCGTCGTCGGGGAAGGCCGCCGCGGCGCCGGCGCCCGACTCGACCGAGACCTGCCAGCCGGCGCCGATCAGTCGTTCGGCGATGTCAGGGACCATGGCGACCCGCCGTTCGCCGGGACGTGTCTCGGCTAGGACCGCCAGGAGCACGAGAGGTTGTCTAGCAGTTCTGCGGGGAGGGTCCCCAACCCGCGACGAGCGTCAGGCCGGCGACTGCCCCAGGGTGAAGGGGTGGTGGGTCGCCGGCTGCTCCGGCGCACCGACCACGAATCGATGGTCGCTCCAGCCGCCCCCCTCGTAGGCGAAGCAGAAGCCCGGCTCGTTGGCCAGCTCGGTCGCCACCGCGATGGAGAGCGGCGGGGCGAAGAAGTAGCCCTGGGCGGCGTCGCACTCGAATTCGCGCACGACGGACGCCTGCTGGGAGGTCTCGACCCCCTCGGCGACCGTCGAGATCCCGGCCGAGTGGGCGAGCGAGACCACGGTCTCCACGATCAGGCGGTTGATCCCCTGCTGGGGTTCCAAGGACCCGACGAAGGAACGGTCGATCTTCACCGTGTTGACCTCCAGGCGGCGGAGCACGTCGAAGGAGGTCCAGCTGGTGCCGACGTCGTCCACCGCCAGCTCGACCCCGAGGGCCCCGATGGCCCGCAGGTCGTTCATGGCCACGTCCTCGACCAGGGCGTGCTCGGTGAACTCGACCGTAAGCCGGCCCGGCTCGAGCCCGGAACGCTCGATGGCGCCGACGACCGCGCTGCTGCCAACCCCCCGGCGCAGCTGCACGAGCGACAGGTTCACGGCCAGCTGGATGTTCTCGGGCCACCGGGTCGCCTGATGGCACCCCTCGGCGAGCACCCACTCCCCCAGCTGGACGATGTCGCCGTTGGCCTCCAGCCACGGGAGCAGAAGGCTCGGCAGGATGAGGCCCTCCTCGGGGTGACGCCAGCGCAACAGGGCCTCGAAACCGAGCAGGCGGCCCGAGGTCATGTCGACCAGCGGCTGGTACTCGAGCGTCGGCTCCCCGCCCAGGATCAACGCCTCGGTGTCGGGTCGGGTGCTCGCGTGTTGGGCCATCTCGGGTCGCCTTCCGCATCGGACGGTCCGGACGGCGGACCTCATCATGCTCCGATGTCGATATGGTGATTCTTGCCGACCGGCGTCTTGAATTCGGTGATCCAAGGACCCTTGGACGCCGGTTCACCCCCGCGACCAGGTCCTCCGACGGGCGGGGCGGGCGCGGCCCCACTACCCTGGCTCGGGCCCGGGGCCCGAGATGGAGGCACCAATGACCTACGACGTGGCCAAGGTCCTGGCCGAACGGCACGGCGAGAACTACGGGCTCCACAGCGAATTCATGAACCCTCAGATGGCCCGGGTCCTGCGCACCCTGGGCTTCGACCGCTTCTACGTCCGGGGCGAGGGCTGCTACCTCTACGACGACGCCGGGCAGCGCTACCTCGACCTGTTGTCGGGCTTCGGCGTCTACGGCCTCGGGCGCTCCCACCCCGGGGTCAAGGCCGCGCTCCACCAGGCCCTCGACCTCGACCTCCCGAACATGGTGCAGATCGACTGCGCCCTGTTGCCCGGTCTCTTGGCCGAGGCCCTGGTGGCCCGGTCGCACGAGGGCATCCGCCGCGTCTTCTTCTGCAACTCGGGCACCGAGGCCATCGAGGGGGCGATCAAGTTCGCCCGCTACGCGACCAAGCGGCCCCGCGTGATCCATGCCTCCCACGCGTTCCACGGGCTCTCGACCGGCGCCCTGGCCTTGAACGGCGGGGCCGAGTTCCGACGGGGCTTCGGGCCCCTCGTGCCCAATGCCGAGGTCCCTTTCGGTGACCTCGACGCGCTGGCCAGGCAGCTCCGGCGGGGCGACGTCGCCGCCTTCGTGGTGGAGCCGATCCAGGGCAAGGGGGTGTACCTGGCGCCGACCGAGTACTGGCAGGGGGTCCAGGAGCTGTGCCGGCGGCACAAGACCCTCCTCGTGGCCGACGAGGTCCAGACCGGCCTCGGACGGACCGGCCGGTTCTTCTGCCATGAGCACTTCGGCCTCGAGCCCGACATCGTCACGGTGTCCAAGGCCCTCTCGGGCGGCTACGTCCCGGTCGGGGCGGTCCTCACCACCGAGAAGGTCTTCATGAGCGTGTTCAGCTCGATGGACCGGGCGATGGTCCACTCGAGCACCTTCGGGCGCAACCAGCTGGCCATGGTCGCCGGCCTGGCCACCCTGGCGGCCATGGACGAGGAGGGGATCGTCGAGCGGGCCCGGACGACCGGGGAACTGTTCGCCACCAAGCTCGCCCCCCTCGTGGAGCGCCACGAGGTGTTGAGCGAGGTCCGGGGACTCGGGCTCATGATCGGGCTGGAGTTCAAGGCGCCGGCGACCCCGAAGCTGCGCCGGCGCTGGCAGGCGGTCGAACGGATCCGTCCGGCCCTGTTCTCCCAGGCCGTGGTGGTCCCGCTCTTCCACCGCCACCGCATCCTCACCCAGGTCGCCGCCGACGGGGTGAACATCATCAAGCTCCTGCCCCCCCTCGTCGCGGGGGAAGCCGAGGTCGACGCGTTCGTCGAGGCCCTCGACGACGTCCTGGACTCGGCCGGCCGGGGCTCGGGCCTCCTCTTCGAGCTGGGTCGGACGATGGCCAAGGGGACGCTGCCGGGCCGACGGGCGCGCCAGCGCGACGGGGCGCCGAGCAGCGCCAACGGGTCCGGTCACCCCGGGCGCGCGCCCACCCCGGCCCCGACCGCCGCCGGCCGACCTTGAACGCTCCGGCCGACCTCGAGGGTCCGGTCGCGCTCGGCGCGGGGGACCGGGTCGCCGTCACCGGCGCGGCCGGCTTCATCGGCTCGGCCATCGTCCGGGCGCTCCTCGAGCGGGGCGCCCACGTCGTCGCCCTCGTCGAGCCGGGGGCGCCGGTCTCCAACATCGAAGGGCTCGACGTGGAGCAGCTGAGCGTGGACGTGCGCGACCGCGCCGCCTTGAACAGGGCCCTGGACGGATCGCGGGCGGTCTTCCACACCGCGGCGCTGTTCCGGTTCTGGGCGAGGCGTCCGGACGACTTCTACGACGTGAACGTCGAGGGCACACGCAACGTGCTGTCGGCGGCCCTCGACGGGCGGTGCGAGCGGGTCGTCTACACGAGCACCGTGGCCACCATCGGGCTGCACCTCGGCCGGGGGCGGCCGGCGCACGAGGGGGTGCCGACCCGCATCCACGACCTCTTCGGCCACTACAAGCAGTCCAAGTACGTGGCCGAGCATGAGGTGCTCCGGGCCGCCGCCGAGGGGGCGCCGGTGGCTTTGGTCCACCCGACCTTCCCCCTCGGGGCCCGGGACGTCCGCCCGACGCCGACCGGTCGGGTCCTCCTCGACTTTTTGAACGGGAGGATGCCCGGCTACGTCGACACCTCGATGAACGTGGCCCACGTCGAGGACCTGGCCCGCGGCCACCTCCTCGTCTTCGAGCAGGGCCGCCAGGGGCGCAGCTACATCATGGGCGGGGAGAACCTCTCCATGCGCTCGCTGTTGGAGCGGGCCGCGGCCCTCACCGGGCTGCGCGCGCCGAGGACGCGCTGGCCGGCGTCGGTGGGAGTCGCCGTGGGCCACGCCTCCCAGCTCATCGAGGGCCGCCTCCTGGGCCGCGAGCCCCGGGTGGCGCTCGAGGCGGCACGGATGTCGCGCGAGCACATGGTCTTTGACGACGCCCGGGCCCGCTCGGAGCTCGGCTACACCTCACGGCCGGCCGTCGAGGCCATCGCCGACTCGGCCCGTTGGTTCGTCGAGCACGGCTACGTGCGCGCCGATCGGGCCCGGCGCATCAGCTGGTCCTCCTGAGCCCCGCCCGGCATGGCCGCCGGGCCATCTGTCCGGATCCGCCCAGCACGCCGGCCCGGTCGCGCTCAGGATGACAAGCGACGACCGAGGGAGCCAGACGATGGACAACAACGAGAACGCGACCAGGCGCCTCAAGGTGGACAGCCCGATCGGCCCGCTCGTCGTCTCGGGCGACGAGGAGTCGGTCACCGAGATCCTCCTGCCGGTCCGGGGCCAGCGGCTGACGGTGCCGGGCGAGCGGGGGTCGGTGCGCGGACCGGTGCTCGACGCCGCCCGCCAGCTCGACGAGTACTTCGGCGGGCGCCGGCGGGCCTTCGACCTGCCGATCGCGGTCCGGGGCACCGAGTTCCAAGAGCAGGTGTGGCTCACGCTGGCCGAGATCCCCTACGGCGAGACCGTCAGCTACGGCGAGCTGGCGTCCATGGTCGGCCGGCCGCGGGCCTCCCGGGCCGTCGGGCAGGCCAACGGAGCCAACCCGATCCCGATCGTGCTGCCCTGCCACCGGGTCATCGCGGCCGACGGCACCATCGGCGGCTACGGCGGCGGCATCTCGACCAAGCGGCAACTGCTGGCGTTGGAGGCCGGCGGCTGAGCGGCGCCGGGCGGGCGCGCCCGGCGTTATCGTCCAGACATGAGCCCGCTCGACCTCGCGGTCGACGCTGTCGCGTTCGCCATGATCCTCTACCGCCAGCGACGGGTCCGGCGGGTCCGGCTCCGCTTCGCCCACCGGGTGCCGATCGTGCTGAGCGCCGTCGGGCTCGTGCAGTTCGTCCGCTACACCGAGACCCACTCGCTCGGCACCGAGACCTCGATCCTCGTGCTCGGCAGCTGTGTGGTCGGCGCGGCGGTCCTCGGGGTGCTGCGGGCCGCCACCGTGCGCCTCCACGAGGTGGAGCGGGGCACGGTGGTCCGGCAGGCCGGATGGCCCACCATGGCGCTGTGGGTGGTCTCGCTCGGGGCCCACTTCTCCCTGGCGCCGGTGGTGGCCGGGCTCGGCGGGCCGATCGGGGTGACCGCCGCGAGCGCGGCGTTGTTCCTCGCCGTCACCCTCTCGGTCCAGAACGCAGCGGTGCACCACCGGGCGCTGCGGACCCTCACCTTGGACCCCGCCGGTGCGGTGCCCAGCCGGCTCGGCGCGCTCGACGCCCGCTCCTCGGAGGAGCCCCGGGGCTGATTCCCTCGGCGCCCGCTAGCCGGCGAGCGCCCGCTCCATCGCCTCCAGGCCGGCCATCATCGCCTGAGCCTGGGCGTCGTTGAGGGCCCCGTAGGCCAAGGAGACCATCCGGTCGGTGAGCTCGTCGGCCGCGGCGAGCTTCGCCCGGTGCTCGTCGGTCACCTCGGGCACCTGGTCCTCGCCGTAGCCGAAGGCGCCGAACATCTCGGGGCGCCGCAGGTAATGGGCGATCCGGGGCTCGAGCAGCTGGGCCAGCACGGCGACCAGATGGGCCGAGCCCCGGTACTCCCGGAGCACCGCGACCAGCTGCATGGCCCGGCCGGCAAGGTCCTCGACCAGCGGCTCGGCGCTGATGCCGGCGTACAGGGCGAGGCCGGCCGGGTCGGCCGCCTCGTTGACGACCTCCAGGGCCTCGCACAGCGAGCCGAGCTCGTCGAGACCGGCCAGCTTGGCCCGGCCGAACTCGGCACAGCACTCGCAGAAGGCCCGACCGGCGGCCCGGGGCTCCACGATGGCCCGGGACTGCTCCCACTGGGACGAGACGACCCCCGGTGCGAACCAGCCGAAGGCGCTCTGGACCACCCTCGCCTCGACGTCGCCCAGCACGCCGCCCCGGCCGAGGACGTAGAACTGGAACCCGTTGAGCCCGAGCTCCTGGGCCCTGGTCCGCGCCTGCTCGGCGAAGTAGAAGGCGCTCCCCATCGCGGAGATCTTCTCCGACGCGCTCGACACGACATCTTTGGTCACTGGCATCGGCGCACCATAGCCGGGTCGTCGACCCCGCTCCGGGGCGACCGGCGCCCACGACGCCGCGTGCCTCTTGGCCGGGGGGAAGGTAGCGTCGCCCCGTCCTGCCTGCCCCGGCACGAGAGGAGCGGTCGATGAGCGCCATGTCCGAGAGCCCCCCGGTCGTCCTACGCGAGCGACGGGGCCAGGTCGAGATCCTCACCCTCAACCGGCCCGAGGCCCGCAACGCCGTCAACGGCGAGGTGACGAGCCAGATGTCCGCCGCGCTCGACGAGTTGGTGGACGACGACGACCTCCGGGTGATCGTCCTGACCGGGGCGGGGGACCGGGCCTTCTGCGCCGGCATGGACCTGAAGGCCTTCGCGTCGGGCTCGGCCGGGTCGATCGGCGGCTCGACCGGCGGGTTCGCCGGCTTCGTCCGCCGGGACATCCCGGTCCCGGTGATCGCCGCGGTCAACGGGCCGGCCCTGGCCGGCGGCTTCGAGCTGGTGCTGGCGTGCGACCTCGTGGTGGCGGCCGAGCACGCGGTGTTCGGGATCCCCGAGGTGAAGCGGGGGCTGATCGCCGCGGGCGGCGGCCTGGTGCGGCTGCCCAAGCGCCTGCCGATGGCGATGGCCATGGAGCTGGCCCTGACCGGCGACCCGATCAGCGCGACCCGGGCCCAGGAGCTCGGCCTGGTCAACGCAGTGGTGCCGGCCGACCGGGTGCTGGAGGAGGCCCTCGCGTTCGCCGGACGGATCACCGAGAACGCCCCGCTCAGCGTCCGCCACTCCCGCCTCCTGACCAAGCAGGCGGCCGAGGTGACCGAGGCCGAGGCGTGGGACCTCTCCGACGCCGCCACCCGCGAGGTGTTCACCTCGGCCGACGCTCGGGAGGGACCGATCGCCTTCGCCGAGAAGCGGGCGCCCAACTGGCAGGGCCGCTGACCCACGACGCCGGCTCCCTGACGCCGGCCCTCGACGCGCTTCGCCTGTCCCTACACGTCCTCGGCGCCGCGGTCTGGGTGGGGGGCCAGGTGGTGCTGGCCGGGCTGGTGCCCTCGGCCCGCCGGGTCTCGGCCGATGCCCCGAGGGCCCTGGCCCGGGCGTTCGCCCGACTCAGCTGGCCCGCCTACGCGCTGTTGGTGGGCACCGGGATCTGGAACGTGCTCGTCGACCACCTGGCCAGCCAGTCCTTCGCCTGGCGGGTCGTGCTGTGGGTGAAGGTCGGGGTGGTCGTGGTGGCCGGGGCGGCCGCGCTCGCCCACACCCGGGCCACGAGCAAGGCCGGTCTGGCCATCTGGGGCGCCCTCTCGGGGCTGAGCGCCATGGCCGCCCTGGTCCTCGGGGTGCTGCTGGGCGGCTGAACGCCGTGCCGGAGCCCTCCACCTCCAGGCACGGTAACCTCGTAGCGCAGTCCGCCGCGTGGTCCGAGAGGAGTCGACATGCTGGCAGAGATCTTTGGCCCGGACCTGCTCATCGTGCTGATCGTCGTGGTGGTGGTCCTCTTCGGCGGTGCCGCCATCCCGAAGCTGGCCCGGAACCTGGGCTCGGCGCAAAACGAGTTCAAGAAGGGCATGGCCGAGTCGAAGGACGAGGCGGCCAAGGCCACCAACCAGGCCGCCGACGAGAAGCCGCCGACCGGCTGAGCGCCGCGCCGGGGCCACCGAACCGAGGAGGTCCGGACGAGGGCCCCTCGACCAGGTACTTCGAATTCCAAACGGGGGTTCGCTAAGGTTCGCCGACGTGGACGCCAGGCGCGACGGCACGCTCCCCTCCCCGTGAACGCGCCCGCCCCGACCGACCCGGGCACCCCTCCCAAACGGCGCATCCGAGGACGTGCCCTCATCCCGTTGGCGGTCCTGGCCCCGGTCGTCCTCGCCGGCTGCCAGCTCCCCTCCTTCGGCGCCTACCGCGGCGCCACCTCCCAGGGCCAGGACGCCTTCAAACTTTGGCAGGGGTTCTTCATTGCCGGGCTGGTCGTCGGCGGCTTCGTCTTCCTGCTGATCGTCTGGGCCGTCTTCCGCTACCGCAAGAACAAGAAGAGCGAGGGGCTCCCCCGCCAGACCCAGTACCGGCCGATGATCGAGGTCCTCTACACGGTGATCCCGATCCTCGTGGTGATGGGCCTCTTCGCGTTCACGGTGATCACCGAGAACGAGGTCGACGCCGTGCCGAGCACCAAGGTCACCATCGACGTCACGGCATTCCAGTGGGGCTGGCAGTTCTACTACCCGGCCACCGGCAAGGTCGTGATCGGCCAGACGCTCCAACAGCCCCAGATGGTGCTCCCGGTGAACGAGGCGGTGACTATCCACCTCGAGTCGGCTGACGTGTACCACGGTTTCTACGTCCCGGCCTTCAACTTCAGCCGCTACGCGGCACCCGGCTACGTGAACACCTTCAACTTCAACGTGCTGCACACCGGCACCTATCGCGGGCAGTGCACCCAGCTCTGTGGCCTGTACCACTCGCTCATGCTCTTCAGCGTCCGGGCGGTCTCCCCTGGGGTCTTCGAGACCTGGGTGCACCGCACGAGCGGACACCACCCGACCATCGGCCAGCTGAAGAACCAGATCCACGCGAGCGGTCCCGGAGCGTGACCTCATGACCGACGTCATCACCCCGACCACCACCGGCGACGGCGCCCACGGTCCCTCCGTCGTCGACGTCGCCGGACACGAGCACGAGGAGCACGGGCCCACCGGCCTGCTCAAGTGGGTCACCTCGACCGACCACAAGGTGATCGGGATGAGCTACATGATCACCTCGCTCGTCCTCTTCTACTTCGCCGGGATCATGGCCCTCGTCCTGCGCATCCAGCTAGCCACCCCGAGCTCCTCACTCGTCTCCTTCGCCCAGTACAACGAGCTGTTCACCATGCACGGCAGCCTGATGCTGTACCTGTTCGCCGGGCCGTTCGCCTTCGGGGGCCTGGCCAACTACATCGTCCCGCTGCAGATCGGCGCTCCAGACATGGCCTTCCCCCGCCTGAACGCCCTCAGCTACTGGCTCTATCTGTCGGGCTCCATCACCATGATGATGGGCTTCCTCGTAGCCGGCGGGGCGTCGGAGTTCGGCTGGGTCGCCTACGCGCCGCTGTCCAACGCCACCAACTCGCCGGGCCTCGGACCCGATATCTGGATCATGGCCCTGGTGTTGACCGGCTTCTCGGCCATCTTCACCGGGGTCAACCTGGTGGCCACGATCTTCTACCTTCGGGCGCCGGGCATGACCATGTTCCGGATGCCCATCTTCACCTGGAACATGCTGGTGACCGCGATCCTCATCCTGATCGCCTTCCCGGTGCTCACCGGGGCCCTCGTGATGCTGTTCTGCGACCGACACTTCGGGACCCACATCTTCTCGGTCCAAGGCGGCGGCTCGCCCAACCTGTGGCAGAACCTGTTCTGGTTCTTCGGCCACCCCGAGGTGTACATCCTCGCCCTGCCCTACTTCGGGATCGCGACCGAGATCTTCCCGGTCTTCTCGCGCAAACCGGTGTTCGGCTACAAGGGGATGGTCTTCGCCACCCTGTCCATCGCTGCCCTCTCGACCGGGGTGTGGGCGCACCACATGTTCACGACCGGCGTGGTCCTCCTGCCGTTCTTCTCGCTGCTCTCGCTGTTGATCGCGGTCCCGACCGGGATCAAGTTCTTCAACTGGATCGGCACCCTGTGGCGTGGTCAGCTGCAGTTCAGCGCGGCCATGTTGTTCGCGATCGGGTTCCTCTTCGCCTTCTTGATGGGCGGGGTGACCGGGGTCATGCTCGCCTCGCCGCCGATCGACTTCTTCACCCACGACACCTACTTCGTGGTGGCCCACTTCCATCAGGTGCTCTTCGGGACGGCGGTGTTCGCCGGGTTCGCCGGCCTCTACTACTGGTACCCGAAGTTCTTCGGCCGCATGCTCCGCGAAGGCCTCGGCAAGTGGCACTTCTGGCTGATGTTCATCGGCTTTTGGGTCACCTTCATGCCCCAGTACGTCGTGGGGCTCCTCGGGATGCCGAGACGAGTCGCCGTCTACCCCTCCTATCTCGGGTGGCAGAGCTACAACATCATCTCGACCGTCGGTGCCTTCATCATCGCGACGTCCTTCGCCGTGCTGTTGTGGAACCTGTGGATCTCTTGGCGCCAGCCGGTGCCCTGCGGCGACAACCCGTGGGACGCCCACACGCTCGAATGGTTCACCACCTCGCCGCCCCCGCACCACAACTACTCGCACCTGCCACCGATCCGTTCCGAGCGGCCGACCTGGGACTACCACCACCCCGATTCCCCGGCGATCGCCCACGGCGAGGGCCGGCCGCCCCGGGGTGACAAGGTGCTGGTGTCGCCATGAGGAACGAGTCGCTCATCCTGCTCGGCGTGGCCATCTTCTTCGGGTTCATCGGCCTCGTCTACTGGTTCACCAGCTACGAGGACGGCGGGACGGCCATGCTGGTCGGGACCTGCCTCCTCGGGCTCCTGCCCGGCAGCTACTACCTCTTCTGGCACCGCCGAATGGGCTTTCGGCCCGAGGACCGCGACGACGCCACCATCGAAGACGGCGCCGGCGAGGTCGAGACCTTCCCCTCGTCGAGCATCTGGCCCTTTGTCCTCGGCATGGGCGCCTTCATGCTGGTGCTGGCCTTCGCCTTCGGGATGTGGTTCTTCTTCCCCGCCGTCGGGCTCATCGTCACCGCACTGGTCGGGGTGACCGCCGAGAGCCGCCGCGGCGGCCACGTCTGAGGGCAGACCCGCCGCCCGGCGTGGCGGGTCTGCACCGACGCGCCGGACGCGGCCCGGGGCTCAGCCCGGTCCGGGGGGGAGCCAGTCCGGCGGGCCCGGCCTGATCAGCCCCTCCTGGGCGATGGAGGCCACCAGCCGCCCGTCGGCGGCGTGGAAGGTGCCTCGCGCCAGCCCCCGGGCCCCGAAGTTGGAGACCGGGTCGACCGAGAACAGGTGCCACTGGGTGATGTCGAAGGGCCGATGGAACCAGACCGCATGGTCCAGGCTGGCCAACGAGGATGGGTGGCTGCGGTCGCCAGGGGCCCGGGCGGACCCGACCACCCCCATGTCCGACACGAAGGCCAGCGCGCAGGCCTGCTCGGCCGCGTCGGCGGGGACCTCCTCGACCAGGCGGACCCAGCACGGGTGGCGGGGCCAGGGGTCGCCCTCGACGCTCGGGTAGATCGGGCGCTGCTCGAAGAAGCTGGCCGGGCCGAACATCCGACGCGACGGCCGGGCCGGTGGGTTGTCGAACGCCTCGGGCGGCGGCACGTCGGGTGCCGGGAGCTGCCAGTCCACCCCGGGCTCGCCGGCGTGGAAGGAGGCCGTCAGGTTGAAGATGGCCTTTTGGTCCTGGAGCGCCGTCACGTGCCTCGTGGTGAAGGAGCGGCCGTCCCGGGTCCGTTCCACGACGAGCTCGAGGGTGGTGTCGGGCCGGCCGGGGCGGATGAAGTACCCGTGCAGGGAGTGGGGCGGCCGGTCGGCCGGGACGGTCTTGCACGCCGCCGCCAGGGCCTGGGCCGCCACCTGGCCGCCGAAGAGACGGGGGGGACCCTCGCCCGGGGTGGGGGCCCGCCAGCGGTCCTGGCCCGAGGAACGGAGGTCGAGGATGCCGGCCAGCGTCCGGCGGGGGGGATCGGTCATCACCGCACAGTCTGGCCCAGCCGACCGGGTGCCCCGCCAACCCGGAGCGGCCAAGCCGGGAGATGGCCTGGCCCTTGGACTTCGACGCCCGCTTCGCCAGCGAGGGCTGCCCGATGTGCCGGCCCGAGCGGGCCCAGGAGACCGAGCACGGGATCCGGGTCCTGGCCGGCCGCTACGCCGACGCCTACCTCTGCCGGCGCGGGCCCAGCGGGGCTACGTGGTGGTCATCTGGGCACCGGGGCCACGTGGCCGAGCCGACCGATCTGTCGGCCGAGGAGGCCGCGGGCTACTTCGCCGAGGTGCTCGCGGTAAGCGACGCCGTGCGTCGCCACTTCGGGGCCCGCAAGGTCAACGACGAGACCCTCGGCACCACCGCGCCCCACCTCCACACCCACGTGACCGCCCGCTACGCCGAGGGCGACGTCAACCCGGGGGCGCCGCTGCCCAAGGACCGGGACGTGACCCTCGAGGAGACCAGGCTGCGGGCCGACGCCGCCGCCCTCGGTCGGCTGCTTCGACCGGAGGGCCGCTAGCGTCGGGGGCGTGGAGCCGGGCATGCGGGGCGGCGGGCTCTCCAACCGCCTGGTGCTGCTCATGGCGGTGGCCACCGGGGCCATTGTCGCCAACCTGTACTACTCCCAGCCCCTCCTGCATGAGATCGCCACCGAGTTCGGTGTGGGCAGCGCCGCCACCTCGATCGTGGTCACCGCCACCCAGGTCGGCTACGCCCTCGGGCTCCTCCTCGTAGTGCCGCTCGGCGACCTGCGGCCCCGCCGCTCCCTCACCGTCTCTGTCTACGTGGCCGCCGGCGGATTCCTGGCGCTGGCGGCCGCCGCGCCCACCCTGTGGCTGTTCGAGCTGGCCTCGCTCCTCGTCGGCTGCGCCTCGGTCGCCGGCCAGGTCATGATCCCCTTCGCCGCCGATCTGGCCGAGCCCCACCGGCAGGGCCGGATCGTGGCCCGCATCATGACCGGCCTGCTCCTCGGGATCCTGCTCGCCCGGACCGCGGCCGGGCTCGTGGCCGAGGCGGCCGGGTGGCGGACCATCTACTGGGTCTCGGCCGGGCTCATGGTCGTCCTGGCCCTCGTCCTGCGCCGGGCCCTGCCGCCCGAGGGACCCCGACCCCACCTCCCCTACCCCAAGCTGGTGGCCTCGTCCCTGCGTTTCTTGGTCACCGAGCCGGTGCTGCGCCGCCGGTCGTTCAACGGCGCCACCGAGTTCGCCGCCTTCAGCGTCCTGTGGACCTCGCTCGCCTTCCTGCTCGCCGGGCCGCCCTTCCACTACTCCCGGGCGGTCATCGGCCTGTTCGGGCTGGCCGGGGTGGCCGGGGTGACCATGGCCAATGTGGCCGGGCGCCTCGCCGATGCACAACGGACGGCCGTCGTCACCACCGTCTCGGCGCTCCTCCTCACCGGCTCGTTCGGACTGCTCGCCTGGGGCAAGGCGTCGCTCGCCCCGTTGATCGCCGGGATCCTGGTCCTCGACGTCGGAACCCAGGGGATCCAGATCACCAACCAGGCCATCATCTACCGCATCGCGCCCGAGGCTCGGTCCCGGATCAACAGCGCCTACATGGTCTGCTACTTCGCCGGCGGGGCGTTCGGGTCGGTGAGCGCCGGCGCCGTGCTCGCCGCCGCCGGTTGGGACGGGGTGTGCTGGCTCGGTGCGGGCTTCGGGGTCCTCCTCCTCGGCTCGGCACTCCTCGACCACCTCCGTCCGCCGGTGCCGGTGCCGGCCCGCGCCACCGCGGCACCACCTGCCCGGGCCGCTCAGCCGCCGGCCACGTCCTCCATCGACCGGTAGCTCTCCTCCTCGGTGGCGGTGTGGAGCGCCAGGATGGCGTAGAGCCCGTAGAGGATCTGGCGCAGGTCGACCACGTCGACGTCGTCGAGCCCCTCGGCACCGACCCCGTCGAGGACCCGGCCGAGCCGGCGGATCTGGTGGGCGATCTCCAGGTGGGCCCGGCTGAGGGCGCCGGTCGGGTCCACCGCTCCGAGCGCCCGGTGCGCGGGCCCGTAGAAAGCCTCCTCCTCGGCCGCCTCGTGCGGCTCCACCTCCTCCACCAACAGCCGCTGCACCCGCCGCACGGCGGCCAGGGCGGCGGCCCGGTCGGGGCTCCCGATCGCGTCGGCCGCCGCCCGGACCTCCTCGAGGTCAGCCCGGATGGCCCGGTGCTCGGAGAGGAACCGGGCCACCAGGCGCTCCTCGTCCCCCCCGAGGCGAAGGCGACCCGGGCCGACCGAGAGGGCGCGCAGGGCGTTGACGATCACGGCGACGTCGATGGCCTCCTGGGCCAGCGCCCCCCACACCGCCGGCAAGAGGCCGAAGGCGGCGACCCCCATCCCGGCCACCGACAGCGCCATGCCGATCACGACGCTCTCCCAGGCGATGGCCCGGGTCCGGCGGGCGAGCGTCACCGCCTCGCCCACCCGGTCGAGGCGGTCCACCGTGACCACCACGTCGGCCGCCTCCGAAGAGGCGGTGGCCCCCCGGGCGCCGAGCGCCACCCCGACGTCGGCCACCGCCAGGGCCGGGGCGTCGTTGACCCCGTCGCCGACCATCACGGTCGGTCCCCGGCGCCGTTCGAGCTCGATGACCGCCAGCTTCTCGGCCGGGGACACCTCGGCCACGACGCCGTCGACGCCGATCGCCGCCGCCACCGTCTCGGCGACCTCGCGGCGGTCACCGGTGACCATCACGATGCGGTCGAAGCCGTTCTTGCGCAGACGCCAGATCGTGCTCGGCCCGTCGGGGCGCAGCGGGTCCTGGAAGACGAGCACCCCGGCCGGCCGGCCATCCACCGAGACGAAGACGGTCAGGGCGCCGTCCAAGGCGGCCGCCCGCCGGGCCGCCTTGGCCCACGGCGGGACCCCCTGCACCCCGGTCCACTCGGCCTTGCCCACCGCCACCAGATGCCCGTTGACCGAGCCCCGAACCCCCCGGCCGGCCACCTCGTCCACCCCGACCGGCAGGGACAGGGCGAGGTCGCGCTCGGTGGCCGCCCGCACCACCGCCGCCGCGAGGACGTGGCTCGAGAGCTGGTCGAGCGAGGCGGCCAGCGCCAGGATCTCCGACTCGGCCCGCTCCCCGGCGCTGACCACGCTGGCCAGACGGGGCTGGCCGAGAGTGAGGGTGCCGGTCTTGTCGACGAGGAGGGTCCGGCACCGGGCCAGCCGCTCCAGCACGTCCCCGCCCTTCACCACCACCTCCCGGCGGGCGGCCCGCGACAGCCCGGCGACGAAGGCGATCGGGGCGGCCAGGATGAGCGGGCACGGGGTGGCCACCACGAGCACGGCCACCGCCCGGGCGGCCCCGCCGGCGGCCCACCCGGCGCCGGCCACCGCCAGGGTCAGGCCGAGGAACCACTGGGCGTAGCGGTCGGCCAGGCGGACGAAGGGGGGTCGGGTGGTCTCGGCCGCTGCCACCAGGCGCACGATGCCGTCGTAGGTGCTGTTGGCCGCGGTCGCGGTGGCCCGGAGCTCAAAGGGTCCGCCGACGTTGACCACCCCGCTGCGCACGGCGTCGCCGGCCGGCCGCTCGACCGGGAGACCCTCGCCGGTGAGCGCCGACTCGTCGAGCACCGCCGGGGTGGCCACGACCATGCCGTCGATCGCCACCACCTCGCCCGGGCCCACCACGAGGAGATCCCCGGGCTCTACCGCCTCGGGCGGCACGGTCTCGACCACCCCCCCGCGCCGGCGGTGCACCACGGTCGGGCGCCGGGCCAGCACGGCGGCGAGGTCGCGGCGGGCCCGGCCGGCTGCCCAGGCCTCGAGCGTCCCCCCGCTGCCCACCATCACCGCGATGACCGCGGCCGCCAGCGGCTCGCCGACGGCGACCGCTCCGACCAGGGCCAACAGGGCGATCGCGTCGACCCCCAGGTGGCCCCGCCACAGCACGAGGGCGGTCGACCACGCGACCGAGAGCGCGGCCAGGGCCGCCCCTGTGCTCCACACGTGGTCGCCCGCGCCGGACGCCCCGGCCAGGTGGGCGGCTCCGCCGGCCGCCAACGTGGCCACGGTCAGGGTCAGCAGCACGCCCGGCCGGGCCCGCTCCAGCCGCTGCCCCAAGGACGCGCGCCGACCGGCCGGCGCCGGGCCATCCTGCACCGGGCCATCCTGCACCGGGCCGCCCCCTTTGGCCAGGTCCGAAGGTCCCGCCCGAGGAGCCCCGGCCCCGGCCGTACCCCGGTGGCGGTGCCGGGGGTCCGGCATACTCTTTGGGTCCGGCCGAGCCCGATGAGGAGAACGCCGTGCCCAGAGAGGACCCCGACGCCGGAGGAAGTGGGCCGAGGGACCGGGTCGTGGTCGGGGTCGACGGCTCCGGAGCCTCGATGGACGCGCTCCGGTGGGCGGTGGCCCAGGCCTCGAGCCGCGGGCTGACCCTCGAGATCGTGCACGTGCGGGTGGTCCGCAAGGTGGTCTCCGAGCTCATCGTGGGGGCCGAGGCCGAGGAGGAGGAGATCCTCGAACAGGCGGTAGCCACGGCGAGGGCCCTCGCCCCCGACCTCGAGGTGCACGGGTACCTCGAGGACCCCCCGGCCGCCGGCCGCCTCGTCGAGGCCAGCCGGGGCGCGGCGCTCCTCGTCGTCGGATCCCGCGGGCTCGGGGGGTTCAAGGAGCTCATGCTCGGCTCGGTGAGCCAGCAGTGCGTCCACCACGCCCACTGCCCGGTCCTCGTGGTGCGGCCCGAGCCCGAGGTCCCGGCCCGACCGGACTAGCCGGCCGGACTCGGCCGGACTCGGCCTAGCGGGCGGGTCGCCGCCGGCGGCCGAGGGCTTGCACCACGAGCGGCGCCAGCCGGACCCCGGTCACGAGCGCCACCAGCGCCACCCCGACCACCAAAGCCTCCTCGAGGAGCGTGGCGGGCGCCGGAATGGCCAGCCCGAAGACCCGGCGCGACAGCGGCACCAGCATGGCGAGCGCGGCCCCGCCCGCCATCACCACCAGGAGACCGAGGCGGACCGGGTCGAGTGGGCGGCTGATGAGCCCGAGGATCACCAGGCCGACGGCGAGCAGGGCCAGCGTGGCCGCCGTGCGGGCCTCCTCGGCGCTCGCCCCCGGGGCCGCTCGGGCCACGGCGTAGACGGCGAAGGCGCAGACCCCCGCCACCAGTCCCGCCGGCACCGCGAAGCGCAGGACCCGGCGGGCGAACCCCGGGGAGGCCCGGGGGGCGGCGGTGGCCAGGGCCAGGAAGAAGCCGGGGACCCCGATCGTGAAGGTGGTGACGATGGTGAGGTGCCGGGGGAAGAACGGGAACGGCACGCCCGTCACCGCCACCACGACCCCGAGCAGCGCGGCGTAGACGGTCTTGGTCACGAACAGGTTCCCGACCCGCTCGATGTTGGCGATGACCCGGCGTCCCTCGCCGAGCACCCGGGGCACGACCGAGAAGGCGCTGTCGAGGAGGATGATGCGGGCCACCGACCGGGCCGACTGGCTCCCCGAGCCCATGGCAATGCCGAGGTCGGCCTGCTTCAGGGCCGGCACGTCGTTGACTCCGTCACCGACCATGGCCACGATCCGCCCCCGGGCCTGGAGGCTCCGGACCGCGCCCAGCTTCTGGTCCGGCCGGACCCGGCCGACCACGTTCCCGGTGTCCAGGGCCGAGCCCATCGCCGCCTCGTCGGCCCCGAGGTAGGTGGCGTCTCCGGTACCCCCGCCGAGGGGGATGCCCACGCGGGCGGCCACGCTCGCCACGGTGACCGGCGAGTCGCCCGAGAGCACCTTGATCTCCATCCCCTGGGCCAGGAGGTAGCGGACCGTCTCGGGCGCGTCGGGCCGGACCCGCTCGCCGAACACGAGCAGGCCGACCGGTTCGAGCGCCGGGAGGACCGGCTGTTCGTCGGCCGGAATGGCTCCCGAGGCCCGGGCGAGGAGGACCACCCGCTCGCCCGAGCGCTCGTGGGCGGCCAGCCGCGCTGCGGCCTCGGGCGGGAGCGAGGGGGCCACGATGCCCGGCGCCCCGAGGACCCACAGGCCGCGCCCGGTGAAGCCGAGCGCGCTCCACTTGCGGGCCGAGGAGAACGGGACCACCGTCTCGAGGGGCCACGGCTCGGCGTCGGGGTAGCGGGCCCGGACCGCCGACACGGTGGCGTTGGGGGCCGGGTCCGAGGCCGCCAGGGCCGCCACCACCTCCTCCAGCTCGTCGGGGCTCTGCCCGACGAGCGGCTCCACCGCCTCCAGGGTGACGCCGGGCTCGGTCAGGGTCCCGGTCTTGTCGATGCAGAGCACGTCGACCCGGGCCAGCCCCTCGATGGCCGCCAGTTCCTGGACCAGCACCCGCCGGCGGGCCAGCCGGAGCGCGCCGACGGCGAAGGCGATGGAGGTGAGCAGCACCAGGCCCTCGGGCACCATGGCGCCGACACCGGCCACCGAGCCCCGGAGGGCGTCGGGGAGCGACTGGTGGCTCCGCAGCAGCTCGCTCACGACGAGCAGGACCCCGGTCGGGACCATCACCCAGGTGACCAGGCGCAGGATCCAGTTGGTCCCCTGCTGGAGCTCCGAGCGGACCAGGCTGAACTGGCGGGCCTGGGCCTCCAGACGCACCGCGTAGGCGTCGGCGCCGACCCCGGTCACCTTCACGTGGCCCCGGCCGGCGGTGACGAAGCTCCCGGCGCGCACGGTGTCGTCGGCCGCCTTCTCCACCGGCTCGGCCTCCCCGGTGAGCAGGGACTCGTCGAGCTCGAGGCCGGCCGAGGCCAGCACCACGGCGTCGGCGCCGACCTGGTCCCCGGCTTCCAGCACCACCAGGTCGTCCAGCACCAGCTCCTCGACGGCGACGGTGCCCAAGGACCCGTCCCGCACCACCCGGGCACTCGGCGCGGTGAGGATGGCCAGCCGGTCCAGGGTCCGCTTGGTCCGTACCTCCTGGAAGATCCCGATGGCCACGTTGCTCGTCAGCACCACTCCGAACAGGGCGTCCTGGGGCGGGCCGACGAGGGCCACCACCACGAGGAGGGAGCCCAGGATGGCGTTGAACCGGGTGAGGAGGTTGGCCCGGAGGATCTGGGGCAGGGTGCGCCCTAGGCCCGGGGGGGCCACGTTGGCCAGCCCGGCCGCCGTCCGCTCCCGGACTTCGGCCGAGGTGAGCCCGGGGTGGTCCCCGAGGGGCGCAGAGGGGGCTGCGAGGCTCACCGGACTGCCGCCAACGGCGCGACGGGCGCCGGGTCCGGCCGCCCTGACGGCGCCGGCCCGCTACCGGGGGACGGTTCGGACCCCGGCCTGCTCGGCGCCGGTGTCGCCGACGCCCACCTCGATGTGCACCGGCACCGGGATCGGCGGGAGCTCCTCGTGCTCGTCATCGGGCTGGGCCTCGGTCTCGACCGTCCGGTACTCGCCGATGGCGCTGCGGGTCATGACGACCGCCCGTTTCCGCTTGCCGATGTCGGCCCCGCCGCCCTGCATCTCGAGGCAGATGCGCCAGGTGAACAACCCGGCCACGATCGGCACCACAAAGACGAGGACCCGGAAGGTCCAGAGCACCTCGTTCAGGGAGACTTGGAAGAAGTTGGCCAGCACGTCGGTCGCGCTCGCGCCGAGCAGGGTGAACATGAGGGCGATCATCGCCGCCCCCGCGGCGGTGCGTTTGGGCCGGTCCCGCGGCCGGTCCAAGAGGTGGTGGATGGCGTTGTCGCCGGTGAATTTCCGTTCGATGGCCGGCCAGGCGTAGCAGAGGGTGAAGATCATGCCCGGGAACACGACCGCCGGCAGGAGCACCACGAAGGGGATGGTGTGGCCCCAGCCGGCGAACTCCCAGCTGGGCATGATCCGCAGGGCCCCGTCGAGCCACCCCATGTACCAGTCCGGCTGGACGGCGTAGGAGATCTTGTCCGCCTGGTACTGGCCGAACTGCCAGATCGGGTTGATCTGGGCGAGCCCGCCCAACACGGTGATGACCCCGGTGATCATGAAGAGGTACCCGGTGGTCTTGGCCATGAAGGTCGGGTACATGGGCGAGCCGACCACGTTGTCCTCAGTCCGCCCTTTGCCCGGGAACTGGGTGTGCTTCTGGCGGACGAGGAGGAACAGGTGGGCGCCAATCAGCCCGGCCAGGATCCCCGGGAGGATGAGGACGTGAATGATGAAGAGGCGGGGGATGATGAGCGTCCCCGGGTAGTTGCCCCCGAACAGCCAGAAGGCGAGGTAGCTTCCGACGAAGGGGATCGACAGGACGATCGAGTACATGATCCGCAGGCCGGTCCCCGAGATGAGGTCGTCGGGGAGCGAGTAGCCGATGAACCCGTTGGCCAGGGACAGCACGAGCAGGGTGAGCCCGATCGTCCAGTTGAGCTCGCGGGGCTTGCGGAAGGCGCCGGTGAAGAAGATGCGGGCCATGTGGATGACGATGGCCCCGATGAAGATGTCGGCCGCCCAGTGGTGCATCTGGCGCATGAGCAGGCCGGCCCGGACCGACAGGCTGAGGTTGACCGTCGAGGCGTAGGCGGCGGTCACCTTCTGGCCCCGCAGCGGGGCGTAGGAGCCGTGGTAGACAGAGAGGGTCGAAGACGGGACGTAGTAGAGGGAGAGGAAGATCCCGGTCGCGATGAGGACGATGAAGGAGTACAGCGCGATCTCGCCCAGCATGAACGACCAGTGGTCGGGGAAGATCTTGTCGAGGAAGGTGCGACCGCCCTTGGCCACCCCCAACCGGTCGTCGATCTCCCCGATGATCTGGCCGACGCGGCCGTAACGGCCCCGCGCCGCCTGCGCTTCGCGCTTGGTCCGGACGCCGGCGGTGCTCACGTCGTGGTCCGTTCGTAGTAGCCCGGGCCGACCGGCTGGTCGTAGCCGGACTGGGCTCGGAGGAACCCAGCCCGGTCGATGTACAGCGGGAGCTGGGGCAAAGGGCGGGGGGCAGGACCGAACTCGGGGACCGCGCCGTCGTCGATGTTGAACATCGACTGGTGGCACGGGCAGACGAGGAGGCGCAGCTGCTTCTCGTAGAGGCCGACCGGGCACCCGGCGTGGGTGCAGAGCTTCGAGTAGGCGATGTAGCCGGCCGGCGCCCAGGTGGACCGGCCCTTCTCGGTCACGATGGCCGTGGTGCCGGCCCGGATGAGGACCGTCTGGTCGACCGCCACCGTCTGGTCGTTGTTCTCGAACCCGGCTGGGAAGACGGTGACGATGCCCCCGGGCTCCAGGGCCTCGACGTGGATGGCCCGGCCGTTCGAGTCGACGAGGAGCGAGCCCCGGCGCCAGTTGGTCTTGGTCAGGGTGAGACCGGGCAACGGACCGAGCGAGCGCAGGAGCGGGAAGAGGGCGACGATGCCGAAGATGCCCATTCCCGAGCCGAGGAGGCCGAGGAGGACCCGCCGGCGCTTCACCACCACCCCGGTCCGCTCGACCAGGGCGGCGGCGATGGCCTCCCGCTCGGCCTGGGCCGAGTGCAGGGCGTGGCGGGCCTCGGAGAAGGGGCCCTGGGGCATCAGGTACTTCCCCCAGGCGGTGACGCCGAAGCCGAGGAAGAACAGGCCGAGGCCGAGGGTGAGGCCCAGGGTGAAGGGCTTCCAGTTCTGCACGTAGGCCGCGCCGAACAGCGCCACCCCGATCACCCCTAAGACGAAGAGCCACGCGATGGCCCGCTCCGCGCCCTCGGGGTTGCGAACCGCCTCGCGCAGGTGGGGGTCGTCGAGGCTGGTCGCCGGGAGGGGCAGGTCCGGGTCCATGGCCGCCTCGAGCTCGGTGTCCTGGCTCACGTCCGCTCCCCGATCCAGTAGCCGACCAAGGCCAGGATCCCCACCCCGAACAACAGGGCCACGAAGCCCTCGCCCACCGGCCCCACCCCACCCAAGGCGAAGCCGCCGGGGTTGGTCGGGTGCTGGATGTACTCGGTCACATAGGCGTCGATGTCGGCCACCTGGGCGTTGGTCAGGTTCCCGCTAAAGCGGGGCATGTTGCCCGGGCCGGTGCGGATGGCCTCGGCCACCTGGGTCGGCGTGGCAGCACGCAACGAGGGGGCGTAGGTGCCGAAGGCGAGTTCGTCGCCGGCGCCGGTGATGGTGTGGCAGGCCGCGCAGTTGAGCGAGAACAGGTCGGCCCCGACGGCCACGTTGGCGTCCTTCAGGTTCACCTTCGGGATGGCCGGACGGGAGGGGTCGAGGGAGTTCACGTACGCCGCGACCTCGAGCGCCTCCTGGTTGCTCAGCTTTGCCGGCTTGCGGGGGGCCTGGATGGCGTAGGGGTTCTCGGCCGGCATGCGGCCGGTGGTGATCCAGAAGTCGATCGTCGCCGGTCCCACCCCGACCAGGTTGGGCGCCCTCGACGTGCCCGCGCCGTCGGACCCGTGGCAGCTCGAACAGAAGGTTTCGAAGAGAGCCTGGCCGGCCGGGATGTAGGACTTCGGCGGGTAGTAGTACCGGATGGCCGAGTCGCCGTAGGAGCGCTGGGACTGGTTCAGCCCGTTGGCCCCGCCGACGCCGAACGCCAGCACCCCGCCGAGCGCCACGCCGAAAACCACCGCGCCCGGGAGCAAGAGCCGGCTGGAGCAGGCACGGCGCAGGCGCCCCATCACTTGAGCAGGAACAGGCAACTGAACAGGCCGATCCAGACGATGTCGACGAAGTGCCAGTAGTAGCTCACCCCCTGGAAGACCGAGAGCTCCCCGGGGTCACCGGACTTGCCCCGCATGCGCAACAGGAGGAAGACCATCGCCACCAGGCCCAAGAAGACGTGGAGCCCGTGCAGCCCGGTCATGATGAAGAACAGCGAGCCGTACGCGTTGGTGCTCGGCCTCGTGGTCATGAGGAGCCATTCGGAGAACTGGTTCCCGAGGAACGCCAGCCCGAGGAAGAGCGTCCAGCCCACCCAGATCTTGGCCGACCGACGGTTGCGCCGCTCCACGTCGAAGACGGCCTTTTGCATGGTGAAGCTCGACGAGACCAAGACGGCGGTGAAGACCGCGGCCCGGATGGTGTCGAGTTGGGTTCCGGCTGGGGGCCACACCGTGTGCTCGGCGCGGATGGTGAAGAACGCGGCAAACAGGCTCGAGAAGAACATAAGCTCCGAGCCGAGCCAGATCATGACGCCGATGGCGAGCATGGGCGGCCGGTCGTGGGTGATGCGGGGGGTCTTGGCAGGCTTGCCCACCGAGATCACCTGGCTCACGGCTCATTTCCTACTCGACTGGGGTGGCGAAACGCCAACATCCTGGTGAGGGGGCGGCCCCCCGACGGCCGGCGCGCCGGCCCCTCAGCCGGCACTCAGGTCGACCGGGAGCGCGAGGGCGTGGACCACCGCGAGCCGCTGGGTCGGGCGGGTCAACGCCACGTACAGGGTCCGCAGGGCCCGGCCGGGCGGCCCGTCGGGGCCCTCGCCGGCGCTCTCCTTGGCCAGGGCCGCCGGCTCCACCACCACCACCCCGTCGAACTCGAGGCCGTGGGCCTCGCCCGCCGGCAACACGACGAGCGGGGCCGCGAGCCCCTGACCGGCTGGGTCGCGGGGGTCCACCGGGTCGAGCCCCCGGTCCCGAAGGGCCCGCTCCACCTCGGACGCCAGCGCCTCGGGCACCAGCACCGCCACCTTGCCCTGGCCGACCGCCTCCAGCTGGGTGGCGGCCAGCACCGCCGCCCGGAAGGCCAACTCCGGCCGGGACACCTGCTCGATGACCGGAGGATGGCCCGAGCGGCGCACCGGGGTCGGGGGCTCGAGCCCGGGCACCGCCGCCCGCAGGGCCCGGGCCGCCACCGCCACCACTTCGGCCGGCGTGCGGTAGCTCACGGTCAGCTCGACCTGGCGCGGCTCGTGCCGGGGCGAGAGGTGGGCGGCCAGCTCCTCCCAGCCGGTGGGGGCCCAGGCGCCGGTGGCCTGGGCGATGTCGCCCACCACGGTCATGGATCCGGACAACGAACGCCGAGCCAGCATGCGCAGCTGCATCGGCGAGAGGTCCTGGGCCTCGTCGACCACGATGTGCCCGAAGGCGCGAATCTCGTCGGCCGACCCGGTCGTGCTCGGCGCGGCCGGCTCCGGCGAGAAGTCCAGCCCCGAGGGCCAGAACGGGGCGTCGGCCGGGCGTTCGGCCCAGGCGCGGGCCTCGCCCGCGCGCGCCCGGCCCGGGCGGGCCCGCCACGGGCCAAGGACCGCCCGAGCCTCATCGACCAGCGCGGCGTCGGCGGCGGTCCAGGGGACGGCGTCGAGCGACCCGCTGCGCGGCCGGACCAAGAGGGCCTGCTCGGCCGGCGAGAGGACCCCCTTGGCCGAGGCGGCGAGGAGCGCTGGAGCCCCGAAGAGGTCGTGGATGAGCTCGTGGGGCGCGAGGCGGGGCCACATCCGGTCCAGGGCCTCACGCACCTCGGGCAGCCGCCGGATCTGGTTGACCAGCTCGACCCGGCCGTCCTCCTCCTCGCCCCCGTCGTCCCCGCCGGCGGGATCGACCGCCCCCAACCGTGCGCCCCGGCGCTCCTCGGCCGCCTCGGCGAATCGTTCGTAGCGCGCGGCCAAGAGCGAGGTCACCTGACGCTCGACGAACCGGCGCTTGGCGTTGTGGTTGCCCGGACGGCGGCGGGCCCGGGCCACGATCCGGGCCGAGTCCTCGACCTCGAGCCGCAGCACGGTCGGGCCGAAGGGGATCTCGACCGACCGTCGGAGCCGGCGCTCGCGGGCCCGCACCGCCTGGAGGATCAGCTTGGCCATGCGGGCTCCGCCCTTCAGCCGGGCGACCTCGGGCGGCTCGCCCGCGCGCACCCGGACCTCGGCCACGAGCCCCGACACGGTCGAGAGGGTGACACCGGTCTCGCCGAGCGAGGGCAGGACCTGCTCGATGTAGCGGAGGAAGAGGGGGTTGGGTCCGACCACCAGCACCCCCTGGCGTTCCAGGGGGAACCGGTGGGTGTAGAGGAGGTAGGCGGCCCGGTGGAGGGCGACCGCGGTCTTCCCGGTGCCCGGTCCCCCCTGGACGAGCAAGAGGCCCCCCATCGGGGCGCGGATGATCTCGTCCTGCTCGCGCTGGATGGTGCCCACGATGTCGGCCATCCGGCCGGTCCGGGCCGACCCCAGGGCGGCGAGCAGGGCCCCTGGGCCGCCCACCTCGAGCGCCCCGTCGAGGAGCTCGTGGGGCCCGTCGGCCGGTCTCGTCGTGGCCGCGCCGTCGGCGAAGTACTCGTCCTCGTAGCCGGTGACCATGCGGCCTCGCACCGCCAGGTGCCGCCGCCGAACCAGGCCCTGGGCGTCCAGCCCGGTCGCCCGGTAGAAGGGCGCCGCCACCGGGGCCCGCCAGTCGACCACCAACGGCTCGCGGTCGGGACCCGAGACGGCAACCCGGCCGATGTGGAAAGTCTCGCCGACCTCGTGGTCGGCGTCGGGGACCCGGTCGATGCGCCCGAAGCACAGCGCCTGGTCCCCGATGTCCAGCTGGGCCAGGCGGGCGAGGCTGGTCCGCACCACGATGTCCCGCTCGGTCCGGGACTGGGGGGTGCCCCCCCGGCCCAGGTCGAGCACCGATTCGAGCATCCGGCGGGACTCGGCGCGCATGGCGTCGAGGCCCTGGTAGGCACGGTCCAAGAACCGCTGCTCCTCTTCGAGCTCGAGATCGATGGCCACGCCGTCCCTCCTGCCGGCCCGAGGACCCGTCCGACGGTCCGGCCCCCCCGAACGGGACCCCACCGCCGGCAAGAAACGCTCGATTCTAGGGGCTGGCGGCACCCCGCCGGTGCTGGTCCGGGTGGGGGCCGGCCTGCGATGATCTCGGGCGCAGGCGGCGTCGGCACCAGCCGAGGTGCCGGCCGAAAGGAGCGACATGCTCATCTCCACCATGAACGATGTCCCCGGCTACAAGGTGACGCGGGTGATCGGCGAGTGCTTCGGGCTCACCGTCCGGTCCCGCAACGCCTTCTCCCAGATCGGAGCGGGATTGAAGTCCATCGTCGGCGGCGAGCTGGTCGGGATGACCAAGAACCTGGAGAAGAGCCGCCAGGAGGTCCTCGACCGCATGGTCGAGACCGCCGAGTCCAAGGGGGCGAACGCCGTGCTCATGATGCGCTTCGACACCTCCGAGATGGGCGGCAACTGGACCGAGATCTGCGCCTACGGGACGGCCGTCGTGGTCGAGCCGGCTTGAGCGGGACCCGGGGGGTCGCGCCGCGGCGATGACCGCCGAGCCCGCTGCCCCGTTCCTCGCCGCCTGCCGGTGCGAGCCGGTCGGGCGCACCCCGGTCTGGTTCATGCGCCAGGCCGGGCGGTCGCTGCCCGAGTACCGCGCGCTCAAGGGGACCCGTTCGATCCTCGACGTCCTCACCCACCCCGACCTGGCAGCGGAGATCACCCTCCAGCCGGTCCGCCGCCACCGCGTCGACGCCGCGATCTTGTTCTCCGACATCATCGTGCCGGTCTGGGCGACCGGCTTCGGGGTGGACATCGTGGCGGGCCGGGGGCCGGTGGTGGAGCGCCCCCTGCGCACCCCGGCCGACCTGGAACGGCTGCGACCCCTCGACCCCGAGGCCGACACCGGCTACGTGCTCGAGACGGTGCGGATCCTCGCCACCGAGCTCCCGGCCGACGTCCCGCTCATCGGGTTCGCCGGCGCCCCCTTCACCGTCGCCAGCTACCTGGTGGAGGGCGGCCCCTCGAGGGACTTCGCCAAGGTGAAGGCGCTCATGCACGCCGACCCGGGCACCTGGGAAGCCCTGGTCGACCGGCTGGCCGACATGGCCATCGCGTCCCTCGGCGCCCAGGTCGACGCGGGGGCCGACGCGGTCCAGCTCTTCGACAGCTGGGTGGGCGCGCTCTCCCCCAAGGACTACGAGCGCTTCGCCCTCCCGGCCACCCGGCGGGTCCTCGACGCCGTGGGCGCCCTCGGCGTCCCCACCATCTTGTTCGGGGTGGGGACGGGCGAACTGCTCGGGCTCATGGCCTCGTGCGGCCCGAACGTGGTCGGGGTGGACTGGCGGGTGCCCCTGGATCTGGCCCGGCGCCGAGTCGGGCCGGGGCGCGCGGTCCAGGGCAACCTCGACCCCGGTGCCTGCCTGGGCCCGGTCGAGGTGGCGCTCGAGGAAGCCCGCGACGTCCTCCGGCGGGCCGGCGGCGCCCCGGGGTACGTTTTCAACCTGGGCCACGGGGTGCTGCCCGAGACCGATCCGGGGGTCCTGAGCGCCCTGGTCGAGCTGGTCCATGCCGAGGGCCCGGCCGGGCTGCGGTCATGAGCCCACCGATCGGGGTGCTGGTGATGGCGCACGGCACCCCGGCCTCGCTCGAGGAGATCGAAGCCTTCTACACCCGGATTCGCCGCGGCCGGCCGCCCTCGCCCGAGCAGCTTGAGAACCTCGTCCGGCGGTACCGGGCCATCGGCGGGACCTCGCCGTTGACCGAACGGACCCGGGCCCAGACCGAGGGGCTGGCCGCCGCCCTCGAGGCGTCGTCCCCCGGCCGCTACCTGGTCGGCTTCGGGGCCAAGCACACCGAGCCCTCCATCGAGACCGGCGCGGCGGCGCTGGCCGGTGCCGGGGTCTCGGCGGTCGTCGGGCTCGTCCTTACCCCGCAGCGCTCGGCCGCCGGCTCGGGCGAGTACCTCGACCGGGCGGCCCGGGCCGTGGCCGAGTGCGCCCCGGACCTGCCCTTCGTCGCCGTCGAGGAGTGGTACGACGCCCCGGGTTTCGACGCGTTGGTCGGGCGGCGGGTCACCACCGCCCTCGGCGGCCTCGAGTCGCCCACCGTGCTGTTCAGCGCCCACTCGGTGCCCGAATCGGTGGCCGAGCCCTACCGCACCCAGGTCGTGGCCTCGGCCGAGCTGGTGGCCGGGGCGGCCGGCCTCGACCGGCATCGGGTGCCGTGGCGGGTGGTCTTCCAGAGCGCCGGGCGGACCGAGCAGCGGTGGCTCGGACCCGACCTCCTCGGGGCGATCGACGAGGTGGCCGCGACCGATGGCCGGTCGGTCCTCGTCTGCCCGGTCGGCTTCGTCGCCGACCACCTCGAGGTGCTCTACGACCTCGACGTCGAGGCGGGCGCCCGGGCCCGCGCCGCCGGCCTGGCCTTCGCCCGCACCGCGTCGCTCAACGACGACCCCGAGTTCGTCGGCATCCTGGCCCAGGTGGTGGCGTCGGCCGCCGGCGCGTCGCGATGAGCCGGTCGGAGCACCACGTGGTGGTGGTGGGCGGCGGGATCGCCGGCCTGGCCGCCGCCTGGGAACTGTCGGGGGGCGCGGACCCGGACCCCGACGCCCCCCGGGTCACGGTGCTCGAGTCGTCTCGGCGGCTCGGCGGCCCCCTTTACTCGGTGCCGTTCGCCGGCCGGGTCGTCGACGTCGGACCCGACGGGTTCCTCGGGCGGCGCCCGGAGGCGGCCGAGCTGTGCCGGGAGATCGGGGTCGGCGACCGCCTCCGGGCGATCGGCGCCTCGGGTGCCTCGGTGTACGCCCGGGGCAAGCTCCGGGCGCTCCCGACCGCACTCTTGCTCGGGGTGCCCACCCGCTGGTGGCCGACAGCCCGCTCGGGCATCCTCGGGCCGGCCGGCTCGCTCCGGTTGCTCGTCGACGCCGTGGTGCCCCGGACCGACCGGCGGGGGCCGCTCGGCGACCGGGCGCTCGGGCCCCTCGTCGCCCGCCGGCTGGGCCGCCGGGTGGTCGCCGCCCTGGTCGACCCGCTGGTCGGGGGGATCCACGCCGGCTCGGTGACCGACATGAGCACCGCCGCCGTCCTGCCCCAGCTGCTCGCGGTGCCCCGCCGGGGCAGCCTCATGCGGGCGCTCCGGCGGGCCGCGACGAGCGGGCCCGAGGGGAGCTTGCCGGAGGGGGCGGGCCTGGTCGCCCCGGCGTTCTGGTCCCTCGATGGCGGCATGTCGGTCCTGATCGACGGCCTGGAGGCCGCGCTCGGGTCCCGGGGCGTCGCCCTCCGGTCCGGGGTGGCCGCGGAGGCGCTCAGGCGCGACGGTGGCGGGGACTGGACGGTGACGACCTCGGCCGGGCCGCTCCGGGCCGACGGCCTGGTGCTGGCGACGCCGGCGCCGGTCGTGGCCCAGCTGCTCGAGCCCCACGACCCCGACGCCGCCGCGCTCGAGCGCACCGTCGAGTACGGCTCGGTGGCGGTGGTGACCCTGGCCTATCCCGACGGCGCCGTCTCGCTGCCGCCGGGCACCGGGTTCCTCGTCGCCCGGGGCACCCGCTCCCCCCTCCCCGACGCCGGGCACGACGACCTGCTCGTCACCGCGGGGACCTTCCTCGACGTGAAGTGGCCCCACCTCCGGCGCGACGGCACCGTGCTGCTCCGGGCCTCGGTCGGCCGGTTCGGCGACCGCCGGGCCGAACGGCTCGGCGACGACGAGCTCAGCGCCCGGGTCGCGGCCGAGCTCGGAGCCATTCTCTCGGTGACCGCCCCGCCTTCGGCCACCATGGTCACCCGGTGGCCGGCGATCTTCCCCCAGTACAAGGTGGGCCACCTCCTGCGGGTGAGCGGCATCGAGGCGGCGGTGCGGCGGCTCCCGGCGCTGGCCGTGGCCGGCTCCCCCTACCGCGGCGTCGGGATCCCGGCCTGCGTGGGGAGCGGCCGGGCGGCGGCCCGGGACCTGCTCGAGTCCTTGGGCGGCGGGCTCCTGGCGCGCCCGTGAGGCCCCGCCGAGGCGGGGTCGCCGTCCCCTCCTTGGCCGCCGGAGTCCTGCTGGCCCTGTCGCTCCCGCCCTTCGGGGCCTGGCCGGTGGCCTTCCTCGGCGCCGCCCTCCTCTTCTGGCGCCTGGGCGGCCTCCGCCTGCGGGCCCGGCTTTTCGCCGGGTGGCTGGCCGGCGTCGGCTGCTTCGCCATCGGCCTGTACTGGGCGGTCGACTTCAACTGGTACGGGGCGGTGGTCCTCGTCCTCGTCGAGGCGGGCTTCGTCGCGCTGGCCGCCGCCGCCACCCCGCCGGTGCGGGGCCGGGTCCCGGCCTTCATCGGCGCCGCCACCCTCCTCGAGGCGGCCCGCCAGTCCTGGCCCTTCGGCGGCCTGCCGGTCGGCGGGGTCTACCTCGGACAGGCCGGCGGGCCGCTGGTCGGCGCGGCCCGGCTCGGCGGCCCGCTCCTTCTCACCGCCCTCGTCTTCGCGGGCGGGGCGGGGCTGGCCGAGGTGGCTGGCCGGCTCCGGCGCACGACCGGGCCGGCGCGCTCCGGGATGGCCGGGATGGCCGGGATGGCCGGGATGGTCGCGCTGGTGGCGGTGGTGGCGGTCGGGGTGGCCGGGGCGCTCGCCCCCGACGGGGGGCCGGCGGTCGCCACGCTCCGGGTGGCCGCGGTCCAGGGCGGCGGGGTCCGGGGGTTCACCGCGCTCGAGACCGGGCGGGCCGGGGACTTCGCCGCCGAGCTGGCGGCGACCGAGCCCCTGGTCTGGGCCCGCCCGCGCCCCGAGCTGGTGCTGTGGCCCGAGGACGTGATCGCGATCGGGGTCCCGGTGGCTGCCAGCACGCCGGGCCGGGCGGTCTCGGCCCTCGCGCTCCGGCTGCGGGCCACCGTGCTCGCCGGGGTGACCGTCCTCGTCGGGACGAGTCGGTTCCGCAACGAGATCGTGGCCTGGGGACCCGACGGCCGGATCCTGGGGGAGTTCGAGAAGGTGCACCGGGTCCCCTTCGGTGAGTACGTCCCGTTCCGGGGGTTCTTCTCCCACCTGGCCAGCCTGGCGGCGGTGCCCCGGGACGCCATCGCCGGCCACGGCACCGGGCTCCTGCGCACCCCGGCCGCCCCGGTCGGGGTCCTCGTCTCCTTCGAGGTCTTCTTCGCCGGGCGCGCCCGCTCCTCGGTCCGGGCCGGCGCGCGGCTCCTCGTGGTGCCGACCAACACCTCCTCGTACTCGAGCGAGCAGATGCCGAGCCAGGAGGTGGCGGCGGACCAGGTGCAGGCGGTGTCCGAGGGGCGGGACCTGGTCCAGGCCTCGCCCACCGGCTACTCGACCTTCGTGACCAACACCGGGGTGGTGACGCGCCAGAGCGGGCTCTCAGAACGCGCCGTGCTATCGGGGCCGGTCGCGCTGCGCCGCGGCGCCACCGTCTATGCCCGCTTCGGGGATCTGCCGGTCCTCGTCCTCGCCGGCCTCGGGGTGGCCGCCGGCCTGGCCGCCGAGCTCCGCTGGCGGCGGCGCGCCGGAGCTGGGCACCCCGACGGCGCCCCGCCCTCTGGCCGGCGCCTTGCCCATCGGCCAGAGGGCGGGGCCAGAGTGGGGGGATGGACGAATCCACGACCGTGCTGACCAGCCGGCCCGCTCCCGGGGTCGCGCTGGTCGAAACCGACCAGAGAAGCGCAACGCCATCAGCATCGAGCTGCGGGAGACGGCCTGTGCGCTGCTCGACGAGCTGGCCGGGGACGAGTCGGTCAGCGCGCTGGTGGTCACCGGGGCCGGGCCGGTGTTCAGCGCCGACTTCGACCTGGGCGAGGTCCCAAGGCGGCGGCCGACCCCGAGATCGACCGTCGCCTGTGGGCGTCGTCGGCCGACCGGCACCGCCGGTGGGTCACCTTCCCGCTCCCGACGGTGGCCGCGGTCAACGGTGCTGCCGTCGCCGGGGGGTTCGACCTCGCGGTGATGTGCGACCTGCGGGTGCTGGCCGACGTCGCGGTGTTCGCCCATCCCGAGGTGAAGTTCGGCGACGTCGTCTAGGGCCCTGCGACCTGGTCGGCGGGGCGGTGGCCTGCGACCTGTGCTTCACCGGCCGGCGCATCGAGACCGCCGAGGCCGAGCAACTGGGCGTGGCCACCAGCGTCGTCCTGGCCGCCGCGGTGCTCGACACCGCGGTCGAGCTGGCGGCCGAGATCGCCACCGCCCAGCGCGACTCGCTCCGGCGCCTGAAGGAGAAGGCCTTGGCGCGCGGCGGGACGGTGCAGGGCGACCGGGTGGTGCTCTGAGCGGGGCGCCTCGGCGTCAGCGGCCGGCGGGGCTCACTCGTAGTAGCCGGAGTGGATGTAGATGCACGGCACGCCCTCGTCCTCGAACATCGCCCGGTTGATCGGGTCGTCCTCGAAGGCGAGACGGAGGTCGAACCCGAACGCCCGCAGCGAGCGGACGGCGCGGCGCTTGAACACCGAGACGTGCGCGTAGTCGCCCCGGTCCCGCATGACCAACAGGTCGTGACGGACCTCGAAGCGGGCCAGCCATGACCGGGTCTGGGGGCGCACCCGCAGGGGGCGACCGGTGAGCAGGACCACCTGCAGGCTCCGGTCCAACAGGTCGAGGAGCCGGGCCAGCTCCTCGATCAGGGGGTCCTCGCCGCATGCCTCGAAGAAGGCGTCCCAGTCGGGACGGCCGTGGGTGATGAACCGCTGGCGGTGGGCCGCGTCGGCCAGCACCCCGTCGATGTCGAAGACCACCGCCTGGTCCGGGTCGAGCACCCCCTCCCGCCACGCCCAGTTGGGCGGGAGGTCGCCCGTCCCGCTCACCGGCTCACGGCAGGAACAGGAGCGTTGCCTTGTGGGCGAAGTCGACCAGCGGGGCCGGGAACACGCCGAAGACGACGGTCACGAGCACGCAGATCCCGACGGCCACCGCGGCCAGCGGTGGCACCGGGACCCGCCCCGTCGCCGCCGCGGCGACCCTCGGCGCAGCCGGGACGTCCTCGAGCAGGAGGGCGGCGTTGAGCCGGGTCCGCAGCTCGCTCGCCGGGGCGAAGAGCGCGCCTCCGGCGGTGGCGGTGGCCGGGACCTCTTCGGCCGCCCGCTCGGGCCCGTACATGAGCACCGTCACCCGCAGGTAGAAGAAGGCGGCCAGGGCGGCCGAGCCCATGGCCACGACGGCCAGCGGCACCGAGTGCCCGTCGACCGAGGCCACCACGACCTGGAACTTGGTCAGAAAGCCGGTGGTGAAGGGGATCCCGGCCTGGGCCAACAGGAGCAGGGCAAAGGCGAAGGCGAAGAGGGGCTGGCTCCGGGCCAGCCCGCGGTAGGAGGCGATGTCGTGCTCCATGTCGCCGCTGCGGCCAATCACCGCCACGACGGCGAAGCTCCCGATCACCATGAAGGCGTAGGCGAAGAGGTAGTAGAGGGCGGCGCTTACCCCGGCGGCCGATGCCGCCTGCAGGCCGAGCAGGACGAAGCCGGCGTGGTTGATCGACGAGTAGGCGAGCATGCGCTTGATGTCGCGCTGGACGACCGCCAGACCCGCGCCGACGAGCAGGGTAACGATGGCGAGGACGTAGACGATGGGCCGCCAGTCGGCCCGCAGCACCCCGAAGGAGGAGACGAACACCCGCAGGAAGGCAGCGAAGCCGCCGGCCTTGGCCACCGCGGCCATGAACCCGGTCACCGGGGACGGCGCGCCCTGGTAGACGTCGGGCGTCCACATGTGGAACGGGACCGCCGCGACCTTGAACGCGAAGCCGACCAGCAACAGCGACATTCCGGCCAAGAGGACCCCGTCGTGGACCAGGACGTTGCGGGACAGGAAGCTGGCGATCTGGGTCAGGTTGGTGGTCCCGGTGGCCCCGTAGGTGAGGGCGATCCCGTAGACGAACACGGCCGAGGAGAAGCCGCCGAGCACGAAGTACTTGAGGCCGGCCTCGCCCGACTCGCTCCGCTTGTGGTTGTAGGCGGTGAGCACGTACAGGGCGATCGAGAGGATCTCGAGGCCCAGGAACACGATCACCAGGTCGTTCGCCTGGGCCATCAGGATGGCCCCGGACGCCGACACCAGGGCGAGCACGTGCAGCTCGCTCCCCTCGATCCCCTCCCGGGCCAGGTACCCCTCGGCCACCAGGGCGAAGAGGACCATGGCCGAGGTGACGAGCACCGTGACGAGCACGCTGAAGCCGTCGGACACCACGGCGTGGGCGATCGTCGTGTAGGGGCCGTGGTCCATGACGTCGGTCCACTGCCACCAGGCGAGGGCGAAGGCGCCGAGCGAGATGACCACCGTCGACACCGTGGCGAAGCGGAGCCGCAGCGGCCGTCGGACGAGCGACTGGGCCGCCAAGAGCAGCACCGCCCCGCCGAGCAGGATGATGACCGGCATAATGGCCAAGTACCGGATGGCCGGCACGTGGATGGTCGCGTTCGCCGCCGCGGCCGCCGCGATCACGGCCGGGACCCCCGGGCGCCGGGTGCGGTGGCCACCACCGGCTGGTGCACATGGGTCACCTGTTCCACGTGGGCGACCAGCCGGTCGACCGCCGGGGTGATCCGGTCGATGACCGGTTTGGGGTACACGCCGAGCAGGACGATGAGGACGATGAGCGGGGCGATGACCACCCGCTCGGCCCAGGAGAGGTCGCGGGTCGCCGCCACCGCCGGCCTCGGCCGCCCGTGGAAGGCCTGCTGGTAGGCCCACAGGAGGTAGAGCGCGGCGCCGATCACCCCCACCGTGGCCGCGACCGCCCACCACCGGTGGGTGAGGAACGTCCCGGCCAGGACGAGGAACTCGCTCACGAACCCGTTCAGCCCGGGCAGGCCGATGGAGGCCAGCATCACCACGGTGAACGCCGCCGCGAGCAGGGGGGCCGGCGTCTGCAGACCGCCGAGCTCGGCCACCTGCCAGCTCTTCCGGCGGTCGTAGATCCACCCGATGAGGAGGAAGAACCCCGCGGTCACCAGCCCGTGGTTGACCATGAGGAGTACCCCGCCGACCAGCCCCTCGGTCGACAGGGCGAACGTGCCGAGCGCGATGAACCCCACCTGGGCCAGTGAGGAGTAGGCGACCAGCCGCTTCAGGTCGCTCTGGGCGCAGGCCACCAGGGCCCCGTAGAGGACGCCGACGACCGCCATGGTGAGGAGCAGCGGGGCGAGGGTCCGCGACGCCTGGGGGAACAGGTTGAGGTCGAAGCGGATGATGCCGTAGGTGCCGAGTTTGGCCAGGACCGCGGCCAGGATGATCGACCCCCCGGCCGGGGCCTCGGCGTAGGCGTCGGGGGACCAGGTGTGGAGGGGGAAGAGCGGCGCCTTGACCGCGAAGGCGGCGGTGAAGGCCAAGAAGAGCAGGATGCCGGTGGCCGAGGACAGATGGGTGTGCTCGAGCACCGGGAGCGCGAAGGTGAGCACCCCGGTCTGGTTCTGGTGGACGAAGGCGATCACCACGATGCCGACCAACAGGAAGGCCGAGCCAAAGAAGGTGTAGACGAAGAACTTCACCGCCGCGTAGGCCCGGCGCTCGAAGCCCCAGCCGCTGATGAGGAAGTACGCCGGCACCAGGGTCAGCTCGAAGAACAAGAAGAAGAGCACCAGGTCCAGCGAGACGAAGCTCCCGATGCACGCCGCCTCGAGCAGGAGCATCCAGCCAACGAAGCTGCGGGCGTCGGTGCGGGCCCTTGCGCCGGCCAACGCCAGCGGAAACAGCACCGCGGCCAGAAGGACGAGGAAGATGGAGATGCCGTCGACCCCGACGTACCACGACACCCCGATCGAAGCCGCCCACACGTGGTGCGAGACGAACTGGTAGCCGGGGTCGCCGGCGTGCAGCGCCACGGTGAGCGCGATGGCGAAGCCCAGGGTGACGAGCGACACCCCGATCCCGACCAGCTCGTGCACCTCGCGGCGCACCCGCCCCATGAGGGCCACGGCCAGCGCCCCGCCCGCCGGGACGAGGACCAGGACGGTGAGGTAGGGGAAGGTCACGACCACCACACCCGGGAGAGGAGGAAGGCGACCACGGCCGCCAGCCCGAGGACGATGCCGAGGGCGTAGTTCCGGACGTAGCCGGTCTGGAGGCGCCGGACCCCCGAGGCGCTCTTGCGCACCAGCGTGGCCACCCCGTTGACCGCGCCGTCGATGACCCGCCCGTCGACCGTGGTCGCGGCCACCTTCGCCAGAACCTGGCCGGGGCGGCCGATGATGGCGTCGTAGAAGTCGTCCCAGTACCAGACCCGCTGGAGGAAGGCGGGCTCGAGGGCCGGGCGGTCCCACTCCCTGCGCCATGCCCACCAGGCGACGCTCAGGCCGATCACGGCGGCCACGCCGTCGATCACCGCCAGGCCGCTCTGGAGCCCGGCCCCCTCGTGGTCGACGAAGAGCGAGTTGGAGAACACCGGGCCGAGCCACGAGGACAGGCCGGCCGTGTGGACGAAGGGCAGGTCGAGGATGCCGCCGGCGAACGACGCCACCGCCAGCACCACCAGAGGGACGCGCATGACCCACGGGCACTCGTGGGGGGGCTCGGGGGCGTGGCCCGACACCGCGTGGGCCCAACGCTGGTCGCCCCGGAAGGCCAGCACGAAGAGCCGGGTCATGTAGTAGGCGGTGAGGATGGCCGTGACCACGCCGAGGGCCCACAGGACGGGGCTCTTGCGGAACACGTTGGACAGCACGTCCCCCTTGGCCCAGAAGCCGGCCAGCGGCGGGATGCCGGCGATGGCCAGCCAGGCCGCGAGGAACGTGCCGTAGGTCCAGGGCAGCACCCGGGCCAGGCCGCCCATGCGTTTCAGATCCTGCTCGTCGTGGAGCCCGTGGATGATCGAGCCGGCCCCGAGGAACAGGAGGGCCTTGTAGAAGGCGTGCGCCACCATGAGGAAGATCGCGGCGATGTAGGCCCCGGTCCCCACGGCGAGCGTCATGTAGCCGATCTGGGAGACGGTCGAGAACGCGAGGACCTTCTTGATGTCCTGTTGGGAGGAGGCGATGGTGGCGGCCACGAAGGCCGTCACCCCCCCGATGACGGCCACCACCCACCGGGCGTCGGGGGTGAGGGCGAGCACCGAGTTCATCCGGCACAGGAGGTAGACCCCGGCCGTCACCATGGTCGCCGCGTGGATGAGGGCCGAGACCGGGGTGGGGCCCTCCATGGCGTCGGGGAGCCAGTTGAACAGCGGGATCTGCGCCGACTTGCCCGTCGCCGCCAGGAGCAGGAGTAGGGCGACGGCGGTGGTGGCATCGCCGCCCAAGGCGTGGCGGTGGGCGAAGATCGTCGGCAGGTCGAGCGTGCCCAGCTTGGAGAAGATGAGGAACACGGCGATGAGGAAGCCGGCGTCGCCGATCCGGTTGTAGACGAACGCCTTCTTCCCGGCCGAGGCGGCCGAGTCCCGCTCGTGCCAGAACGCGATCAGGAAGTAGGAGCAGAGACCGACCCCCTCCCACCCGACGAAGGTGACGAGCAGGTTGTCCGACAGGACCAACAGCACCATCGAGAACACGAACAGGTTCAGGTAGATGAAGAACTTCGAGTACTCCGAGTCGTCCTTCATGTAGCCGATGGAGTACAGGTGGATCAGCGCGCTGACGCCCGTGACGAACAGGCACATCGTCATGGACAGCGGGTCGAGGAAGAGCCCCACTTTGACCTGCAGCCCGCCGACCGCGATCCAGCTGAAGTAGTTCTCGGTGAAGTGCCGGGCCGAGGCGGGCTCGTTCCACAGGCCGCCGAGGGCGATGCACGCCACCACGAAGGCGCCGAACACCGCCACCGTGCCCACCCAGCCGGCCAGCGGGTCGCCGAGGCGCTTGCCGAAAACAACGAGCACGGCGAACCCGGCCAGGGGCAAGAGGGCCATGAGGTAGGCGATGTGCAGCACGGCTCAGCCCTTCAGCGCGTTGAGGTCGTCGGCCGAGGAGCTGGCCCGGCGGCGGAAGATAGCCACCACGATCCCGAGGCCCACCACGACCTCGGCCGCCGCCACCACCAGGACGAAGAACACCACCACCTGACCACCGATGTCCCCGAGCATCCGGGAGTAGGTGACGAAGGTCAGGTTGGCCGCGTTGAGCATCAGTTCGATGCACATGAACATGACCAGCACGTTGCGCCGGACCAGGAGGCCGAGCGCGCCCAGGATGAACAGGGCGGCCGCCAGGATCAGGTACCACTCCCCCGGGATGCTCACCCGCCCCCCCCGTCGTCCTCGGCCGCACCGCTCGAAGACGCCCCCCCGCCGACCAGGGCGGCCGGGCGCTCGTCGTCGACCGACGACCCACCCACCACCGGCTCCTGCGGCCCCGCCGACTCTTCTGGCCGCTCCTCGTCTTGGGACTCGCCCGCACGGGGCCGCTTGGCCAGCACCACGGCGCCCACCACCGCGATGACGAGCAGGGCGGCGGTGGCCTCGAACGCGAACAGGTAGGTGGTGAAGACCGCCTTGCCGAGCACGTACACGTTGGAGTGATGGCCGGCGGTGGTCGACCCGGCGACCGCGTGGGCGCCGGTCGCCCAGTGCGCGCTCACCTCGAGGGCGATCACGCCGCCGATGGCCACCGCGACGAGGAGCAGCGCGAGGGGACGTTGGCCCCGCAGGGGTTCCTCGGCCACGTTCTCCCGTCGGTCGACGCCGAGGAACATGATCACGAACAGGAACAGCACCACGATGGCGCCGGCGTAGACGATGATCTGCACCGCGGCGAGGAAGCTGGCCTGCTGTTCGATGAACAGGACCGCCACCCCGAACAGCGTCATCACGAGGGACAGGGCGGCGTGGACGGCGTTGCGCGAGGTAATGACCCCGAACGCCCCCGCCAAGATGACCGCCGCGCTGATCGCGAAGGTCAGCGAGTCGGGGACCGTCGCCGCCAGCATCGCCCCGCTCATTGGTCCACCTTCAGCTCGGCCCGTCGGCGGCGGGCGGCGAGCACCCTGGCCCGCTTCTTCACCGCCGACTCCTTGGCCCGCTCCATCCGGCCCCGCATCCCCCGGTGCTCGAAGGGGATGTCGTCGGGGACCAGGTGGGCCTCCATGACCTCGCGCAATAGCCTCGTGCCGGTCGCCTCGTCGTCGCGTCGGCCACTCTGGCCCCCCTCAGGGACCCGCACCCCGTAGCCGAGTTCCCCCGACCACTGGACCTCGCCCTCGAAGGCCGCGGCCCCCGAAGGCGACGTGGCCCGCATCCACCCCGAGGTGTGCAGGTCGTCCCCCTCCCGCCAGTCCTCCCACGGCAGCCGGCGGGGCCGGCCGTCGTCGCCCACCAACAGCTCGTCGCGCGTGTAGATGGCGTCGGCGCGGTTGGTGAAGGAGAACTCGAACAACTTGGACTCGGTGATGGCCTCGGTCGGGCAGGCCTCGACGCACAGGTCGCAGTGGATGCAGCGCAGGTAGTTGATCTCGTAGACGTAGCCGTAGCGCTCGCCGGGGGAGACCGGGTGCTCCGGCGGGTTGTCGTGCCCGCGCACGTAGATGCAGTCGGCCGGGCAGACCCCGGCGCACAGCTCGCAGCCGATGCACTTCTCCATCCCGTCCTCGTAGCGGTTGAGGACGTGGCGACCGTGCTGGCGGGGCTGCTTGGGCTTCTTCTCGTCGGGGTACTGGCGGGTGACCCGGCGCCGGCCGAGGTGTTCGAAGGTGAGCTTGAAGCCGCCGAGGAAGCCGAGCTCCATCAGAACGCCTCTTCGGTCTGGGCGCGCGACGCCCCCACCTTGAACGCCCGGAGGAGGGCCGCCCCGAGGACCACCTCGGCCAGCGCGACGAGGAGGCCCCACCAGCCCCAGATGAGGACCGCGGCCACAATGAGCAGCCACCCGAGCGACACCGGGATCAGCACCTTCCAGCCGAGGTCCATGAGCTGGTCGTAGCGCAGCCGGGGCAGCGCGGCCCGGAGCCACACGTACACGAACAAGAACACCAGGGTCTTGGCGGCGAACCAGACGATGGGCATCCAGATGTCCGAGGTCGGGATGAACCGGGGGATCGGCCCGTCGGGGCCGCCGAAGTACAAGGTGACCACGACCGCCGACATGGTGATGACGTTCATGAACTCGGCCAGGAAGAACATGGCGAAGCGGATCGAGGAGTACTCGGTGTTGAACCCGCCGACCAGCTCGCTGTCCGCCTCGACCAGGTCGAACGGCGGGCGGTTGAGCTCGGCGGTGATCGAGGCGAGGTACAAGAAGAACGGCACGAAGCCGAGTCGGATGACGTTCCAGTCCCAGAAGCCGTGGGCCTGGCTCACGACGATGGCCCGGGTCGACAGCGACTGGGCCGTGAGAACCACCGCGACCACGTTGAGGCCGAGGGCCGCCTCGTAGGAGATCATCTGGGCCGAGGCCCGGACCGACCCGATCAGCGGGTACTTGGACCCCGAGGACCAGCCGGCGAGCATCACGCCGTAGACCGAGATCGACGACAGGGCGAGGACGAGCAGGATCCCGAAGGGCGGGTCGGCCACCTGCAGCTGGAAGGTGTGGCCGGCGATCGTGAGCACGCCGCCGACCGGGACCACGGTGAAGACCAAGAGGGCCGGCACCAGGGCCAGGTACGGGGCCAGCTTGAAGACGAACCGGTCGGCACGCTCGGGGACCAGGTCCTCCTTGAAGAACAGCTTGATCCCGTCGGCCATGGTCTGGAGGAGCCCGTAGGGGCCGGCCCGGTTGGGGCCGATCCGGCTCTGCATGTCGCTGATGACCTTGCGCTCGAACCAGATCATCAGCATCACCGAGACCATGAGCACGACGAACGCCGCCAGCACCTTGATGAGGACGATCAACAGCTCGGCCCAGTGCACCCCGTGGGCGAAGAGCGGATCGGTGGCCAGCCACACGGCGGGGTTCACAGCGTCTCCAGCCGGACGTCGTTCACCACCGCGGTGGCGTCGATCAACGACGCCGCGGCGTTCTTGCGCCCACCGGTCGGCTCCGACAGGTTGAACTCGACGACCAGCACCCCCTTCGGCACGCCGTCGTCGGGGCGGGCCTCGAGGACCACCTCGCCGCGCGGCGAGGAGACCCGAACCCGATCCCCCCGCTCCACCCCCAGGCGGGCCAGCTCGGATGGGTTGGCGACCGCCTCGGCCGCCGGAACCAGCCGGTCGAGCGAAGGGGACCCGGTCATAGCGGCGCCGTGGTCGTAGAGCCGGCGGGTCGACACGAGACGCAACGAGTAGTGGTCCGGCGATGGGACGGTGACGCTCGCTGGGGCCGGGCGCCGGAGCGGGGGCGGGGCGTGCTCGGCACGCTCGTCGGGGTGGAGGGCGGCCAGGAGCTCGCGCGAGAGCGGCTCGGTCAGGCCGACCCGGGGCGGCGCCCCCTGCCGCTCCACCGACTCGACCCCCGGGGTGGCGATGGGGTCGATGGGGACGACCACCGGGACGTCGGCCGCGCCCAGCGGCACGACCAGCCCGTCGTGCCCCGACACCTGGTCCAAGAAGCCGGGGGCGAAGCCCCGGTAGGCCGGGGCCACCCGCTCGATCTCCTCGCCGATCTCCCCCACCGACCCGATGGCCAGGTCGTAGCCCAGCTCGTCGGAGAGCGCAGACGCGATGGTCCAGTCGGGCCAGGCAAGCCCGGGCGGCGCTAGCTTCTGGCCCAGCCGGGTGACCCGGCCCTCGATGTTGGTGGTGGTGCCGGGCCGCTCGTGGACCACCGCGACCGGGAGGACGACGTCGGCGTGATCGAGGGCCGGGCCGGGGTGGCCGGCCACCGCGACGACGAGCTCGGCGTCGGCCAGCGCCCGGGCGGCCAGGTCCGAGTCGGGGAAGTCCTCCAGCGGGTCGCAACCCAAGAGGACCAGCGCCCGGACGGCGCCCGGGCCGCTCTCGGTCGCCGACCGCAGGGCGGCCGTCGCGTCACGGCCCCTCGTCTCGGGCACCGAGCCCCAGTGGTCGGTGAACCAGTCCCGGCCGGTGTCGAGCGAGGTCCGACCGGGCAGGACGCCGGGGGCCATGCCCATGTCGAGGGCCCCCTGGACGTTGCCCCGGCGCAAGAGGGGGAGGAACCGGGCGCCGGGCCAGGCGAGGGCCAGGGTGGAGACCGCGGTGGCGGCGACCGAGGGGTCCTCGGCCAAGGAGGCCCGGGAGAAGGCCACGACCACGCCGGTGCCCGGCGGGCCGTCGGCGGCCGCCGCTGCGAGGAGGGTCCGGGCCCGCTCGAGCTGCTCGGGGGCGAAGGCCGGCCCGGCCGGGTGCGACGGCGACGAAGACGGCTCGCCGACCAGCGCCCGGGCCACCGAGGGGGCGTCGCCCGGCCGAACCCGCAACGAGACGGCGGCGTACTCGCTCATGGCGGTGGCCCGGGGGGACACCTCGACGATCCGGATCTTGTGGTCGAGGGCCGCCCGGCGCAGCCGGAGGAACAGGACCGGCAGCTCCTCGCGCACGTCGCCAGCGAAGAGGAGCACCACCGGCGCCGAGCAGGTCTCGGCGATGGTGGCCCGAGGCAGGGACAGCACGAGATCGGCCGGGAGCCCGTCCCCGGGCTGGGCGTCGACCGAGTCGGTGCCGATCACCGCCTTGGCCAGCTTGGTCCAGGCGTACGCGCCCTCGTTGGTCAGCCGGCCGCCGCCGATGAAGGCGATGGCCCCGGGTCCGTGCGCGATGCGGATCGCCTCTAGGCGACGTGCCGCCTCGGCCAGGGCCTCGGACCAGCCGACCCGGACGTGGCGTTCGCCGTCGAGCAGCATCGGCTCGGTCACCCGCCCGACCCGGCTCGCCGTCTCGGCCACCTCGCCGGCGAACTCGCCGGGTCGGTGCGTCCCGAGCGTGACCGCCTCGGTGTCGTCGCTCGGGCCGGCGGCGACCTCGTCGCCGTTCACGGCCTCGAAGCTGAACCGACCCTTGTCACACAGCCAGCCCTGGTTGACGGGCTCGGCGTCCAGCCCGAGCAGTCGGGTCAGCCGGTTGGCCGACGACTGCACCGCCACCCGGCAGCCGAAGGCGCACGTCGTGCAGGTCGACTCGACCTGGTCGAGGTCCCAGGGCCTCGCCGTGAACCGGTAAGGGGTCGCGGTCAGCGCCCCCACCGGGCAGATCTGGACCGTGTTGCCGCTGAAGTAGGAGGTAAAGGGCCGGGCCGGGAAGGTGGCCACCTCCACCCGCTCCCCCCGGCCCGAGAAGTCGATCTGGGCCTCGCCGGCGATCTCCTCGGCGAAGCGAGTGCACCGGGCGCACTGGATGCAGCGCTCCCGGTCCAAGAGCACGAGGTCGGAGATCGCGATGGGCTTGGCGAAGTGGCGCTTCTCCTCCACGAAGCGGCTCTCGCCCGGGCCGTAGGCGAGGGTCTGGTCCTGGAGCGGGCACTCGCCCCCCTTGTCACAGACCGGGCAGTCGAGGGGATGGTTGATGAGCAGGAACTCGAGGATCCCATCCTGGGCCTTTCTCACCTTGGGCGAGGTGGTGGAGACCTCGGCCCCGTCGTCGACGGTGATGATGCAGGCCGGCTGGAGCGACGCCCCCCGGGGACCGGCCACCTCGACCAGGCACATGCGGCACATGCCGACCGGCTCCATGCGCGGGTGGTAGCAGAAGCGCGGGATGTAGACCCCGGCCCGCTCGGCCGCCGAGATCACGAGCTCGCCCTTGCGGGCGCTCACCTGCCGGCCGTCGAGCGTGAAGGTCACGGCGTCGGTCTCGGGCTCAATCGAGGGTTCGGGGTCAGCCATGGGGACAGCCACCGTCTTTGATGTGGACGAGGTAGTCGTCCCGGAAGCGCAGCAGGGACGACGCGATCGACGGGGGGATCGACGGGCCGAGCGGGCAGATGGTCGTCTGCTCCGGCGGCCAGTGCACGCCGGGGCTGATGTTGTCGCAGATGTCGAGCAAGAGGTCGAGGTCCTGCTCGCGCCCGCCGCCGTTCTCGATCCGGTACAAGATCCGCTCGAGCCAGCCCGAGCCCTCTCGGCACGGCGTGCACTGTCCGCAGGACTCGCGGAAGAAGAACTTGGTGATCCGCCAGGCCGCCCGCACCGGACAGGTGCTCGAGTCCATGACCACCACCGATCCCGAGCCGAGCATCGACCCCGCCTGGCCGACCTCGTCCTGGCCGAGCGGGAGGTCGAGGTGCTCGGGGCCGAACCACGGGGACGACGCCCCGCCGGGGATGAAGGCCTTCAGCTCCCGGTCGGCGCGGATCCCCCCTCCGAGCTCTTCGGCGTAGATGAGGTCCCGGAAGCTGACCTTCACCATCTCGACCTCGTAGGGCCCGGGCCGGTTCACGTGACCCGACAACGCGAACATCCGGGTGCCACAGGACCGCCCGGCGCCGAGCGCGGCGAAGGCCGCGCCGCCGTTGGCCACGATCCAGGGGATGTTGGCCATGGTCTCGACGTTGTTGACCACCGTGGGCTGGTGGTAGAGGCCGATCACCGCCGGGTAGTACGGGGGCTTGATGCGGGGGAACCCCCGCTTGCCCTCGAGCGACTCCAGAAGGGCGGTCTCGTCGCCGCAGATGTAGGCCCCCGCCCCCGGGTGCACCACGATGTCGAGGGAGAACCCCGACGAGAAGATGTCGGCACCGACCGCGCCGTGGTGGTAGGCGTCGTTCAGGGCCTGCTCCATGCGCTCCAAGCCGAGGGCGAACTCGCCCCGGACGTAGACGAAGGCCCGGGTCACCTGGAGGGCGTAGGCCGAGATGATGACCCCCTCGAGGATCTGGTGGGGGATGCGCTCGATGAGCAGGTGGTCCTTGAAGGTCGCCGGCTCGCTCTCGTCCCCGTTCACCACGAGGGAGGTGACGGGGTCCTTCTTCAGCATCGACCACTTGCGGCCGGCCGGGAACCCGGCCCCGCCCCGCCCGAGGAGGCTGGCCGCGTCGACCTCGGCCGCCACCTCGGCCGGGGTCATGGTCAGGGCCTTGCGCAGGGCCTGGTAGCCGCCGGTCTCGAGGTAGCGCTCGATGGTGTAGGAGTCCGGGTCCCCGAGGCGCGCCGTCATGATCCGGGGGGCGTCGGTCAACGGCATCAGCCCGATCCCTCCTGCGCCGCCCGCTCCCGGGCGATCTGGCCGGCGTCGACCCGTAGCCCCCCGCTGCGCCGGACCCGCACGAGGGTCCCGTGGGCGGGGATGTCCTCGGCGTGGCCCCCCGCCGACAGCTCCTCGACCAGGCGGTCGAAGGCCGCGGCGGTGGTGGTGCGGACAAAGCGGTGGTTCACCTGCACGCACGGCGGATGGTCGCAGTCGGCCAGGCACTCCGCTTCTTCCAGGGTGAACAAGCCGTCGGGGGTGGTCGCGCCGACCGGAACCCCGAGGCGCTCCTGCGCATGGGCCAGCAGCTCGATGGCCCCGTCGAGGAGGCAGGCGATGTTGGTGCACACCGCCACCACGTAGCGGCCGACCGGCTCAGTGTGGAGCATGTCGTAGAAGGTGGCGGTGCCGCGCACCTCGGCCGGGGTCACCCCCACCAGCTCGGCGATCTCCTCCATGGCCTCGGGCGTCAGCCAGCCGTCCTGTTCCTGGGCGAGGTGGCAGAGCGGCACCAGGGCCGAGCGGGGCTCGGGGTACAAGGAGACCAGCTGGCGGGCCCGGCCGGTCATGGTGGCGTTGAAGTAGCTCAACGGTCGACCTCGCCCATGACTGGGTCGACCGAGGAGATGACGGCGACCGCGTCGGCGATCAAGCCGCCACGCAGGAGGGCCGGGAGGGTCTGGAGGTTCACGAAGCTCGGCCCCCGGATGTGGCAGCGGTACGGCTTGGCCGTGCCGTCGGAGACGAGGTAGCAGCCGAGCTCGCCCCGGGGCGACTCGACGGCGACGTACACCTCGCCCTCGGGGACCCGGAAGCCCTCGGTGAACACCTTGAAGTGGTGGATCAGCGCCTCCATCGACTCGTCGATGCGCCGCCGCGGCGGCGGGGTCACCTTGGCGTCCTGGAGCCGGTAGTCCCCCCTCGGCATCTTCTCCAGGACCTGGCGGACGATCCGGACCGACTCGCGGATCTCGTTGAGCCGGATCGAGTACCGGTCGAAGTTGTCCCCGTAAGTGCCGACGATGACGTCGAAGTCGACCTCGTCGTAGGCGAGGTAGGGCATGGTCCGGCGGAGGTCCCAGGGCACCCCGGTCGAGCGGAGGATGGGCCCGGTGGCCGACAGCGCCACCGCCACCTCGGCGCTCAGGCTGCCCACCGCCTCGGTGCGCTCCCGGAAGATCGGCTGGCCGGTCAGCAGCTCGTCGTACTCGTAGGTGCGCTCGAGCACCGTGTCGCAGATGATCTCGACGTCGTCCTCCCAGCCGTCGGGGAGGTCGGCCGCCACGCCGCCGGGGCGGACGTAGTTGTGGTTCATCCGCAAGCCGGTCGTCTTCTGGAAGAACTCGAGCACGAGCTCGCGCTCTCGGAAGCCGTAGATCATCATCGACGTGGACCCGAGGTCCATGCCGTTGGTGGCCATCCACATGAGGTGCGAGGACATCCGGTTGAGCTCGCTCATGAGCATCCGGATCCACACCGCCCGCGGCGGCACCTGCACCCCGAGCAGCGCCTCGGTGGCCAGGGAGAAGACCAGCTCGTTGTGGAGCGGGGACAGGTAGTCCATGCGGGTCACGTTGGTCGCGCCCTGGACGTAGGTGAGCTCCTCGGCCGTCTTCTCCATGCCGGTGTGCAGGTAGCCCACGACCGGCTTGGTCCGGAGCACTGTCTCGCCCTCGAGCTCGAGCATGAGCCGCAGGACCCCGTGCGTCGAGGGGTGCTGGGGGCCCATGTTGATGATCATGGTGTCCTCGCCCCGCTCGACGTCGATCTGGCCGGCGTCGAGCGCGCCCTCGGGGATCCGCAGCACCGAGGCGACCGAGTGGTCGAGCCGGAGCGCGCCAGCCGGGGCGAGCTCCTGGGAGCCTTCGGAGGTCTCGGCCGGAGACCAGGAGCGCTGGGGTGGGTGGGGGTCGAGCGGGTCCTCGTTCACCGCGGCCCCGGGGCTTCCTTGAACTGGACCGGGACCCGGCCGACCCCGTAGTCCTTGCGCAGCGGATGGCCCTCCCAGTCCTCGGGCATGAGGATCCGGGTGAGGTCGGGGTGGCCGGTGAAGACGACGCCGTGCATGTCGTAGGCCTCGCGCTCCATCGCCTCGGACCCCGGATAGAGGTCGAAGAGGGTGGGGACCGAGGGGTCGGACTCGGGCACCTGGACCCGGATCCGGACCCGCCGCTTCATCGACAACGAGAGCAGGTTGACCACCACCTCGAAGCGCTCGCCCACCACCCCCTCGGGCAACCGGCGGGCCGGATGGCTCAGGTAGTCCACCGCGCAGAGGTCGGCGCACATCTCGAACCCCTCCGCCTTCAGCTGGGCGACCCGGTCGTGGTACTCGTTGCGAGCCACGAACACCAGCGGGGCCGCGGCTGACGGCTCGACACTGGTGGTCGTCGGCACGGCGCCGGGGCCCTCGGTCATTTCGGCGTCGCGACCCGCACCGCGTCGGGGTTCTCGAGCAGGAAGCCGGCCGGGCGCTCCGGCGCCTCCTCGGGGGGCTCCAGCTCGAAGCGCCTGGTGATATGGCCGGTCCGGATCTTCTCGTGCAGGGTCAGGATCGCGTGCAGGAGGGTCTCGGGGGTCGGCGGGCAGCCCGGGGCGTACACGTCGACGGGGACGATCTGGTCGACCCCCTGGACGATCGCGTAGTTGTTGAACATGCCGCCGGTGGAGGCGCAGACCCCCATGGAGATGACCCACTTGGGCTCCATCATCTGGTCGTAGACCTGGCGGAGCACCGGGGCCATCTTCTGGGACACCCGTCCGGCCACGATCATGAGGTCGGCCTGCCGGGGCGAGGCCCGGAACACCTCCATCCCGAGCCGGCTGATGTCGAAGTCGGCCGCTCCGACCGACATCATTTCGATCGCGCAGCAGGCCAGGCCGAAGGTGGCCGGCCACACGCTGTTGCGTCTCGCCCACTTGACCAGGTCCTCGATCCGGCCGGTCAGGAAGTTGTGCTGGAGGTCCTCGAGGCCCATGCCGGCACCTACGCGGCCCGCCCGGGTGGCGGCGCCGCCGTCACGCGGGCGATGGTCGACTCAGAAGTGCGCTCGGGCAGCCCGATGCGGAGTCGCTTGGCCGGGCCCCAGCTGAGCGCGCCGTTGGACACGAGGTAGAGGAAGGAGACCAGCACCACCGCTGCGAAGACCAGCACCTCGACCAGGCCGAAGGTGTGGAGCTCCTTGAAGACGACCGCGAACGGGTAGAGGAACACGATCTCGATGTCGAAGATGATGAAGATCATCGCCACCAGGTAGAAGCGAACCGGGAAGCGGGTGGGCGGCTCGCGGTCGGGCACGATGCCGCACTCGTAGGGGGCCAGCTTCGCCGCCGTCTCCTTCTTCCTCGGCGCGAGCAGGGCCGACGCGACGAAGCTGCCCGCGCCGAAGATCACGCCGAGCACGAGGAGGGCGAAGATCGGGAGGTACTGGGCCACGCGCGCTCCGGTCTACCACGGGCCCTCTGGCCAGGGCACATCGAGCGGCGTCGGCACTGCGACGAGGGACGTAGCATCGCGAGATGCCCTCGGCCGGCGACCACCGCTACGACGTGCTGATCGTCGGGGGCGGCCCGTCGGGGGCGTCGTGCGCCTACTGGTTGGCCGAGGCCGGCTGGGACGTGGCGGTGGTCGAGAAGAAGCACTTCCCGCGCGAGAAGACCTGCGGCGACGGGCTCACGCCTCGGGCGGTGAGGCAGCTGGCCGACATGGGGCTCGAAGGGGCGCTCGACGGCGCCCACCGCTACCGGGGACTGCGGTCGGTGGCCTTCGGCCGCAGCCTCGACCTCCCGTGGCCCAAGGTGCCGGGCTTCCCCACCCACGGCTACACCATCACCCGCCACGACCTCGACGGCCTGGTCGTCGGCCGGACCGAACGGGCCGGGGCCACCGTCCTCCAGGGCACCGAGGCGCTGGCGCCGCTCGACCCCGAGCCGGCCGGGGGGCCCGGTGCGCTGGCCGGCTGCGCCGGGGCGGTCGTGGCCACCAGTGGCGGGGGGCCGGCCGAGCTGCGGGCCCGCTATGTGGTGGTGGCCGACGGGGCCAACTCCCGCTTCGGACGGGCCCTCGGGACCAGCCGGAACCGAGAGTACCCCCAGGGCATGGCGTTGCGGGGTTACTACCGCTCCGACCGCAGCGGCGAGGACATGATCGAGGGGCACCTCGACATCAGAGACGCCGCAGGCAACGTGGTCCCCGGCTACGGGTGGGTCTTCCCCCTCGGGGACGGCCGGGTGAACGTCGGCGTCGGCCTGCTCTCGACCGACCGGCGCTGGAAGGGGCTCAACACGTCGCGGCTCATGGACGCCTTCGTGGCCCAGGCCGGCACGGCCTGGGGCATCTCGCCCCAGGCCGCCTGCGGGCCGGCGACCGGTGGCCGGCTCCCCATGGGGATGGCCGTCGGGCCCCGCACCGGCGAGAACACGCTCGTGGTCGGGGACGCCGGGGGCCTCATCAACCCGTTCAACGGCGAGGGCATCGCCTACGGCTACGAGACCGGCCGGCTGGCCGCGGCCTTCCTCGGGGAGGCGTTGGGCGGCGGGGGGCGGGAGCGCCTGGAGGCCTACGAAGCGCACCTCGACGCCACCTACGGCGACTACTACCGGGTCGGCCGGGCGTTCGTCCGCCTGATCAGCGACCCCCGGCGGATGCGGCTCTGCGTGTCGACCGGCATGCGGTCGCACGCCTTCATGGCCCAGCTGCTGCGGATCATGGCCAACCTCATGCGGCCCGGGCCGGTCGGGCCGGCCGAGGTCTCCTACCGGGCCATGGTGGGCACGGCCAAGCTGCTCGAGCGCCTGGACCCGGCCCGCTGGGCCTGAGGCGGCCCGATCAGGACCATGAGGCCGCCACCTCGGCGGCGGCCTCGGCCGCCACAGAGACGACTGTCTCGAGGACCTTCTCGTTGTGGGCGAACCCGGGGAACAGGACCTCGTAGGCCCCGGGGGGCAACGCCACCTGGCGCCGGAGCATGGCGTGGAACAGCGCCCGGTACCCGTCGGCCTCGGCGACCTCCCGCACCCCGGCCAGGTCCACCGCCGGCTCGGGCGCTGCCCCCGGCGTCCCCACCAAGAGACCGACCAGGGGCCCGACGCTCGTGACCCTGGCGCCCAGGCCCCCGTCGTTGATCGCCCGCCCGAGATCGGCGGCGAAGGTGGCCGCCCGGGCGCTCAGCTCGGCGTAGTCGTCGGGACCGACGAAGCTCAGCACGGCGTGGCCGGCCGCGGTGGCGAGCGGGTTCCCCGACAGGGTGCCGGCCTGGTAGACGGGGCCGTCCGGGGCGAGGACCCCGGTCAGCTCGGCCCGGCCGCCGAAGGCGCCGACCGGCAGCCCGCCGCCGATGACCTTGCCGAAGCACCACAGATCGGGGGTAACCCCGGTCCACTCGGTGGCGCCCCCCGGGCCCAGCCGGAAGCCGGTGATGACCTCGTCGAAGAGGAGAAGGGCCCCCACCTGGTCGCAGGCCTCCCGCAGACCGGCCAAGAACCCGGGGACCGGGGGGACCAGGCTCATGTTCGCCGCCACCGGCTCGACGATGACGCAGGCCACCGTCTCGTCGAGCTCGGGGACCACGTTGTAGGGGGCCACCACGGTGTCGGCCACCGCCGCCCTCGTCACCCCGGCCGAGCCGGGCAGTCCGAGGGTCGCCACCCCGCTGCCGCCCCCGGCCAAGAGGGCGTCGGCATGGCCGTGGTAGCAGCCGGCGAATTTGACCACCCGGTCGCGTCCGGTGACCCCGCGGGCCAGCCGCAGGGCGCTCATCGCGGCCTCGGTCCCCGAGGACACGAGCCGGACCCGCTCGCAGCCGGGCACCCGGGCGCAGATGTCCTCGGCCAAGAGCACCTCGCCGGGGGTCGGCATCCCGAAGGTGGTGCCGCGGGCGGCCGCCTCGGCCAGGGCCTGGGTCACCACCGCGTGGGCGTGGCCGAGGAGGACCGCGCCGTACGACTGCACCAGATCGATGTAGCGGCGGCCATCCATGTCGAAGAGGTAGGGGCCCTCGCCGCGCGCCACCGTGAACGGGGTGCCCCCCACCGACGCGAACGAGCGCACCGGGGAGTCCACCCCGCCGGGGATCACGGCTCGGGCACGCTCGAACCAGCCGGCGTTGGCCCCCGGCTCCCCGGGGGCCACCGGCGCCGGGTCAGCCACTGAGCGCGTCGGCCAGCTCGCCGGCGAAGTAGGTGAGGATGGCCTCGGCGCCGGCCCGCTTGATCGAGACCAGCTGCTCGGTGGCCACGGCGACCCCGTCCAGCCAGCCCCGCTCGGCCGCCGCCTTCACCATGGCGAACTCGCCGCTCACCTGGTACGCGCACACCGGGAGGTCGAATCGCCGGCGCACCGCAGCGATCACGTCGAGGTTGGTGAGCGCCGGTTTGACCATGACGAGATCGGCTCCCTCGGCCACGTCGAGGGCCACCTCGGCCAGCGCCTCCCGGCGGTTCGCCGGGTCCTGCTGGTAGCTGCGGCGGTCCCCGCCGCCAACGATGGTGACATCGACCGCGTCGCGGAACGGGCCGTAGAGGGCCGAGGCGTACTTTGCGGCGTACGCCAGCACCGCGGTCGAGGCGAAGCCGGCGCCGTCGAGGGCGTCGCGGATCGCCGCGACCTGACCGTCCATCATGCCGCTCGGCGCCACCACGGCGGCCCCGGCCCGGGCCTGGGCCACGGCCACCTCCCGGTAGCGCGCCAGGGTGGCGTCGTTGTCGACCGCGCCGTCGGGGCCGAGGAGCCCGCAGTGCCCGTGGTCGGTGTACTCGTCGAGACAGAGGTCGGCGATGAGCACCAGCTCGTCGCCGAGGGAGGCCGACAGCTCGGCCAGGGCCACCTGGACGATCCCGTCGGGATCGCTCGCCCCCCGGCCCTCGGGGTCCTTCGTGGCCGGCACCCCGAAGAGCACGAGCGCCGGGATGCCGAGCCCCGAGAGCCGCTTGGCCTCGGTCAGGAGCGAGGGGACCGTGTGCTGGTGGTGCCCGGGCATGGAGGGGATGGGGACCGGCCGGTCGATCCCCTCCCGGACGAACAGCGGCGCGACCAGGTCGTCGACGCCGAGACGGGTCTCGGCGACCAACCGGCGCAGGGCCGGGGTGCGGCGGAGCCGGCGCATCCGCTGCTGCGGGAACGGCATCGCCCCAGCCTACGGCCCTCGGACGTCCGCCCGGCAAGACGACGCAGCCACGGCCGCTTCGACCGCCGGGCACGTCGGGTCGCTCCCGGAGATCGCGAGGTGGTGGACTGGGCAAGGTGCACGACGTTCGGTGTCGCCCCGCCGGGCCCGAGGACGTCGCCTTCCTCGTGGCGATGCTCGGCGAAGCCGCAGTCTGGCGTCCCGACAAGCCGACACCGAGCGGCGACCAAGTGCTCGCCGATCCGCGCTACGCGAGGTACCTCGCCGGATGGCCGATGCGGGGCGACTACGGGTTGATCGCCGAACAAGACGGACCGGTCGGCGCGGCGTGGTACCGGATCTTCACCGAGGTGACCCACGGCTACGGCTTCGTCGCCGAGGACGTCCCGGAACTGTCGATCGCCGTCGTCACGTCTCGTCGGCGCCAAGGGATCGGACGACGACTCCTCGTCGAGCTCATCGAAGCGAGCGTGGCCCAGGGACACCGGGCTCTCAGTCTGAGTGTGGTCGGAGCCAACCCGGCGCGTCGCCTCTATAAGTCGGTCGGCTTCGTCCGCGTCGGGCAGCACGGATCGTCCTGGACCATGATCCGACACGCGGCTCGATCGAACTGACCGTGGGTTCCACGTCCCCCTACCGACGACCGGGGATCGCCCCGAAGTGGGCGGCGATCGACGCCACCAGGCCCTCGACGGTGGCGCTCGAAGGCTCGACCGCCACCGCCAACCCGGCCGTCCGGGCGGCCATGGCCGTGGTCGAGCCGATGCAGGCCACCACCGGGGGAACGGGGAGCCTCCCTCCGTCGGTGTCGCGTAGATGCAGGTAGGCCCGGACCGCGCTCGGTGACGCGAAGGCGACCACGTCGGCCTCGGCCAGCTCCGCCGCGATCTCGGCCCGCGGCGGCGGCGCCTCGACGGTGCGGTAGGCGACCACCTCGTCCACCCGCCATCCCTTTGCGGCCAACCCGTCGGCGAGGGTCTCGCCGGCTGCGGCCGCCTTCACGAACAGGACCCGGCCGCCGTCCTCGGCGTCGGGCATCGCTTCGAGGAGGCCCTCGGCGCTCGGTCGCTCCGGGACCAGGTCGGCGAGGAGGCCGTGGGCCGAGAGGGCGGCGGCGGTGGCCCGACCCACGGTGGCGATCCGGCACGGGGCGAGGCGGCGCAGGTCGCCGACAAGCGGCACGAAGTGCCCGACCGCGTTGGCCGAGGTGAAGACGAGCCAGCGGTACTCCCCGACCGCCCCGGCCGCCCGCTCCAGCCCGGCCCGCTCCTCGGGGGCGTCGGCGATCTCGATCACCGGGAGCTCGAGCACCCGGGCCCCGGCCTGGCGGAGCCCGACGGCCAGGGCCCCGGCCTGGGCCGGCGCCCTCGTGACCACGACCGAGCGGCCCGACAGCGGCCGCCGCTCCGGCGAGCTCAGGGCCAGGCGGGCCACCGGGCCGACCACGATGGTCGCCGGCGAGGCCAGCCGCACCGCCTCCAGCCCGGCCAGGGTGGTCCGCACCACCCGCTGGCGTGCGGTCGTCCCCCACTCCACCACGGCCACCGGCTCGTCGGCCGGCCGGCCGCCGGAGCGGAGCCGCCGGACGATCTCACCTCTGGTCGCCATGCCCATCAAGATGACGAGGGTCCCCTCAGCCCGGGCGAGGGACTCCCAGTCGACGGCGCCGGCCCGGCTCTCGTCCCCCACCTGACCCGTGACCACCGTGACCGAGCTCGACAGGCCGCGCTGGGTCACCGGGACGCCGGCTGCGGCGGGCACGGCGAAGGCCGAGGTCACCCCGGGGACCACCTCCCAGGGCACGCCGGCCAGCGACAGGGCGGCGGCCTCCTCGCCACCCCGGCCGAAGAGGAACGGATCCCCGCCCTTCAGTCGCACGACGGTCCGGCCGGCCTGGCCGTGGGCGATGAGGAGTGCGTTGATGTCGTCCTGGCGGGCCGCCCCCGAGCCCGCGCCGACCTCGGGTTGGTCGACCGCCCCGGCCGGTCGCTTCCCGGCGTCGACCAGCACTGCGCTGGTCGGCGCCAGGGCGAGCAGGGAGCGGTCGACCAGGCGGTCGTAGACGACCACGTCGGCCCGGGCCAGCACCTCGGCCCCCTTCTGGGTGAGGAGACCGGGGTCGCCCGGACCGGCTCCGACCAGGTAGACCGTCACGGGCCCGGCGGGGAGAGGTCGTCGCCCATCAGCTCCGCCCCCCCGAGCTCGGACCACAACGCCCGCGCCACCGCCTCCCCCAGGGCCCGGGGGTCGGGCCCGGCCAGCTCGGCATGGATGAGGATCCGGCCGTCAGCGCTCGCCACCATGCCCCGGAGCCGGAGCCCGGCCGGATCGGGCTCGGCCCATCCGGCGACCGGCAGGGCGCACGAGGCGCCCAGCGCGGCGAGCATGGCCCGCTCGGCATCAACCGCCCGGTGGGTCGGGTCGTCGTCGACCGAGCCGAGCAGCGCCCCCACCGCTTCGTCCTCCCCGCCGCACTCCAGCGCGATCGCCCCCTGGCCCACCTGGGGCAACATGACCGCCGGGGAGAAGAGCTCCATCGCCTTCGGGGCGATGCTCAGCCGCTCGAGCGCGGCCGCCGCCACCACGACCGCGTCGGCCCCCGCCCCGGCCCGGGCGATCCTGGTCTCGATGTTGCCGCGCAGCGGAATGAAGCCGAGGTCCGGGCGAAGGTTGGCCAGCTGGGCCCGCCGGCGGGCGGAGCCGGTGGCGACGAGGCTCCCGGGGCGGAGCCCGGCCAGCGTCGACCCCACCAGGACGTCACGCACGTCGCCGCGGGGCGGCACCGCGGCCAGCCGCAGCCCGGCGGCCGGGCGCGGGGGGAGGTCCTTGGCCGAATGCACCGCGACGTCGGCTCGGCCGTCGAGGACCGCCTGCTGCACCTCGGCCACGAACACCCCCTGGCCCCCGATCTGCTCGAGGGGCACCTCGGGGCGACGGTCGCCCTCGGTCCGGACCACCACGGCCTCGGTCACGAGCCCCCGACGGCCCTGGGCCAGCAGGTGCGCCACCATGTCGGTCTGGCGCCGGGCCAGGGGCGACCCTCGGGTGGCCAGCTTGAGCGGGCGGTCGAGCGGCCAGCTGGCCGGCCCGGCCGGGGAGGCGACGCCGGGCACCGGGCTCAGAGGTCGAAGAGCACGCGCAGCGCCTCGACCAGACGCTCGCCACGCGGGGTGCCCGCGGTCTCCTTCAAGAGGACGGTGGGGCGGTGGAGGATCTTGGCCAGCGCGGCCCGGCTGGCCTCGTCGACCCGGGCCCACTCCTCCTCGCTCAGCCCGACGAGCGCCCGCTGCCGCTCGAGCTCGACCGCCCGCAGCTCCTCCAAGCGGGCCCGGAGGGACGCGACCACCGGCGCCGCGCTCCGGCCGCGCACGTCGGCGCGGTAGCGGTCCAGCTCCTCTTCGACGATGCCGAGCACCGCGTCGACCTCGGCGTGGCGCTCCTCGGTCGTCCGGGCCACCGCCTCTCGCAAGTCGTCCATCCCGAGCAGGCTCACCCCCGGGATGCTCGCCACCCCGGCCGAGACGTTGCGGGGGACGCCGAGGTCGACCACGAGGAGCGGGGAACCGGTCCGGTCCCCGGCCGGGGCGAGTTCGGCGGGGGTGAGGATCGGGGAGGACACGTCGAGGGCGCAGAACACGACATCGCTGCGCTGGGTGGTCCCGCCCACCTCCTCCAGGGCGACAGCGGTCACGGTGTTGTCGGGCGCGACCGCGTCCACGAGCGTCCGGGCCCGAGCCCGGGTCCGGCTGGCCACCACGATGCGGCAAGGGCGCCCAACGCCGGGCGCAGTGAGCGCCTGCAAGAGGCCGGCCCCGATCTCGCCGGCACCGAAGAGGACGACGTCCAGACCGGCCAGCCCGGTCTCGAACCGCGCGGCCGCCAAGGCCACCGCGGCGTGCGCGAACGAGGTCGTCCCCCGGGCGATGGCGGTCTCGTGGCGGGCCCGGCGGCCCACCCGGACCGCCTCCCGGAACAGGCCGGCGAGCACCGGTCCCGAGACGTGCCGCTCGTGGGATGCCTCCCAGGCCCGCCGGACCTGACCGAGCACCTCGGACTCGCCGAGGACGGCCGACTCGAGGCCGGCCGCCACCGAGAACAGATGGGTCGCCACGTCGTCGTCGAAGCGGACGGTGCAGGACGACTCGAGGTCCTCGAGGTCGAGTCCGGCCCGCTTGGCCAGGAACTCCTGGAGCTCGAAGACGGCGTCGTGGAAGCGGTCCACCACCGCGTAGACCTCGGTCCGCAAGCAGGTGGAGAGCACCACCACCTCGGAGAGGTTCTGGCGGCCCGAGAGCCCGGCCAGGACCTCGGCGGTCTCGGCGGTGGTCACCGCGACGCGTTCGAGCGTCTCGAGTGGCACGCTCTTGTGCTCGAGACCTACGACGACGACGGACACGGCGTGGCACGCCTCCTGTGGTCGGGCCGACGGGGGCGGGATCGGCGACGCGCGACCCACCCGGCCGGCGGCGGCCCCCCGGCCGAGGTCCAGTGTGCCGGTCCCTCGGACCCGACGCCAGTCATCGCCTGCTCAGCGGGCCTCGACCGGGTCCTCGGGCCGCCGGCGCAGCTGGAAGAAGCTCAGCACCTGCAGCTCGGTGGAGAGGTCGACATGGCGGAGCATCACCTCGGCGGGGACCCGGAGGACCTGGGGGGCGAAGTTCAAGATCGCCCGCACCCCCACCTTCACCAAGGCGTCGGTGACCCCCTGCGCGGCCTGGGCCGGGGTGGCCACGACGCCGATGGTCGACGGCGCCACCGGCCCCATCTGGCCGAGCGCGTCCACCGGACCCACCCGCAAGCCCCGGACCTCCCGGCCGATCACGGCGGGGTCGGCGTCGAAGAGCGCCTGGACACGGAACCCCCGGGTCGAGAAGCCTTCGGAGTTGACGAGCGCCGTGCCGAGGTGGCCGACCCCCACCACGACGAGGGGCCAGTCCTGGCCGGCCCCGAGGGCCCGGTCGATCTGGGAGAGGAGGTAGCCCACGTCGTAGCCGGTGCCCCGGGTTCCGAAGCTGCCGAGGAGCGAGAGATCCTTGCGGACCTTGGCCGCACCCACCCCGGCCAGCTCGGCCAGCCGGACCGAGTGGACGGTCCCGTGGTCCTCGGACAGCAGCTCGAAGAGCACCCGGCGGTAGACGGGGAGGCGGACGACGGTGGCCTCCGGGATCCGGCGTCCGGTCGCCGGTCGGTCGCCGCCCGGGGCGGTCACTCCCAGAGCACGGGGTAGAGGCGCTGGGCGTCGCTCACGCCCTGGAGCTCGACCGAGCGCACCTCGCCAAAGGCGAGGTCGGCGGTGCCGGCGGCCGCGTCGTAGAGCGTCGCGGAGACGAGGATCTCGTCCGCCCGGGCCTGGTCGGTGATCCGGCTGGCCAGGATCACGGTCCGGCCGAGGAAGTCCCCTTCCTGGTGGATCGCCTCGCCTGAGTGCATCCCGATGTGCACCCGCAACGGGTCGCCCTCGTCGCGTTGGTTGTACCGGCGCAGCGAGCGCTGGATGTCGACCGCGCAGCGGATCGCATGGTGCGGGTCGGCGAAGGCCACCATCGCCTCGTCCCCGTGGCACTTCACCTCGTAGCCCCCGTGGGCCGCGATCTGGCCCCGAACGATCTGGAAGTACGTGTCGAGCAGCCGTTTGCTCTCGTGGTCGCCCAACCGTTCGGTCAGCTCGGTGAACCCCGAGACGTCGGAGAAGAAGATGGTCACGGTCCCGTCGGGCGCGGGCCGGGACCGCGGCCGGGACTCCCCCGATCGCCGGGAGCCCCGAGACGAGGGGAACACCGCGCCGAGCATGTCCATGATGTCGTCGGCCAGGGCCAGCGCGTCACGCACGTCGAGCAGGTGGTCGCGGCGGCGCCCACCGGGGCGGGCGATCGCGCCGCCCACGGTGGTCCCGGCGGGCAGGACCTCGCTCGAGCGGGCCTCGATCACCGACCTCACCTCGTCGATCAGACGTCGCGGTGAACGCTTCGAGCGGACCGAGACGCCTCCGAAGATGGGAAAGGCCCGCACCTTGATGACTGGGCTGCCCGGCATCACCGGCACGTCGGCGACCTTCGCGTCCTTGCCCCCGAAGAAGGAGAAGCCGCTGAGCTCCACCGCGACCCCCTCGGGCACGACGATGTCGATGCCGCCGAACACCGCGATGGCCCGGATCTCGACCTCGGGGGCGTCCATCTCGGCGTTGCGCATGTCGATGTCGATGCCGCCGAACACCACCGTGGCCCGCAGCCGCCGGCCCGGCCGCCATCGCCCCTTCCTCGAGGCCCCGCCGAACACGGCCACGACCGAGCCCGACGTCGGCACGGTGCGGTCCCGGGCGACGACGTCGGCCGGCAGGTCCCACGTCGCCCGGTCGAGCTCGGCCTGGGTCCGCGCCGCCAGCACCACCTCGACCCGCTGGGAGAACTCGTCCAGGGTGAGACGGCCCTCGCTGCAGTGCTTGGCCATGAGCGCGGCGACCCGGTCGCGCTCGGCATCCGACACCTGGGTCTCGGGCCTTCGGGTCTCCGGCTCGGGCACCGTGCCAGCCTGCCCCATCTGGCGCCGCCGCGCTCGCGCCCGGCCCGGCCCCTCAGGTGGGCGGCTCGGCCAGGCCCACCACCTGGCCGGTCTCGACCCCGAGCTGGGCGGCCGCCGAACCCTCCCGCACCACCAGGGCCAGGTGGCCGTTGGCGTCCACGATCAGCCCCAGCTCCCCCTCCCGGAGGTCGGCGAAGGCCCGGACCCGACGGACCATCCGGTCGCTCGCCCGGGAGTCCGGTCCCGGCTCATCCTCCGGCCAGGCCAGGGCGAACACGTCGGGGTCCTCCTCGCTCGGGGCCGCGCTCAGCTGGAGGTTGCCAAACCGGTCGATCCAGTCGACCTGGCACCACCGGACGATCCGGCCGTCGGCGAGCCGGGAGTGCCGAGGCAACGGCAGGAGCAGCCGGACGAGGCTCTCGGGGTCGATCGGGGTACCGAGGTCGTGCAGCGGCACCCCGTTGCACAGCGCCGCCGCCGCCGGAGCGAACACGTCGCGGCCGTCGAAGGTCGCCATGGAGGGCTTGCCCCGGGGATGGGGGAGCTCGACGGCCTCGGTCACCGTCGCCCCGGCCAGCTCGGCCGCCGGCAGGAGGAGCCCGTTATCCGGCCCGACGAAGAGGTGGCGTGAGGCGGCCCCGGCCGACAGGGCGACGCCGCGGCGGGCCGAGCCGACGCCGGGATCGACCACGCCGAGCACGACCCCGTCGCCCAGATGCGGAAGGGCCCGCACGAGCGCCCGGGCCCCGGCGGCCACGTCGAAGGGCGGGATCTCGTGGGTCAGGTCGATGACGACCGCCGCCGGCGCGAGCCGCCGCACGACGGCCCGGACCACGCCGGCGAACTCGTCACGGGACCCGAAGTCGGAGAGGAAGAAGACCGTGTCGAGCTCGGCCACCTCTCGCCCCGGTCAGCCCGCCGTGCGCAACCGGCCGTGCAGGTAGCCCTCGACGTCCTCGGCCCGGAGCCGGACGGAGCGCCCCACCTTGACCGACGGCAGCTCGCCCGAGGAGACCAACCGGTAGACGGTCATGTTCGATACCCGGAGCGCCGTCGCCACCTCGCGCACCGTCAGGTAGCGGGCCGACGTCGGATCGTTGGACTCGTCCATGGCTCACCCCTCCTCCGAGGAACGCGAACACTACGCCCATGGGGGCCCGGGCGCCTTACTCAGTGCCCGAGCTGTCGTGACCGCTCCGTCGCCGCCGCCACCGCCTCGAGGAAGGCCGATCGCACCGCCCGGGCCTCGAGCGCGCGCAAACCGGCGGCGGTCGTCCCGCCCGGGGAGGTGACCTCGGCCCGTAGCTCCTCGGGCGCCCGCCCCGTCTCGGCCAGCAGCGCCGCCGAACCGGTCAGTGTGGCCGTCACCAACGCCCGGCTGGTCTGGCGGTCCAGCCCCGCTGCCACCCCCGCCTCGATCAGTGCCTCGGCCACCAAGAAGACGTACGCCGGACCCGATCCCGAGAGCCCGGTCACCGCGTGGAGGAGACGCTCGGGGAGCCGCACCACCGTGCCCACCGCCGAGAGGATGCCCTCCGCCCAGTCCAGATCGGCGACCCGGGCCCGCACGCCCCCGGCCATCGCCGACGCGCCGGCCCGGGCCAGCACGGCCGCGTTGGGCATGGCCCGGACGACCACGACCTCGTCGGGGAGGACCGCCTCGAGCCGTTCCGTCGACACGCCGGCCACCACCGAGAGGACCCGCGGCGACCCGCTGGACCCGATCGCCGCACAGGCCGGCTCGGCGACCTCGGGCTTCACCGCGAGGACCGCGCCCCCCTCGGCCGAGACCGGCTCGGGGCCCTCGGCCACGACCAGTCCGGGGTGTTCGGCCCCCAGCTCGCGGCGGCGCTTCGCCGAGGGCTCGACCACGGCGATGTCGCCCGGCTCCCATCCCGCCGCCACCAGGCCGCCGACCAGTGCGCCGCCGATCCGGCCGCCGCCCACCACGAGGAGCCTGACCGCCATTGCCCGAGGCTAACGAATGGCCGGCCCACTCAGGGGCGGCGGGGGCGGCGCCGGTAGAGCTTGGGGTAGCCGAGAGTCATGGCCGTCGGGAAGTGCTCGTCGACGTAGTGGATGGACGAGCCGGTGATGCGGTCGAGCTCGTCGTCGTCCACCGCAGCCGCCGGAACCCGGCCGACCAGGTACACCGCGTCCTCGGGTCCGAGGCAGAAGGCCATGCCGTAGAGATCAGTGTTCCGGCGCAAGAGGTAGCGGTAGACGGCCTCGGCGTTCTCCTCGGGGGCCGGCATGAACTGGGCCTCGTGGTGGAGCGTGCGCTGGCCCAGGGTCAGCCACACTGTGATGTAGTCCTTCTCCGCGCCCCGGAACCGGAGGTACCAGCGGTGAGAGGCGGTCCGGTCGGTGACCTCCTGGCGCTCCGCGGCGACCAAGTCCTCCCCCCGCGCCAGTTCGCGGGCCGACCAGCCGTCGATCGCCGCGACCGCCCGGGCCCGTTCCTCTTCCTCGGGGAGATCGGCGACCGGCAACGCGACCGGCTCAGCTCGGGGCCGGAGCCGCGCCCGTGCTCAGCACTGGACCAGGTGCCCGGCGGCCAGCTCCTCGTGCAGCGCGGCCAGACGCTCGGCCGCCTCCCGCCAGCTGTAGCGGAGCGCACGGGTCGCCGCCCGCCTCGACATGCTCCGCGCCAGGGCCGGGTCCCCGAGGATCCGGTCCACGAACGCGGCGAAGGACCCCGGCTCGCGGTTCTCCACCAAGAACCCGGTCTCGCCGTGGTCGACCAGCGTGGTGAGCCCGCCCACCGCCGAGGCGACCACCGGGGTCCCGCAGGCCGAGGCCTCCAGGGCTACGAGGCCGAAGGATTCCGAGCGGCTGGGCACCAGGCAGACGTCGGCGGCTCGGTAGTAGGTGGAGATGACCTCGTGCGGTTGCGGCGGGACCAGCCGGACCCGGTCGGCCACCCCGAGCTCGGCGGCCAGGCCGAGCAGGCCCCGGTACGAGTCCTCGCCGTGCGGGCCGCTCGGGCCGCCGACCACGACCAGCGTAGGGTTCCCCTCCGAGGTCGTCGGGTCCAGCTCGGCCAGGACCCGAACGGCGACGTCGGCCCCCTTCAACGGCTGGATGCGACCCACGAAGAGGAGGAGCGGCCCGGTCGATGGGAGCCCGAGGGCCCGGCGAGCCTGCGCCCGGTCACCCGGGGCGAAGAAGGCGTGGTCCACCCCCAACGGGATGATCCGCACCCGGTCGGGGTCCGCCCCGTAGAGCTGCACGATCTGGGAGGCCTCGACGCTGCACGACGCGAGGACGGCGTCGGAGCAGCGGATGATGTCCGACTCGGCCTGGGCCCTCCGGTGCGGCATGTCGGCCTCGACCTCCTCGGGCCCGGCCTCGGCCTTCACGCGGTCGAGGGTGTGGAAGGTGCTGAGGAGCGGGAGGTCGAGCTCGTGCTTGATGATGTGACCGGCGAGCCCCGACAGCCAGTAGTTGGCGTGGACGGCTTCGAAGGGCCCGCCCTCCTCGTCGCTCAGCCGAAGACCCGACGGCGAGGTCATGACCCCGAGCACCCGGTCGGTGAACTCGGGGACCACGTCGACCAGTGATTGCTTGGCCATCGGAGCCAGGTCCCCGGCCCGGACGTGGTGGACCCGGAGCCCGGGTTCCACCTCGATGAGCGGCGGCTGGTCGGCCGACCACGCCCGGGTGAAGACGTCGCAGTCGGCCCCCGAGCGTGCGACCGCCGAGGCCAGCTCGCGCACGTAGACGTTCATGCCGCCGCTGTCGCCCGAACCGGGCTGGGCCAACGGTGAGGTGTGCAGGGAGAGGATGGCGAGGCGCCGCATGGCGATGCGAGCCTACCGGGAGAGCGTCCGCCCTGGTCGCAGCCCCGCTTCAGGGCGAGGCGACCTGATCGCCCTCCGAGTCGTCGCCCGGTGGGCCGTCATGTTCCCGGCGGAACGAGAGGTAGATCTGGACCAGCGCCTGCTTCTGGTCCTCCGAGAGGTGCGGGTCGGCCAGGATCTGGCGGGTCAGGTCCTCGCCGTCGAGCCGGGGCTCGAGGATGCCGGCCTGGACGTAGAGGGTCTCGGCCGAGATCCGCAGGGCCCGGGCAATCTGTTGGAGGATCTCGGCCGAGGGCTTGCGCAGGCCCCGCTCGATCTGGCTCAGGTAAGGGTTGGAGACGCCGGCCAGCTCCGAGAGCCGGCGAAGCGACAGCCGGGCCGAGGCACGCTGCTCCCGGATGAACCCGCCCAGGTCGCGCCAGCGGGAGGCGTCGCCGGTCACCGCCGGCCAGCGTACCGTCCTGGCCTGGGCCGACGGCCCCGGCGCCGGCGCTAGTGGACGATCCCGGCCCGTTCGGGCGGCGCGTAGCGGTACAGGACCTTGCCGGTCACCGTCCGCGCCGGCAACCGTCCGAACGTCCGGCTGTCGGTGCTCGCCACGGGGTTGTCCCCGGCCACTTCGACGCTAGTGCCGTCGGCGTCCACCACCCGCTTGACCAGCCGAGCCGGTCGACCCGGGCCCGGCGGGGCCTCCAGCGTGACGAGGTCGCCCGGTCGCAACCGCCACCGATGCCCGAGTCGCAGGACCAAGAGCCGATCCCCCGCCTCGAGCGTCGGGGTCATGCTGTCCCCGGCCACCTCTACCCGGGTGAACACCAGCGCCGCGCCGAGGAGACCGAAGACGGCGAGGCGGGGCAGCCGTCCGAGACGCTCCCGGAGCCCTGTTCCACCTGCTCCCCCCGATGTTTTCAAATCCGGCGGCTGGGTAAGGTGGGACCGACGACCACGGACCCACTCTTCATCGTTGGCCGCCGCTCGACAAGCCGAACCCTCGAAGGGAGCCGAAGATGTCCCTGACCCACCGCATCCTCACCATGACGGATCGGATCGCCCCACCTAGCGTTGTGTCCGCCCACTGCGATCTGCCCTGCGGCGTCTACGACCCCGCCCAGGCCCGGATCGAGGCGCAGTCGGTCAAGGCGTGCCAGGAGAAGCACAACGGTTCCGACGACCACGACTTCAAGCAGCGGGCCATCACCATCAAGGAGGAGCGGGCGGAACTCGTGAAGCACCACCTGTGGGTACTGTGGACCGACTACTTCAAGCCCGAGCACCTCGAAGCCCATCCGCAGCTGCACGAGCTGTTCTGGAAGGCGACCAAGTCGGCCGGCGAGGCGAAGAAGACCAACGACGAGGCCGTCGGGCAACGGCTGATCGACGAGATCGACCAGATCGCCGAGGTCTTCTGGGCAACCAAGAAGTAGCGATCGACTACCCGTCGCACCGGCCGCAAAACACCGCGGCCGGTGCGACGGCGAGCCGCTCCTCGGGGATCGGTTCGCCGCAAGTCGCACAGAGCCCGTAGGAGCCGTCGGCGAGGCGCGCGAGCGCCGCGTCGACCTGGTCGAGCGTCGCCTCGCACTCGGCGAGCACCGTCGCGTACTCGGCTCCCACCGCCGTTCAGGGTAGCGCCGGGACCCGGCTGCGTCGTTGACCCGCCGGGACCGGCCGGTCACGTCGGCTCAGCCCCGGGTCACGTACACCGCCCTGACCCGGTAACGCAACGGACGCTCGGCCAGCTCCTCTAAGTAGTGGGCGATCCACCCGGCCACCCTCGCCACCTTGAAGAGCACGCTCCCGGTCTCGGCGTCCATCCCGGCCGCGTAGCTGAGCGCAGCCAGTGCGAGGTCCACATTGGGTCGCGGGAGTCCTCGCTCGGTCGCCAGAGCGAGCACCGAGTCGAGCACCTGCAACCGTTCGGGCTCGCCCAAGCGTCGGACGAAGGACCAGAGGACAGCGAAGCGCGGGTCGGCATCGTAGAGGAGGTGACCGAAGCCCGGCGCCTGTCCCTGCCACCGGAGCGCATCGTCGAGTGCGGCGGCGACGCCATGTCGTTCGCTGTCCACCAGCATGAGGTGAGCGGCCCGGCTCGCCCCGGCGTGCAGGGGTCCGCCCGCCGTCCCCAAGCCCGCGAGCACGGCGTCGTAGGGGTCCGAGCGTGTCGAGGCCGCCGTGCGCACGGCGAGCGTGGACACCGCCAGTTCGTGATCCGCAAGCAGCACCAGGGCGGCACGGATGGCGTCGGAGACCGCCGGTCCGCTGACGGAGGAGAGCACCCCGGCCAGGCGGTCGGCGACCGCAACCGGGCGGTCGGCCGGCTTCTCGTCGCCGAGGGTGGCCACCATGGTGGCGATGATGGTGCGTGCGGCCCGACCGACGGCCGGCTCGCGCAGGTCGGACCGCAGGGGATCCGCCGCGCCGCTCATGACGACCGCCCACCGCAACCGGTCGGCGAGCGCCGACACCGGCGGGGCCCCGATCGGGGACGCCTCCCAGGGCCCCGAACCAACCCCCCAGAGCAGCTCGGCGACACGCTCGAACGACGCACGCTCGGCCAGCTGCACGGCGGGTTCCCCTCGGTAGCGGTGCCCCTCGGGCCGGATCTCCGTGACCGAGGTGGCGATCGTGACGAGGCGGGCCTCGCCGCGCTCGGTGGGACGGCGATGCCGGGCCAGGGCCTCGACGTCGTCCACCTCGAACAGGCTGCGGCGGTCGCCGGAGCGGTGCGCGACGAGGAGCCCCCGACTCACGTAGGCGTAGAGGGTGGTCAGCTTCACGCCCAGACGCCGTGCCGCTTCCTCGCTGGTCAGCATCCCGACCACTCGAGCATCGTAATCACATTGACTTGATCAACGTTTACAACACTCGCCCACCCAGCGACAATGGCCTGATGCCCGCGACGGCGGGCGGGAGGGAGCGAGCCATGCTCGTCCAGGACCTGATGTCGGCACCCGCGATCACCTGTACCGGGGACGCCGCGCTCACCGATGCCGCGAACCTGATGCGCGAGCACGACATCGGCTCGGTGGTCATCCTCGAGGACGGCAAGGTGACCGGCATCCTCACCGAGCGAGACCTCCTCCGGGCCGCGGCCGCCGAAGCTGAGCCGGCGACCGAGCGGGTCCGCATGTGGATGACCGCCAACCCCGACGTGCTCGGACCGCAGGAGGACGCCGGGCAGGCCTGGTCCAGCCTCACGCACCACCGCTACCGGCACCTGCCGGTCGTCGAGGGTGAGGAGCTAATCGGGGTGGTCTCGATCCGGGACCTCTTCGGGGCGGCAAGCCTGCGTCCCGCGGGCGAGCACGCCGCCGACGCGCCGAAGGGCCTCGAAGGGGTGGTGGTCGCAACCACCACGATCGGGGACGTCCGGGGCCGAGAGGGCTTCTACCACTACCGCCAGTACTCGGCGATCGACCTCGCCGCCTCGCGCACGTTCGAGGACGTCTGGCATCTCCTCCTTTTCGGCGAACTGCCCGACCGTGCCCGGTCCCGGGCCTTCGCCAACGAGCTGGCGAGCCTCCGCACCCTGCCCAAAGGGCTGCGCGCGGTCCTGCCCGCAATCGCCGGCGCCGGAAGTCCGCTCGACGTGCTCCGGACCGGGGTCTCCTTCCTCGGCGCGGAGCTGGGTTGGCGCCCGGTCTCGGACGTCGATCCGGCGGAGGTCCGGGCGCACACCCTCAGGCTGGGATCGGTGGTGCCGGTGCTCCTGGCGGCCGCCCACCGCCTCCGCAACGGACTGCCGCCGGTCGAGCCCCGCGCCGACCTCTCCCTTGCCGCGAACTACCTCTGGATGCTGACGGGGGCAGAAGCGGAGCCCGAACACGCGAGGGCGATCGACCAGTACCTCGTCGTGGCCACCGACCACGGCTTCAACGCGTCGACCTTCACCGCCCGGGTCATCACCTCCACCCAGGCGGACCTCGCCGCCGCGGTGTGCGGGGCGATCGGCGCGCTTTCCGGTCCGCTCCACGGGGGCGCACCCAGTCGGGCGCTCGACATGCTCGACACGATCGGCACCGTGGATCACGCGGAGGCGTGGCTGCGACGGGCCGTCACCAACAACGAACGGCTCATGGGATTCGGACACCGCGTGTACAAGACCGAGGACCCCCGGTCGACCTTCCTCCGGTCGGTCGCGCAGTCCCTCGGCGGCCCGCTCGTCGGCTATGCCACCGAGGTCGAGCAGATCGCCCTTCGGGTCCTGGCCGAGCTGAAGCCGGGACGCGAGCTCTACACGAACGTCGAGTTCTACGCCGGGGTGGTCATGAACAGCTGTGGCGTAGCCCGTGAGATGTTCACCCCCACCTTCGCCGTCGCCCGCACAGTGGGATGGACGGTGAACGTGCTGGAGCAGATGGCCGACAACCGGTTGATCCGCCCGACGGCTCGCTACATCGGCCCACCCCCACCCCAGCCCGTGCCAGCTCCCTGACCGCTCGCCGGGGCGTCTCCCCGACCCCGCTTGGACCCGGTGGTAGACAGCGGGAGATCGCTCAGCTTCGGGGAGTGCGGTGGTTCGACAAACGCGGGAGGCGGACGTCTGCGTGGTCGGCGCCGGCTTCGCCGGATTGACCGCGGCGCGTACCCTGCGGCGGAGCGGCAAGTCCGTCGTGGTCCTCGAGGCCCGAGACCGCGTCGGCGGCCGGGTTTGGACCCAGCAACTCGCCGACGGCACACCGGTCGACCGGGGCGGCGCATGGCTGGCCCCCGGACGCGACGAAGCCTTCACCCTCGCCGGCGAACTCGGGGTCTCCACCTACCGGACCTGGTCTGAGGGCTTCCACCTGCTGATCGAGGAGGAACGGATCCACCGCTACCGGGGGCTCATTCCCAAGATCAGCCCGCCCACCGTCATCTCGATCGCCCTGGCCCAGCTCAGGATCGACCTGACGGCCAAGCGGGTCCCCCTCGAGGCGCCCTGGTCCGCACGGCGGGCCGGGGCATGGGACGCCCAGACCGTCGCGTCGTGGCTCGAGCGGTCCGGCATCCGAACCACCATCGGACAGAACCTGTTCGAGATGGCCCTGCAGGGTCTGTTCGCCACCGATCTGGCCGAGGTCTCTCTGCTCGACCTACTGTTCTTGGTCCGTGCCCACGGGAGCACGACCACCCTGTTCTCGGTCGAGGGTGGGTCCCAGGAGAATCTGATCGAGGGCGGCGCCGGGACGATCGCCCGCCGGATGGCCGACGACCTCGGCGACGGGTTGGTCCTCGATGCTCCGGTGCGCTCGATCACCGAACAGGCAGGCGGCATCGTGGTCCGTTCCGACGGTGTGGCGGTCCAGGCAGCCGACGTCGTGGTCGCCGTTCCGCCGGCGTTGGCGCTCAAGATCTTCTTCGAGCCCGACCTGTCGCCGGAACGGCGACGCCTCTATGAACAGGCGGTCGCCGGGAAGGAGACTAAGACCGTCGTCATCTACGACGAGCCCTTCTGGCGGGCCGAGGGGTTGAGCGGGCAGAGCGCGGGACCCGGCTCGCCGGCCGAGGTGACGATCGACGCCTCACCGTCCCATGGCGGCCACGGCGCGCTGGCCTCGTTCACCTTCGGCCCCGTGGCGCAGCGTCTCGAAGCTCTCGACCCCGACGAGCGTCGAAGCGCTCTCCTGCGCGAGCTGGTCGGGCGGTTCGGCCCGAAGGCCAAGAGCCCGCTGGAGCTCGTCGAGACGGCGTGGTGGAACGAGCCCTGGACGTTGGGCTGCTCGATGGCCCACTTCCCTCCGGGGGTCCTGACGCGATCCGGCCCACTCCTCCGAGAACCCTTCGGTCGTGTCCACTGGGCCGGAACCGAGACCGCGACGACCTCCCATGGTGCCATCGACGGTGCCATCCGCTCGGGGCTGCGCGCGGCAGCGGCGATCCTGGGGGACGACGCGCCCACCCCGCCGGCTGGTGCCCCGGAGAAGCGGACGCCCTCGTAGACCCGGACGACCGGGTTCCGGGTCGATCGGCATAGGCCGTCCGGGCTACGGGCTTCAGCCGACCCTGGCGAACAGCCGCTCTGCGAGCTCCCCGAGATCCCTGACCCGGTCCAGCCCGACGACCGTCTGCATAACCGCCACCGTGTCGAACTGGAAACTGAGGATGGCCCGCAGGGCCCGTCGGGCGAACTCGGCACCCGAGGCACGCCAGCCGTAAGCGTCAAGAAAGCTCCGGAGACGGTCCCTCCTGGCCCCGAAGGCGTCGAAGAAGAGCGGGACCAGCTCGTAGTAGGGGTCGGCGACCATCGCGTCACCCCAGTCGATGATCCCCTCGATTGCCGAGTCCCGGACGAACACGTGATCACCGGTGAGGTCACCATGCACCAGCGTGTCGGCGGGGAGCGCCTCCTCGAGATAGTCGGCTACCTGGTCGGCGAGCACCGACGGGAAGCCGAAGCGTCGGAGTCGTTCCGGCGCCTCGCCGCGGAGTCGACCGAGCGCCTCTTGGCTCGCGACGACCGCCGGCGCCTCTAAGCGGTGAAGCCGAGCCACCGCCTCCCCCAGTTCGAGGACCACTCGCTCGCTCGGGTGCTCGGTGCGTCCGCGTCGCCCGACCGGCCAGCCGACGGGTGATCAGGTACCGCCACGTCGGTTCGTCCTCCCAAAGCTGGCCGCTGGCTATCAGTTCGGGGACCGGGATCTCCGGGTGGTCGGCAAGGAGCCGATGCATCGCCTCCTCGACCAGCACTGTCCGTCCCCCGTCGAACGAGTCCCCGAAGACCTTCACCGCCACCTCCCCCACGAGAAAGGTGGGGAAAATGCCGACGAACGGGACCTCGACGTGCCCGCGTGCGAGGCCTTCCCGCCCCAGTGCAGTGACAACGTACGGGCCCCAGGAGTCCGGATCACCGCGATGGTCCCCGTAATGAGGTTGGTCCTCGCATGGACGAAGCATCACACCAGATTCTTGTCTGGTCCTGTCGTTCGCTGCGCCGGATCGCGCATCGGCGACCTCTCCCGGCGGATCTTTGACGCCTGGTTACCGATCGCTCGCCGCTGTCGATGGCGAGAACCCGACGACAGGAAGTTGGCGTACGAGTGCAAGGTGGCCCTCGTTGGTCCCGTCGTATGTGAACCCGGCCAGTTGGCTCAGCACGCGTCGGACGATCGGCCCCATGAAGCGGTTACGCCTCTCGTGGTCGGCGACCATTCTCGCAGCGTCTTCGTCGTCGAGGACCAGGGCCTCCACGTCCATGGTCTCGCGGCGCATCGTGATCTTGGCGTGACCGGCGATTTGAACTTCCGGTACCAGTCGCTCGTTCTGCCCCACCCTGACATGACGGCCGTCCGACGGCTTGACGGGTCGTAGTTGATCACCTCCAGAACTGTCTGGTGTCGGCTGCCGGTAGTGCGCCCGACGTGCTCCAACAGTAGGAATCTCCGCCCGAGCCACCGCCACCGATACAGGACCGTAGGGGCAGCATCGCCCAGCTCAGGATCGGGCCTCGCGTCGGCATGGCCAAATTCTCGCACCAGGTCCGGGCAGGCCAGATCAGACTGTGCTTCGTCAGTCGACATGCCAAGTTCATGCAGCGCTGACGAGGCCCACGTCCGAATCGGCGATCGAGTGCAGCCAGTCCTCACCGCAACTGTGACTTCAATTGGCACCGGCGCGGCTCGGTCCGGAGGATCTGCCTCATCAGGGACACACACGACTTCCAGAACGGCACCAGCACCTGAGCCCGGTTGGTTCCGACGACCAAGTTTGGCCACGGGCAGACTCACGACAACTGCGGCCACTGCCAATGCGAACGACGGTCCGCTTGACCTGCCCTAACCTCTCTTTGGGCCGCTAGCTCATCGGGTAGAGCAGGGGACTTTTAATCCCAAGGTGCCGGGTTCGAGCCCCGGGCGGCCCACTACATATCCGGCTCTTCGGATTCTGGTGGGGAGTTCGCCCCTCCGAGGGTCACCCCGAACGTGACGAAGGTGCTTCACGCTTGAGGTGTGACCCAACAAAGCAGAATCGCAGCGAACGACCGAACCGAGAACGCGAACGCGCGTGACTTTGTGCCCTTTCGCTCTGGCAAGGATCTCGTCTCTCGGGTTCGGATGTCCTTAACCGTCAGCCCGGCCACTCCCCCACGATACTTCCGGGGCCGTTAGGTGTTATTGCCGGCTATGTCACCGAGCTGCAAGCGTCCGGCTCGTTGGATACCCCGAGCCTCGATCCCGAGCTCAACACTGTGGCAGGAGGGCTGCAGAACAGCGCCGTTTCTCGGCGGGAGCCTCTTGTCGAGAAGACGGTCTTCATGTATTGTGACTCTGAGGCATGAATCATGCTGTGGAGGCAGACAGAGTGCCCAAAGTCGCCCTTCGTGAACGACAGACGGAGCTCACCCGGGATCTCATCCTGGAGGCGTTGGCCGATCTGATCGGGGAAGGACGCCTGGCGGAGTTCTCGATGCAGGACGTGGCTGACCGCGCCGGGGTGTCACTGCGGACCGTCTACCGGCACTTCGCCTATCGGGAGGCCCTGCTTGACGGCTTCGCCCTGTGGGCCGGAAAACGCTTTCAGGCTGTTGGCGGGGCGGAGTTCCCGAAACGGGTCGACGACATCGCCCCTCTCTTGCGCCGGAAGTTCGCGGCCCTGGAGCGACTGGCACCGCTATTCGTCGCCATGACGAGGCTCGACTCGGCCACCGGCATCGGGACCCCGCTTGCCGCCAAGAGCGTCCGGACGATTCGGTCGGCGCTCGCGGATGTGACGGCCGACCTGGACCCGAAGTTGGCTGAAGCCGTGGTCTGGATCATCCGGACCCTCTGGAGCCACAAGACCTGGGTCGTGTTTCACGAGGAGGCTGGACTGGACTCGCTCCACGCCGGCGCCACCGCAGCCTGGGCGATCGACCTGATCGTCGAGGCGCTGCGCCAGGGACGCGGCCCAGATCTCAACGAGGCTGAAGAGCAGTGACCGAGGAGGAGCAGCGATGGCCATAAGGGCAGACAGCGTCGTCGTCGACCTGTTCGACGGGGAGGACCACGGAGTAGAGGTCATCGGCACCAAGGCCTGCACTCTGGCCCGCCTAGCAGCATCCGGGTTCAGGGTGCCGAAGGGATTCGTCATCACCCGGGCAGCCTGTGACCGCATCCGGGCGGCCAGCGCCGATCTCGGGCCGGGCATGACCGGGGCCGACATCCCACCGGAGCTCTGGGGGCAGATCCTGACCCGGCTGGAGACATTCGGGAAGGTCCGGCTCGCCGTCAGATCGTCAGGGTTGGCCGAGGACCTGGCGGATGCCTCCTACGCCGGGCAGTACGAGACGGTCTTGGGGGTCGAGGGAGCCAACGCCTTGGCCGAGGCCATCGGAACCTGCCTGGCCTCCGCTGCCTCGGACCGCGTATCGGCCTACACCGGATCTGCGCTTCCGGCGCCGATGGCTCTACTCGTGCAGCTGATGGTCCCAGCAGAGTTGGCCGGGGTTGCCTTCACCGCCAATCCGGTCACGGGGGACCCGGAGGTCCTCGTGAGTGCGGTCAAGGGACTCGGTGAGCGGCTCGTCTCGGGCCAAGCCGCACCCGACGAGTGGGTCGTTCGGGACGCCGAAGCGAAATGCCTGCGTACTCCGGAAGGGGTTCTGGACGAAACCCGGGCGATCGAGATCGCAAAGCTGGCCAAGGCGGTCGAGGAGCTCCTCGGTCCCCCCCAGGACGTCGAATGGGCCATCGCCGACGGCCAAGCTGTCGTCCTTCAGGCCCGTCCGATCACCGCCCTTCCCGTCCCTCCCGATCTCGAGCTGCCCTCGGAGGGGTTCTGGGTCAAGGACACCTCCCATTTCCCCACACCCTTCACACCCTTCGGCGCCTCGGTGTACCTGCCGCCGATCTCGGAGGCCATGGGCCCTCTGGCCACGGAGTTCGGTTTGCTGCTCGACGGCGTAGAGCAGCGCTGCCTGGGCGGCGAGGTGTACCTGCGGATGGTGCCCCTGGGAGGCAAGGACCGTCCCGCCCCACCGAGGTGGGCCATGTGGCTGGCGGCTCGAGTGGCGCCCTCCCTGCGCCGCCGTGCCCGCGCCGCGAGGACGGCGATCGCCTCGGGACTGCCGGAGCGGATCCTCGATCGCTGGGAGGCCGAATGGCGCCCGCGGTTCGCGAGGGAGATCGCCGAGCTGAGGGGAGTCGACCTTGCCCTCCTCGGTGACGCCGCTCTCGCGGCCCACCTCGAGCGCCTGAAGGAGCTGCTCCGTCGGGGTGAGGCCCTGCACTTCCGGCTTCACGCACCCAACGCGCTGGGCGTCTGGGAGCTGGATGAGCTCACCAAGGAACTCCTCGGCTGGGACCCATCCCGAACCCTGTGCCTGCTGACCGGTTCGTCGGTGGCCTCCTCCGAGCCCGGCCTGGAGCTGGCCTCCCTGGCAGGACGCATCGCCACTGATCCGAGGGCCCTCCATGCCATCACCGGCTCGGAGGGGGACCGCCTTGGAGGTCTGCGCCAATCAGCCCCGTGGGCTGCGGAGGCGTTCGAGGGCTACCTCGAGCGCTATGGCCATCGAACAGTCGGCTACGACCCCGGCGACCCTACCCTCTTCGAGCGGCCCGAAGTTGTAGTTGGTCTGCTGGCCGAGCAGGTCCGGGACGCCGCATCCGCCTCGGGTCAGCCTCCCCCGGCGCCGGACGTACTGGCACAGGCCCGGGCCGAGCTGGCCGGGCGGAGTCAGGAGGATCGAGCTCGCTTCGAACAGGTGGTGGCATTTGCCCAGCGGGCCTATGGTCAGCGCGAGGACAACATCTCTTGGCTCGACAACCAGCCCTGCGCCCTGTTGCGATACTGCGCCCTGGAGTTCGGTCGCCGCCTGGTGGAACGAGGTGTCCTGACCCATGCCGCTGACGCCGTATACCTGCAAGATCTGGAGCTTGTCGAGGCGTTGGCCAACAATGACGCCACAGACCTTCGCCACCTGGTGGCCCGCCGGAAGGCGGAGAGGGCATGGATGATTGCCCATCCCGGGCCGGCCTCCCACGGCAGAGACCCCGGGCCACCCCCTGACCTCTCACCGCTGCCGCCGGACCTTCGTCTGGTCAACGCCGCCTTCGTCCACTTCATGGAGCTGATGATGGCGCCCAGCACGCCGCAGGATGCCAGAGACGAGCTGCGTGGCCTTCCCGCCTCGCCGGGGCGCTACTCGGGCACCGTTCGCGTCGTTCACGATGAGACCGAATTCGTCAGGCTCCTGCCTGGCGAGGTCCTGGTGGCCCCGACGACTTCGCCGCCTTGGTCCGTGCTGTTCCTCCAGGCCGGCGCGGTGGTGACCGACGGGGGCGGTGTGCTCTCGCACACTGCGGTCATTGCCCGCGAGTACGGCATTCCCGCGGTGCTCGCCACCGGTGAGGCCACCCGCCGTCTATCTGACGGTGACCAGGTGACCGTTGACGGCTCCGTGGGCCTGGTATCGACGGCTCGCGCCGCCAGCTAGACCCGCCGAGGTTCCAGAGCGGCTTCCTCGATCTCACACTGCTGTCAAGGAAAAATGCATGGGTGACAAGCTGTGGCTGCGTCTTGGAGGGGTGGCCGGGATCGTCTACGTGGTCGCAAGCGTGGCGGGCAAGTGGCCGGCCAGCCTCAAGGGCTGTCCGATCCGTCGGTCGTTCGGGCACTGTACGACATGACCTACGTGAGCCCAACGCTTGTTCTCTTTGCGGTCTTCGTTCCGACCGTAGGGTTCGCGGCTGTCCGTCACGGAATGGTCGGTCCCTGGCTCGGGTGGCTCGCGGTCGCTGTCGGTGGGGTCGCGGCGGTAGCCGGAGCTGTCGATCTCGCGATAGGAAGTGGGAGCGCCTGGAAGATCTTTTTCTATATTGGGCTGATCGGCCTCGCGGTAGTGGCCCTGATCCTCAGTCTGCAGATGCTTCGTGGGCGAGGCGCCTCCGCTCCAGCGACGACTAGGGGCTAGCTCTTGCAGTCCGAAGGTTGAGTTTGCACATCCCCCAGACGGGGCACGCGCGACGGACCCTGTGGTTTTTGCACGAGAGACCAAGGAGACCACCGCCTTGACCAGCCGAGATCGTCATGAGCTTCCCCCGCCTGGACGGACAGGTTGCTTGTGCGGTTGACAATAGGTCGTGAGATCTCGAATCGCCCGGTGTGTGGTGCCACCTCCTTGCGTTGGGGGGCTCCTGCGGCCTCGAGGGCTCCGGTTTTCATGTGGCGGACGGATCACGCGGCAGATTCGACGATCCGGGCGCGGTGGACGGTCTCGTAGTCCACGGGACTGAGCATCTGGCAGTAGCTGTGACGTCGGCGCGGGTTGTACCAAGCCTCGATCCACTCGAAGAGCGCGCTGGCGAGCTTGCGGCGGGTCTGCCATCGGTGCTCGTCGAGCAGCTCGAGCTGGAGGGTGCCGAAGAAGCTCTCGGCGACGGAGTTATCGAAACAATCACCGACGGTTCCCATGGAGCCGAGCAGTCCGGCACCACGGAGGCGCCGTCCGAACGCCCACGACGTGTAGGTCGAGCCGTGATCGCTGTGCGCGATCGTTTGCCCGCTCGGCGGGTGCCGGCGCCAGATGGCCATCTGAAGGGCGTCGACGACGAGCTCGGAGCGGATGTGGTCGGCGATCGACCAACCCACTACCCGGCGGCTGAAGGCGTCGAGGACGACGGCCAGGTAGACCTTGCCCTCCTCGGTCGGGTGCTCAGTCACGTCCATCACCCAGAGGCGATCGGGCTCAGCGGGGTCGAAGGATCGTTTCACCAGGTCGTCTGAGGCTTGGGCACCCGGGTCCCGCCGGGTGCAGCCCCTCCTTCGGCGCCGATGGATGCCGCTCACGCCGGCCTCGCGCATGAGCCGCTCCACGCGCTTTTTGGAGCACCGGATCCCTTCGCCCAGGCGAAGCTCGGCGTGGACCCGGGGGGATCCATAGGAGCCCCGTGACATCGTGTGGATGTCGACGATCGTGTTGGTCAAGTACGCGTCGTCGAGGTCCTTGTCGGTGAGCGGGTGGGCCTGCCAGGCATAGAAACCCGAGGTCGACACCTCCATGACCGAACAGCAGGCCGACACGGGCAGGTCCGTGCAGACCCGGGCGATGAAGATGTAGGTCATTTTGGGTTCGGCAGGCTCTCCTTGGCGAACCACGCCGCCGCTCGCTTGAGGATCTCGACTTCCATCTCGGCCGTGCGCACCCTGCGACGCAGCGCCACCAGCTCGGCACGCTCGTCGGTGGTGAGCCCACCTCGCTTGCCGCGGTCGATGTCGGCTTGCTTCATCCAGCGCCGAAGACACGACGGAGCGATCCCGAGGTCTGCGGCCAGCCGGGAGATCGGTTTGTCGCCCGAGCGGGCCAGTTCGACAGCCCGGTCACGGAACTCCTGCGGATATGCGATCGGCATGTGGACATCCTTCCAAGGGACGGCTCTTGCCGCCTCAGGATCGGTGTCCGCCAGACCGGGGGAAGCTCAGTCATCCCCTGTAACCGCCGTAAGGGGGCCGGGCTCACAACCGCTCGAGCCCGCACCTCTATTGCGTCCCCTGAGCTTGGACGTCCAACTAGGAAGACCCAACAACCGACCCAACACTCTCGTCCCAAAGCATCCCAACCCGATCCATCTTGGCCGCCATGGCGACCCTGTTCGGCCGAATTGACCTGGAACTTGGCATGCATCGAGGCCAACTGAGATGCAGCGGCCAATGCTCACCAGGACTTTTAATCCCAAGGTGCCGGGTTCGAGCCCCGGGCGGCCCACCCACGGGCCCTACAGGTCCATCCTCAGAACTGGAGGTCGCCGCTCGGGAATGGAGTTGGGCTCTCGGGATCCGCCTTCCCGAGATGCTGACGAAGCCATGTGGCCATTCGACTTTCATCCCACTGACCAGACGCGACTGAGACCATGGCTCGTTCCGCGTCGTCCACAGACGGGTACTCCACCCAGCACCATCTGTTGAGCTCGACGAAAGTTCTGAGGGCAATCCACGCGACTCTCTTGTTTCCGTCGGGCAGTGCGTGGTTGTTTGTGAGACGGACAACCAAGACGGCCGCCTTGTCGACGAACTCTGGATACAGGTCGTCTTCGCCCCAACCAGCTGCCGGCGCATGCAAAGCCGAGTCGGCCAAGTGAAGGCTCGCTATCCGGCTGACGCCATCCTCATCGAGTCCGGTGACTTCAGCGGCGATAGCCAGATACTCAACAAGATCGAGATAGTGGACGTTCACCGAGCGAGACGCTCGAGGAGCTCCCGGTCCTCCTTGATGATTCGCCGAACACGGGCCTTGAACTCCGGGTCGGCACGCCGCTTTTGGACCGCCTCAACCAGTGCCTTCCGAACGGTCTCATTGAGACTCAATCCTTCAGCTCGTGCCAGGGCTTCCACGTCGGCAGCCTCTTCGTCGGGGAGACGGACGGTGAAGTTCTTAGCCATGGTGTCATGATACCACCTCACCATATTTCGGGCGCGGTTTGGGTCTACTCCGCGTCGGCGGCCCCGTCGGAGATCCGCCGCTGGTAGGGGCGGACGGTACGTCCCTCGGCCTCGGCGGCCTGGCGTCGGCGTTCGCGCTGGAGGGCAACTCGCTGAGTCCGCCTCCCAGCCTCTACCTGCTCTTCGTGCTGGCGGTCAGCTTCGGCCTGCTCGGCCGGGCGGCGAGCGAGCTCGGCGCGAGGGAAGGGATCCGCTCCGACGAGCGCGCACACGAGGCGCCAGTAGACGAGCCCGCGGTTCTTCGAGTGTCGACGGTTGAACCGGAAGACGAACTCGTCGAGATAGGCGTCGAGGTACAGCCGCGTCCGCAGCGGGACCTTCGTGCGCTCGAGCAGCGTCCCGGTGGTCACGGTGAACCACCGGCGGCACTTCGAGCACCACCGCCGCCCTCCTCTCGGACCACCGACCTGTCCCTGGTAGCGCGGACAGACCACGCCGTCACGAAAGCGAACGGCCGTCAGGTACTCGCGTGCCCGGCGCTCCGACGAACACCACTCGTGGAGCTGGGAAGCGTCCTTCGGGTAGTGGCCGCCCGCACGAGGCGGTTCTCCGGTGATCTCCCAGCGTCGTACGCCCACAACGGTAGGCCACAAGATGTAGTGCCCGCGTAGTTATCGCGCGAGCCCTTACCCAACAATCAACCCAACTATTGAGTCCCGAACCGTCCCGCCTCGGATCATCTCCGGTCGATCGCGTGACCACAGGGTTCAAATTGAGCCGAAAAATGCGGTTCTCCTCGGGTTTGTATGGGTGAACTTGGCGATATTCAGGTCCGCCCGGTCGGCAGCTCGATGGTGACCCCGCCGCAGCAGAGGTAGATCATGGCGATGAGGGCGGCCGCGCTGTGGTGCCCGTAGCCGCGGTGGTTGATCAGGCGGATCTTCGAGTTGAGGCCCTCAAGCCTCGAGTTCGAGAGCCCGAGCTCGACCGCGGCGAGGATCCTGTCCCGGTTGGCCCGCACCGTCTTCGACAAGGTGACGAAGGCCGGGATCCGGCACCGACACGCCCATGCCAGCCACCAGTCGAGGTGGCACTCGGCGTCGGAAGGCTTGCGCAAACGATAGAGGTCGCGGATGCCCTCTTTGAGCTGCCAAGAGCGGTAGAGCACCGACCGTCGGCGCCGCAACTCGTCGAGGACTTCGAGCTGGGAGGGCTTGAGTGCGTCGGGGTCCTGAAGCAACGCCCAGCGGGTGTGCTTGATCCAGCGCGTCGAGTCACGCGGCAGCGCCGGCGCGTTCTTGCGGGGCCGCCCGCGCGGGCGCTTCGGCGCAGGAGTGGTTCGCCGCTCGGTGTTCCACGCGCCGCGCCGCACCTTGTCGACTGCTTCGTTGGCCAGCTTCGCCAAGTGGAAAGGGTCCACTGCCTGGGTGACGTGGGCGGCCCTGTTGTCCGTCGCCGCCTTGTACGCGCCATCCATGTCGAGGGTCACGACCTCGAGGTTGGCCAACCGCTGGTCGCCCAGTGCGTCGTAGAAGCGCTCGAGCGTGGCGGCGTCTCTGCCCTCGTCGGCCCAGACGACCGCCCCGTTGCGGTCGTGGTCGGCGACAACGGTCAAGAACCGGTGGCCCTTGCGATCGGAGACCTCGTCGACGCCGATGCGGTAGAGCTCGTCGAGCCGGGTGCCGTCGATCGCCTCAGCCACAACGTCGATCACGATCTTGGCCACGGCCTCCCAGCAGACCCGCAGCAGCGTGGTGATCGTCGTCTTGTCGGTGTGCTGGGCCAGCCAGGTCACCACGTCTTGGAAGTCCCTCGTGTGGCGCGCTCTCGGACGAGCCCAGGGCACCTCCTCGGTGCGCACCCGTCCGCAGCGCCGGCAGTCGATCCGGCAGATCTCGGCCTCCACGAAGCACCGGGTGGACCCAAGGTCCAAGTGCCGCCAGCGGCGCACGGAACGGTCGTAGACGGCCCAGGTCTGCCATCCGCACGGGCACCGGCGCTTCTGGCGCCGACGACGAAGGGTGACGACCACGCCCTGGTCGGTGAACACCACGCCGGCCACAGAGGCGCCGACGACGGCCAGCATCTTGTTGAATGCAGTGGTGACGCGCACGTGATCCTCCTCGCACGCTGGGGTTTTGGTCGACACCAAACGTACGAGGGCGACGCGTGCGCGTCGCTCTTCGATCAGGCCCCGGCAAAGCCGGGGCTCACTTCATGGTGGCTGGCGCACCACTTCTGGCGGCGGGCGTCAAGGGTCCACTGCGTCGGCCTGCGGCCGCCCGTGACCCCCGCCTTCCACGCTCACGCACCCATACAAACCCGAGGAGTCCCGGAAATTGCCAGGTGGGTCATGAAGTGGTCGGGGGCCGCCCCGTGCCAGTGCCATTCGTTCCCTGGGGTGACGACAACATCGCCTGCCCGAATCGCTAGGAGCGGTTCGCCCCTGGACTGGACGCGCCCTTCGCCTTCGGTGACGAACAGCGTCTGAGCGACCGAGTGGCTGTGCCAGGCGGTGCGCGCGCCGGGACTGAAATGGACGAACGCGATGTTGGTGGGGGTGATGCCGTGCCCCCGGGCGACGGGGTCCACGAACACGTCGCCCGTGAACCATTCGGACGGCCCCATGGTCGTGGGGCTCTTGGATCGCATCTCCATTCGGCACCTCTCTTTTCTTTCAATCAGCCGGCTGGTGGGTCGGGACTGAGGGTAGGACCGTTTCGATCGATGCCCCTCCACGGCGCGGTGCGTGCCTGCGCCTCTCGTCGTGGTAGTTCAGGGCGGCATGCCGAGCCTGGCGGTCAGCCAGGTGAACGGCTGGATGACTCCTGCCGGGGTGACGTGCTCGTCCCGCCGGTGCGCGACGACCTCGAAGTCGGGGCCCAACAACTCGGACAGCGAGTCGGCCGAGTATCTGACGACAGGCAGCCCCGAGCACCGCTCCGGACCATCCGGAGCGAACACCCCGATCACGACGTACCCCCCGGGTTTCAGGGCGAGGTGCACAACTTCGACATAGCGGTTCCGCGCCGCGGGATCAACCAGGAAGTGAAGCACGGCACGGTCATGCCACAGCCCGTAGCGCCTCGGCGGCGTCCATGCCAAAAGGTCGGCGCGAATCAAGGTTGCCGCTGTCGGACCCACACGTCGCCTCACCTCGGCCATGGCGACGCCCGAGACGTCGAGGACCGAGACGTCGGAGAATCCCTCGTCGAGCAGAACGTCGACCAACCTGGAGGCCCCACCCCCGACGTCGACGATCGCGGTCTCTCGGGACAAGCCCAGAGCATGGATGAGCTCGATCGAGGTGGCAGGTGACGGTTGGTACCAACTCACCCCGTCAGAGCGCCGATCCCGGTAAGCAGCATCCCAGTGCGCCGCTCGGTCGCTGCTCACCATCGGCCACGCTACTGCCGGTCGGGTTCGGCGGCGCACGGCACCCCGGCCACCGGCCAAGACCGGCAATTTGACGGTCATGCAGGTGCTGTCCGGATTGGCCGTGTAGCCCGCGAACGGCGGGCAGGGCCGGAACCCGACGTTCCGGTCGAGCTCTCGCGCCGGGGCAAATCCCTCCATGGTCCCGGTCTCGAGGCACACCCGACCGTAACGGCGATCCCGAGCGAAAGCCATCAGGTGCACGACCATGGCCATTCCCACCCCTTGCCCTCGCCGGACCGCAGCGGCGTGCATCGACTTGATCTCGGCGTGGTCGTCATCCAGGTGTTTGAGCGCCCCAATGCCCACCAGTTGGCCCGCTTGCCTGGCGGCGAACACGGTCACGGCAGGGTCGGTGAACCCGTCGTCGAGGGCGTGGACGTGCTCTTCGGGTGACAGATCTCTACAGAACTGCAGGTGCCTGCGGGTCAGTTCCGCCACGTCGTCGGGGAACGGCAAGTCGATGACCGAGAACACGAGCTCCATCGCGTGCCCCTCGAGCCTTGGAGGTCCCGGGCTCGCCGAAGGGCGCCGTCGGGATGCCGCACCGTCAGGCCGAGGCGACCAGGGCGAGCGCCGTCGGTACTGCGTCGTCAACCTCGACCGGGATGATCCCCCGGTCGGTCCCACCGTCGGGACGGATCAACGACCAGGTCCCGACCCCGACAACCGGGACACCGGTCTTGAGCGCGAGGGCCACCTCCGAGAGCGTCCCGTACTCGCCGCCGATTGCGATGACCACGTGGCTCGCACGCACAACCAGTCCGTTGCGCAGCTCTCCGAACCCGGTCGGCACGGCCACTCGGACCCATTCGTTCGCCTGGTCCCGGGCGGAGCCAGGCAGGATGCCGATGGTCATCCCCCCGGCCCGAACGGCTCCCCGCGACGCGGCGGCCATCACCCCGCCAAGACCGCCGCTCACGACGACGGCACCGGCCAGAGCCAGCTCACGACCCACGCGCTCCGCGATCGCCTCGAGCTCCGGAGCCGCGACGGCCGACCCGACGACACCGACGTGGACGACCACGACCGGATGGCTCAGGCCTGGACCCCGTCGACGACGGGCGCCCACCCGCGGTCGACGACGAACCGGCGGACGATCTTGGCCGGCACCCCGGCGACGACGCAGCGGTCCGGGACATCGCCCCGCACCACGGCCCCCGCCGCCACGACGACGTGCTCGCCAATAGTGGTCCCCGGGAGAATCACGGTATTGGCCCCGAGCCAACTTCCCGAGCCGATGTGGACGGGCGCTTCGGTGGGGATCTGGGAACCGATCGGCTCGTCGGGGTCGACGTAGGAGTGGTTCTGATCGGTGATGTAGACGTACGGCCCGGTCTGGATGTCGTCGCCGAGCTCGATGTTCCAATGGCCGACGATATGGCTGCCACGGCCGATGAGGCAGCGGTCGCCGATCTTCACGACCGGATCACTCAGGATCTCTTGGCCTTCGATCATCCCTGCGGTCAGGGACGCGTACGGGCCGACGATAGTGCCCTCCCCGATTTGGATACGATCGGCATTCAGGATCGTGCCCTGCGGAAAGACCAGACATGAGCCCCGTCCGAAGGCGCCGAACTGTCGTGCCTCGGGGTCATCGGGCCCGATTGACGCCGCGAGGCGCGCCCAGCGCGACGAACGGCGCACCAGCGCCCCGAAGCGGCGCCGCAGTGGTCCAATGATCGAGCTCAACGCCACCGCCAGACGCTACCTCGCTGCCCTCCTCGACCGGCCCTCTAGCCGGACCAACGAGGTTCGGCCGAAGGCCCGGAGTGAAGGGACCGTCGCCGCGAGGGTCCCGCCGTCGACGGGACTGGTCTCGATCCGCCACTCACCCTCGAGCACCGGAACGCTCCCAGCGCCGGGGGACCGGGCCGCCGCGGAGATGGGCGGGGCATCCGGTGCCCGGCGAGGCCGGGGGGACGGGCAAAGATGAGCCAGGAGCGTTTCACTGCCTGAGTTCTCCCTCCGAACCCGGAGTAACCCCCTGCGGCCCCCGACACGGTCCGTGGTCGCGGTGACCCTGTTCTCCCTGCTCGCCCTGGGGTTGGCTTCGTGCTCGGACGCTCCCAAGCCGCTGGCCGCCCCGACCACCACCACGACCACCACCACGACGACCCTTCCGGTCGGGGCCCTGTGCCCGCTGACCGACGAGCCAGCACCGTTGGGCGTCGTGCCCCAGCGTCCGGCGCTCGCAGTCAAGGTCGACAACTACATGGCGGCCAGACCCCAGAGCGGTCTCGACGCGGCCGACATCGTCTTCGAGGAGCCGGTGGAAGGCGGCATCACTCGCTACGTCGCCGTCTTCCAGTGCCAGGACGCAGTGATGGTGGGTCCGATCCGGTCCGCCCGCAACATCGACATCGGCATCCTGGGTGAGTTCGGTCGACCCCTACTGGTCAGCGTCGGGGGCATCAACCCGGTGCTCAGCAATATCGAGGCGTCGCCGATCATCTACAACGACCTCCGGGTCGACGGGTCGGTCACCCAGCATCCTCCGGGGCGCTATGCCCCGTATGACACCTATGCCTCCACCTCGGCGCTCTGGGGGCTCCAACCCACCCAGCACACGCCACCGACTCCGGTGTTCCAGTACTCCACCCTCATCCCGAGCGGTGTCCCCGCGACCTCGGTGTCGATCGCCTATGCCGGAGGCAACGTCGTCTGGAATTACGACGCGGCAACCAAGCAGTACCTCCGCTTCTTCGGTTCCACACCCGACGTCCTGTCCGACGGCACGCAGAACTCCGCCGCCAACGTCATCATCCAGGTGGTGCAGGTCACCTACGGGCCGTGGCTGGAGAACGATCTCGGAGGGTTGGAAGTCCAGGCCAACCTGTACCAGGACGCCAGTGGTCCGGCAGCCATCTTCCGCAACGGCGTCGAGGTCCCGGCGACCTGGTCCCGGAGCTCGCTCGGTCAGCCGACCGAGTTCATCTCCTCGGCCGGGACCCCGATCCCCATGCAACCTGGCCGGACGTGGGTCGAGCTGGTGCCAAGCACAGTCGCGGTCACCGCACCGGTCCCGCCTGGGTAGCGCTCCCGCGGGCCGGCCCGGTCAGAAGAGAGGGTCAGTCGAGCGTGATCGGCAGGTCGTCTGGATCGACCTCGACGACCCCCTCGTCGGAGACCATCGGAGCGAGTCGCTCACGAACCCGTTGATCGATCTCCGCCATGAGCTGAGGGCTCTCCAAGAGGAACTGCTTGACGTTCTCACGGCCCTGGCCGAGTTGCTCCCCCTCGTAGGTGAACCACGCTCCGGACTTCTTCACGAACCCGAGGTTGACGGCGACGTCCAGCAACGACCCCTCCCGGCTGATGCCCTTGCCGTACATGATGTCGAATTCGGCCTGCTTGAAGGGGGCTCCGCACTTGTTCTTCACGACTTTGGCCCGGGTCCGGTTACCGATGATGTCGGCGCCGTCCTTGATCTGTTCGATCCGCCGGATGTCGATCCGGATGGACGAGTAGAACTTGAGCGCACGCCCTCCCGGCGTCACCTCCGGCGATCCGTAGATCACACCGACCTTCTCTCGCAGCTGGTTGATGAAGACCGCGATGGTCCTGGACTTCGACAGCGTGCCGGTGAGCTTGCGCAGCGCCTGTGACATGAGCCGGGCCTGCAACCCCACATGGGTGTCGCCCATCTCACCGTCCAGCTCGGCCCGCGGGGTGAGTGCCGCCACCGAGTCGATGACCAGCACGTCGAGCGCGCCCGAGCGGATCAGCATGTCGGAGATCTCGAGTGCCTGCTCCCCGGTGTCGGGCTGGGAGATCAGCAGGTCGTCGACGTTGACGCCGATCGCCTTGGCGTAGATCGGGTCCATCGCGTGCTCGGCGTCGATGTAGGCGCAGATCCCCCCGTTGCGCTGCGCTTCGGCGACGACGTGCATCGCCAGGGTGGACTTACCCGACGACTCGGGCCCGTAGACCTCGACGATCCGCCCACGGGGCAGTCCGCCGATGCCGAGCGCGAGGTCGAGGGACAACGCGCCGGTGGGGATGGCCTCGATCGCCATGTGCACGGTCTCGCCCATCCGCATGATCGAGCCCTTGCCGAACTGCTTCTCGATCTGGCTGAGCGCCACGCTCAGGGCCTTCTCGTTCTCCTCGGTCATCGTCTTCGCTTCCCCTCTTTTTTGACCTGATCGTCGCGAGTGAGGACGACCCTACGGACGGGATGTGACAGCCGGTCGGTGCTCGAACCCTATACCCGAACACATGTTCGGTCGCGGATGGCGGCCCCCGACCGTGACCCCCCGGCTTTCCTACCGACGGAGACCGAGGTGCGCCAACGGGCTGTAGTGGGGGCCCTGCTGATCGGTGGTCGAGGCGACGAGGCAGAACTCGCTCACCGACCAGGCGCCCGCGACCTGACGGCCCACGAGCTTCTCCGGGATCGAGCCTCCTCGCCTCGCTCGGGCCAGCGTGAGGTGACCCACGTAGGGGGCGTCCCGGTCCGGCGAATGGTCGAAGGGGGTGACGGCGAGACGGATCGCGTCCGCCAGAGGACCGAGCCCTTCGACCGGCACGCACAGGACGGACCGCCCCAGCCTCGTCGTGCTCGGACCGAGCGTCGCCGTGGTCGACACGGCCGAGTCCGCGGCCCCTCGAAGTGCCTCGAGCACCCCATCGACGTCGTCGTCCGGCACCGAGCCCAGGAACGAAAGGGTCACGTGCCAGTCGCAGGGGTCGACCCAGCGCAGATCCTGCCGGCCCATGGGGAGTCCGGCGCCGCGGAGGAGCGTTCGAACCGGATCGGTCGGCCACACCGCGACGAAGAGCCGCACCGTTCCAGTCTTGCCGCCAACCCGTCGTCGGTGTCACAGGGTCTCGTTACCAATCGATCTGCTCCATCACGGTGGACGCCTCGTGCAGCGGCCAGTTCCTGTCGAACGGGCCTGCCGCGCCGTGAAGCCAAAGGACAGCGAAGGAGGACCGTGGTGGCAACCGATTCGGAACCGGGACTCGAGCGATCCAACCGCTTGGAGATGCTCGAGGAGACCGTGAGCGCCCTGGGCCGGGCAATCCGGGGATTCGCCGAGGAGATCCGGACGCGCCAGCTTGTCGTGGTCGACGACGACGACCGCCCGAGGATCGTCGGCGAGGTCTTCGCGGACGTCGCCGAGCTCCGCTTGGAGCTGCCGTCGGCCGCCGGCGAGCCGGGCGCCGAGTTACTGCTCTTCGCGGTGTCGTCGGCCCGTCCAGGCCCGCTCGAGCTGGGACCGGCGATCGGGCTCCAGCTGCGGGCCCAGGGCCAGGCGGTCTTCGAGCTCGATGCGTGGCCCGGTTCCGACGGGACATGGCGTCCCCACCTCCACATGAGCGGCGCCTGAAGCCCCGATTGCTACTTATCAGTATGTAGACCGAGAAGTAGCAGGCGCCGAAGGTGAGCAGGTGGAGGGCGACCTGCAGCGCAGAGTTGGGCAGAACCTGCGCAAGCTGCGAAAGGCGAAGGGGATGAGTCAGGAAGCCTTCGCCGACTCCCTCCACATCAACCGGACGTACATCGGTGGAGTCGAACGGGGCGAGCGAAACCTGACGCTCCGGAGCGTCGAGCGGGTCGCAACCTCCCTCGGGGTCGATCCGATCGAGTTGTTGACCGATTTGGGCTCGCCTCCTGTCGAGGACACCACCGGTCCGGAGGGGCCGACTTCAGGAGGGCTTGCGGGCTCCTAAGAGGGCGGGCCACCGTCCAGCGTGCGGCGGAGCAGGTCGAGCGCCGAGATCGCCGAGAACTGCCGGACTCGGTCCCGATCGCCAGGCAGGTAGAGCTGCCGGTTGAGCACCGGACCGTCGGGTGTCGCGATCGCAACGAAAACGGTGCCGGGTCGCTCCCCGTCCTGCTCGTCGGGACCGGCCACCCCGGTGATCCCGAGTCCGACATCGGACCCCAGCGCGTTGCGTGCCCCACTCGCCATGGCCTCGGCCGCTGACGACGAGACCACCGGGCCCGGAGGGACGCCGAGGATCGCATGCTTGACGGCGGAGTCGTAGGCGACGACACACCCCCGGAACCACTGGCTCGAGCCCGGCACGTTGACCAACCGGGCCCCGATCAGCCCGCCGGTGAGCGACTCGGCCAGGCCGAGCGTGAGCTTCCGATCGATCAGGCGCGCCGCGATCGCGTGCTCCATCGCCTCATCGTCGACGCCGAAGACGACGTCGCCGAGACGTTCGGCCAAGACCTCTCGGACCTGCTGCTCCTCCTCGGCGAGAAGTCGGTCGGCCAGGGCCTCGGTCATGGCCCGAGCGGTGATTCGAACCTTGATCCCCTCGATCCCGCTGGCCAAGAAGGCCATGGTGAGCGTGGAACGGTCGTCGAACACCCGGTGGTCGAGCTCTTCGACCTGGTCGGCGAGTGCCTCGGCGAGGCCCGATTCGCTCGCACCCCAGGTGCGGATCACCCGACTCTTGATCACCGCCTCTTCGCCGGCGTCGGCCATGCGGCGGCGCAGGTCAGGCAGGATCGCTCGGACGAACATCTCCTGCATCTCGTGGGGAACGCCGGGGACGGCGTAGACGACCTTGTTTCCCAACGGGCACACGAGACCCGGCGCGGTGCCCCGGGTCTGCTCGATGATCGTGGCACCTCGCGGCACGTCCGCCTGACGGAGGTTGTTCTCGGGCATGGCCCGACGGCGCGACGAGAACATGGCCCGAATGCGCTCCACGAGGGCCTCGTCCCGCTCGAGCTCGACGTTCATCACTTGCGCGATCGACTCCCGGGTGATGTCGTCCTGGGTCGGACCCAGGCCGCCGCACGTGATGACGGCGTCGCTTCTGGCCAGCGCGGTGCGCAGGGCGAGCACGATGCGTGCCTGGTTGTCGCCGACCGCCTGGTGGAAGTGCGAGTCGACCCCGCCGAGGGCCAGCTGCTCACCCAGCCAGGCCGAATTGGTGTCGGCGATCTGGCCGAGCAGTAGCTCGGTACCCACCGCGACGATCTCGACCCTCACCGTGCCTCCCCCCGTGCTGCTGCCCGACGGGCGTCGAGCAGGTACTGCAGTCCGCTCCCGATCGTGAAGGCTGCTGCGACCCAGATCGCCGCCAGCTGCAGGTCGTGCTGGTGCGCGAGCGGGGGCACGAGGCAGGTCGCGATCGCCAGATCCTGGACGAGGGTCTTGGCCTTGGCGGAGGTCCGGGCCGGCACTGAGATCCCGCGCCGACCGATCCAGGAGCGGTAGACGCTCATCGCGACCTCCCGCGCACCGATGAGGATCACCGGGACCCAGGGCAGGATCCCTTCGTAGCTGAGCAGGACCAACGCGCTGAGCACGACCGCCTTGTCGGCCAGGGGGTCGAGAAAGGCGCCGGAGCGGGTGGTGCCTTGGCGACGCGCCACCCAGCCGTCCACGCCGTCGGTGCCGGCCACCAGCACCCCCACCGCGACCGTCCACCAGCTAGCACCGTGCTGGGCGATGACGAGGATGAACGCCGGTGTCGCCAGCAACCGGGCGACGGTCAGTGCGTTCGCCGGCGTGGCAAGCGCGGACGGCCCGAACGTGTGGGGAGCGGTGTCGGTCACCGGGCACCGCTCCGAGCCGGCGGGCGCACCGTCGAGCTCGTCGTCTCGGGGATCCCGACCAGGTCCACGCCGAGGGACTCGGACATGACGAGGTCGACGATCGAGCCGGGCGCCAGGGCTTCGGGGACGTGCACCACCCCGTCAATCTCCGGAGCCTCGTGCACGGTTCGCCCCAGCCCGGGGGCATCGACCAGCACCGATCGCAGCTGGCCCACCAGCCGGTCCCGCCTGGCGGCGGTGATCCGGTCCTGGAGCTCGGTGCACTCCCGCAGCCGTTCGAGGGCCAGGTCCGGAGGGACCTGGTCCGGGAGGTCGAGGGCGAGGGTCCCCTCCTCCGCCGAGAAGGGGAAGAAGCCGGCCCAGTCGAGCTGTGCAGCCTCGAGGAACTCGAGCAGCCGATCGTGGTCCTCTTCGGTCTCACCCGGATAACCGAGGATGAACGAGGAACGGAACGTGGCGTGCTCCTCGAGCGCCCGGATCCGCTCGATGCGGGTGAGGAACCGCTCCCCCTCGCCCCAGCGTCGCATCCTGGCGAGCAGCGAACGCGACACGTGCTGGAGGGAGAGGTCGAAGTACGGCACCCCCGTGGCCACGATGGCGTCGATCAGGGGCTCGGTGAGCGAGGACGGATAGAGGTACAGCAACCGGGTCCGGGAGGCGACCGCCGAGACCGACCGGACAAGCTCCACGATCCCCTGGCCGAACGGCGACTCGGGGTCGTCGCGCCTGGCTCGCCGAAGAGCACGGTCGCGCCCGTAGGAGGCGAGGTCCTGGGCGACGATGACCACCTCCTTTACCCCGCCCACGACCAGCGATTCCGCCTCGGCCACCAGGTCGCGCAACGCGCGGGACCGTTGGCGCCCACGGAAGCTCGGAATGGCGCAGAACCCGCAC